>NZ_JBIAMC010000003.1:0-631176 GCF_042873875.1 Streptosporangium sp. NPDC004379
ATGAACGTCGGGCAGGTGCTGGAGACCCATCTGGGGTGGATCGCCGCCCGGGGCTGGGACATCTCCGGCGTCGAGGAGGCCTGGGCCGAACGGCTGCGCGACAAGGGCTTCGCCGAGGTCGAGCCGCGAACCAACATGGCCACCCCGGTGTTCGACGGCGCCAGCGAGGAAGAGATCGTCGGCCTGCTCGACAGCACCCTGGTCAACCGGGACGGCGGCCGCATGGTCGGCCCGAACGGCAAGGCCAAGCTGTTCGACGGCCGCTCCGGCGAGCCGTTCCCGCACCCGATCTCGGTCGGCTACATCTACATCCTGAAGCTGCTCCACCTGGTGGACGACAAGATCCACGCCCGGTCGACGGGCCCGTACTCCATGATCACCCAGCAGCCGCTCGGCGGTAAGGCCCAGTTCGGCGGCCAGCGCTTCGGTGAGATGGAGGTGTGGGCGCTGGAGGCCTACGGCGCGGCCTACGCGCTGCAGGAGCTGCTGACCATCAAGTCCGACGACGTGCTGGGCCGCGTGAAGGTCTACGAGGCCATCGTCAAGGGCGAGAACATCCCCGAGCCGGGCATCCCCGAGTCCTTCAAGGTGCTCATCAAGGAGATGCAGTCGCTGTGCCTGAACGTCGAGGTGCTCTCCAGCGACGGCATGTCGATCGAGATGCGCGACACCGACGAGGACGTCTTCCGCGCCGCGGAGGAGCTCGGCATCGACCTGTCCCGGCGCGAGCCGAGCAGTGTCGAAGAGGTCTGATCTAGAAGCTGAGGAGGGGATTACAAATGCTGGACGTCAACTTCTTCGATGAGCTTCGGATCGGACTGGCGACGGCGGACGACATCCGTCAGTGGTCGCACGGTGAGGTGAAGAAGCCGGAGACCATCAACTACCGGACCCTCAAGCCCGAGAAGGACGGCCTCTTCTGCGAGAAGATCTTCGGTCCCACCCGGGACTGGGAGTGCTACTGCGGCAAGTACAAGCGCGTCCGCTTCAAGGGCATCATCTGTGAGCGCTGCGGCGTCGAGGTGACCCGGGCCAAGGTGCGCCGTGAGCGGATGGGCCACATCGAGCTGGCCGCGCCGGTCACGCACATCTGGTACTTCAAGGGCGTGCCGTCCCGTCTGGGATACCTGCTCGACCTGGCCCCGAAGGACCTGGAGAAGGTCATCTACTTCGCGGCCTACATGATCACGCACGTGGACAAGGAACTGCGCGAGCGTGACCTGCCGTCGCTGGAGGCGAAGATCTCCGTCGAGCGGCAGCACATCGAGCAGCGCCGTGACGCCGACGTCGAGGCCCGCCAGAAGAAGCTCGAGGGCGACCTGGCCGAGCTGGAGGCCGCCGGCGCCAAGGGCGACCAGCGCCGCAAGGTCCGTGAGGGCGCCGAGCGCGAGATGCGTCAGCTCCGCGACCGGGCTCAGCGCGAGCTGGACCGCCTGGAGGAGGTCTGGAGCCGCTTCAAGAACCTCAAGGTCCAGGACCTCGAGGGCGACGAGCTGCTCTACCGCGAGATGCGCGACCGCTTCGGCCGCTACTTCCGCGGTGGCATGGGCGCCCAGGCCATCCAGGAGCGTCTGTCCAACTTCGACCTCGACGCCGAGGCCGAGAACCTCCGCGAGACGATCCGCAGCGGCAAGGGCCAGAAGAAGGCCCGCGCGCTCAAGCGTCTCAAGGTCGTGTCCGCGTTCCTGAACACGCGCAACTCGCCCAACGGCATGGTCCTCGACTGCATCCCGGTCATCCCGCCGGACCTGCGCCCGATGGTGCAGCTCGACGGTGGCCGGTTCGCGACCTCGGACCTGAACGACCTGTACCGCCGGGTGATCAACCGGAACAACCGCCTCAAGCGTCTTCTCGACCTCGGCGCGCCCGAGATCATCGTGAACAACGAGAAGCGGATGCTCCAGGAGGCCGTCGACGCGCTGTTCGACAACGGCCGCCGCGGCCGCCCGGTCACCGGCCCCGGCAACCGCCCGCTGAAGTCCCTCAGCGACATGCTGAAGGGCAAGCAGGGCCGGTTCCGCCAGAACCTCCTGGGCAAGCGCGTCGACTACTCCGGCCGTTCGGTCATCGTCGTCGGCCCGCAGCTGAAGCTGCACCAGTGCGGTCTGCCCAAGCAGATGGCGCTGGAGCTCTTCAAGCCGTTCGTGATGAAGCGCCTGGTCGACCTGAACCACGCGCAGAACATCAAGTCGGCCAAGCGGATGGTCGAGCGGGCCCGCCCGGTCGTGTGGGACGTCCTCGAAGAGGTCATCACCGAGCACCCCGTGCTGCTCAACCGCGCGCCCACCCTGCACCGCCTGGGCATCCAGGCCTTCGAGCCGCAGCTGGTCGAGGGCAAAGCCATCCAGATCCACCCGCTCGTCTGCACCGCGTTCAACGCGGACTTCGACGGTGACCAGATGGCCGTGCACCTGCCGCTGTCGGCCGAGGCGCAGGCCGAGGCCCGCATCCTGATGCTGTCCACCAACAACATCCTGAAGCCGGCCGACGGCAAGCCGGTCACCATGCCCACCCAGGACATGGTCATCGGCCTGTACTCGCTGACCACCGAGAAGGACGAGAGCGAGAACGCGCCGGGTCAGGGCCGGGTCTTCGGCTCGGTGTCGGAGGCGCTCATGGCCTTCGACCGCCGCGAGCTGGACATCCAGGCCACGATCCAGGTCCGGTTCGACGGGGACGTCCCGCCGCCGCGCGGCTGGCAGGGTCCCGAGGGCTGGGAGCCGGGCGACCCCTACCGCCTGGAGACCACGCTCGGCCGCTGCCTGTTCAACCAGACGCTCCCGGCGAACTACCCGTACGTCAACTTCCAGGTCGGCAAGAAGCAGCTCTCGGCCATCGTCAACGAGCTGGCCGAGAAGTACCCGAAGGTGGAGGTGGCGGCCGCGCTCGACGCGCTCAAGGACGCCGGCTTCTACTGGGCGACTCGGGCCGGTGTGACGATCTCCATCGAGGATGTCATCGCGCCGCCGAACAAGGCCACGATCATGGAGTCGTACGAGCGCCGGGCCGACAAGGTCCAGCGGGAGTACGAGCGCGGCCTGATCACCGACGAGGAGCGCCGCCAGGAGCTCATCGAGATCTGGACCCACGCCACCAGCGACGTGACCGACGACATGCAGCAGGCGTTCCCCAAGAGCAACCCGGTCTGGATGATGGTCCAGTCCGGCGCCCGTGGAAACCTGATGCAGGTCCGGCAGATCTCCGGCATCCGCGGTCTGGTGTCCAACACCAAGGGTGAGACGATCCCGCGTCCGATCAAGGCCTCGTTCCGCGAGGGCCTGTCGGTGCTGGAGTACTTCATCTCCACCCACGGACAGCGGAAGGGTCTGGCCGACACCGCGCTGCGGACCGCCGACTCCGGGTACCTCACCCGGCGTCTGGTGGACGTCGCCCAGGACGTCATCGTCCGCGAGATCGACTGCGGCACCGACCGTACGGTCCCGCTGCACGTCGCCGAGCGTGACGCGCAGGGCAACCTGGTCAAGCCCGAGAACGGCGAGAGCAACGTGCACGGCCGCATCCTGGCCGAGGACGTCGAGGTGGACGGCAAGGTCATCGTGAGTGCGGGTGTCGACATCAACGACATCCACGTCACCGCGCTGGTCGAGGCCGGGGTGGAGACCGTCAGGACCCGCAGCCCGCTGGTCTGCGAGGCCAAGATCGGTGTCTGCGCCACCTGCTACGGCCGTTCGCTGGCCACCGGCAAGCTCGTGGACGTCGGCGAGGCCGTCGGCATCATCGCCGCCCAGTCGATCGGCGAGCCCGGCACCCAGCTGACGATGCGTACCTTCCACACCGGTGGTGTGGCGGGTGCGGACATCACCCATGGTCTGCCCCGTGTCCAGGAGCTCTTCGAGGCGCGCGTCCCCAAGGGCGTCGCCCCGATCAGCGAGGCCGAGGGCCGGGTCCGCATCGACGAGACCGACAAGACCCGGAAGGTCGTCATCATTCCCGACGACGGTTCCGAAGAGGTCGCCTACCAGGTCTCGATGCGGTCGCGGATGCTGGTCTCGGAGGGTCAGCACGTCAAGGTGGGCCAGCAGCTGATCGCCGGTGCGGTCAACCCCAACGAGGTGCTGCGCATCCTCGGCCCGCGGGCCGTGCAGCTGCACCTGGTGGCCGAGGTCCAGCAGGTCTACCGCTCGCAGGGTGTGTCCATCCACGACAAGCACATCGAGATCATCGTTCGGCAGATGCTCAAGCGCGTGAACGTGCTGGAGTCGGGTGACACCGACATGCTGCCCGGTGAGCTCGTCGAGCGGCCCCGCTTCGAGCGGATGAACCGCGAGTGCGTGGCGGAGCAGGGCACGCCGGCCTCCGGCCGTCCGGTCCTCATGGGCATCACCAAGGCGTCGCTGGCCACCGAGTCCTGGCTGTCGGCGGCGTCCTTCCAGGAGACGACCAGGGTGCTCACGGACGCGGCGATCCACGCCAAGTCCGACTCCCTGCTCGGCCTCAAGGAGAACGTCATCATCGGAAAGCTCATCCCGGCCGGTACCGGCATGCCGCAGTACCGCAACGTCCGGGTCGAGCCGACCGAGGAGGCCAAGGCCGCGATGTACACGGTCGGCGGCTACGACGGCTCCGCGGCGGACTACACCTTCGGTTCGGGCTCCGGCGAGGCCGTTCCGCTGGAGGAGTACGACTTCGGTCAGTACAACCGCTGAGTGTGACGTCGACGGCGCCCGTCCCCTCCGGGGGCGGGCGCCGTCCGCTTTCCCGCTTCCCGCCGAATCCCTGTTGGTCTCTCTTGACCGGAATGTTGCGGTGAAGTCCTGACGTTGAGAGGAAGAACGGCCGGAGAAGTCCCGCACGACCGGTAAACTCGTCATGGACCCAGCAGCGACCGGCGGTGAGCCGGCCGCGGGAGTCATGGCACGAATACGGGTGTTCACCGGGACGGCCGGCAGGCGCGATGGTTTTGACGTGTTGCGCTTGACTGGGTAGTCTTACCCACCGTGCCCGTGTCTTCATGGGCCCTCATGCGTGCGCGTCGACAGGTTCCCGCGAGGAGTCGGCAGAGGCGCCGCGTGGCCCCCTCCACCGGGCAGGCTCGGAGCTGGCGCGACAAGTGCGCGACACGCCCGACCGCGTGGGTCGGAGTGGGCGGCCACTTCGCAGGTCATGACACCGGCAGTACCTGCAAAGGCAACAACATTCGAATCACCGGCAAGCACGAACGGAGACGCGGTGCCTACGATTCAGCAGCTGGTCCGCAAGGGCCGCCAGGACAAGGTCACCAAGACCAAGACCCCGGCGCTCAAGGCCAGCCCCCAGCGACGCGGCACCTGCATGCGCGTTTACACCACGACCCCCAAGAAGCCGAACTCCGCCCTCCGCAAGGTCGCGCGTGTCCGGCTCACCAACGGCATCGAGGTCACGGCCTACATCCCGGGTGTCGGCCACAACCTTCAGGAGCACTCCATCGTGCTCGTCCGTGGCGGTCGTGTGAAGGACCTGCCGGGTGTTCGCTACAAGATCATCCGCGGCTCGCTCGACACCCAGGGTGTCCGCAACCGCAAGCAGGCCCGTAGCCGTTACGGCGCGAAGAAGGAGAAGTAAGAATGCCTCGCAAGGGTTCTCCTGGCCGTCGTCAGCTCATGGCTGACCCGGTCCACAACTCGCCGCTGGTCACCGCGCTCATCAACAAGGTGCTCCTGGACGGCAAGCGCTCCATCGCGCAGTCCATCGTCTACGGCGCCCTCGAAGGTGCTCGGGAGAAGACCGGCAACGACCCGGTCGTCACCCTGAAGCGCGCGCTGGACAACGTCAAGCCCACCCTCGAGGTCCGCAGCCGCCGCGTCGGCGGTGCGACCTACCAGGTCCCGGTCGAGGTGCGCGCCGCGCGCAGCACCACCCTGGCCCTGCGTTGGCTGGTGCAGTACTCCCGCGCCCGTCGCGAGAAGACCATGACCGAGCGCCTCATGAACGAGCTGCTCGACGCCAGCAATGGCCTCGGCGCCAGCGTCAAGAAGCGCGAGGACACCCACAAGATGGCCGAGTCCAACAAGGCCTTCGCCCACTACCGCTGGTAACAGCGGGTTCGACGAGACGACGAGGACGCGAGAGAAGTGGCCACCACGACCGCTCTTGACCTGGCCAAGGTGCGAAACATCGGCATCATGGCCCACATCGACGCGGGCAAGACCACCACGACCGAGCGCATCCTGTTCTACACCGGCATCAACTACAAGATCGGTGAAGTCCACGAGGGCGCAGCCACGATGGACTGGATGGAGCAGGAGCAGGAGCGTGGTATCACCATCACCTCCGCCGCTACGACCTGCGAGTGGCTCGGCCACACGATCAACATCATCGACACGCCGGGCCACGTCGACTTCACCATCGAGGTGGAGCGCTCGCTCCGCGTCCTCGACGGTGCCGTCGCCGTGTTCGACGGTGTGGCGGGTGTCGAGCCTCAGTCCGAGACGGTCTGGCGCCAGGCCGACGGTTACGGCGTGCCCCGCATCTGCTTCGTCAACAAGATGGACCGCGTCGGCGCGGAGTTCCACCGCTGCGTCGACATGATGGTCAGCCGGCTGAACGCCACCCCGGCGGTCATCCAGCTTCCCTGGGGCGTCGAGGCCGACTTCAAGGGCGTCATCGACCTGGTGAAGATGAAGGGCCTGCTCTGGAGCGCCGAGGCGGCCAAGGGCGAGATGTACGAGGTCGTCGACATCCCGGCCGAGTACGCCGACGCCGCCCGCGAGTGGCGTGACAAGCTCGTGGAGACCGTGGCCGAGAACGACGACGAGCTGATGGAGCTCTTCCTGGAGGGCGTCGAGCCCACCGAGGAGCAGCTGGTCGCGGCCATCCGCCGCGCGACGCTGTCCAGCGCCATCAACCCGGTCCTGACCGGTACCGCGTTCAAGAACAAGGGCGTCCAGCCCCTGCTCGACGCGATCGTCGCCTACCTCCCCGCGCCCACCGACATCCCGGCCTTCAAGGGCCACGCGGTCGGTGACGAGGAGGCGGTCGTGGAGCGTCACGCGGACGTGGACGAGCCGTTCTCCGCGCTCGCCTTCAAGATCGCGGCCGACCAGCACCTGGGTCGTCTCACCTACATCCGCATCTACTCGGGCACCCTCGAGTCCGGCTCCGGGGTCATCAACTCCGTGAAGGGCCGCAAGGAGCGGATCGGCAAGATCTACCAGATGCACGCGAACAAGCGCGAGGAGCGCCCGTCCGCGCACGCCGGTCAGATCGTCGCCGTGATGGGTCTGAAGGACACCACCACCGGTGACACCCTGTGCGACCCGGCCAACCAGGTCGTCCTGGAGTCGATGACGTTCCCGGCCCCGGTCATCAACGTCGCGATCGAGCCCAAGACCAAGGGCGACCAGGAGAAGCTCAGCACCGCGATCCAGCGGCTGGCCGAGGAGGACCCGTCCTTCCAGGTCCGCCGTGACGAGGAGACCGGCCAGACCGTCATCTGGGGTATGGGCGAGCTCCACCTGGAGATCCTCGTCGACCGGATGCGCCGCGAGTTCAAGGTCGAGGCCAACGTCGGCCGGCCGCAGGTCGCCTACCGGGAGACCATCCGCCGCAAGGTGGAGAAGGTCGACTACACCCACAAGAAGCAGACCGGTGGTTCCGGCCAGTTCGCCCGGGTCATCATCGACCTCGAGCCGCTCGGCGAAGGCAACGACGGCTACGAGTTCGCGAACAAGGTCTCCGGTGGCCGCATCCCCAGGGAGTACATCCCGTCGGTGGACGCGGGCGCCCAGGAGGCCGCCGAGTTCGGCGTTCTCGCCGGCTACCCCATGGTCGGGGTGAAGGTCACCCTGCAGGACGGCGCCTTCCACGAGGTCGACTCGTCCGAAATGGCCTTCAAGATCGCTGGATCGATGGCCTTCAAGGAGGCCGCGCGCAAGGCGGACGCCGTAATCCTGGAGCCGGTGATGGCTGTCGATGTCACCACCCCCGAGGACTACATGGGCGACGTCATCGGCGACCTCAACGGCCGCCGCGGGCAGATCCGGGCGATGGATGAGCGCGCCGGCGCGCGTGTCATCCAGGCGCTCGTGCCGCTCTCTGAGATGTTCGGCTACGTGGGTGACCTTCGTAGCAAGACGCAGGGGCGCGCCAGCTTCAGCATGCAGTTCGACTCCTACGCGGAAGTGCCTGCGCACATCGCCAAGGAGATCGTCGCGAAGGTGCGGGGCGAGTAGGTCCGGCATCCGTTCCGGTGGCGGAGGCGACCTGGTCGCCTCCTCATCGGGAGGGTGCGGGGAGAAAGACGGCTCGCCGGCCGGTCCCGTGAGGGACGGCCTCCCCAAGCCCGAGTGAAAAGACGAAAGTCAAGTCAGAATCTCTAAGGAGACAGACAGTGGCCAAGGCCAAGTTCGAGCGGACCAAGCCGCACGTAAACATCGGCACCATTGGGCACATCGACCACGGCAAGACCACTCTGACCGCGGCGATCACCAAGGTGCTCCACGAGCGTTTCCCTGAGCTCAACGAGGCGACCCCGTTCGACAAGATCGACAAGGCGCCCGAGGAGAAGGCTCGTGGTATCACGATCTCCATCGCGCACGTCGAGTACCAGACCGAGAAGCGCCACTACGCCCACGTGGACTGCCCCGGTCACGCCGACTACGTGAAGAACATGATCACCGGTGCGGCCCAGATGGACGGCGCGATCCTCGTGGTCGCCGCCACCGACGGCCCGATGCCGCAGACGAAGGAGCACGTCCTCCTGGCCCGCCAGGTCGGCGTCCCCTACATCGTCGTGGCCCTCAACAAGGCCGACATGGTCGACGACGAGGAGATCCTGGAGCTCGTCGAGCTCGAGGTCCGTGAGCTTCTCTCGGCTCAGGAGTTCCCCGGCGACGACCTGCCGGTCGTCCGCGTCTCCGCTCTGAAGGCCCTCGAGGGCGACCAGAAGTGGGGCGACAGCATCATCGAGCTCATGACCGCCGTGGACGAGAACGTCCCCGAGCCGACCCGTGAGACCGACAAGCCGTTCCTCATGCCGATCGAGGACGTGTTCTCGATCACCGGTCGCGGCACCGTCGTCACCGGCCGTATCGAGCGCGGTGTCGTCAAGGTCAACGAGACCGTCGACATCATCGGCATCAAGGACACCAAGACCACCACCACGGTCACCGGTGTCGAGATGTTCCGCAAGCTCCTCGACGAGGGCCAGGCCGGTGACAACGTCGGTCTGCTCCTCCGTGGCATCAAGCGCGAGGACGTCGAGCGCGGCCAGTGCATCATCAAGCCGGGCACCACGACTCCGCACACGGAGTTCGAGGGTCAGGTCTACATCCTCTCGAAGGACGAGGGCGGCCGCCACACGCCGTTCTTCAACAACTACCGTCCGCAGTTCTACTTCCGTACGACTGACGTGACCGGCGTTGTGAACCTGCCGGAGGGCACCGAGATGGTCATGCCCGGTGACAACACCGAGATGACCGTCCAGCTCATCCAGCCGATCGCGATGGAGGAGGGCCTCAAGTTCGCGATCCGCGAGGGTGGCCGCACCGTCGGCGCCGGCCGTGTGACGAAGATCCTCAAGTAGTACGCTCGCGGAGCGGCGGCCGGCCCTCGACCAAAGGGCCGGCCGCCGCACCACGAGGTGGCCGTGCCGTACGGCACGTGCCGCCGGGCACGACCCACGAACCGTGATCTCGCAGTTGGTTCGGCCGAAGTGACCGAAGTAACTGCCAGATCACGGAAGAAAGCGCAGACCGAAAGCGTCTGCTACGTGGGGCACGGACGAGGAAGCCATGCCGGAGACGGCACGGGCCACCAGGCCCGGCGGACTCGGCCATCACAGCGGCCACAGGCCGCACGCAACTTTTTCAGACGACAGCGAAGGACACCGAGGCCATTATGGCGGGACAGAAGATCCGCATCCGGCTCAAGGCCTATGACCACGAGGTCATCGACGTTTCGGCCAAGAAGATCGTCGAGACGGTGACGCGGACTGGCGCTAAGGTCGCGGGCCCGGTGCCGCTGCCGACCGAGAAGAACGTGTACTGCGTCATCCGTTCGCCGCACAAGTACAAGGACAGCCGCGAGCACTTCGAGATGCGCACGCACAAGCGGCTGATTGACATCATCGACCCGACGCCGAAGACGGTCGACTCGCTCATGCGACTCGACCTTCCCGCCGGCGTTGACATCTCGATCAAGCTCTGAGGGAACGCACTGACATGGCTAAGCAGATCAAGGGCGTCCTGGGCAAGAAGCTCGGCATGACCCAGGTCTTCGACGCGGACAACCGGATGGTCCCGGTGACCGTCGTCGAGGCCGGTCCGTGCGTGGTGACCCGCGTCCGCACCACCGAGAAGGACGGCTACTCCGCCATCCAGCTCGGCTTCGGACAGGTCGACCCCCGGAAGGTCAACAAGCCGCTCGGCGACTACCTCCGCAAGCACGACATCACCCCGCGCCGTTACTTCGCGGAGATCCGCACCGACGACGCGAACGACTACACCCTCGGCCAGGAGCTGCTGGCCGACACCTTCGAGGCCGGCCAGTTCGTCGACGTGACGGGCAAGAGCAAGGGCAAGGGCTTCGCCGGTGTCATGAAGCGGCACGGCTTCAAGGGTCTGGGCGCCTCGCACGGTACCCAGCGCAAGCACCGCTCGCCGGGTTCCATCGGCGGCTGCGCCACCCCGGGCCGCGTCTTCAAGGGCCTGCGCATGGCCGGTCGGATGGGCAACGTCCGCACCACCATCCAGAGCCTGAAGGTCCACGCCGTGGACGCCGAGAAGAATCTCATCCTGATCAAGGGTGCGATCCCCGGCGCCAACGGCAGCCTGGTCCTCGTCCGCACCTCTGCCAAGAAGGGGGCTGCCAAGTGAGCACCATTGACGTCCTCGACGTGCGCGGAGCCAAGTCGGGCACCGTCGACCTGCCCGAAGACATCTTCGGCGCCAAGGTCAACATTCCTCTGATCCACCAGGTCGTCGTGGCCCAGCTCGCCGCTCGCCGGCAGGGCACCCACAAGGCCAAGACCCGCGGTGAGGTCAGCGGCGGCGGCAAGAAGCCGTACCGCCAGAAGGGCACCGGCCGCGCCCGTCAGGGTTCGACCCGCGCCCCGCAGTTCGCCGGCGGCGGCACCGTTCACGGCCCGGTCCCGCGGGACTACAGCCAGAAGACGCCCAAGAAGATGAAGGCCGCCGCGCTGCGCGGCGCCCTGTCCGACCGGGCCAACGGCGGCCGCGTTCACCTGGTCAGCGGCCTGGTCGAGGGTGAGACCCCGAAGACCAAGGCGGCCCTGGAGTCGCTGCGGAAGATCACGCAGGCTCGCAGCGTGCTCGTCGTCGTCGACGAGGGTGACGAGCTCACCTGGCTCAGCCTGCGCAACGCTCCCGAGGTCCACCTGCTGGACGCGGGGCAGCTGAACACCTACGACGTGCTCTGCTACGACGACGTCGTTTTCACCCAGGCTGCGTACGACCAGGTCGTGGAGCGTCTGGGCAAGAGCGGGAAGGAAGACGCCTGATGGAGAAGATCGCCGACCCGCGCGACATCATCATCAAGCCGGTTGTCTCCGAGAAGAGCTACGGCCTGATCGACGAGCACAACAAGTACACGTTCCTGGTGCGGAAGACGGCCAACAAGACGCAGGTCAAGATCGCCATTGAGCAGATCTTCGGCGTCAAGGTGGCCAGCGTCAACACCATCAACCGCCAGGGCAAGCGCAAGCGGACCAAGTTCGGCTACGGACAGCGTCCCAACACCAAGCGCGCGATCGTGAGCCTGGTCGAGGGCGACCGGATCGACATCTTCGGTCAGGTCGGCTGACCCGCTCGCACGTAAGTACCCGGCCGGAACGCCCCCCGTCCCACGACGGGGGGCCTTCGGCCGGATCAACCGACAAAGGATGAACGAAAAAGATGGGCATCCGTAAGCTCAAGCCGACGACCCCGGGTCGCCGCGGCGCCAGTGTCTCGGACTTCTCCGAGATCACGCGCAGCACGCCCGAGAAGTCGCTGCTGGCGCCCCTGCACAGCAAGGGCGGCCGCAACGTCCACGGCCGGGTCACCACCCGCCACCAGGGCGGCGGCCACAAGCGCGCCTACCGGATCATCGACTTCCGGCGCCACGACAAGGACGGGATCCCGGCCAAGGTCGCTCACATCGAGTACGACCCGAACCGCACCTCCCGCATCGCGCTGCTGCACTACGCCGACGGGGAGAAGCGCTACATCCTCTGCCCGACCGGCCTCAAGCAGGGCGACCTGATCGAGAACGGCCCCACGGCCGACATCAAGCCGGGTAACTGCCTCCCGCTGCGCAACATCCCGACCGGTACCTTCATCCACGCGGTGGAGCTCCGTCCGGGCGGTGGCGCCAAGCTGGGCCGGTCCGCCGGCGCGCAGATCCAGCTTCTCGCCAAGGAGGGCCAGTACGCCACGCTGCGCATGCCCTCCGGCGAAATGCGCCAGGTCGACGTCCGCTGCCGGGCCTCCATCGGTCAGGTCGGCAACGCCGAGCAGGGCAACATCAACTGGGGTAAGGCCGGCCGTATGCGGTGGAAGGGCAAGCGCCCCACCGTTCGCGGTGTCGCGATGAACCCGGTCGACCACCCGCACGGTGGTGGTGAGGGTAAGACCTCCGGCGGCCGTCACCCGGTGAACCCCAAGGGCAAGCCCGAGGGTCGTACTCGTGCGGCGAACAAGGCCAGCGACCGGCTGATCATCCGCCGTAGGACCAAGCGGAAGAAGCGGTAGGAGCAGCCAAAATGCCACGTAGCCTTAAGAAGGGTCCCTTCGTGGACGACCACCTTCAGAAGAAGGTGGACACGCAGAACGAAAAGGGCACCAAGAACGTCATCAAGACGTGGTCTCGGCGCTCCATGATCGTGCCCGACATGCTCGGCCACACGATCGCCGTCCACGACGGCCGCAAGCACGTCCCGGTGTTCGTCACCGAGTCGATGATCGGTCACAAGCTCGGTGAGTTCGCCCCCACGCGGACGTTCCGCAGCCACGTCAAGGAAGACCGCCGCAGCCGGCGGTAAGCGCCTCAGCGAAGCAGAAGTAAGAGGAGTAAGCGATGGAAGCCAGGGCTCAGGTGCGGTTCGCGCGCCACACGCCCATGAAGGCCCGCCGCGTGGTGGACCTCATTCGCGGGCTGCCCGCTTCGGAGGCGCAGGCCGTGCTGCAGTTCGCTCCCCAGGCGGCGAGCGAGACCGTGTACAAGGTGCTGTCGAGCGCCATTGCGAACGCGGAGCACAACTTCAAGCTCGACCCCGGCACGCTCTTCGTGAGCCGTGCGTGGGTCGACGAGGGCCCGACCCTGAAGCGGTTCCGTCCCCGCGCCCAGGGCCGTGCCTATCGGATCAACAAGCGGACGAGCCACATCACCGTGATCGTGGAGTCCCGCGAGCCGAAGGGGAGGACCCGCTAGTGGGTCAGAAGGTAAACCCGCACGGGTTCCGCCTCGGCATCACGACCGACTTCAAGAGCCGGTGGTATGCCGACAAGCTCTACAAGTCGTACGTTGCCGAGGATGTGGCGATCCGCCGCATGCTCAAGAAGGGCATGGAGCGGGCCGGCATCTCCAAGGTGGAGATCGAGCGGACCACCGACCGGGTACAGGTCGACATCCACACCGCCCGTCCGGGCATCGTCATCGGCCGCCGCGGCGCCGAGGCCGACCGGATCCGCGGTGACCTCGAGAAGCTGACCAAGAAGCAGGTCCAGCTGAACATCCTCGAGGTCAAGAACCCTGAGATCGACGCCCAGCTCGTCGCGCAGGGCGTGGCCGAGCAGCTGTCCAGCCGTGTCTCGTTCCGGCGGGCCATGCGCAAGGCGATGCAGTCGGCGATGAAGAGCGGCGCCAAGGGCATCCGGGTGCAGTGCTCCGGCCGTCTGGGCGGTGCCGAGATGTCGCGTTCGGAGTTCTACCGCGAGGGCCGCGTGCCCCTGCACACGCTCCGCGCCGACATCGACTACGGCCTCTACGAGGCCCGCACCACCTTCGGCCGCATCGGCGTGAAGGTGTGGATCTACAAGGGTGAGGCCCCGACGAGCCGCGCCGAGCGCGAGGCGGCCGCCGCCGGTGCCCGTGCCGGCCAGCGTCGTGACCGCGACGACCGTCGTGGCGGCGGCGCCGACCGTCCCCGCCGTGGCGCCGGTGACCGTCCGCGCCGCGGTGGCGCCGGTCGCGGTGACCGCGCCCCCAGGAACGAGGCGGCCTCGCAGGCCGCCCCCGAGACCGGCCCGGCTGCGCAGCCGGGTGCTGAAGGGAGCTGACCATGCTGATCCCTCGCAGGGTCAAGCACCGCAAGCAGCACCGGCCTGACCGTCACGGCGCCGCCAAGGGCGGCACCAGGGTCGTGTTCGGCGAGTTCGGCATCCAGGCGCTTGAGCACTCCTACGTGACCAACCGCCAGATCGAGTCGGCTCGTATCGCCATGACCCGGCACATCAAGCGTGGCGGCAAGGTCTGGATCAACATCTACCCGGACCGTCCGCTGACCAAGAAGCCGGCCGAGACCCGCATGGGTTCCGGTAAGGGTTCGCCGGAGTGGTGGATCGCCAACGTCAAGCCCGGCCGCATCATGTTCGAGCTGTCGGGTGTCGCCGAGCCGGTGGCCCGTGAGGCTCTGCGTCGTGCGATGCACAAGCTCCCGATGAAGTGCCGGTTCGTCAAGCGTGAAGTGGGTGAGGCGTGATGGCTAAGGGCCTGACCGCCGGTGAGCTGCGGGTGGAGGACCAGGACACCCTGGTCCAGAAGCTGAAGGAAGCCAAGGAGGAGCTGTTCAACCTCCGCTTCCAGGCCGCGACCGGCCAGTTGGAGAGCCACGGGCGGCTGCGCGCCGTCCGCCGCGAGATCGCCCGTATCTACACCGTGATGCGTGAGCGGGAGCTCGGCATCGTTACGGTTGAGAAGGAGTCGGTCGATGGCTGAGACCGCTGAGAGCACGACCCAGGCGCGGAACTACCGCAAGACCCGTGAGGGCCTGGTGGTCAGCGACAAGATGGACAAGACCGTCGTGGTCGCCGTTGAGGACCGCGTCAAGCACCCGCTGTACGGCAAGGTCATCCGCAGGACGACCAAGTACAAGGCGCACGACGAGGCCAACGCCTGCGGCGTCGGCGACCGCGTCCTTCTGATGGAGACCCGGCCGCTGTCGGCCAGCAAGCGCTGGCGGGTCGTCGAGATCCTCGAGAAGGCCAAGTAACGAACGCGCCCCGTGGGGAGTGACCCGTTCACTCCCCACGGTGGTGTCCAAGGGGGCGAAGAAGATCTTCGCCCCGCCTGCGGCGGCGGCCCGCGGGCGGGAGGACCCCGTCGCACCGCGTAGGCTGCGACGGGCGAACCCGTCAGCAGGGCTGTCCCGGGGGAAAAAGACCCAGCAGGTTCCGCAAGGCTCACCCGAGGGTGAGAACCGGCGAGACAAACAGGAGTACAAGTGATCCAGCAGGAGTCGCGGCTCAAGGTCGCCGACAACACGGGTGCCAAGGAGATCCTTTGCATCCGCGTGCTCGGTGGCTCGGGCCGGCGCTACGCGGGAATCGGCGACATCATCGTCGCCACGGTCAAGGACGCCATTCCGGGCGGCACCGTGAAGAAGGGCGACGTCGTCAAGGCGGTCGTCGTCCGCACTGTCAAGGAGCGCCGCCGGCCCGACGGCTCCTACATCCGCTTCGACGAGAACGCCGCCGTCATCATCAAGGACAGCGGTGACCCTCGTGGCACGCGTATCTTCGGTCCGGTCGGACGCGAGCTGCGTGACAAGAAGTTCATGCGCATCATCTCGCTCGCGCCGGAGGTGTTGTAAATGCCGAAGCTGCATGTGAAGAAGGGTGACCTGGTCCAGGTCATCGCCGGCAAGGACAAGGGTGCCAAGGGCCGGGTGATCGCCGCCTTCCCGCGCGAGGACCGCGTGGTGGTCGAGGGCGTCAACCTGATCAAGAAGCACTCCAAGGAGACCCACCAGGGCCCGCGCGGCGCCAAGACCGGCGGTGTGCAGACCATGGAGGCTCCCATCCACGTGAGCAACGTCAAGAAGCTCAAGGATGACGAGAAGCCTGCCAAGAAGGAGTCGGCCAAGTCCGCCTCCGACGAGTCGGGTGAGGACAACTGATGACCGCTGAGACCACCGAGACCGTCCAGGCCGCGCGGCCCGCCCCGCGCCTCAAGCAGCGCTACCGCGAGGAGATCATCGCGAAGCTGCGTGAGGAGTTCGGGATCGAGAACATCATGCTGGTGCCCACGATCACCAAGATCAAGGTGAACATGGGCGTCGGCGAGGCCGCTCGCGACTCGAAGCTCATCGAGGGCGCCGTCCGCGACCTCACCGCGATCACCGGTCAGAAGCCGGCCGTCGTCCGGGCCCGCAAGTCCATCGCCCAGTTCAAGCTGCGTGAGGGCATGCCGATCGGCGCCCACGTCACGCTGCGCGGCGACCGGATGTGGGAGTTCCTGGACCGGCTGCTGTCGCTGGCGCTGCCGCGTATCCGTGACTTCCGCGGTCTGTCGCCCAAGCAGTTCGACGGCAACGGCAACTACACCTTCGGCCTCACCGAGCAGGTCATGTTCCACGAGGTCGACCAGGACAGGATCGACCGCCAGCGGGGCATGGACATCACCGTCGTGACCACCGCTAAGTCCGACGACCAGGGCCGGGCGCTGCTCAAGCACCTCGGATTCCCCTTCAAGGAGGCCTGATCATGGCGAAGACGTCGCTCAAGGTCAAGGCTGCTCGCAAGGCCAAGTTCGAGGTCCGGGCGTACACTCGGTGCTCGCGCTGCGGTCGCCCGCGCGCCGTTTTCCGGAAGTTCGGCCTGTGCCGCATCTGCTTCCGCGAGATGGCGCACCGGGGCGAGCTGCCCGGCATCACCAAGTCGAGCTGGTAGCCGTCCGCGCGGCCGTACGGGTCCCGCAGGGGTCCGTGGAGCCGCGCGGCGCCGCCGGCCGCACCAGTAAGTCCATTCACCGGGCGCCGTCCCAGGCGCCCATGACCGCACCGCAGGTCCCCTGGGGAAACCGCGGTGAGGAAGGCCACCGGCCATGACGATGACCGACCCGATCGCAGACATGCTCACGCGTCTGCGAAACGCGAACTCGGCGTACCACGACACCGTGGCGATGCCGTACTCGAAGATCAAGGCGCACATCGCCGAGATCCTCCAGCAGGAGGGTTACATCCAGTCCTGGAGCGTCGAGGACGCCAAGGTTGGAAAGAACCTCGTGGTGGAGCTCAAGTTCGGGCAGAACCGTGAGCGTTCGCTCTCTGGCCTGCGCCGGGTCTCCAAGCCCGGCCTGCGGGTCTATGCGAAGAAGGACAACCTGCCTCGGGTCCTGGGCGGGCTGGGCGTCGCGATCATCTCGACGTCCGGCGGTCTCATGACCGACAAGCAGGCCGGCAAGCGTGGAGTGGGCGGGGAAGTCCTCGCCTTCGTTTGGTAGAAGGGAGAAGTCACAGCATGTCGCGAATCGGACGGCTGCCCATCCCTGTACCGAACGGAGTGGACATCGCCATCGATGGCCGGGACGTCACGGTCAAGGGCCCCAAGGGCACGCTTTCACACACGGTCGCTGAGCCGATCGAGGTCGCCAAGGGTGATGACGGCAATGTGACCGTCACGCGCCCCAGCGATGAGAACAAGATCCGTGCGCTGCACGGCCTGTCCCGCACGCTGATCGCCAACATGGTGACCGGTGTGACCCAGGGATACTCCAAGACCCTGGAGATCGTGGGCGTCGGTTACCGCGTCCAGGCCAAGGGCCCGAACCAGCTCGAGTTCTCCCT
Source organism: Streptosporangium sp. NPDC004379 (assembly GCF_042873875.1). Classification (NCBI taxonomy): domain Bacteria; kingdom Bacillati; phylum Actinomycetota; class Actinomycetes; order Streptosporangiales; family Streptosporangiaceae; genus Streptosporangium; species Streptosporangium sp. NPDC004379. Next base: position 17,723 of record NZ_JBIAMC010000003.1, read on the forward strand.
CGGCTTCAGTCACCCGGTGGTCATCGACGCTCCGGAGGGCATCACCTTCCGCGTCGAGAAGCCGACGCTGTTCCACGTGGACGGCATCGACAAGCAGAAGGTCGGCGAAATCGCCGCGAACATCCGCAAGTTGCGCAAGCCCGACCCGTACAAGGGCAAGGGTGTGCGTTACCAGGGCGAGGTTGTCCGCCGCAAGGTCGGAAAGGCTGGTAAGTAGGCATGGCTGGCAAGACTGCGTTCGGCAAGCACACGGCCGCTCGCGCCGTCTCGCGGGCCCGCCGCCACGGCCGAGTCCGCAAGAAGGTCGTCGGTACGGCTCAGCGTCCGCGCCTGGTCGTCAACCGCTCCACGCGGCACCTGTTCGTCCAGATCGTCGACGACGCTCAGGGCCACACGCTGGTGAGCGCCTCCACCATGGACGCCTCCCTGCGTTCGGCCGAGGGCGCCAAGACCGACAAGGCCAAGCAGGTCGGCGAGCTTCTCGCTCAGCGGGCCAAGGCCGCCGGGATCACCGCCGTCGTGTTCGACCGCGGTGGCAACCGCTACGCGGGCCGCATCGCGGCCCTCGCGGACAGCGCCCGCGAAGGCGGGCTGGAGTTCTGATGGCCCGTCTTACGAATGAGAAGAGGAACCACTAATGGCTGGAGCACCGCGTCGCGGTGGCGCCGCCGGTGGCGAGCGGCGTGATGGTCGTCGTGACGACCGCCGCGGTGGCAACGCCGACAAGGGCGTCTCGTACATCGAGCGCGTCGTGAAGATCAACCGAGTGGCCAAGGTCGTGAAGGGCGGTCGGCGCTTCAGCTTCACCGCCCTCGTCGTCGTCGGCGACGGCAACGGTCTGGTCGGCGTCGGCTACGGCAAGGCCAAGGAGGTGCCCGCGGCGATCGCCAAGGGCGTCGAGGAGGCCAAGAAGCACTTCTTCCGCGTGCCCCGCATCCAGGGCACCATCCCGCACATCGTGCAGGGTGAGGAGGCGGCCGGCGTCGTCTTCCTCCGCCCGGCCTCGCCCGGTACCGGTGTCATCGCCGGTGGCCCGGTGCGCGCCGTGCTGGAGTGCGCCGGCATCCACGACGTGCTGTCCAAGTCGCTCGGCTCGGACAACCCGATCAACATCGTGCACGCCACCGTGGCGGCTCTGAAGGGCCTCAGCAGGCCCGAGGAGATCGCCGCCCGCCGTGGCCTGCCGATCGAGGACGTCGCCCCCAAGGCCATGCTCAAGGCTCGCGCCGAGGGCATCGCCGAGGCGGCGGCGGCTAAGGCGGTGAGCTAGGCGATGGCACGCCTGAAGATCACCCAGGTTCGCTCGAAGATCGGCGGCAAGCAGAACCAGCGTGATTCGCTGCGCTCGCTCGGTCTGAAGCGCATCGGCGACGTCGTCGTCAAGGAGGACCGCCCGGAGATCCGCGGCATGGTCTCCGTGGTGACGCACCTCGTCACCGTGGAAGAGGTCGACTAGACATGGCAGAGAACACTCCGCTCCGTATTCACCACCTGCGGCCGGCCCCCGGCGCCAACAAGTCGAAGATCCGCAAGGGTCGCGGCGAGGCGTCCAAGGGCAAGACCGCGGGCCGTGGCACCAAGGGCACGCACGCCAGGACCACCAACACCCCCGGTTTCGAGGGTGGCAACGTTCCGCTCCAGCGTCGCCTGCCCAAGCTGAAGGGCTTCTCCAACGCCATGTTCAAGACGACCTACCAGGTCGTCAATCTGGACAGGCTCGGCGAGCTCTTCCCCGAGGGTGGCGACGTCACCGTCGAGGCGCTGGTCGCCAAGGGTGCGGTCCGCAAGAGGCAGCCGGTGAAGGTGCTCGGTACCGGCGACATCTCCGTGGCGTTGAACGTGCAGGCGCACGCCTTCTCCGCCAGCGCGAAGGAGAAGATCGCCGCTGCCGGTGGCTCCGTCTCCGAGCTGTAGGCATGGCATGACGTGGCGCGGGGGCTCATAATGGGCCCCCGCGCCCGTAGTGCGTTAGAGTTCGCTGGACAGTGGGCTTCGACTACTCATTTCCGCGGGCTCGTTGACTTGAGATAGTAAGATGCGCCACCCCCGCACCATCGTTGACCGACCTCGCCTTTCAGGCGCGCAGGAGGGACCGTGCTGACCGCGTTTACCCGAGCGTTCCGTACGCCGGACCTGCGCAAGAAGCTGCTCTTCACACTGGGCATCATCGCGCTTTTCCGACTCGGTTCGGTTCTTCCGACCCCGGGTGTAAACAACGAGAACATCGCCCGATGCCTCCAGCAGGCGCAGGCCGGCGATTCCGGAAACATCTACGGCATGGTGCAGCTGTTCAGCGGTGGCGCCCTGCTGAAACTTTCAGTGTTCGCGCTGGGCATCATGCCCTACATCACCGCGAGCATCATCCTCCAGCTCCTCGTTGTGGTCATCCCCCGGCTGGAGGCGCTGAAGAAGGAGGGGCAGGCGGGCCAGACGAAGATCACGCAGTACACGCGTTATCTGACGATCGGCCTGGCGATCCTGCAGTCCACCGCCTTCATCGCCCTCGCGCGCAGCGGGCAGCTGTTCCCGCAGTGCCGCGAAGAGATCCTCATCGACAAGAACAACATCTTCGCCATCGTCACGATGGTGCTGACGATGACCGCCGGCACCGGCGTCATCATGTGGCTGGGCGAGCTCGTCACCGACCGTGGCGTCGGCAACGGCATGTCCATCCTGATCTTCACCCAGGTGATCGCGGTCTTCCCGGCCGAGCTGCTGAACATCGCCCGCCAGAAGGGCGCCTTCGTCTTCGCGGTGGTGATCATCACCGGTATCGCGATGATCGCCCTGGTGGTCATGGTCGAGCAGGCGCAACGCCGGATCCCCGTGCAGTACGCCAAGCGCATGGTCGGCCGCCGGATGTACGGCGGGACCTCGACCTACATCCCCCTGAAGGTGAACCAGGCGGGCATCATCCCCGTCATCTTCGCCTCCTCGCTGCTGTATCTCCCGCAGCTGGTCACGACCCTCTTCAGCAACTCCGCGGAGGAGCCGAACCAGGTCGTCCAGTGGATCGACCAGAACCTGGTGCGGGGCGACACCCCGGCGTACATGGTCACTTTCTTCCTGCTCATCGTCTTCTTCACCTACTTCTACGTGTCCATCACCTTCAACCCCGTTGAAGTCGCCGACAACATGAAGAAGTACGGTGGGTTCATCCCGGGCATCCGCCCGGGCCGGCCGACGGCTGAGTACCTGAACTATGTGCTCACGAGGCTGACCGCTCCCGGCGCGCTGTATCTGGGCCTGATCGCCATGGTGCCGATCGTCGCGCTCGCGGTCGTCGGTGCGAGTCAGAACTTCCCGTTCGGAGGAACGAGCATTCTGATCATGGTTGGTGTCGGTCTCGACACCGTGAAGCAGATCGAGAGCCAGCTCCAGCAGCGCAACTACGAAGGCTTCCTGAAGTAGTGCGTCTCGTCCTGGTCGGGCCCCCCGGAGCGGGTAAGGGGACGCAGGCCCAGTTCATCGCATCGAACCTGTCCATCCCGAAGATCTCGACAGGTGACATCTTCCGTGCCAACGTCTCGGGCGGCACGGAGCTCGGCAGGATTGCCAAAGAGTACATGGACCGCGGCGACCTCGTGCCCGACGAGGTGACGATCGCGATGGTCCGCGACCGCCTCGCGGAGAGCGACGCGCAGGACGGTTTCCTGCTCGACGGTTTCCCCAGGAACGTGCCCCAGGCCGAGATCCTGAAGAAGATGCTCTCGGAGTTCGGCGCGGCCCTCGACGTCGTCCTCGAGCTCGTGGTCGACGACGAGGAGGTCGTGCGCAGGCTGGCGGGGCGCCGCACCTGCGGCCAGTGCGGCCGCATCTGGCACGTCGACTTCGACGACAAGAAGGACGACGTCTGCGACGTCTGCGGCGGTCGGCTGTACCAGCGTGACGACGACTCCGAGGAGACCGTCCGCCACCGACTGGAGGTCTACCAGGAGCAGACCGCCCCGCTCGTCTCCTTCTACGCCGACGAGGGCATCCTGATCGGTGTGGACGCCACCGGCCCGGTGGAGGAGATCACCCAGCGCGCGATGGAGGCTCTGCGCCCCTTCGCCGACTAGATCCCGGTCCGGAAGTGATCCGCCCGGGTCCCGGTTCGCGAGCGGCCCGTCCGGGTCCGGGAACGGCCCGGCGCGGGAACGGCCGGCTCGGGTCGGCTCCCGGGTCATGGCCCGGGGAACGGCCCGCGAGGCGGGCCGGCAGGCCGGAAATCTCATCCAGCACGCCACCCATGGGAACTCCACGGGTGGCGTGTTGTCATTTAGGGCAGAATCGGGGGAATTGGGCTCCTCGACCGCCCGTTGAACCACCCCAGGGGGTGCGCACGTGTTCAAGAAGAACAGGCACGGAATCCAGCTGAAGACGCCCGAACAGCTGGAGAAGATGCGGGCGGCGGGCCTGGTGGTCGGCCGGACGCTGCGACTGCTCCGCGAGAGCGTCCAGCCGGGGATGACCCCGCTGGACCTCGACGGCATCGCGGAGAAGGCCATCAGGGACGAGGGCGCGATCCCCTCCTTCAAGGGTTACCAGGGCTTCCCGGCGACGATCTGCGCGTCGGTGAACAACGAGGTCGTCCACGGGATTCCGAGTGACCGGCGCCCGCTGCGCGAGGGCGACGTCATCTCGATCGACTGCGGGGCCATTCTCGACGGCTGGCACGGCGACTCCGCGATCACGGTTCCGGTGGGCGAGGTGGATCCCAAGCTGACCGAGCTGATGCGGGTCACCGAGGAGGCCATGTGGCGGGGCATCGCCGCGCTCACCGTCGGCCGCCACCTCTCCGACATCGGCCACGAGATCGAGAGGTACGTCCGCTCCCAGGGCCGCTACGGCATCCCCCAGGAGTACGGCGGGCACGGCATCGGAACCGAGATGCACATGGACCCGTGGGTCGCCAACCACGGCCGCCCGGGCCGCGGGCCGCGCTTCGAGGCGGGCATGTGCTTCGCCGTCGAGCCGATGCTGAACCTCGGCACCGACCGGACCAGGGTGCTGGCCGACGACTGGACCGTCGTGACCGTCGACGGAAAGGCGTCCGCGCACTTCGAACACAGCGTCGCGGTGACCGATAATGGTCCGTGGGTACTGACCGCCCTTGACGGGGGGAAAGAGCGGCTTGCCGACCTGTTGGGAGACGCGGGCTAGGCGACCTGCCCGCCGGTGAGCGGATGTGATGCCGATGGCGGTTGGTCCGGAGATGCGTGCCTCTGACGGTGACCGGGACAGGGTCGCCGCGGCGCTGAGAGAGCACTACGCGCAGGGCCGGCTCAGCACGGAGGAGTTCGACGAGCGTCTGGAGCAGCTCTACACCAGCAAGACCTACGGTGAGCTGGCCCGGCTGACCTCCGACCTCCCCGACGTCGACCTGCGGAGCCTCCCCGAGCCCGCCTCCCGGCAGCCGGAGCGCCGTGCGAAGGCCAAGTCCGGCAAGAAGTCCGGCGACATCAGGGAGGCGTGGCAGGTCTGGGCGGTGGCCGTCGCGATCAACTGGGGGATCTGGTTCTTCGTCGGCCTGGTGAGCGGCCTCGACTTCCCCTATCCCTGGCCGCTGTGGGTGATGGGGCCGTGGGGCATGGTCCTGCTGGTCATCACGCTGCTCTCGGCGGGCCGCCGCGGGGACCGCTGACGACACCCCGCCGCCGGGGCCTTTCCGGCGTTGTGCGTGATCTTTACTCCCCGAGGGCCTTGCCCCGCGGGCGACCGGGTACATGATCGCCATTGGTGGGCCGTGAGGTGGGGGTGGGCGATGGGGCCTGGTCGCGACGTCGCGACGTGCGCGAGAGTCCTCGGGATGTGCGCGGCCGCGTTCGTGTTCGCCGGCGGCGCCGCAGCGGGGGACGACGTGAGCGTCACCCCGTCCACGGCCCGTCCGGGACAGCTCGTGATCGTCTCCGTCGACCCGTGCGTCGCCCCCGCGGTCGCCTACTCCGCCGCCTTCGACACCACCTCCGCCCGGCTCGGCGACCACGACGGCGCGATGTACGGCACCGCCCGCGTCAGCTTCGACGCCACCCCCGGCTCCTACGTCGTCACGGTCCGGTGCGTCAGGGGCGGGCCGTACAACGGCATGTTCACGGTGGGCGCGCCGCAGCCCGCCGGACACCCCGGAGGAGAGGCGGGGCGGGAGACGGGGGCGGCGTCCGTCGCCCGGACGCTGTGGCTGTTCGGGGCGCTCGCCATCGTGGTGACGGTGCTGGGAGCGGGGCTGACCCTGGCGAGCGGCCGCAGGGCGCGCGATGCCCGCGAGACCTCGCCGGCGCGTGAGGACGGCCTGATCTGAGGTATCCTGGATAGCGGTTGTGTCAAGGTACCGGCCGTCTGTTTCGCATTTCACCGCCCGGTGCCGTACACTCCTTCTTCGGTTCACTATGACCATTGCGTGTCGGCGGTTTCGCAACCGCCGCTCTCATCGAAGCGCGTGGTCGCGGCTGCTTAGTGTTCCGATGCCTCAGACGACCGATCAGTGAAACGCGAGGGCCATGGCCAAGAAAGACGGCGCCATCGAGATCGAGGGCACTGTGGTTGAGTCGCTCCCGAACGCGATGTTCCGGGTGCAACTCGACAACGGCCACAAGGTCCTGGCCCACATCAGCGGGCGGATGCGAATGCATTACATCCGGATCCTTCCCGACGACCGGGTTGTCGTCGAACTGAGCCCCTACGACCTCAGTCGTGGGCGGATCGTCTACCGATACAAGTAAGCGTCTGAGGGACGAATTAGGACTATGAAGGTCAAGCCGAGCGTCAAGAAGATCTGCGACAAGTGCAAGGTGATCCGCCGGCACGGTCGCGTCATGGTGATCTGCGACAACCTGCGCCACAAGCAGCGCCAGGGCTAGTCGCAGAACAAGGCCTTACATGAGTCCGCTCCACGTGGCGGACTCGTCCCATGTGGGGCCGTAAAACGCAAGCGCGTCTCACGCCCGCGCAGGCGGCCCGCATCGGGCCGGACCACGCGGGAGACCCCCGGTCGGAGGCCGGGGCCCTCGCCCCTGGGCATGGGGAGGGGCAGTGCGGCGCAGGACCTCCGCCACAACGAAGGAGAATGCCCGACCATGGCTCGCCTGGTTGGCGTCGACCTCCCCCGCGACAAGCGGCTGGAGATCGCTCTCACCTACATTTACGGAATCGGCCGCACCCGCGCGCTGGAGGCCCTCGCGGCCACCGGCGTGAACGGCGACCTTCGCGTTCACCAGCTCACGGACGACGAGCTCGTCCCGCTGCGTGACTACATCGAGGCCAACTTCAAGATCGAAGGTGACCTCCGCCGCGAGGTCCAGGCCGACATCCGCCGCAAGATCGAGATTCAGTGCTACCAGGGCATCCGGCACCGCCGCGGCCTTCCCGTGCACGGTCAGCGCACGCAGACCAACGCGCGTACCCGCAAGGGCAAGAAGAAGACCGTCGCCGGCAAGAAGAAGCCCGGTAAGAAGTAGTCCGCGTAGCCGCAGGACCGAAGACCTCAGGAGTGAAGGCAAGCTATGCCTCCTAAGAGCCGCCAGGGCGCGCCCAAGAAGGTGCGTCGCAAGGAAAAGAAGAACGTCGCTCATGGGCACGCCCACATCAAGAGCACGTTCAACAACACGATCGTTTCGATCACCGACCCGAACGGGAACGTGATCTCCTGGGCCAGCGCCGGCCACGTCGGGTTCAAGGGCTCTCGCAAGTCCACCCCGTTCGCCGCCCAGATGGCCGCCGAGAACGCCGCCCGCCGCGCCATGGAGCACGGCATGCGCAAGGTCGACGTCTTCGTCAAGGGCCCCGGCTCCGGCCGTGAGACCGCGATCCGCTCGCTGCAGGCGACCGGGCTCGAGGTCGGGTCCATCCAGGACGTCACCCCCGTGCCGCACAACGGCTGCCGTCCGCCCAAGCGCCGTCGCGTCTGACGCCCAGGAGAAGATAGAAAATGGCTCGTTACACGGGTGCGGACTGCAAGCTCTGCCGCAGGGAGAAGACCAAGCTCTTCCTCAAGGGCAAGAAGTGCGAGTCCGCGAAGTGCCCCATCGAGATCCGTCCTTACCCGCCGGGTGAGCACGGCCGCGGCCGTCCGAAGGAGTCTGAGTACCAGCTCCAGCTTCGTGAGAAGCAGAAGACCCGCCGCATCTACGGCATCCTCGAGAAGCAGTTCCGCAACTACTACGAGGAAGCCAACCGCAAGGGCGGCAAGACCGGCGAGAACCTCCTCCAGATCCTGGAGAGCCGTCTCGACAACGTGGTCTACCGCGCCGGTTTCGCCGAGTCCCGCGACGCCGCCCGTCAGCAGGTGCGCCACGGCCACTTCCTGGTGAACGGCAAGAAGGTCGACATCCCGTCGTACCGCGTGCGCGAGCACGACATCGTCGAGGTGCGGGAGCGTTCGCGCAACCTGCTGCCCTACGAGGTCGCCCGCGCCACCGCCGGTGACCGGACCTTCCCGGCCTGGCTGGGTGTGGCCCCCGAGGCCATGCGCGTCCTGGTCCACCAGCTCCCGGTCCGCCAGCAGATCGACACGCAGGTCCAGGAGCAGCTGATCGTCGAGCTCTACTCCAAGTAGCGCTCACACGGGTGCCGTACGGCTCAGCCGTACGGCACCTATGCTGTTTGTAACGAGCGACGTCAAATAGCGGGCGTCGCCATGCAAGGGGAGAACCCACATGCTGATCGCTCAGCGTCCGACCCTCCTTGAGGAGTCCCTCGAGGAGACCCGCTCCAAGTTCGTCATCGAGCCGCTGGAGCCGGGCTTCGGTTACACCATCGGCAACTCGCTGCGCCGCACGCTGCTGTCGTCCATCCCGGGCGCGGCCGTGACGAGCATCCGCATCGAGGGCGTGCTGCACGAGTTCTCGACCGTTCCGGGGGTCAAGGAGGATGTCACCGACATCATCCTGAACCTCAAGGAGCTGGTCGTGTCCTCCGAGCACGACGAGCCGGTCGTGATGTACCTGCGCAAGCAGGGCCCCGGTGACGTCACCGCCGCCGACATCGCGCCCCCCGCGGGCGTCGAGGTGCACAACCCCGAGCTGCGCATCGCCACCCTGAACGGCAAGGCGAAGCTGGAGATGGAGCTGACCGTCGAGCGCGGTCGCGGCTACGTCTCCGCCGCGCAGAACAAGCAGCCGGGCCAGGAGATCGGCCGGATCCCGATCGACTCCATCTACTCCCCGGTGCTCAAGGTCACCTACAAGGTCGAGGCGACCCGTGTCGAGCAGCGCACCGACTTCGACCGTCTGATCCTGGACGTCGAGACCAAGCCGTGCATGAAGCCCCGCGACGCGGTGGCCTCGGCCGGCAAGACCCTCGTCGAGCTGTTCGGTCTCGCCCGCGAGCTGAACGTCGAGGCCGAGGGCATCGACATCGGCCCGTCGCCGACGGACGCGGCCCTGGCCGCCGACCTGGCGCTGCCGATCGAGGAGCTGAACCTCACGGTCCGCTCCTACAACTGCCTCAAGCGCGAGGGCATCCACACCGTGGGTGAGCTCGTGGCCCGCAGCGAGCAGGACCTCCTGGACATCCGCAACTTCGGTGCGAAGTCCATCGAGGAGGTCAAGCAGAAGCTGCACGAGATGACGCTCGCGCTCAAGGACTCCCCGCCCGGGTTCGACCCGACCGCGGTGGCCGGCGGCGGCTACGACGACGACGACAGCGCGTACGTCGAGACCGAGCAGTACTGAGTTTCATCAATCGGGGGCCACTGAGGCCCGCCGGCCCGACCCCGGTACCTCGTACGGCCGGGGCGGGTTAACTACAAGGAGATCGAAATGCCTCAGCCCGCCAAGGGTGCCCGTCTCGGTGGAAGCCCCGCTCACGAGCGGCTGATCCTGTCGAACCTGGCCACTCAGCTGTTCCAGCACGGCCGGATCACCACCACGGTCGCCAAGGCCAAGCGGCTCCGCCCGCTGGCCGAGCGGCTGATCACCAAGGCGAAGAAGGGCGACATCCACAACCGTCGCCAGGTGATGACCATCGTCCGCGACAAGGGCGTCGTCCACCACCTGTTCACGGAGATCGCCCCGACCTTCGCCGAGCGTCCCGGTGGCTACACCCGGATCACCAAGATCGGCAACCGTAAGGGCGACGCCGCCCCGATGGCCGTCATCGAGCTGGTGTCCGAGCCGCTGAACACGGTCCGCACCACCGCGGCCCCGGCGACCCCGGCCCCCAAGGCCGAGGAGACCAAGGTCGAGGAGACCAAGGTCGAGGAGACCGAGGAGACCCCGGCTGAGGAGACCGCCGAGGCTCCGAAGGCCGAGGAGACCGAGGCCAAGAAGGACGAAGCCTGATCCGTCAGGCCCGCTGAACGGGCCCGGCATCCCTTTCCCGGGTGCCGGGCCCGTTCCACGTTCATCAGGGGACTCAGGAGCTCAAGGACTCGGGTGCTCAAGGACTCGGGCGCTCAAGGGCTTGAAGGCGCTCAAGGGAGGAACATCGTGGTACGGCTGCGCCTGGACCTCGCCTACGACGGCACCGACTTCTCCGGCTGGGCCAGGCAGCCGGGTCGGCGGACGGTCCAGGGGGAGATCGAGGAGGCGCTCGGGAAGGTCCTCAGGGTCCCCGATCCGCCGGCGCTGACCGTGGCCGGCCGGACCGACGCGGGGGTCCATGCCCGGGGCCAGGTGGCGCACGTGGACGTGGACGCCGCGATGCTGGGCGCACTGGACAGCCGGCACCGCCGGACCGAGCCCCTCCCCGGTCCCGAGACGGCGGAGGGCGTCGCCGTACGGCTGCCCGTGCTGCGCCGCAGGCTCGCCGGGATCCTCCCGCCGGACGTCAGGGTGCACGGCGTCACGGCGGCCCCGGAGGGCTTCGACGCGCGGTTCTCCGCGGTGTCCCGCCGCTACGCCTACCGGGTCTGCGACGCCGCCGGCGGGGTGGACCCGCTCCGCCGTCACGAGGTCGTCTGGTACGGCCGGCCCCTCGATCTCGGCAGACTGAACGAGGCGGCGCGAACCCTGCTCGGCGAGCACGACTTCGCCGCGTTCTGCAAGAAGCGCGAGGGAGCCACCACGATCCGCGAACTGCAGCGGCTCGACTGGGTGCGAGAGGGCGACCTCCTCGTGGCCACCGTGGTGGCCGACGCGTTCTGCCACTCGATGGTCCGCGCGCTCATCGGGGCGCTGCTGCCCGTCGGCGAGGGCCGCCTGCCGGTGGGCTGGCCGGGCGGGGTGCTGACGCGGGCCGTGCGCGACTCCGGGGTGCGCGTCGCGCCGGCGCACGGCCTCTGCCTGGAGGAGGTGCGCTACCCCGAGCCCGGGGAGCTGGCCCGGCGGGCCAAGGAGACCCGCCGGGTGCGCACGCTCAGTCGGTGACGGACGCGCCGCCGGTCTGACCGGCCTGCCCCGCGACCGCGCGCTTCTCGACGGCCTTGGCGGTCGCGTCCCGGAAGGCCCCGCTGACCCTGCCGAGGACCTTCTCCTTGGCGGTCGGGGTGTGGCCGTCGCTGAAGGTGGCGTAGCTGAAGACGATGTAGCGGCCCCACACCATCCCCGACGCGTAGCCGCCCGCGATGCTCACGCGTTCGGCCCCGGATCCGGCGGCCCCGGACAGGCCGCGGAACCACAGGTTGGTGCCGAGGTTCTTCTCCTGGTCGGCCGCGATGGCCGACGCCCGGTCGGGCAGCACGGCGATCCCGGTGGTCACGGCGTACTTCCGCTTCTTGTCCACGTACGTCGCGCGCAGCACCTGCCGGCAGTCGCGGTTGCTCAGCGCGCTGGCGAACTTCCCGGCCGCCGCCTCCTGGCACTGCTTGGCGACGTCGGTCTTGACCCGGACGAAGGTGGCCGAGCCCACGGTGACCTTCTTGGTGAAGGCATCCGTCACGGTCATCTTGCCGGGGTCGGTCTTCTCCGAGTTGATCACCTGGGCGTCGGTCAGCTGAGGTTCCTCCGTGGCCGCCGGGGGGTCCGTGGGACCGGTGTCCCCGGCGGTGGGGGCCGGTTGGGCCACGGCCGGCGGTTTCGGATCGTCGGAGGACCGCTGGACGAGGACGACGCCGGTGCCGACGCCGGCCGCCAGGACCACCGCCGCGGCCGCCAGGATCACGACCCGGTTCCGCCGGGTGGCGGGGGGCGCGGCCTGCGGGGCGAACTGGACGGGAACCATCGCCGAGGGTGGGGTGAAGGGGCCGCGCTCCTGCGCGACCGCCTGTATCGGGACGGGCGGCTGGGCCGTCTGCGCCGCGGGGATGGGCGGGAAGAGCGGCGGCAGCTCGGGTATGCCGCCCGGCGGGGCCGCCTCCCCGGCCGGCGCGGGACCGGCGGGCAGAGGGCCGGGGGGCAAGGGAGAGGCCTCAGATGCCTCGGAGGCCGCCGAGTCCTCGCGCGCCGGGTGCGGCGCGCCCGGTGGGGACTGCCCGGCGGGCGCCTGCGAGGCCGCCTCCGGCGTCGCGTCCGGTACGGCGGAAGCCGCGGGGACGGCGCCGGGGGAGCCGGGAGGCGCGGGGACGGCGCCGGGGGAGCCGGCGGCGGCCGCTCCTGCGGCCGCCTGATCCTGGTCGGGCACGCGCGGGGGGACGGTCCCCCCCGCGGGCGCGTCCTGCCCGGGGCCCGCGGGCCCGGCGGGCCGTTCCGCGGCGGCCGCACCGCCGGACCCGGCCTCGGCGGCGGGGTCGCCCCCGGGGCCGTCCGCGCCGGGTGGCCGGACGGCGACGCCGCCCGGCCCGCCGGGACGGCCCGCGGCGTCGTCGTGCTCGGTCCAGACCGGCTCGCCGGTGGCGGCAGGCCACCGCGGGCCGTCATGGGCCCCGGGTTCGGTGGAGGGCCAGACCTGCATCCCGGCGGCGGCCGCGGTGAAGGCGGGCGGCGGCTGCCAGGGCGGGGCCCCCGGCACGATCGGCGCGGTGGTCAGCGGGACGGGTGACCCGCCGCCGGGGCCGCCGGGCTGCTCCGGAGCCGGCGGGGCCGCCCACGCCGGGCCGGACGGAGAGGGAGCGGATGTGCCCGCCGCTCCCGCCTGCGGGGCCCAGGGTGGTGAGGAGGGGTCCCGAGGAGCCTCCTGAGGGGATTGCGGAGCCGCCGCCCACGGAGGAGCCCCGGAGCCGCCGCCCTGGGCGCTCTGGGCGTTCTGAGGGCTCTGCGGGCTCTGCGGGGTCGCGGGGCCCGCCCACGGCGGCCCGGAGCGCCCCGGCGGCGCGGGCGCCCCGGGCTGCGGGACGCTGGGCCGCGAGGCAGGGGGCTGCGGCGGATGGAAGGACTGTGGAGGCTGGGAGGGCCGTGGGGCCTGCGCCTCGTCGTCGGGGTCGGCGTACCAGTCGTAGGGGGCGCCGTCGTCGGGGACCGTCCACGGCTGGGCCGCGCCCGGAGCCTGCTCCGGCCACGCCGAGGGGTCCCGGGACTGGTCGTAGGGCTGGTCGTCACCTGAGGGGGCGGTCCGCTGCACCGGCGGCGAAGGCTGGCCGAAACTCGGCGGAGGCGTCGTCGGTGCGGCCGAACGTTCGGCTTCGCGTTCGTGCTCGGACCCGGATTCCTGGCCACGCATACGGGGAAGCGTAGCGATAGCCGCAAGATCGTCAGGCGGGTATGGGCGTCCGGGGCCGTATCGGCCCGCCCGTCTCCCGGCCGGAGACAGGCGGGCGAGCCCTCCGTCAGGGGCGCTTGCCGGTCAGCGAGCGTGCCTCCAGCGCGGGCGTGACGGTCGCGTCGACGGCCCCGAAGGCCGCCTGGTTCAGCTTCTTGACCTCGGTCTTCTTCGGCAGATGCCCGTCTTTGTACTGGAACCAGACCAGCACGGCGTAGTGGCCGTGGGTCCATCCGCCGGCGAACGCCTCGCCGCTGCCGAGAGATTTGGTGACTTTGTCCTTACCGGGCAGCGCCTTGAGATATTCCTCCAGGGATTTGCCCCGCACCGTGGAGACGACCTTGGACGCCGAGGCCGAGGTCTTGAGATTGGCGACCCCGACGGTGCCGATGATCTTCCCCGAGGCGTCGCGGAAGCTGGCCCGCAGCAGCTGGTTGCATTTGCCGCCGGTCAGTGCCTTCTGCAGCTTGTCGCCCACCACGGCGTCCTTGCACTTGGTGTCGTTCCTGCGGATGGTCATCTCGAACCTCTGGCCGCCGTGCGCGACCTTCTTCCGCTTGAACAGCTCGTCGAGGGTGAGCCTGCCGGGGTCGGTGGTCCGCGAGGCGGCGAACCCGAACTTGCCGTCCGGCACGTCGGGCAGCTGCGCGCCCGAGCTCTCGGCCGGCGGGCTCGCGGTGGCGGACGGCGGGACGTCGTCGGAGCCGGCGAGGGCCGCCAGGCCGAACCCGGCGGCGACCAGCACGGCGAGCCCGGCCCCGATGAAGATGAACGGCCGGTAGGAGCGGGGGCCCTCGTCGTAGGGGCTCCACATCGCCTGGCGCGGCTGCTCGGGCGCTCCGGCCGGCTCCCCGGTGGCGCGGGGGGACCCCGTGCGCCGCCGGGAGGTCCGCTCGTACGGCGCGGCGCCGGACCCGGCGTCCTCCCCGGCGGGCGACTCCCCGGCGGACGGTGCGGCCTCGTGGCGTTCCGGGGGCGGTTGCGGCGCGCCGTACGGCTGCCCGGATCCGCCGCGGGGCTCGGAGGCACCGTACGGCTGCCCGGATCCGCCGCGGGGCTCGGAGGCGTCGTACGGCTGTTCGGAGGGCCTGCCCGGTGAGGCGAACCAGCCGCCGTCACCGGTGGGCGTGACCCCGGGCCGGTCGTGCGGCGGGGACCCTGGCGGGTGCTCACCGCGCGAGGGCGGCGTCGGCGCGTCGGGCAGGACGTACGGCTGGCGGCGCGGCGGTTCACCGGGAAAACCCATGCGCCGAGACTAGGCCATGTGCTTCAGATCTTCCGCCCGCCCGCGGCCCGCCCGCGCGGATCGGCCCGGGGCCCCGCCGGGGCCCCCCTCCCCGCGGCGCGGGTCTAGCTGTAGCCGAAATCCTGCGTCCACCAGGGGCCGTCCGGGCCCTCGGCGAGCCCGACCCCGGTGGCGGCGAGCCTGCAGTCGAGGATGTTGCGCCGGTGGCCGGGGTTGGCCATCCAGTTGCGGACCGTTTCGGCGGCGGTGAAGTAGCCGCGGCCGATGTTCTCGGCGCCGCCGTCGCGGTAGCGGGCCGCCTCCATCCGCTTCCAGGGCGAGGCGCCGTCGGGGGAGTTGTGGGAGAAGAGCCCGCTGGCCGCCATCTCGGCGGAGTGGACCCGGGCGGACCTGACCAGCCGCGCGTCGATCCGCAGCGGCGCGCAGCCGGCCCGCCTGCGCTGGGCGTTGGTCAGCCGGACGACGTCGCGCTCCATCGCGCTCAGGGACGTCATGACCCGGGTCGTGCCCGTGTCGTCGCCGTTGAGATAGCGGGGGGCGTCCTCGGTGGGGTCGGTGAGGGGGTGGCGCGGGCCCCTGCTGGCACGCGCGGTGGGCCGTGGCGAGGACGTCACGGGGGCGGTGGGGCGCACGACCCGGGCGAGCGGGCCCCGGCCGTCGGGCCGCCCTCCGGCGGCCGAGGGAGAGGGGCGCGCCGGGTCGGCGTTGTTCAGGTACACCTGGCCGGTGGTCGTCGTCTCGCGGCTGTTCCTGCCGAGCAGGAACCCCAGCAGCAGAACGAGGGTCAGGCATGCGAACAGCCCCATGCGGCGAAGGCTGGACCGATGGGTGCGCCGGGCGTGAGGGGACTGCCACATACCGCTGTCAAAGATAGAGATGTTTCGTAAGAGGAAGAAGAGAATGCCCGGAACGTAGCGGAACCGTTCTGGTGAGTCGGGTGCGGCGATCCCGGAGCAGTCGCCTGGCATGGGTACACTGGTCGCAGGCACCGGCGTGTGGCCGGGTCTCTTTGACCCGTGCCCTCCATCACCGGTACCCTCTTAGTTTGTTGTGTGCGAATTGGTCTCCTTCGTCAAGACCGATACGCGGCGCGTCCGGCGTCATCTCCTGAAGGCTGGGAGACGGAAGGTCCGGGCTGTCGTGTGCCCGCACCTACCGACCAAGCCGCTGTCGTTTCCGACAGTCCCGAAGACGCGAGCAAAGAAGGCATACGACCGTGCGCACGTACACACCCAAGCCTGCTGAAGTCGAGCGTCAGTGGCACATCATCGATGCCACCGACATCGTGCTCGGCCGGCTGGCAAGCCACGTCGCGATCCTGCTTCGCGGTAAGCACAAGCCGACCTTCGCCAACCACGTCGACACCGGTGACTTCGTGATCGTCATCAACGCCGACAAGGTCGCCCTGACCGGCAACAAGCTGGAGCAGAAGAAGGCTTACCGCCACTCGGGCTACCCCGGCGGTCTGCGTTCCATGACCTACGGCGAGCTCATGGACAAGCGTCCTGACCGCGCCGTCGAGAAGGCCGTGCGGGGCATGCTCCCCAAGAACGCCCTCGGCCGAAAGATGATCAAGAAGCTCAAGGTCTACGCCGGCTCCGAGCACCCGCACCAGGCTCAGAGGCCGGTGCCGTTCGAGCTGAACCAGATCGCCCAGTAGTCGCCCAGCTGCTTATCGCCAGCAGCGCCGGTCCGACGGCCGGCGCCAAGTAGGAAAGTAAGAGGAGAACCGTGGCTGAGCCCACCGGTGTCGAGACGCCCGTCGAGGGTGAGCAGGAAACGTTTCTGTCGGAGGAGTTCCCCTCCGAGTACACCACCGAGTCCGTTGCCGGCGGCGAGGCCGCCGTCCGCAAGCCCATCACGACGGGCAACTCCTACGGCACCGGCCGCCGCAAGGAGGCCGTCGCCCGCGTCCGCATCGTGCCGGGCACCGGCAAGTGGACGATCAACGGCCGTCCGCTGGACGTCTACTTCCCGAACAAGGTCCACCAGCAGATCGTCAACGAGCCCTTCGTGACGCTCGGCGCCGAGGACCAGTTCGACGTCATCGCCCGCATCGACGGCGGCGGCGTGACCGGCCAGGCCGGCGCCCTGCGCATGGGCCTCTCCCGTGCGCTGGCCACGCTGGACGTCGAGGTCAACCGCCCGCCGCTGAAGAAGGCCGGCTTCCTGACCCGTGACGCCCGCGCCACCGAGCGCAAGAAGTACGGCCTCAAGAAGGCCCGCAAGGCTCCGCAGTACAGCAAGCGTTAAGTTGGGGCGCCTCTTCGGCACCGACGGGGTCCGTGGGGTCGCGGGAAGCGACCTCACGGCCGAGCTGGCCATGGAGCTGTCCGTGGCCGCGGCTCATGTCCTCGGCGACGCCGGAGCGTTCAACGCCGGTACGGGGCGGCACGACCGCCCCGTCGCGGTCGTGGGCCGGGACCCGCGGGCTTCAGGAGAGTTCCTGGAGGCCGCCGTGGTCGCCGGCCTCGCGTCGTCCGGCGTGGACGTCCTCCGGCTCGGCGTGCTGCCCACCCCGGCGGTCGCTTACCTCACCACGGCTCTCGGAGCCGACACGGGCGTGATGATCACCGCCTCCCACAACCCCGCCCCCGACAACGGGATCAAGTTCCTCACCCGCACCGGTCACAAGCTGCCCGACGCGGTGGAGAACGAGATCGAGCGGCGCCTCGGCGAGAAGTGGGACCGCCCGGCCGGCGCCGCGGTCGGCCGCGTGCGCGAGGCGTACGGCGAGGCCGACCGTTACGTGTCCCATCTGCTGTCCACCATGACGGGCCGTCTGGACGGCCTGCGGGTGGTCGTCGACTGCGCCAACGGCGCGGCCCACGTGGTCGCCCCCGAGGTTCTGCGCAGGGCCGGCGCGACGGTCGAGACCATCGGCGCGAGCCCGGACGGTCTCAACATCAACGCCGGGGTCGGCTCCACCCATCTGGAGCGGCTCCAGGAGGCCGTGGTCTCCGGCGGGGCCGACGTCGGCATCGCCTACGACGGCGACGCCGACCGCTGCCTGGCGGTGGCGCACACCGGCGAGGTGGTCGACGGTGACCAGATCATGGCGGTGCTCGCCCTGGCGTTGCGCGCCGAGGGCAGGCTGGCGGCCGACACCGTGGTCGCAACGGTCATGTCCAACCTGGGCTTCAAGATCGCCATGCGGAACGCCGGCATCGAGGTGGTCGAGACCGCCGTGGGCGACCGCTACGTGCTGGAGGCCATGAAGGCGGGCGGCTACAACCTCGGCGGCGAGCAGTCGGGTCATGTCCTGATGCTCGACCACGCCACCACCGGCGACGGCGTGCTGACCTCCCTCCATCTGCTGCAGACGGTCGCCCGCGAGGGCAGGCCACTGGCGGAGCTCGCCTCGGTGATGACCCGGATGCCGCAGGTCCTGATCAACGTCAAGGACGTCGACCGGACCAAGGCCTCGGTTCCGGAGCTGTCGGCGGCGGTCGCCGTGGCGGAGTCGGAGCTCGGGGAGACCGGCCGGGTCCTGATCCGGCCGAGCGGCACCGAGCCGATGATCCGCGTCATGGTCGAGGCCGCCTCGGCGGAGCAGGCCGAGCTGATGGCGGACCGCCTGGCCCAGGTCGTCCGCACGGCCTGCGCCTGACCACCGGACCGCCGGAGCGTTCGAACGAAGGGGGGCGGGGGGGCCGGGGGGACCCCCCGGCCCCCCCCCCCCCCGCCCCCGGGGGGGCGCGCGGCGGGGGGCGGGGGGCCGCCCCCCCCCCCCCCCCCCCCCGGCCCCCCCCCCCGGGGCCGGCCGGGGGGGGGGGGGCCCGGCCCCCCCCCGCCCCCCCCCGCCCCCCTTCGTCACGAGTGGGAATGGAGCTGGCCGTCGAGCGTCCAGATGCCGACCTCCACCCCGGTCACCCTGCTCCGATAGAGCTCCCGTTCCGTGAGAATGCAGAGGTCTCCCAGGCCGAGTTTCGCCATCACGTGATCGGAGAACGGTGTTCCGGTGCCGGCTCCGGCGAGGAGCCGCCGGAGGAAGTCCTCTCCCCACTCGACGGTGTGCAGGACCCAGGGTGCCTGGCCGGTGATGACCAGTTCGAGGAGCTGCTGAAGCCTCTCGGCGCGATCCCTGCGAATCCGGCCGTCCGGGAGCTGGGCGATGTGGTTGCCCGTCTCGATCACCGCGGTGACGGGCAGGATGAGGTCGCAGTCCCTCTTCTCTTCCCGCCACTGCCGTACCACGTTCTTCCGGCTCTGGTTCTTACCGGGGACGTCGAGGATGTTGCAGAGCACCGACGTGTCGACGAACTCCACCCTGCGTCTCACCGTCAGCCGATTCCCATCAGCCGGTCGAACTCGGTGAAATCGCGCTCGCGGGCGGGGGTTTGCTCCAGGAGGCCGGAGGTGACGACCGTGCCGAGATCGCCCTGGGCCATCAGGCTGGGATACCCCTCCATCTTCGAAAGCCCCCGGAGACGGGAGAGACCGGTATTGCGATCACGGGAGCAGACGACGACACGTTTGTGATCATCCGCGTCCAGGGCGGAGAGCAAGGCGGGGCTGTGCGTGGTGAAGATCACTTGGGAGGCGTCCTCCTGTGTGGCCTGCCTGACCAGATCTAGTATCTGACTGGCTTGAGAGGGGTGCAGGCCGTTCTCCAACTCCTCGATGACCAGAATCGGTGATCTGCGGTCATCCTCCGCGCCGCGCCCGCCGAGGTCGAGGTCCCGCCCCTGGCGGAGCAGGCTCGTGGCGATCGCGGTGAACCTCAGCAGGCCGTCGCTCATCTCCCTGGCCGGAGTGACCGCCCCGTCCTCGCGCAGGGCCACCATGACGTCGTTGAGCTGGGAGCGGATGATCTCGATTCCGGCCACGTCATGCTCGACGAGATCGCGCACGCGAGCGACGAGCTGCCGGAACCGATCGGGGTCGTGCCGCTCCATGTGACCGATCACTGCGGAGAGGTTCTCCGCGGTTCTCCTCAGCCGCGTGTCACGGCTGGGAACGTACTGCCGCATCAGGTGTGGCACAGGGTCCAGGTGGAAGACCCCGCGAAGCGCCTCCAGGACGTCTTCCGCCGCGGCGACCACCCGGCGCTCGGCCTCCGTCTCGCCCGGGAGCCGCAGTGGAAGCTGGCTGGTGAGCAGTCGTGTGGAGCGGAACGACGCCCGAGGGTCACGACCCGGGCGACCGTTGTACCAGGAGGCGTCGATGCTGCCGGACCCCGGCTGGGTGTCCACCGTCCTCAGCAGATCATGGGCTATCCGGCCTTGCGGGTTCCGAGTTGAACGGTGTTTTTCGGAGATGCCGACGAGTGTCTCACTGAGGATCTCAGGTTCCGGATGGACCTGGACGGTGATATCGAGTTTGACCAGGAAATATCCCTTATCGATCCGATCGAGGGAGAGAAGAGTGCAGCCCAACTGGAATCTGTCGCTTCCATGGGGAGGACACCCTTCTATGCCTCCTCGCAGTGGACCCTCATCGCCCCGCCTGCTGTCGAGCGCGTCGACGAGGTCCGCTCCGGACGCCAGGCGGGAGAGCACCTCCAAGCCGTCCAGCGCGTTCGACTTACCGCTGCTGTTGCGGCCGATGAGCGTCGTCATGCCACCCAGTGGGAGCGTCTCGTCGCGGAAGGTCTTGAACTCGGTGAGACGCAGCTCCGTCAGAGACCTCATGTGTGAACGGTACATGCGCGCCCCCTCGCCGGGGCGCGCATGCCGCCGGAACTACTCGTCGCCGGTGAGGGAGAAGCCCCGCAGGCGGTGACCGGCCCAGACGACCGCGCCGACGGTGACGACCAGCAGGGCGACGGAGGCGAAGCCGATCGCGATCCCGGTGGACAGGAACGCCGATGACGACACCTGGTCGGCGACGGTCTGGGCCCACTGCTGGATGGAGAACCTGCGGGCGCCCGGGACGAAGTTGCCGACCACGCCCTCCCACACCAGGGCGTAGGCGATGCCGATCGTGACCGCGTGCCGGGTGATGATGCCCAGCAGCATGAACACCGCGGCGTACGCGACGCCCCCGGCCAGGGCGCCGGCGGTGAAGCCGTACGCGATGCCGGACTCGGAGCCGACCAGCAGGTAGGCCGCGGCGAAGGTCGGGACGGCGCCGAACAGGGCGAGCAGGGAGGCGGCGACGGCGAACTTGGTCCGCGCGATGACCGGCCGGGAGATCGGCTTGGACAGCAGGTGGACGACCGTGCCGTCCTCGATCTCAGGGGCGATCACGCCGGTGCCCGCGATCAGGCCGAGCAGCGGCAGCATCGTGCCGATGGCGAAGGTCTGCAGGAGCGTGATGGTCGCCTGCTCGCCGGCCTCGCCGATCCAGCGCAGCAGCACGGCCAGGCCGAGGAGCACCAGTGGGAGCAGGACGAGCAGCCAGATCCTTCTGCGGCCGAGCAGCGCGCGGTAGGAGATCCCGGCGATGACACCGTTCATCAGCTGCTCCTGTCGATCAGGTAGGAGAAGACGCTTTCGAGGTCCTCGTCGGCAGGGGAGACCTGCGTGATCCGCACCCCCGCGTCTCGGGCGACCCTGGGCAGCAGGTGGGTGAACCGCCGGAAGTCGACGGCCTGCACCTCCAGGCCCTGCCCGGTGAGGGAGACCGCGCTGGAGGAGGGGTCGGCGACCAGGGCCGACGCCAGGCGGCGGTCGTCGCTGGAGCGGATCCGGAACACGTGCGGCCGGTCGGTCATCCTGCGGCGGATCTCGCGGAAGTCGCCGGAGGCGGCGTGCCGGCCGGCGACCATGACCTCGATGTGCTGGGCGACGCGCTCGACCTCCTCCAGGATGTGCGAGCTGAACAGGATGGTCTTGCCCGCCGCCCCCATGCCGGTGACCAGCTCCATCAGGTGCATGCGCTGGCGCGGGTCCATGCCGTTGAAGGGCTCGTCGAGCAGGAGGACCTGCGGGTCGTGGACGAGGGCGGCGGCGACCTTGATCCGCTGCCGCATCCCCTTGGAGTAGGTCTCGATCCTGCGGTCCCCGGCGGGTTCCATCTCGACCAGGGCGATCGCCTTGCGGGCGGCGTCCTCGGGGTCGGGGAGGCGGTGCAGCCGGGCTCCGGACAGCACGAACTGCCGGCCGGTGAGGAAGCCGTAGGCGGCCTCACGCTCGGGGACCAGGCCGATGGAGCGGTAGACGCGGTGGTTGCGCCAGATCTTCGTCCCGTCGAGGGTCACCGTGCCGCTGGACGGGGCGAGGAACCCGGCCATCATGTGCAGGAGCGTCGACTTGCCGGCGCCGTTGGGTCCGAGCAGGCCGGTGACGCCGGGGCCGATGGTCATGGTGACGTCGTTGACGGCGACGACGTTGCCGTACCAGCGGGAGACCTGGGCCAGTTCGATCCTCATTGCGAGGCCGCCTTCCGGTAGCGCAGGATCAGGGCGGTCACGGACAGGGCGATCAGCAGGGCCACGGCCAGGATCGTCACGGCGACGCCGGCGCCCGCCGGGTAGGTGGTGGGGCCGGACGCCTTCGCGCCGAAGACGCCCACCTGGACCGCGGCGTCCACGAGGAAGAACGGATTGATCATCCACGCCCACGCGGCGGCGGTGTAGTCGTTCACCGATTCCAGCATCGCCGCGAGCGCACCCGAGACCGCCGAGGTGAGCAGGTAGAACGCGATGACCGCGGCGACGCCCAGGCCGCGCCGCGGGGTGAAGGAGGCGATCGCCACGCCCAGGCAGGACAGCGTCACGGCGAGGACGGCGGCCCCGGCGAGGGCGGTGAGATAGCCGGAGACGTTGGTCGGGCCGGGCAGGTCGATGACCAGTTCGCCGATGAACAGCACGGTGAGCGGGACGGCCAGGATCAGGAACATCGCCGCGGTCATCGCGGCGACCTTGGCCCCGACGTAGTCGACGAGCCGCACCGGCCGCGACAGGTAGAGCGGCAGCACCCGGAAGCGCAGGTCGGGCGCGACGGTGTAGGGGGACTGCGCGGCGAGGAAGACGGCGATCACGACCTGCATGATGGTCGCGTAACCGGTGTAGGTGATGATCCCCTCACGCTTGATCAGCGCCATGACCCCGATGGATACGACCGTGGGGAACATCATGACCGTCGCGAGCGCGAACGGGATGATCTTCGATCGGGCCGGGCGGCCCAGTCCGAACACCCCGCGCAGGGTGTGCAGGGTCAGCGCCGCGACGGCGTGGGCGCGGCCGAGCCGTACCCCTTCGTAGTGGCGGTAGCCGATGTCGTGGATGACCCCGGCGGGGGCCGGGGTGAGCGCGCCGGAGGGCGCTGGGGGCGTCTCGGGCACGGCGGTCCTCTCGCGGGTGCGACCGGGGCCCGCCGGGGGCCCGTCCGGGCGGATGGGCGTGTCGCGGCCGGTCAGGTCGTCCGGCTGGTCGGGCGGGCGGGGCCGGTTCCGGTCGTCCGGCGGGCCGGGCAGGTCAGGCATCGGCGGGCTCCCGGAAGACGTCCTCGATGCGCTGGCGGCCCTGCTCCATGCGGACGAGGTGCAGGCCGAGGTCGCAGACGGCGTCGCGGAGCGTGTCGAAGGTCTCCGGCGCGCCGACCTCCACCAGGAGCGTCCGGCCGTGCGGGGTGACGGTCTCGCCCAGTTCGGTGAGCCGGGCGGCCAGGGCGTCGCGGCCCTCCTCCACCTCCACCACGACGGTCCGGGTGGTCTGCGTGAAGTCGGAGATGGGGGAGGAGCGCAGCAGCCTGCCGCCGTCGATCACGATGACGTGGTCGCAGATCCGCTCCAGCTCGCCCAGCAGGTGGGAGGTGACGAGCACGCTGATGCCGAACTCGGTGCCGATCCTGCGGATCAGCGCCAGCATCTCGTCGCGCCCCTGGGGGTCCAGCCCGTTGGTGGGCTCGTCCAGGAGGACCAGCCGGGGATCGTGCGCCAGGGCCTGGGCCAGCTTGACCCGCTGCTTCATGCCGGTGGAGTAGCCGCCCATGGCGCGGTAGCGCTCCTCGTACAGGCCGACGTGGCGCAGCACGTCGGCGGCGCGCTCGCGGGCCGCCGTGCGCGGCAGGCCGGCCATCTGGCCCATGTGGACGGTGAACTCCGTGGCGGACAGGTCGGGGGGCAGGCAGTCGTGCTCGGGCATGTACCCGACGGCCCCGCGGATCTCCGCGCCCCGGGTCGTCACGTCCATGCCCAGCACCTCGGCGCGGCCGGCCGAGGGCGCGAGCAGACCCAGCAGGATCTTGATCAGCGTCGATTTGCCCGCGCCGTTCGCGCCGACCAGGCCGGTCACGCCGGGGCCGACCTCGACGGTGAGCCCGTCGAGTGCCGTCACCCGGGGGAATCGTCTGGTGAGTCCCTCGGTGGCGAGGATAGTCATACCCGGACACTATCCACCGGCCGTGCCTGGTTCCTCCGCCGTGCGGACGAATCCGCCTCGGCCGAAAGGCCGGTTCGGCTCCGGCCGTACGGTTTTCACCCGGTTCGGGCTGCCGCCCGGTTCCGGCCGTACGGTCTCCGCCCGGCTCGGGCTTTCGCCGGGTCCGGGCTTCCGTCCGGTTCCCGCCGGCCGCGATCCCTACCGGCCGACCCGTGGGAGTCCCGGCCCCCCGCCGCGTGACCCGCGCGTGGGGAACCGTACGCCGAACCGCGACCAGTAGGCCCGTTGGACGACCAGGGTGACCGTACCGGAGACGACCATGCCGGCGATGTTCGCCGCGAGCTGGGTGACCGAGCCCGTCACGTCGTCCCAGCGGCCGAGGGCGACGGCGACGGAGAGGTATCCGGCGGCGGGAACGGTGGTCACCGAGATGAAGACGCCCACCAGGGCCGAGGACTTGCCCGCGGTGACCGACAGCACCCCGGCCGCCCCGGCCAGCAGCGCCACGACGATCGACCAGCGGTCGGGCTTGACGATGAACTCGATCTCCTCGTGCCCGCGCAGCGTGGCGGGGTCGATCCAGCCCAGCGCGCGGAAGGCCAGCGCGCAGGCGAGCGTGACCGCTATGGCGACCGCGAACCCGGTCAGGAGCGTGCGCAGGGCACGGACGATCAGGTGCCGGTCGCCTCTGAGCAGGCCGAAGCAGACGGCCGCGACCGCGCCGAACTCCGGGCCGAGCACCATCGCGCCGACGATCAGGATCGGCGAGTTCACGATCACGCCGACCGCCGCGATCTGTGTGGCGATCACCAGGAACGCCAGGAAGGCCCAGCTCAGCTCGGTGTCGTCCTCGACCCGCTGGGCGAGCTCGTCCCAGATCACCGCGTCGTCGCCGTGGCCGGGCGCCTCCTCCTCCGCGCGGGCGGCCACCTCGGAGACCGACAGGTCGACCCGTTCGCCCGCGATGGACCCGACGGTGTCCAGGTCGAGGTCGCGCAGGCAGTCGATCATCTCGCTGGCGGCCTCGCGGGCGATGTCGAACTGCACGAGGTCGCCCTTGGGGGAGCGGGCCGCGCCGTGCAGCACGACGACGTTGGCCACGCCGACGGCCTCGTCGAGCAGGCCGAGGACCTCCTCCGTCCGCTCGGACGGGCTGATCACGCGGAGATGCAGCACGCGACTCCTCCTACCCGTCAGATGCGGCGCAGTCCCACCCGGCGCACGGAGTGGTCTGAGCCCTTGTGCAGCACCAGGTCGGCCCGGCCCCGGGTGGGGGCGATGTTCTCGACGAGGTTGCGCTCGTTGACGTCGCGCCAGACGTTCCTGGCGAACTCGGTCGCCTCGTCGTCCGACAGCTGGGCCAGGTGCCGGAAGTAGGACCGCGGATCCTCGAAGGCGGTACGGCGCAGCTTGTGGAAGCGGTCGAGGTACCAGTCCCGGACGTTCTCGACCTTGGCGTCCACGTAGATGGAGAAGTCGAAGTAGTCGTTGACCGCGAGGGCGGCCGGCGGGGCGGGCTGCAGCACGTTGAGGCCCTCGACGATGAGGATGTCGGGCCGGCGGACGGTCTGCGTCGCGCCGGGGACGATGTCGTACTCCAGGTGGCTGTAGACCGGGGCGGTCACCTCGGGCCGGCCGGCCTTGACGTCGGCGACGAACCTGACCAGGGCCCGCCGGTCGTAGCTCTCCGGGAAGCCCTTGCGGTGCGTGATGTCCCGGGCGGTGAGGACCGCGTTGGGGTACAGGAAGCTGTCGGTGGTGATCAGGTCCACCCGCGGGTGCTCGGGCCAGCGGGCCAGCAGGGTGTGCAGCAGCCGGGCGGTGGTGGACTTGCCGACGGCGACGCTGCCGGCGATGCCCAGGATGTACGGCGCGGGCCCGGCGCCCGTCCCGAGGAAGGTGCTGACCGCCGCGCCGCGCTGCCTGCCCCCGGTGAAGTGCAGGTTGAGCAGCCGGGTGAGCGGCAGGTAGATGTCGGTGACCTCGGCCAGGTCGATCGGGTCGTCGACGCCGCGCAGCTCCTCCAGCTCGTCCTCGGTAAGCGTCAGCGGCGTGTTCCTGCGGAGACCGCTCCACTGCTCGCGGCTCAGCTCCACGTACGGAGTCGCCTCCCACCCGTTGGTCATAGCCAGCAAGCGTACTGATCCGCCGGGGACCGCTCCGCGCGGGTCCGGGCATGCGCGGTTCCGTCCGGGGCAGGTCCTGCCCGATGGCGGGCAGGATTCTTGGTTTCATCCGGGGGTTCTCCATAGGCTCGTCGGTCGATCTCACAGGAAGAAGGAGGTTGGGACATGTGCGGAATAGTGGGATATGTCGGCCATCGGCCGGCGGTCGAGGTCGCCGTCGAGGGTCTGGGCCGGCTGGAGTACCGCGGCTACGACTCCTCCGGCATCGCGCTGGTCGGTCCCTCCGGGGAACTGGCCGTGGAGAAGCGGGCCGGGAAGCTGGCCAACCTGCGCTCGGCGCTGACGTCGCGGTCCCTCCCCGAGGCGACGGTCGGCATCGGGCACACCCGCTGGGCGACCCACGGCGCGCCGACCGACCGCAACGCCCACCCGCACACCGACTGCCGCTCCAGGATCGCGGTGATCCACAACGGCATCATCGAGAACTTCGCCGAGCTCCGGGCCGAGCTGGAGGACGACGGGCACAAGCTGCTGTCGGACACCGACACCGAGGTGGTGGCGCACCTGCTGGAGCGGCACGCCGCCGACGGCCTGGCCGAGGCGATGCGCCGGGTGTGCCGGAGGCTGGAGGGGGCGTTCACGCTGCTGGCCGTGTCGGCCGACGAGCCCGGCGTGGTGGTGGGCGCCCGCCGCAACTCGCCGCTGGTCGTCGGGCGGGGCGAGGGGGAGAACTTCCTCGGCTCGGACGTGTCCGCGTTCATCGCCTACACCCGTGAGGCCGTCGAGCTGGGCCAGGACCAGGTGGTCGAGCTGCGGGACGAGGGGATCACGGTCACCGACTTCCATGGGGCCCCGGCCGAGACGCGCGACTACCACGTCGGCTGGGACGCCTCCGCCGCGGAGAAGGGCGGCTACGACCACTTCATGCTCAAGGAGATCGCCGAGCAGCCGCGGGCGGTCGCCGACACGCTGCTCGGCAGGATCGGCTCCGACGGGCTGCTGACCCTGGACGAGATGCGGCTGTCGGACCAGGAGCTGCGGGACGTCAGCAAGATCATCGTGGTCGCGTGCGGGACCTCCTACCACGCCGGTCTCATCGCCAAGTACGCGATCGAGCACTGGGCCCGGGTTCCGTGCGAGGTCGAGCTGGCCAGCGAGTTCCGCTACCGCGACCCCATCCTCAACCGCGACACGCTCGTCGTCGTGATCAGCCAGTCGGGCGAGACCATGGACACGCTGATGGCCGTACGGCACGCCCGCGAGCAGCGGTCGCGGGTGCTGGCCATCTGCAACGTCAACGGCTCCACGATCCCGCGCGAGTCCGACGCCGTCCTCTACACGCACGCCGGTCCGGAGATCGCCGTCGCCTCCACCAAGGCGTTCCTCACCCAGCTCGTCGCCTGCTACCTCGTCGCCCTGTACATCGCGCAGGTCCGCGGTGTGAAGTTCGGCGACGAGATCACCCAGGTCCTGGACCGGCTGGCCGGGATGCCCGCCCAGGTGGAGGAGGTGCTGGCGACCATGGAGCCGGTCCGCGCGCTGGCCCGCTCGCTGGCCGGTGAGCGGTGCGTGCTCTTCCTCGGCCGGCACGTGGGCTTCCCCGTCGCCCTCGAAGGGGCGCTGAAGCTCAAGGAGCTGGCCTACATGCACGCCGAGGGATTCGCGGCCGGGGAGCTGAAGCACGGCCCGATCGCGCTGATCGACCAGGGTCTGCCCGTCGTCGTGGTGGTCCCCTCCCCGTCGGGTCAGCGGGTCATCCACGACAAGATCGTGTCCAACATCCAGGAGATCCGGGCACGCGGCGCCAGGACCATCGTGATCGCCGAGGAGGGGGACACCGCGGTGGAGCCCTACGCCGACACGCTGATCCGCGTCCCCGCCGTGGAGACCCTGTTCCAGCCGCTGGTGGCCGCGGTGCCGCTGCAGGTCTTCGCCTGCGAGCTGGCCACCGCCAAGGGCCACGACGTCGACCAGCCCCGCAACCTGGCCAAGTCGGTGACCGTGGAGTAGCCGCCGGAGCGGGGCGGGGACGGGCGCGGCTTGTAGCCTGAGGCGGTGATCGTGGGCATCGGGGTGGACGTCGTGGACGTCGCCCGGCTCGAAGAAGCGCTGGAGCGGACCCCCGCCCTGCGGGAGCGGCTGTTCACCGAGGCCGAGCGGGACCTGCCGGTGCCCTCCCTGGCGGCGCGTTTCGCCGCCAAGGAGGCGGTGGCCAAGGCGCTCGGCGCCCCGCCGGGGCTGGAGCACCTGGAGGCCGAG
Organism: Streptosporangium sp. NPDC004379; assembly: GCF_042873875.1. NCBI lineage: Bacteria > Bacillati > Actinomycetota > Actinomycetes > Streptosporangiales > Streptosporangiaceae > Streptosporangium > Streptosporangium sp. NPDC004379. The sequence continues at coordinate 46,113 of NZ_JBIAMC010000003.1, forward strand.
GTGCGCCGCGGCCCGCACGGCCGGCCGGAGCTGCACGTCAGCGGCCGGGTCGCCGAGGTCGCGGAGCGGCTGGGCGTGGGGCGCTGGCACCTCTCGCTGACCCACGACGGGGGCGTCGCCATCGCCTACGTGATCGCCGAAGCCTGACCGCGCCCCGCCGCCCCGCCCCGCCGACCGGTCGTACGGCGCGGCGACGCGGGAAGGAGGTGAGGGCGCGGCGGGGCGTGGCGGGCGCGGGAACGCGCGACGGCGGGCCGGCCGTACGGCGGGCCGCGCCGGAGCACGCGCCGGAGATCGTCGCGGGATACCGTCGGAGCCATGCTGACCGCGTACACCTCCGATCAGATCAGGGCCGCCGAGGCGGCGCTCATGGCGATGCTGCCCGAGGGGACGCTCATGGACCGGGCCGCCGCGGGCCTCGCGGTCGTCTGCGCCGGAGTCCTCGGGACGGTGTACGGCTCCCGCGTCGTGGTGCTGGCCGGCGGCGGGGACAACGGCGGCGACGCCCTGTACGCCGGGGCGCGGCTCGCCGCCCGGGGTGCCCGGGTGCACGCCGTACTGGCCGGGACGCGGGCCCACGAGGGCGGGCTCGCGGCGCTGCGGCGGGCCGGGGGCCGGGTGACGGACCTCGGCGGCGCGACCCGGGAGGCCCCGGCGGGTGCCGGAGCGGCGGGCCCCGCGCGGGGCCCCGTGACGGATCCCGCGACGGGTCCCGCGGGGGAGACCGGGAAGGACTCCGGGAAGGACTCCGGGAAGGAATCCGGGAAGGGCGCGGCGGTGGGCGCCGGGGTGCGGCGCCTCCTCGACGGAGCCGACCTCGTGGTGGACGGGCTCGTGGGGATCGGCGGGACGGGCGCGCTGCGTGAGCCGTACGCGACCCTGGCCCGGCTGGCCGCCGAGGGACCCGCGACGGTGGTCGCGGTGGACGTGCCGAGCGGGGTGGACGCGAGCACCGGGCGGGTCGACGGGCCGGCGGTCCGGGCGGACGTCACCGTCACGTTCGGGGCCCGCAAGATCGGGCTGCTCGTCGACCCGGGCGCGGCCCGCGCCGGCCGGGTCGAGCTGGTGGACATCGGGCTGGGACCGTATCTCCCCGACCCCGGGGCGTCGGCGCTCACCGGCCCCGACGTGGCGCTGATGCTGCCCCGGCCGGGCGTGGAGTCCGACAAGTACCGCCGGGGCGTCGTGGGCGTCGCGGCCGGGAGCCACCTCTACACCGGCGCGGCGGTGCTGGCCGTGGGCGGGGCGGTCCGGGCGGGAGCGGGGATGGTCCGCTACGCGGGTCCCGCCGAGCCCGTGGCCCAGGTGCGGGCGCGCTGGCCCGAGGTCGTCATCACCCCGCTCGAACCGGGCGAGGGGATCGGCGAGGTCGGACGGGTGCAGGCGTGGGTGCTCGGGCCCGGCCTGGGCACCGGACCGGAGGCGCTCGCCGTGGCCCACTCGGTGCTGGCGAGTGACGTCCCGGTGCTGGTGGACGCCGACGGCCTGACGCTGGTCGCCGGGAACCGATCGCTGCTGCGCCGCTCCGCGCCGGTGCTGATCACCCCGCACGCGGGTGAGCTGTCGCGGCTGCTGGGCGTGCCGAGATCGCGGATCGAGGCCCGCAGGGTGGAGTACGCGCGGCGGGCCGCGGACGAGCTGGGCGTGACGACCCTGCTGAAGGGCTCGACCACCGTGGTCGCCGAGGACGAGCGGCCGGTCAGGATCAACCTCACCGGCAGCCCGTGGCTGGCCACCGCGGGCACCGGCGACGTGCTGGCCGGGGTCGCGGGCGCGCTGCTGGCCGCCGGGCTGGGACCGTACGACGCGGCCTCCTGCGCGGCGTACCTGCACGGCCTGGCCGGGCGGAACGGGCCGGTCTCGGCGTGGGACGTCCTGGAAGGCGTCCCGGAGGCGGTCAGGGAGGTCACGGACCGGCTCCGGGAGGACGGCCGAGCTGCCAAACTGGAAAGATGAGCTTCCCGACGACGCCCGCCGAGGCGCGGGTGGACCTGTCCGCGATCCGGGACAACGTCGCCCTGCTGGCCGGGCGGGCCCCCGGGGCGGACGTCATGGCCGTGGTCAAGGCCGACGGCTACGGGCACGGCATGGTCGCCTGCGCGCGGGCCGCGCTGGAGGGCGGGGCCGCCCGGCTGGGCACCGCCTACATCCGCGAGGCCCTCGAACTGCGCGACGCCGGCGTCACCGCGCCGGTCATGTCGTGGATCATCCCTCCGGGCGAGCCGCTGGACGAGGCGGTCGGCCGTGACGTGGAGCTGTCGGCCGGGGCACCCGGCCTGGTGGACCGGATCGCCGAGGCGGCGGTCCGCGCCGGCCGGTCCGCCCGGCTGCACCTGAAGATCGACACCGGCCTGTCGCGCGGCGGCGCGGCGTTCGGCGACTGGCCCGCGCTGCTCGACCGGGCCCTGGCCCGGCAGTCGGAGGGGACGATCGAGGTCGCCGGGATCTGGTCGCACCTCGCCTGCGCCGACGAGCCGGGGCACCCGTCGGTCGCATCCCAGCTCGCCGTCTTCGACGACGCGCTGGCCATGGCGGAGAAGGCGGGCGTCGCGGGTTCCCACGTGGTCCGGCACATCGCCAACTCGGCGGCGACGCTGACGCTGCCGCGGGCGCGCTACGACATGGTCCGTCCCGGTATCGCGGTCTACGGCCTGAGCCCGGTGCCCGCCCTCGGGGACTTCGGCCTGCGCCCGGCGATGACCCTGACCGCGCGGATCGCGCTGGCCAAGCGGGTTCCGGCCGGATCCGGGGTGTCCTACGGGCACCTTTACGTCACGGATCGCGAGACCACGCTTGGACTGGTGCCCCTCGGGTATGCGGACGGCGTTCTGCGATATGCGACAAATCGGGCGGAGGTGATGGCGGGTGGACGGCGCCGCCGCATCGCCGGACGGGTCTGCATGGACCAGTTCATGATCGACGTGGGGGACGACCCGCTGGCCGAGGGCGACGAGGTGATCCTGTTCGGCGACGGCTCGCACGGCGAGCCGACCGCCCAGGAATGGGCGGATTCCCTCGGCACGATCTCGTATGAGATCGTGACCCGGATCGGTTCGCGGGTCCCGCGCGTTCACCGGTGAGAGGCACGTCAGGGGGTCGCATGGGCATCGCCACACGGCGCAGGGTGGGGGTCGCCGGCGCGCTCGTCGGCGCCGCGTCCGCCGGGGTGGCCGCCGCGGCCTTCGCCAAGCGTTACGCCATCGGCCGCATCAGGCTCCGGCCCGACCTGGAGGCCGGCGAGCCGTTCGGCGAGCTGCGCGGCCGGCCCGTCGCGGTCACCGCCTCCGACGGCGTGGTCCTGCACGCCGAGGTCGACGGGCCCGAGGACGCCCCGCTGACCGTGGTGTTCTGCCACGGCTACACCCTCAACCTCGACTCCTGGCACTACCAGCGGCGCGACCTGCTCGACTCCTACCGGATGGTGCTGTGGGACCAGCGCTCCCACGGGCGCTCGCCGCGCGCGTCGGTCGACGACCACGGCGTCCTCATCGACCGGCTGGGCGAGGACCTCGCCGAGGTGATCGAGGAACTGGTACCCGGCCCGTGCGTGCTGGTGGGCCACTCCATGGGCGGCATGACGATCATGGCGCTGGCCGACCGCCGCCCTGAGCTGTTCGAGGAGAAGATCAGGGGGGTCGCGCTGATCTCCACCTCCGCCGGCAGGCTGGGCGAGGTCTCCCTGGGACTGCCCGCCCTGCTGGCCAGGGCCGTGCACACGGTCACCCCGGGCACGGTCTCGCTGCTGGGCCGCCGGGGCGCGCTGGTGGACCGCGGCCGGGAGGCGGCCAACGACCTGGCCTTCCTGATGCTGCGCCACCTGGGCTTCGGTGACGCCGCGAACGTCAGCCCCACGGTGGTGGACTTCATCGAGTCGATGATCCGCTCCACCCCGTTCGAGGTGATCGCCGACTTCTACCCGGCGCTGATGTCCCACGACAAGCTGGCCGCCCTGGGAGTGCTGGACGACGTGCCGACCTCCATCATCGTGGGGGACAAGGACTGGCTGACGCCGGTGGACCACAGCAAGGCCATGGCGGCGGCGCTGCCCCGCGCCCGGTTCACCGAGGTTCCCGACAGCTCGCACCTGGTCCAGCTCGAACGGCCCGCCGTGGTCAACGACGCGCTGCGCGACCTGATCAAGCGGGCACTCGCCGACGAGGCCGCCGATGCCGACGGCGCCGGCACCGGCGGGACCGACTCCGACGGGACGGGCGAGGCCGGCGGGACCGATGCCTGAGGCCCGCGCGGATGACCGGGCCGCCGGACGCGGCTCGCGGGACGTGACCATCGCAGGGGAGTTGATCGAGAAGTGAGAATCGCGGCGACCGCCGAGGAGATGCGGGAGCTGGGCAGGGAGCTCGCCGGGCTGCTGCGCCCGGGTGACCTGGCGGTGCTGTCCGGGCCGCTGGGCGCGGGCAAGACGACCCTGGTCCAGGGGATCGCCGACGGCCTCAAGGTGCGCGGCCCCATCACCTCGCCGACGTTCGTCATCGCCCGGGTGCACCCCTCGCTGTCCGGGGGGCCGGCGCTCGTGCACGCGGACGCCTACCGGCTGGGCGGTGACCTGGAGGTCGACGACCTCGACCTCGACGCCTCGCTGGAGGAGTCGGTGACGGTCGTGGAGTGGGGCGAGGGCCTGGTCGAGGGACTCGCCGAGGACCGGCTGGAGATCTCCATCGAGCGCGGCGATACCGGCGAGGAGCGCGCCGTACGGCTGCGCGGGGTCGGCGCCCGGTGGGAGGGTGTCGTCTGACCGGAACCCGGAGCGTCCGTTCCGCGTCCGAGTTGGTATAGATCATCGAAATCGATGATTGACCCAAGCGGGTTTGCCCTTGTTTTAAGGGGAACAGGTGCAGTGGTGCCGGGCGAGGGTCGTCGGCCGGAGTGGAAGTGGAGTGCGACGGTGCCAAGCGTCAAGCATGCCGCGGTTCTGGGGGCCACTCTGGGTGGCCTCGCTCTGCTCGGGGTGACCGGGTGCACGGCCGAGGCGGACTCCGAGCCGGGGGCGACCACCTCACCCGCGGCGTCGCAGACGTCCGCCGGCAGAGGCGACATCGAGGTCCAGCTCCAGCCGGCCCGGGTCAAGGCCGGGCAGAAGGTGTGGATCCTGGCCAACTGCCCGATCCCGCAGGGCGGGCCGGAGCATCGCGGCACCGGGTCGTCCCGGATCTTCCGTACCGCGGTGACCCTCGACCCGATCCTGGTCACGCCCAGCCCCGCCCCCTCGTCGAGCGCCACGCCGACCCCGCGGCCGTGGGTCCGGGGCCAGGCCACCGTGGCCCCCGGCACCGCGGCCGGCGTCTACGAGGTCAACGCCCGCTGCGAGGGCACCAACGACACCGGCAAGGCGAGCCTCCGGGTGGTCGGCGAGACCAGGCCCAGCGCCGCCCCCACCGAGGAGGCGTCCGAAGAGCCGACCCGCAGGCCGAGGCCCCGGCCGACCCGGACCGTCATCAGCACCCGCGCGCCCTCCACCGGCGGCGGAGGCACCGCGGCCGGCGGCCCGGACGACGACGGCTCGCCGCTCGGGGTGCCCGGGGTGCTGCTGGCCGCCGCCCTGGTGGGCGGCACGGGGGTCGCGATCGCCAGGCGACGGCGTTCGTAGCCGCCGATGGCCGCACCCACGCGCTGGTCGCACGTCATCACCGCCGGCCTCGTCACCGGCCTCGTCATGGTGCTCTTCCGGGGCGCGGGCGTCGACGTCCCGGAGATCCGCGACCCGGTGGTGCCCGAACGCGTGGAGATCCCCTCGCTGGGCATCAAGGCGCCCCTGATGAGGCTCGGGGTCAAGAACGGCGAGGTCGAGCTCCCGCCGTACGACAAGCCGAACGCGGCGGGCTGGGTCAAGGGCACCGCGGTGCCCGGCGACGAGGGCCCCGCGGTGATCCTCGGGCACGTGGACACCAAGACCGACCCCGCGGTCTTCTACCGGCTCAAGGACATCCGTGAGGGGCAGGTCGTCAAGGTCAGGCGCAGCGACGGCGACGTCGCCCAGTACCGGGTGGACTCCGTCGAGCGGGTGAGCAAGGACCGCTTCCCGGCGGACAAGGTCTACCTCCAGGACGGCCTGCGGCTGATCACCTGCGGCGGGGACTTCGACTGGGACCGCCACGAGTACCGCGACAACGTCATCGTCTACGCCACCCTGGTCAAACGGGCCGACCCCAGGACCTGATCCGCCCGGGCGGTCCCGGCTCCCGCGCGACGGACTAGGCTAACTGTTCGTGCTGGTCCTGGCCTTTGATACCGCGACCCCCGCCGTCACCGCAGCGCTGCACGACGGTGAACGGGTCCTCGCCGAGTCGACGACCGTCGACGCCCGCCGCCACGGCGAACTGCTCGTGCCCACGATCGAGACCGTCCTGCGGGAGGCCGGCGCCGCGCTCGCCGACGTCACCGTCGTCGTCGCGGGCGCCGGACCCGGTCCCTACACCGGCCTGCGGGTCGGCCTGATGACCGCCCAGGCCCTCGCCGCCTCGCTCGGCGTCCCGGCGTACGGCGTGTGCACGCTCGACGCCGTCGCCTACGGCAGCGGGCTGTCCGAGCCGTTCCTGGTGGCCACCGACGCCCGCCGCAAGGAGGTGTTCTGGGGCCACTACGAGGACATGCGGACCCGGTTGTCCGGCCCCGCGGTGAGCCGCCCCCACGACCTGCCCGGCGACCTCCCGCTCGTCGGTGCGGGCGCGCGGATGTACGCCGAGGTCGTCGGCGCCTCCCGGCTGGCGGACGCCCCCGAGTACCCCTTCGCGGGGGCGCTGGCGTCGCTGGCCGCCGAGCAGCTCGGCGAGCCCGACGTCCGCGAGGTCGTGGAGAGCGGCACGCACCCCGTGCTGAGCCTGCCCCGCCCGGTGTACCTCCGCCGCCCCGACGCGCAGGTTCCCGCCGCGCCCAAGAAGGTCACCTGATGGCCGTGACGCTGCGCCCGATGACCGGGGACGACCTGCCCGCCGTGATGGAGATCGAGCGGGACACCTTCCCGGCGGACGCCTGGAGCGAGGGCATGCTCCGCGACGAGCTCGCCGGGCAGCCCGGGACCCGTCACTACGTGGTGGCCGAGACCGGTGAGGGGATCATCGGCTACGCCGGGCTCTTCGCCGCCGGCGACCAGGCGGACGTGCAGACCATCGCCGTCGCGGCCGGCCGGCGGCGCACCGGGGTCGGCGGCGCCCTGCTCACCGAGCTGCTGGCCGAGGCCGGCAGGCGCGGCGCGCGGTCGGTCTTCCTCGAGGTGCGCGCCGACAACCCCGCCGCGCAGGCGATGTACGAGCGGTTCGGCTTCGTCCGGCTCGGCCTGCGCCGCCGCTACTACCAGGACGGCACCGACGCGATCACGATGCGGAAGGATCTCATTGATGAGTGACGAACCCCTGGTCCTGGGCATCGAGACCTCCTGCGACGAGACCGGGATCGGCATCGTCCGGGGGCACACCCTGCTGGCCAACACGATCGCCTCCAGCGTCGAGGAGCACGCCCGCTTCGGCGGGGTGGTGCCCGAGGTGGCGTCCCGGGCGCACCTGGAGGCGATGACCCCCACCGTCGAGCGGGCGCTGGAGCAGGCGGGTCTGCGCTTCTCCGACATCGACGCGATCGCGGTGACCGCCGGGCCGGGGCTGGCCGGCGCGCTGCTGGTCGGCGTCGCCGCCGCCAAGGCGTACGCGCTGGGCCTCGGCGTCCCGCTGTACGGGGTGAACCACCTGGCCGCCCACGTGGCCGTGGACCAGCTCGAACACGGCGCCCTGCCCAAGCCGTGCATCGCCATGCTCGTCTCGGGAGGTCACTCCTCCCTGCTGCTGGTCCCCGACGTCGCCAAGGACGTCGTCTCGCTCGGCTCCACGGTGGACGACGCCGCGGGCGAGGCGTTCGACAAGGTGGCGCGGGTGCTCGGCCTGCCCTTCCCCGGCGGCCCCTACATCGACCGGGCGGCCCGCGACGGCTCCGGCACGGCCATCGCCTTCCCGAGGGGCAAGTACGACGACGGCACCCTCGACTTCTCGTTCTCCGGCCTGAAGACCGCCGTGGCCCGCTGGGTGGAGGCCAGGGAGAGGTCCGGCGAGCCGATCCACGTGCCCGACGTGGCGGCGTCGTTCCAGGAGGCCGTGGTCGACGTGCTGACCCGCAAGGCCCTTCAGGCGTGCCGCGAGCACGACGTCCGGGACCTGCTGATCGGCGGCGGTGTGGCGGCCAACTCCCGGCTGCGGGCCCTGGCGCAGGAACGCTGCGACGCGGCGGGGGTGCGGCTGCGCGTCCCCCGGCCGGGGCTGTGCACCGACAACGGCGCCATGGTGGCCACCCTGGGCTCCGACCTGGTGGCGGCGGGCGTCACCCCGTCGTCCCTGGAGATCCCGGCCGACTCCTCCCTCCCGATCACCACCGTCCACGTCTGACCGTACGGCCCCGCCCGCGCCCGGGAGGATCCGGAGCGCGGGTGGCGGGCCGTTCCCGGGCCGTTCCGGGCCGGAGCCGCGCCCCGGAGGCCGCGGGTCAGGCGGGGCTGCAGATGAGGGCGAACGGCCGCTCCCCGATCCGGGTGAGGACCACCGTCGCGGAGCCGCCGCCGGAGAGCCGCAGATCCCTGCGCAGGCGCTCCACGTCGACCGCCGAGCCGCGCTTCTTGACCGTCACGACGCCCGCCCCGCGCTCGCGCAGCGCCGCCCGCAGCCGCTTGAGCGAGAACGGCATCATCTCGTGCACCTCGTACCGCGCCGCCCACGGCGTGGTCACCTCGGCGTCGCCGGTGATGTAGGCGATGCGCTCGTCGAGCAGCCGGCCGTCGACCCGCCTGGCCACCTCCGCCACCAGGTGAGCCCGTACGGCCGCGCCGTCCGGCTCGTAGAGGTAGCGGCCCACCGCGCCCACCGGCGCGGGATCCGCGCCCGGCTCGGGCGTCAGCGTCGTGCCGGACGGCAGCATCGTGGCCCTGCGCCCCGCGTCCCGGGTGAGGCCGCCGCACCAGATCGCGGCCTCCTTGACGTCGCCGCGCCAGGAGACCCACTCGGCCTCGGCTCCGGCCGGGATGAACTCGTACGGGATGCCGGGGGCGACCTTCAGGCAGGCCGCCGGGGCCTTCGCCACCATGCCGAGGACCTCCGGCCAGGGCGGCGAGTAGGCCATCGGGTCGAACGTCCGGCCCCGCGCCGTACGGCGGGCGGGGTCGGCGAACAGCACGTCGAAGGCCGCCGGGTCGAGCGTGGCGGCCTCGGCGGCGCGGACCGTGACGCTGTCACCGAGGCCCAGGGCGTCGGCGTTGGCCCGGGCGACGGCGGCGGTGAGCGGGTCGGCGTCCACGGCCTCCACGACGCAGCCCGCCCTGGCCAGCGCCAGCAGGTCGCCGCCGATCCCGCAGCAGGCGTCGGCCACCCGGGAGCCGGCCGGGACGCGCCGGGCACGGTGGTCGGCCACCTCGCGGCGGGTGGCCTGCTCCAGGCCGTGCGGGGTGAAGTACATGACGGCGGCGTCGGAGCCGAACTTCTCCCGCGCGCGCTCCCTGAGCGCCGCCTGGGTGAGCGCCGCGGAGGTCAGGGTCGCGTCGTAGGTCCGGCGCAGCCGCGTCACCGCGGCCACCGGGCCGTCACCCGCGGCCTCGGCGGCCGCGGCGAGGGCCTCCTGGCCGCGCGGCGTCAGCAGTTCCCGGAATGCGTCGAGGTCCACACCGCCCGACGCTACCGCCTGGCCGGAGGCCGCCGTCGCGGCGATCCACTCAGTCGGGCAGGCAGGTCAGGACGAGGTCGATGTCGAACGGCTCGCCGGTCTTGAGGCGGTCGTGGTGGATACCGGTGATCAGGTACAGGTGGTTGACCGGGTCCAGCTGGTAGACGTGGATCACCGGATCACCGCCCTTGTCCTCCACCAGCCAGAAATTCGGGATGCCGGTCTCGGCGTAGAGCTTCGGCTTGACCTCGTGGTCACGGAATCTGGATTCGGGGGAGACCACCTCGATGACGAGATGCGTCTCGTCGGGGGTGTAGGCGGTGCGGGAGCGGTCCTTCGCCGCCTCGGCGTCGACGATGACGACGTCCGGGCACGGGCGCTGCTTCTTGCCGAGCAGGAGGTCCATCTGCGTCACGGCCTTGAGGTGATGGGGCGCCTGCGCGTTGAGAGCGGTGCGGAGACCGTAGATCACGGACTCGTGGAAGCGCTTCTGGGGGGACATGAAGACGAGCTCTCCGTTGACGAGTTCGACGTGCTTGAAGAAGTCCGGCTCGCCGTTCGGGCCCTCGTCGGGCAGGCGGTCGAGATCGTCGGCGGTCCATCCGCCTGCGGGCGGGCTGGGCCAGCCGGCGATCAGATCGCCGCCCTCACGTCTGGTGTCCCTCTGCTTGCTGAGCGTGTTGGTCACGTCGTCCACCGTAGCGTCATTCTCTTCGCTGTTCGTGACCATCTCATTACTTCCCGTCAATGTCCGGCGCCTCTCCTCCCTCTGATGGTGCCCCCGTTGGGGGTTCCTGTCCCCTCATCGGGGCCGCCGGGGTCGTCGGCGGGCGGTTCGTGTTGACTGTCAAGGCCTCCTTGCATACTGTTCCGTATTGGCACTCTCCCGGTGAGAGTGCCAACGCAAGTGCGACGAGGCTGGTCTGACACCCGCGACGGCAGACCGCTGGTCGCCTCTTCTAGATCATTCAAATCTGAAGGGGAGGTCCGACGTGACGACCGCCACCAAGGTTCCCGTTAAGCCGCTCGGCGACCGCATCGTGGTCCAGCCGCTTGAGGCCGAGCAGACCACCGCCTCCGGCCTGGTCATTCCCGACACCGCGAAGGAGAAGCCCCAGGAGGGCAGGGTCCTCGCGGTGGGCCCGGGCAACTGGGACGAGGACGGCGACAAGCGCATCCCGCTCGACGTCAAGGAGGGCGACGTCGTCCTCTACAGCAAGTACGGCGGCACCGAGGTGAAGTACAACGGCGAGGAGTACCTGGTGCTCTCCGCCCGTGACGTGCTCGCCATCGTCGAGAAGTAGTCCATCGCTTCCGACGCTTCCGAGATGACGCATCGAGCCCCGGGTCGCGAGAGCGCCCGGGGCTTCGATGCTCCCGTGTGCCCCCAGAGAGGACTGTCATGCCCAAGATCCTGTCGTTCGAGGAGGACGCCCGCCGCTCGCTGGAGCGCGGTGTCAACGCCCTCGCCGACGCCGTCAAGGTGACCCTCGGCCCGCGCGGCCGCAACGTCGTCATCGACAAGAAGTTCGGCGCTCCCACCATCACCAACGACGGCGTCACCATCGCCCGCGAGGTGGAGCTGGAGAAGCCGTACGAGAACCTCGGCGCGCAGCTCGCCAAGGAAGTCGCGACGAAGACCAACGACATCGCCGGTGACGGCACGACCACCGCGACCGTCCTGGCCCAGGCGATGGTCCGCGAGGGTCTGCGCAACGTCGCCGCCGGCGCCCAGCCGCTGAGCCTCAAGCGGGGCATCGACCTCGCGGCCAAGGCCGTCAGCGACAGGCTGGTCGAGTCCGCCCGTCCGGTCGCGGACAAGAAGGAGATCGCCCACGTGGCGACGATCTCCGCCCAGGACGCCAAGATCGGCGACCTGATCGCCGAGGCGTTCGACAAGGTGGGCAAGGACGGTGTCATCACCGTCGAAGAGTCCAACACCATGGGCCTGGAGCTGGAGTTCACCGAGGGCCTCCAGTTCGACAAGGGCTACCTGTCGCCCTACATGGTGACCGACCAGGAGCGCATGGAGGCGGTCCTGGAGGACCCCTACATCCTGATCACCCAGGGCAAGATCTCCTCCGTCGCGGACTTCCTGCCGCTTCTGGAGAAGGTCGCGCAGACCAAGAAGGCGCTGCTGGTCATCGCCGAGGACGTCGAGGGCGAGGCCCTGGCGGTCCTGGTGACCAACAAGATCCGCGGCACCTTCACCTCCGTCGCCGTCAAGGCTCCGGGCTTCGGTGACCGCCGCAAGGCCATGCTCCAGGACATCGCCATCCTCACCGGCGGTCAGGTCGTCAGCGAGGAGATCGGCCTCAAGCTGGAGCACGTCGGCCTCGAGGTGCTCGGCACGGCCCGCCGCGTCGTGATCACCAAGGACGCCACCACCGTCGTGGACGGCGCCGGCGAGGCGCAGGCGATCGAGGACCGCGTCCGCGAGATCAAGGTCGCCATCGAGCAGGCGGACTCCGACTGGGACCGCGAGAAGCTGCAGGAGCGCCTGGCCAAGCTCGCCGGCGGCGTGTGCGTGCTCCGGGTCGGCGCGGCCACCGAGGTGGAGCTCAAGGAGAAGAAGCACCGCCTGGAGGACGCCATCTCCGCGACGCGCGCCGCGATCGAGGAGGGCATCGTCTCGGGCGGCGGCTCCGCGCTCGTCCACGTCTCCAAGGCCCTTGACGACCTGGGCCTGAGCGGCGACGAGGCGACCGGCGTCAACGTGGTCCGCCGGGCGCTCGTCGAGCCGGCCCGCTGGATCGCCGAGAACGCCGGCATGGAGGGCTACGTCGTGACCTCCAAGGTCTCCGAGCTCCCGGTCGGCCACGGCCTGAACGCCGCGAGCGGCGAGTACGGCGACCTGATCGCCCAGGGCGTCATCGACCCGGTCAAGGTCACCCGTTCGGCCGTCCAGAACGCCGCCTCCATCGCCGGCATGCTGCTGACGACCGAGGCCCTCGTGGTGGACAAGCCCGAGGAGGAGGCCCCGGCCGCCGCCGGTGGTCACGGCCACGGCCACGGTCACGGCCACTGATCCTCATGATCGGCCGGTACGGCCCGTGTCCCGTTCGGGACGCGGGCCGTACGCGTTTCCGGGTAAACCGAAAGGGGCCCCAAAGCGTCACCGCGGTGAGCGGGTAAGAGAAACACCCTTATGGGAAATCACTGACATATTAGGCCGCTCTATGAAATATATTTTCATCGCGTGACCCTTACTGTCGTCGTTTGATTACACCGGGTTATCGGCGCGTCAATGTGACCAATCCGTAGCCGTTGGTCATGGGGACAGGCCCGAGCGATACGGGCATCATGCGTAACGTGACCGAGGGATGCGTCGCCGACGCCAAAAGAGGGGTAAGGCTTGCGACGAGGTCTGAAGGGAGCGCCCACAGGGATGACCTCAAGGATCTGACAAGCCTCGCAGTTCAAGGTGACCGAACGGCGATCGAAAGTCTGATCGCACAGTTACGGCCAATGGTCGTCCGTTATTGCCGCGCTCGTCTGGGCCGGGTTTCCGGTCAGTATCACATCGCGGACGACGTGGCCCAGGAGGTGTGCATCGCGGTGCTCTCCGCGCTGCCCCGCTACCGCGACATGGGACGCCCTTTCGCGTCCTTCGTCTTCGGCATCGCCTCCCACAAGGTGGCCGATGCCCTGCGCAGCTCCGTGCGCTCGGCCGTGCCCACGCAGGACCTGCCGGACGGGCCCGACGACGGGCCCGGCCCGGAGGAGACCGTGGTGCGCTACATCGAGGCCGAGCACGCGCGCAGGCTGCTGTCCAGGCTCCCCGACAACCAGCGGGAGCTGCTCATCCTGCGGGTGGTGTCGGGCCTGTCCGCCGAGGAGACGGGTAATGTACTGGGCATGTCACCAGGAGCGGTTCGCGTCGCCCAGCATCGGGCGCTGGCTCGCCTCCGGGCGATGGCGGAGCTGGAGTCGACGGCTTGACCCCGAACCCGTCGAGTGGTGCCCGGCGAGGGCCGCGCCGTCCCCGGCGCGGATCCGGCCGGGCCGGTGAGCACCTCGATCGAGCGCGGGCATGACCACCGTCCACCCGTTCCGTCCGGCGCGCGAGCGCGGGCCGGACGACGGCCGCTCGTACGACGGCGCGGCCGTGGCCGGGACCGAAGCCCTGCTGGAGGCGCTCTCCCGCAGGGAGGCCGTCCCCACCGCGGATCCGGCGATCGCCCTGCTCGCGGCGCTGGTCGACGACGTCGATCAGCGGCGTTCCTCGGTGTCGATCACACCGTCGACGTAGCCCCTGGCGTACTCCCAGGTGACGTAGTCGCTCGGGTCGGGCTGATAGGCGGGCTCGTGCACCTGCGGCCAGCCTTTCTCGATCATCTGGCGCAGGTTGCCGCGCAGAAGCTCCCAGCCGAAGTAGTGCTGCTCGCCGCACTCCGGGCAGTCGAGGACCAGCCCGAGCACACCGTGCGGTTCGAGCAGGGAACGGAAGACCTCCACGTCGGCCAGGTCGGTCATGGCCTCGTCGCGTTCGGCGGAGGTCAGCGGTTCGGCGTCGCCCGGCTCCCCCAGGGTCGCCGCCGGATCGTCGGGGTCGTCCGCGAACGGGTCGCGTGGGACATCGTCGAGCACTATCCCACCATATGACCTCGATGCAACGGGCAGGTCCCGAACCGTCCGAGCCGTCCGGGACGTGACATCCGCGGTGGATCGTGCGGCGTCCGCGCCGGACCCGCCGGGGCCCGCGCCCCGCGCCCGGAAACCCGTGAACCCGGAGACCTCGCCCGCGCATGGCGGCGTCCCGGGTCCCCGCGTCCGCGTCCGGGTTTCGCGCCCCGCGTCCCCTGCTCGGAAGCCAGACCCTAAACTTGCGTACGGGGGCCGGCGCCTTTCCCCAGCCATGAGAGCGCCGATGCAGAAGGGTTGCAGATGGCCAAGTTCACCGAACCGGGACTCACGTTCGACGACGTGCTCCTCGTGCCCGCCTTCTCGGACCTCCAGCCGGGTGAGGCCGACACCCGTACCCGCCTGTCACGCGGGATCACGCTGAGCATCCCGCTGATCTCCGCGGCGATGGACACGGTCACCGAGGCCCGGATGGCGGTGGCGATGGCCCGCCAGGGCGGCATCGGCATCCTGCACCGCAACCTCTCCATCGAGGACCAGGCCCAGCAGGCGGACCTCGTCAAGCGCTCCGAGGCCGGGATGGTGACCAACCCCGTCACCTGCTCGCCGGACGACTCCCTCGCCGACGTCGAGCGTCTGTGCGGCACCTACCGCATCTCCGGCGTCCCGGTGACCGACGCCGACGGCGTGCTCGTCGGCATCGTCACCAACCGCGACATGCGCTTCGAGACCGACCACGGCCGCCCGGTGCGCGAGGTCATGACCCCCATGCCGCTGGTCACCGCGCCGGTCGGCGTCTCCAGGGACGACGCGTTCGACCTGCTCAGGAAGAACAAGATCGAGAAGCTGCCGCTGGTCGACCCCGCCGGGCGGCTCCGCGGGCTCATCACCGTCAAGGACTTCACCAAGAGCGAGCAGTACCCCCTCGCCACCAAGGACGCCGACGGGCGGCTCGTCGTGGGGGCGGCCGTCGGCGTCGGCGGCGACGCCGAGAAGCGGGCCTCCGCCCTCATCGAGGCCGGGGTGGACGTGATCATCGTCGACGTCGCGCACGGCCACTCCAAGGGCCTCGCCGACATGATCGCCAAGATCAAGGCCAACAGCGGCGTCGAGGTGATCGGCGGCAACATCGCCACCCGCGCCGGCGCCCAGATGCTGGTCGACGCCGGTGCCGACGCGGTCAAGGTCGGCGTCGGGCCGGGCTCCATCTGCACCACCCGCGTGGTCGCCGGCGTCGGCGCCCCGCAGGTGACGGCCATCCACGAGGCGTCCCTGGCGGCCGGACCGGCCGGGGTGCCGGTGATCGGCGACGGCGGTCTGCAGTATTCCGGCGACATCGTCAAGGCCATCGCGGCCGGCGCCGACACGGTCATGCTCGGCTCGCTGCTGGCGGGCTGCGAGGAGTCGCCGGGCGAGCTGATCTTCATCAACGGCAAGCAGTTCAAGTCCTACCGCGGCATGGGCTCGCTCGGCGCGGTCCGCAACCGCGAGCGCGGCGGCGCCTCCTTCAGCAAGGACCGCTACGCCCAGGCCGACGTCGGCGGCGAGGACAAGTTCATCCCCGAGGGCATCGAGGGCCAGGTCCCCTACCGCGGCCCGGTCGCCGCGGTCGCCCACCAGCTCGTCGGCGGCCTTCGCCAGGGCATGTGGTACTCCGGGTGCCGCACGATCGCGGAGATGCACGTCCGGTGCGAGCTCATGCCGATCACCGCGGCGGGCCTCAAGGAGAGCCACCCCCACGACATCCAGATGACGGTCGAGGCCCCCAACTACCACCGCCGGTAGAGGGTACGGCCGCGGAGGCCCGGGGCGGACGACGAAACGACCGACTCGTACCAGGCGCGCCGAGCGGGCGGGCCGGGACGGCGGGTACGGCTCACGCCGATCGGGTGCGCCGCACCCGCACGAAATGGGAAAGACAGGCATATGACTCAGGTGGAGATCGGGCGCGGCAAGAACGGCCGTCGTGCCTACGCGCTGGACGAGATCGGCATCGTCCCGTCCCGGCGTACCCGCGACCCGGAGGAGGTCTCGATCGCCTGGCAGATCGACGCCTACCGGTTCGAGCTGCCCGTCGTGGTGAGCCCGATGGACAGCGTCGTCTCGCCCGCGACCGCGATCGAGGTCGGCCGGCTCGGCGGCCTCGCCGTACTCGACCTCGAAGGGCTGTGGACCCGCTACGACGACCCGGCGTCCCTGCTGTCCGAGGTCGCCGAACTCCCGGGTGAGGCCGGCACCCGGCGGCTCCAGGAGATCTACAACGCGCCGATCAAGGAGGAGCTGATCGGCCGCCGCATCGCGGAGATCCGCGAGGCCGGGGTGACCACGGCCGTCCGGCTGTCCCCGCAGCGAACGGTCCAGTACCACAAGGCCGTCATCGACGCGGGCGTGGACATCTTCGTGATCCGCGGCACCACGGTCTCCGCCGAGCACGTCTCCGGACGCGCCGAGCCGCTGAACCTCAAGCAGTTCATCTACGAGCTCGACGTCCCGGTGATCGTGGGCGGCTGCGCCACCTACACCGCCGCGCTGCACCTGATGCGGACCGGCGCGGCCGGCGTGCTGGTCGGCTTCGGTGGCGGCGCCTCGCACACCACCCGCACCGTGCTGGGCGTGGCGGTCCCGATGGCCACCGCGATCTCCGACGTGGCCGCGGCCCGCCGCGACTACATGGACGAGTCGGGCGGCCGCTACGTCCACGTGATCGCCGACGGCGGCATGGGCACCTCCGGTGACATCGCCAAGGCCATCGCCTGCGGCGCGGACGCGGTCATGGTCGGCTCGCCGCTGGCCCGGGCCGCCGAGGCCCCCGGACGCGGCTTCCACTGGGGCTCCGAGGCCCAGCACCCCGAGCTGCCCCGGGGCAAGCGGGTGAAGTTCGACACGGTCGGGACGCTGGAGCAGATCCTGCACGGCCCCTCCTCGGTCGCCGACGGCTCGATGAACCTCATGGGCGCGCTCAAGCGCACGATGGCCACCGCCGGGTACTCCGACCTGAAGGAGTTCCAGCGCGTCGAGGTCGTCGTCGCCCCGCAGGGCAGCTGACGTCCCGCCCCCGGCGCCCTGAGGCCGCGGCGCCGGGGGTACGGCCGCGTGGCGGCCGTGGAACGCGCGACGTCGGACAAACGTGAGTGACGGGCGCGAAAATGACGTATGACGGAAAATCTGTGAACATTCCCCTGTGCCCGATGACCCACGGCTCCGCGTCGCCCTCAGCGAGGGGCCGTTCCACGCAGCGCTGCGTGCCGCGGTGGAGGCGCGGGGCCTGACCCTGGAGCGGCTCCGCCGGGGACTGGAGGAGCGCGGGCTACGGGTCGGGATGACGAGCCTGAGCTACTGGCAGCAGGGTCTGCGTCGTCCGGAGCGGCCCGAGTCGCTGCGCGCCGTACGCGGGCTGGAGGAGATCCTCGCCCTGCCGCCGCGATCCCTGATGGGGCTTCTCGGCCCGCCGCGCCCCCGGGGCCGCGGGCAGGGCACGCGGTCCCCGGAGGACGACGGGGGGCCCGCCGCCCCGCCCGCCGGATCGGCGCACACCCTGTCGGCGCTGCTCCACGACCTGGACGGGGTGGCCGACGACCGCCGCCTGCACGTCACCGCGATGTACGAGACCTTGCAGATCGGGGCCGACCGCAGCGCCACGCGGCGCGAGACGCTTCAGGTGGTGCGGGCCCGCCGGGACGATCCCGACCGGTTCATCATGGTCTACCGGGGCGACCTGGGATGCGACGTGGAGCGCGTGCGGATCAGGGCGCTGGAGGACTGCCGGGTCGGCCGGATCCGGCGCGACGGTGCGACCGCGCTGGTGGTGGCCGAACTGCTGTTCGGCCGGGCGCTGGAGGCGGGCGAGACCCAGGTGATCCGTTACGAGCTCGCCGACCCGAGCGGCGTGGAGACCACCGAGTACGAGCGGATCTTCCGGCTCCCCGCCGACCAGTACGTCCTGCGGGTCGCCTTCTCCCCGGCCGCGCTCCCGGCCCGCGTGCGCCGCTTCACCTGTCACACCCCCGGCCGGGGCGAGCGCGAACCGGGAGCCCATCGGTCAGGAGAGCACGGGCCGGACGACCACGGGCCGGGAGCCCATCGGTCAGGAGAGCACGGGCCGGGAGAGCACGGGCCGGACGCCCACGCTTCCGCATCGGACGGGTACGAGCGGGTGGAGACGGAGCTGACCCTCAACGCGCACCACGCGGCCCACCTGGTGACCGGGCCGTTCGGACCCGGCACGGTCGGCGTCCGCTGGGACTGGCCCTGATCGGTCCGCCCGGTGCCCGGGCCCCGAGGCGGCCTTCCGGCGCGCGGAGGTGCCGTGCCTCCGCCGCCAGACCTTCCGGAGAGCCCGGTGACCCCGGCCTCTGCAGAACCCGGTGACCCCGGCCCTCCGGAAAGCCGGCCGGGGACACCCGGGCTCAGCCCGCCAGGACGCCCAGGAGCCTGGTGACCTCGGCGGCGACGGCCGTACGGCCCGACCCCAGGTACCTGCGGGTGTCCACTACCTTCTCGTCGGCCGCCAGGTGCTCGCGGACCGCGCGGGTGAAGGCCGCGTTGAGGTGCGTGGCGATGTTGATCTTCTTCATTCCCTGCCGTACGGCGGCGCGCAGGGTCTCGTCGGGCACGCCCGAGGAGCCGTGGAGCACCAGCGGCACCGGTACGGCGGCACGCAGCCTCCCGATCAGCTCCAGGTCGAGGACGGCGTCCTTGACGGTCATGGCGTGGGAGCTGCCCACCGCCACGGCCAGCGCGTCGACGCCGGTCCTGGCGACGTAGTCCACCGCCTCGTGCGGCCTGGTCCTGACGCCCGGCGCGTGCACCCCGTCCTTGCCGCCGACCTCGCCGAGCTCCGCCTCCACCCAGACGCCGCGTCCGTGGCACAGCGCGACCACCTCGGCGGTGGCCGCCACGTTCTCCTCGTCGGGCAGCGCCGAGGCGTCGAACATCACCGAACCCAGGCCCAGCTCCAGGGCCTCCTCCACCAGCGCGCGGTCGGTGGCGTGGTCGAGGTGCACCGCGACGGGGACCGCCGCCGCGCGGGCCACCGCGAGCGACGCGGCCGCGATCGGGGCCAGTGCTCCGTGGAAGCGGACGCAGTTCTCGCTGATCTGCAGCACGACCGGCATGCCCGCGTCCTCCGCGCCGGCGACGATCGCCTCGGCGTGCTCCAGCTGGATGACGTTGAACGCGCCGACGCCCGCCGGGGCGGCGTCGATGATGTCTCCGATGCCGGCGACAGGCATGGTCACTCCTTCGTCAGGGGGCCGGGACCCGGTTCTTCGGGGACCCGGTTCTTCGGGGGGTCGGGGTTCTTCAGGGCCCGGGATCCGGGGGACGGGTCATGGGCGGATCGGGTCCACCCGGATGCCGGGGTGGACCCGCCGGAACGTCTCCTCGTCGAAGTCGCCCGCGACCGGCGCCGCCACCGCGGCCGCCCCCAGGGCAGCCGCGCGGCGCAGCCGGTCCGGCCAGGGCGTGCCCTCCACCAGGCCCAGCGCCAGCCCCGCGACGAGCGCGTCACCGGCCCCGGTCGGGTTCCCCGCCACCCGGTACGGCATGGCCGCCCGCCAGGCCCCCTCGGGGGTCACCGCCAGGAGCCCGTCCGCGCCGAGGGAGACCACGACCGACTCCGCTCCGTCGCGCCGCAGGACCTCGGCCCCGGCCAGCGCGCCGGCGACCGGCGCCTGCCCGATCTCCGGAAGACCGATCTCCGGAACACCGGTTCCCGGGCCACGAGCCTCCGAACCGCTGTACCGCGCCCCGCCGCCCCCTGGAACGCCGTCCCGCGTCCGGGGGTCCACGGCGGACAGGGCGCGGGCGAGCTCCTCGGCATTGGGCTTGAGGACGGCGGGACGGCCCGCCGGGGCGGCGCGGAGCGGCTCGCCGTCGGCGTCCACGATCGCCGGGACGCCCCGCTCGCGGGCCCGTGCGGCGAGTTCGGCGTAGAAGGCGGCCGGGACCCCGGGAGGCAGGCTGCCGGAGATCACGACGGCCGCGGCCCCTCGGAGCCGCCGGTCGTAACCGCGCAGGAAGTCGTCCAGCTCCGCATCGGTGACCACCGGGCCGGGCTCGTTGAACAGGGCCGTGCGCGGATCGGCCGTCCGGGCCGGGGCCGCGTCCTCCCGTACGGAGCCGGAACCGCGCGGAACACCGGGGGCGTCCGGGGGCGTACCCGTCCGTGCCGGATCATTCGGGACCGTACCCGCAGGTGCCGGATCATCCGGGGAGGCGCCGGGCGGGGCCGTGCCGTACGGGAGTGGAGCCGGGTCGCAGACCGCGAGGGTGGCGCGCGATTCGGCGGCGATGGGGGTGAGGGCGGCGGGCAGGCCCGCCGCGGACAGGTCGGCTTCGGCGGCCCCGCCGTTCGGCCCGCCGGCCAGGCCGGTGACGAGGACGTCGCATCCGAGGGCGGCCAGCACCCTGGCCACGTTGATCCCCTTGCCGCCGGCCCTGCGGTGGACGGACCGCACCCGGTTGACGCCGTCCCAGTCGACGCCGCCGGTCACGTAGGTGACGTCCAGCGCCAGGTTGAGCGTGACGGTGAGGATCGTTCCGGAACCGGCGGCGGGGGAGCTCATCGGGGACCTTTCGGCGGGACGCCCGTACCCGGTGGCGGGGGACGTCGGCTCGGGGACTTTCGGCGGCGCGTCCGGCCCCGGCCGGGGCGGGCGCCGGCTCGGGGACCTTCCGGCGGGACGCCCGGACCGGTGGGATCGGGCGTCAACGGGGTTCGGTGATCCAGTTTCCGCGCCTCATGACGCCCGCGACCTCCAGGTCGCCGGTGAGGACCACCAGGTCGGCCTGCCTGCCCACGGAGACGGACCCGAGGCGGTCGTCGAGGCCGAGCACCCGCGCCGGGGTGAGCGCGGTGACCTCGGCGGCCTCGGTCATGGACAGCCCGGCCTCCTGGACGGCGCGGCGGAAGGCGACGTCCATGGTGAGCGTGCTGCCAGCGATGGAGCCGCCCTCGGCGAGCCGGGCGACACCGCCGGTGACCTCGACCTTCATCGGGCCGAGCCGGTAGGAGCCGTCGCCCATGCCGGCCGCCGCCATCGCGTCGGTGACCAGGGCGGTCCGGGCGGGCCCCGCGACGTCGTAGGCCAGGCGGGTCATCGCCGGATGCAGGTGCGCCCCGTCGTTGATCAGCTCGACCGTGACGCGCTCGTCCCCCAGCAGTGCGGCGATCGGCCCCGGCTCCCGGTGGTGCAGCGGCGGCATCGCGTTGTACAGGTGCGTCGCGACACTCGCGCCGGCGTCGATGCCGGCGAGGGTCTGCTCGTAGGTGGCGTCGCTGTGACCGAGGGCGGCGATCACGCCGCTGCCCGCCGCCTCCCGGACGGTGTCCAGCGCGCCGGGCAGCTCCGCGGCGATGGTGAGCATCCGGACGTGCCCCCTGCCTGCCGCGAGCAGCCCGGCGAGCTCCCCGGGTGAGGGGTCGCGCAGCAGGGCCGGGTCGTGCGCGCCGCAGCGCGCCCGGGAGATGTAGGGGCCCTCGAAGTGGACGCCTGCGAGCAGGCCGTCCTCGCACAGGTCGGCCAGGGCGGAGGTGGCGCGGGTCAGGTCGTCCAGGCTCGCGGTGACCAGGCTCGCCATCAGCGTGGTGGTGCCGTGCCGGGCGTGCAGATCGGCGATCCGGCGCGCCTCGTCCTGGTCGCCGTTCGGGAAGGAGCCGCCCGCCCCGCCGTGGCAGTGGATGTCGACGAAGCCCGGAACGACGTACCGGCCCGCGAGGCTGTGCCCCGGCCCGGGGGCGGGGCCCCGGCCCACGTGGGTGATGCGGCCGTCCTCCACGGTGAGCCAGCCTTCGTGCACGCCTCCGGGGGTCACGACACGGGCGTCGGCGAGAGTAATGCTCATGGTCCTATCCTCTCCGGTTCCCGGCCTGCCCGGTTCGCGGCGGTACGGCGATGGCCGTCATGAGGCGCACGGCCACGGGGGCTCCTTCCCTTCTCGCGCCGGCCGGGGAGTCAGCCGGGGAGGACGACGGAACGGGTCAGGTGCATCGGCCGGTCGGGGTCGAGCCCGGCGGCGCGGGCGCGCGCCACCGCCACCCGCTGCACCCTGACGAGTTCGGCCATGGGGTCGAGGGCGCTCTCCACGAACGATCCGCCGGTGGCCTCCACCTCGCCGCGCAGGCCGCCGGGGGCCTCGCCGAGCATCCAGGTGATCCGGCCGGGCCCGGCGATGCTGATCGGGCCGTGCCGGTACTCCATCGCCGGGTAGGACTCGGTCCACGCCCGGCACGCCTCGCGCATCTTCAGCGCGGCCTCCAGGGCCAGGCCGTACGTCCAGCCGCGGCCCAGGAACGTGAGCTGCTCGGCGGAGACCGGCTCCTCTGGCAGCGGCTCGGCGAGCGCCCGTTCGGCGTCGGCGGCCGCGGCGGAGAGGTCCTCGCCGAGGTGGGCGCGGAGCAGGGCGAGCTGGGTGGTGGCGAAGCGGGTCTGCACGACCGACTCCTCGTCGGCGAAGTCCAGCACCACGACCTCGCCGGCCAGCGTCATGACCGGGGTCGAGGGGTCGGCGGTGATCGCCGTCGTGGGCGTGCCGGCGGCCTTCAGCCGTTCCAGCAGCTCCAGCACCTCGGTGGTGGTGCCCGAGCGGGTCAGCGCGAGCACCCGGTCGTAGGAGCGCCCCGCCGGGGCCTCGGAGGCGGCGAAGGCGTCGGTCTCGCCGTGCCCGGCCCGCTCGCGCAGGGCCGCGTACGCCTGGGCGATGAACCAGGAGGTGCCGCAGCCGACGACGGCCACCCGCTCGCCCCGGCGCGGGAGCGCGCCCGTGGGCACCTCGGCGACGCGGCGCCAGCAGTCCGGCTGCGATGCGATCTCGGCCTCGGTGCGCGTGGTCCCGGCGGTCCCGTCCGTCACGGCGTGCCTCCCATGGTTCGTTTGTGATTGATTTATAGCAGAAATGAGCAAGTTTGCGCAGGGGTGAGTTTCCCGCCGGGCTGTGCCAGGCTGGTCACCGTGAGCCGCTATGAGCGCTGGAACGCGATCCTCGAACTGCTCTCGCAGGAGGGGAGCCTGTCGGTGGAACGGGCCGCCGAGGCTCTCGACGTCTCCACGGCCACCGTCCGCCGCGACTTCGACCAGCTCGCCCAGCAGCAGATGCTCACCCGCACGCGTGGCGGCGCGGTCGCGCAGAGCGTCAGCTACGACCTGCCGTTGCGCTACAAGACGGCCCGCCGCGCCGGGGAGAAGCAGCGGATCGCACGGGCCGCGGCCGAGCTGGTGGAACCCGGCGCGGTCGTCGGTGTGAACGGCGGCACGACCACCTCCGAGGTCGCCCGGGAGCTGGCCCTGCGCGCCGACCCGGAGATCGGCTTCACCCTCGTCACGAACGCCCTGAACATCGCCGCGGAGCTGACCGTGCGGCGGCACGTGAAGATCGTCCTGACCGGCGGGGTGGCGAGGCCGCAGTCGTACGAGCTGATCGGCCCGCTGGCGTCCGGGGTGCTGGAACGGGTCTCCCTCGACATCGCGTTCCTCGGCGTGGACGCGATCGACCCCGAGGCGGGCGCGTCGGCCCGCCACGAGGGCGAGGCCGAGGTCAACGATCTCCTGATCGGCCGGGCGGCCCGGGTCGTCGTGGTGGCCGACGCCTCCAAGGTCGGCCACCGGGCCTTCGCCCGGATCTGCCCGATCGACGCCGTCGACGTCCTCGTCACCGACGAGAGCCTGCCCGGCGAGGCCGCGGCGCGGTTCGCCGAGGCGGGCGTGGAGGTGATCCGCGCCTGACCCCATGCCCGGCTTGCGCCTGGCCCCTAGCCTGACCCCGCGCCCGGCCCGCGTCCGCGCCCGGTCCCGGCTCGCGCCTGACCTCGGTCCGCGCCCGGTCCCGGCTCGTGCCCGGTCCGCCGGTACGGCCCCGCCGTACGGCGGGCGTGGCAGGGGGATGTGGCGCTGATCTCACCCGCCGGACGCTACCCACCGGTAGTGCTTTCCGGTCTTGTGGGGTAGATACCCCGCGCAAGGTGACATTCCAACCCCCAGGGGGATGCAGCATGACGGTGCGAACGAGCACGGCACGCCTAGGTCCCGAGGAGCGGAGCACCGCGCTGGCGCAGATGGCCGCCCGGGAACTCGACGTGGTGGTGATCGGCGGCGGGGTCGTCGGCGCCGGCGTCGCTCTCGACGCGGTCACCCGCGGGCTGAGCGTCGGCCTGCTGGAGGCCCGCGACTTCGCCTCCGGAACCTCCTCCAGATCCTCCAAACTCATCCACGGCGGCCTGCGTTACCTGGAACAACTCAACTTCGACCTCGTCAGGGAGGCGCTGCAGGAGCGGGCCCTGCTGCTGCAGCGGATCGCCCCGCACCTGGTCCGCCCGGTGCCGTTCCTCTTCCCCCTCACGCACACCGGCTGGGAGCGCCCGTACGTCGGGGCCGGCCTGGTGATGTACGACTCGCTGGGCTTCTCCTTCGGGTACACCCGGGGTGTGCCCGGCCACCGCCACCTGTCGCGCAGGAGGGCGCTGCGGCTCTCGCCCGCGCTGCGCAAGTCGGCGTTCACCGGCGCCGTGCAGTACTGGGACGCGCAGGTGGACGACGCCCGCTACGTGATGACCACGCTGCGGACCGCCGCCACCTACGGCGCGCACGTCTCCTCCCGCACGCAGGTGATCGGCTTCCTGCGCGAGGGCGAGCGGGTAACCGGGGTCCGGGTGCGCGACCTGGAGGCCGGGACCGAACTGGACGTGCGGGCCCGGCAGGTCGTCAACGCCACCGGCGTGTGGACCGACGACATCCAGGAGCTGGTGGGCGGACGGGGGCAGATCCACGTCCGCGCCTCCAAGGGCGTCCACCTGCTCGTGCCGCGCGACCGGATCCACTCCCTCACCGGGATCATCCTGCGCACCGAGAAGTCGGTGCTCTTCGTCATCCCCTGGGGACGGCACTGGATCATCGGGACCACCGACACCCGCTGGGAGCTCGACCGGGCGCACCCGGCGGCCTCCCGGGCGGACATCGACTACGTGCTGGAACACGTCAACGCGGTGCTGTCCGTGCCGCTGACCCGCGACGACGTCGAGGGCGTCTACGCCGGGCTGCGGCCGCTGCTGTCGGGGGAGTCGGAGGAGACCTCCAAGCTCTCCCGCGAGCACGTGGTGGCCCACCCGGTGCCGGGGCTGGTCATGGTGGCCGGAGGCAAGTACACGACCTACCGGGTCATGGCCAAGGACGCGGTGGACGCCGTGGCCCACGGGCTCGACCAGCGGGTCCCGCGCTCGTGCACGGACAGGATCCCGCTGGCCGGGGCCGAGGGCTACCAGGCGCTGTGGAACGCGCGGCAGCGGCTGGCGGCCTCCTCCGGGCTGCACGTCGCGCGGATCGAGCACCTGCTCCAGCGGTACGGTTCCATGATCGGTGAGGTTCTCACGCTGATCGAGGAGGACCCGTCGCTGGCGCGGCCGCTGGCCGGCGCCGACGACTACCTCCGGGCGGAGATCGTCTACGCCGCCACCCACGAGGGCGCCCGCCACCTGGACGACGTGCTGGCCCGGCGGACGCACATCTCGATCGAGACCTTCCACCGCGGCCTGGCCGTCGCGCAGGAGGCCGCCGAGCTGATCGCCGGCCCGCTGGGCTGGGGCGAGGAGCAGATCCGGCGCGAGGTGGAGTACTACACCAAGCGGGTCGAGGCCGAGCGCCTGTCCCAGGAGCAGGACACCGACCAGGAGGCCGACGCGGTCCGCCTGGGCGCCCCCGACGTGGTGCCCGCGGTGGTGCCGAGAAGCGCGTGACCGGGTCCGGGCCCGGGGCCGGGACCGGATCACCGAGGTGGGCCGCGGATGGCGACGGCCCCTTGACCAGGCGCCTGGTCAAGGGGCCGCGGTGAGCCGATGGGTCAGTGGGAGAACGCCTGGAACTCGGCGGCGCGGAGCTGGTCCCTGGCGGGGCTCGCGGTCGCGCAGTCGGTGGCGGAGTTGGGGTCGGCGTCCTGCTCGCCGGCGTAGAGCGGGTTGCCGGTGCACTGGGTGGACACCGCCCGCAGCATCAGGTGGGTCGCCTTGGTCGTGGGGATCCGGAACGACTTGATCAGCAGGTCGGCGCCGCGCGGACGCGGCAGCCGGGTGGCGAAGGCGTCCTGCGGGCTGGTGTAGACGACCTTGTAGGACTCCGGTGACGCGCAGTCCCCGGCGGTGGCGTCGCAGGCCAGGACCTCGAAGGCGCGCAGAGCGCTGAAGCGGTTCTGGCCGCCGGGGTCGGCCGGGTCGTTCACGTTGGGCCGCAGCATGGCGCTGACCTGGACCCGGCGGACGGTGGCGGGGGCGGTCCCGGTCAGGTCCACCGTGACGCCCCTGCCCTTGACCGGGCCGGTGAGCGAGGCCCAGTTCGTCGCCTCGGTCTCGTCGATCAGCTTGTCCTGGTTGACCCCGTCGCCGGACGTCGTCGCGCCCAGCGCGGCCGAGGCGAGGTTCTTCGGCAGGGGAAGCGGCAGCGGCAGCTTCACACCGGGCAGCACCGCGAACTTCACCCGGGTGTGCCCGTACCCGGCGCCGGTCACCACGAAGTCGTACACGCCCGGCGTCATCTCCACGGTGTCGCCCAGCTCGGTCGCCGGGTCGGTGTCGGCCACCGGTACGGCGCGGCCCTCGTAGTCGCCGACGTAGAGCCGCAGTTTCGCGTCCTTGGCGTCGAGCAGCGGCTTGAGCTGGAGCTTCCCGTTCTTTCCTGCCGGGTCGGTGAAGCTCGGGGTGGGGTCGGGGTCGTTCTGGCCGTTGCTGGCCGCGCCCTCGCCCAGACCGTGCCCGGCGAACGCCCGCCACATGATGTCCTGGTTCCTGCCACCGAAGCGGAGGGCGTCGGCGGCGAGCAGTGCGTCGCGGTGGTCGACGTAGCTGACCGCGCCGGAGGCCATCAGCAGCAGCGCGTCGAAGGAGACCTGCGCCCAGCGGCGGTTGCCCGGGCACTTCTCCACGGGTGTCCTGCCCTCGGCGCACGCCCTCTGCTGCGCGGGGGTGCCCTTGCCGTACCGGCGCAGGAACGCCTCGCGCACGTCGAACTGGGTGGCCGACCAGATCTCGCCGTCGGCGTGCACCTGCTGGCCGACGATGTCGTAGGCGATGTCGCTGTAGTTCAGCGGCGAGCGGGACATGTCGTAGTTGCGGATGCCCGCCTTCTGGTCGCCGGTGACGTAGCCGCCGGTGACGTACGGCGTCTCGCCCGCGGGGCGGAAGCCGTTCTCGTAGAGGTACTCCATGGCGAACAGGTCGGAGGTGCTCTCGTTCATGGCGCCGGGTTGGGCGCCGCTCCACCCGGCGGTCGGCCCGGCGATCATGCGGCCGGAGATCGCGTGGGTGTACTCGTGGCCGATGACCGACATGTCGTAGTCGCCGTCCACGCAGGGGGAGTAGAACGCGCCGGCGATCGACTGCCACAGGTACATGTTGGTGATCGGGGCGACCCCGTCGGGGCCGGTGATCTGGTTGGCGTTGTCGCGCACGCTGAACACCCGGGCGCCGGCCTGGGCGTTGCCCTGCTCGGGGTCGCCGCCGAGGCCACCGCGGGAGCCGTTGTCCTTCTGCATGTTCCACGCGGTCTCGGTGAAGCCGAGACGGTAGGACCAGTCGTGCATCCGGTTGTGCATGACGTGCAGGTTCGCGATCGCGGCCTCCAGGTCGGCCTCGCCCGGCTGGTCGAAGGCGGCGGGGTCGCACTTCGCGGTGTACCACCGGTTCGTCCACGGGTAGACATATTTGCGGTCCGGCGTGGTCACGTTGCTCCGGGTGCCGACGCTGTACGGGTTGTCGCTGGCGCGGTTCTCGACGGTCCTGGCCGAGTTGCCGACGCTGGTGCGGGTCGGCTCGCCGGTCGCGTGGTCGACGTCCCATGCCCGGCCGGTCGCGGCGTCGCCGGTGACCTGGTCGCAGCCGGGACCGGCGACGTGGCACCAGGTCGCCCGGGTGTCGGACGAGGAGTAGTCGGCCGGCGGGTTCGCGGTGAAGGCGGCCCAGCGCGGGTCGGGGTCGTCGGAGGCGTGGTCCACGAGGTTCTCGCGGGTCAGGATCTCCCCGCTGACCGCGTCCACGTGCGTGGTGTACCCGGCGGGCTCGCCCTCGGCGCCGCCGATGACGACGACCTGGAAGGCGCTGTGCGTCCCGTCGGGCGCGGGCACCGCCACCGGGGTCGCCGTCCTGGTCGTCGCCGTGGCCAGGTCGATCCCGCCGTCCCGGGCGGCGATCTCCAGTGCCCGCTGCGCGGTGATGGCGGCGGCAGGGGGAGGCGCGGTGGAACGTGACAGGGTGGAGGTGACGTGGACCACCTTCCCGCCCGTCACGCCGATCGCCACCTGCCCGTCCACGCCCGCGGGCAGGCCGCCGAACCTCTGCCGCAGCAGTACGGCGTGGCCGTCCCCGATCGGGTTGACCGCGACCTTCTCCAGGGCGTCCACGGCCTCGCCGGACAGTCCGAAGAGGGGCTCGTTGGCCTTGAGGTAGTCCCGCGCGGCCCGTTCGGGGTCGGCGTCCAGCCCTTCGGCGAGCGGTGCGGAGGCGGTGACGACGGCCGGGGTGCCGAGGGCGTTCCACCTGATCGTCGCGGTCCGGGCGGATCTGGCCATCGAGGCCGGGGGCGCGACGTGGCCGCGGCGGTTGTCCACGTCGGGCTTGCCGTGCTGTTCGGCCTGGAAGTCGTGGATCTCGGGGGTCTGCCCCGAGGGCGCCCGCTGGGCGTCGGCGGGCAGGGGAAGGGCGATCACGGCGGCGGCCGCGAGGGCGGTGACGCGTAGCCAGGGTCTGGGGGGCAAAGATCCTCCTGCGCGGGGACGGCCGTCGCCGGCCGGTCACACGTGGCGCACGCGTGATGCGCACACACAACACCGGTTCTTATCTCCTGACAAGATCTTGTAAAAGACGATATGTCGATATAAGGGACCGGCGCGGAGAGCCGGAAAGGCCACGTCCATACGGGATTCCGGACCGCCCCCGGGCGGATCCCGACCCCGGATCGTCCCGGGCGGATCCCGACCCCGGGTCGTCCCGGCCGGATCCCGGTTCCACATCGCCCTGGCCGGATCTCGATTCCGGGTCGTTCCGGCCGGATCTCAGGGAGATCCCGGAGCCGGAGACCGGTCCCGGGGTGGTCCACTGGACGCCGTGGCCCTACGAAGATCCAGCGGTCCCGCCGGGGCCGGCGACCCCGGTGGACCCGACGACTCCGGCGACTCCGGCGGCGCCGCCGGTTCCGCGGGCTCCGGCGGTCCGGACGACCCCGGGGACCCCGCCGGTTCCGCGGGTTCCGGTGGTCCGGACGGCTCCAGCCGCCGCCCGTCGCGTACGGTGACCTGCGCGGCGCTCGCCGGGGCGACGGCACTCGCCGCGGTGTGCGGCCTCGCCGCGCTGTTCGCCGCGGCGGCCCTCACGCCGGTCCCGGCGGTCTTCACGGCCGCCGGCCTCGCGGTGTTCCTGGCGACCGGCTACGCCGCCGCGGCCCTCGTCGCGGCCCGGCGGATGCCGCCGCCGCGCCGCCGCGCGGCCCGCCGGACGATGTTCGCCGCCGCCTCGCTCCTGCCGGCCGCGGTGTTCGCCTGGGCGGCTCTGGTCCCGCCGCCCGTCCCGGCCCCGGCCACCGTCACGGTGCCCGGTGCCCGCCGGGTCGAGGTGTCCACCGGGTCCCGCCTGGAGGTCCTGCGGCTGCCCGCGCGTACCGCCTCCTCGCGTCGCCCGCCGGTCATCGTGCTGCACGGCGGGCCCGGCGTGCCCGACCTGGCGGCCAACGCCCGGGTGTTCGCCCCGCTCACCGGGCACGGATACGACGTCTACCTCTACGCCCAGCTCGGCACCGGGACCTCGACCCGGCTGGCCGACCCGCGCGGCTACTCCGCCGCCCGCGACGTCGCCGACCTGGAGGCGCTGCGCCTCGGCCTCGGCCTCGACCGGGTCGTGCTCGTCGGCCACTCCTACGGCGGCGGGCTCGCCGCACGCTATCTCGCCGCCCACCCGGACCGGGTCGCCGGGCTGGTGCTCATCTCGCCGGGCGCGTCCGACCCCGCAGACACCAGCGGGAACCTGGCGAGTGCCCGCCTGGACACCGGGCGGAAGATCAGGATGTACGCCGAACTGCTCGCCCCGCGCGCCCTCCTCGGGTACGGCCTGCTGCAGGTCAGTCCCGGCGCGGCCCACGCCTTCCTGCCCGACGCCGAGGCCGACGCCCGCAACGACAGGGTCCTCGAACTCGCCGAGCCCGCGCTGCACTGCCGAGGCGCCCGGATCGACCGGCCGGCGCGCGGCAGCGGCTTCTACGCGATGCAGTACCCCCAGTCCGCGGGCGCCCCGGCGCGGAGCGACCCCCGGCCGGCGCTGGCCGGGCTGACCACGCCCACCCTGATC
Source organism: Streptosporangium sp. NPDC004379 (assembly GCF_042873875.1). NCBI lineage: Bacteria > Bacillati > Actinomycetota > Actinomycetes > Streptosporangiales > Streptosporangiaceae > Streptosporangium > Streptosporangium sp. NPDC004379. Next base: position 76,657 of record NZ_JBIAMC010000003.1, read on the forward strand.
CTCAAGGGGTCGTGCGACTACCTGTCCTGGCGGTCGGCCGCCGAGTACCGTCGCCTGCTGCCCCGATCCCGGCTGATCTACCTGCCGGGCACCGGGCACAACCTCCACCGGGACCGTCCGGACACGGTCCTGGCCGCCGTCCTCGCCTTCCTCGACGGCCGGCCGTCACCGGTCCCGCCGTACGAGGGCGCCGGACCACCCGCGGGCTACGAGGGACCGCCGTAGGAACGGGTACGGCGAAGTCCGGCGGGACCTCATGCCACCGGGCCGCCGGGTCACCGGACGCGGAGACCGGGCCGGTTCCGGTGGCCCGCCGGTCCGTCCCGGCATCCGAGTGGACCGGTGGACCGGCGTCCGGGCGGGCCGCCGGGTCAGCCGAACGGGATCCAGGCCCGGTCGGCGAGGCCGTCCAGGGCGCTGACCTTCAGTCCCAGGTCCGAGACCGTCCACAGGTCGTCGCCGATCACGACCGAACGGCGGATGCCCGGGTCGTAGGCGAAGCGGCCGTTGCCATCGTTCCCCGGGCGGGGGTGCGTGATCGTGCCGGTCCGGGTGACCGAGGAGTCGTCGATCCGCAGGACCAGGGCGCCGCCCATGGGCCGCTCACCGCTCCAGGAGTTCAGCGGGACGACGGCGGTGCCGGTGGCGGGCCAGTAGAGGAAGGCGTGCGGGTCCCACTCGGCCTCGGAGCCGGAGTCCTTGGCGAACATCCGCGACAGCAGGCGCGGGGCGGCCGGGTCGGAGACGTCGAACAGCGACACCTGGGTGCCGAGCGTGCGGCCCTTCTCGCTCGCCTCCTGCCCGATGCCGATCAGCCGTCCGTCGCCCGCCGGATGCAGGTAGGCGGAGTAGCCGCTGATCTTCAGCTCACCGGTCGCCCGGGGGGCCTTCGGGTCGCGCAGGTCCAGCGTGTAGAGCGGGTCCACCTGCCGGAACGTCACCACGTAGCCGATCGGCCCGGCGAAGCGGACCGAGTAGATCCGCTCGCCCCGGCCCAGCCCGCCGACCTCGCCGACCTTCCCCAGGGTCCGGGCGTCCAGCACGTACACGGCGCTGGAGGAGTCACGCTCCCCGGCCGCCGGGTCCGAAGGGTCGGCCGAGGTGGTGGCGACCCGCAGATGCCCCTCGTACTCCGACAGGGAGTACTGGTTGAGCAGCCGTCCGGGGACCTTCCCGGAGGCGACGTAGCGCGGCGCCCCGGGAGCGCCGATGTCGAACCGGTGGATCTCGGTCTCCTCCGGCGGCAGGGACGGCGTCGGCTCGGGAGCCGTCGTCTCAGGGGCGGCCGTCCCGGACGCGGTCTCGGCCGTGGCCGTGACCGTGGGCGGCACGGGGACCGGCTCGGAGGGGGTCGGCTCGTCGCGGGGCGCCTGCGCGGTGTTCGCGGGCGTCGCCGTTCCCGGACCGGGAGCCGGGGACTTCACCGGGACCACCGGTGTCGCCGGGTCCGTCGCGGCGGGTGTGGCCTTCGGCGCGTCCTCGACGGGCGGCTCGACCGGCCGGGGCCACAGCATGCGCGGGTTGCTGGTCACGTACAGGCTGGAGGCGGTGCCGTACACCGTGTCGCCGTCGGCCGCCACGCTGATCGGGTCCGGTGCGGCGATGCCCTTCGCGCCCGCGGCCAGATCGACGCTGTAGACGGTCAGCATCGACGTGCCGGTGTACTCGTCGGGGTGGCTGACCCGCTCGCAGCCGACCGTGCCCTTGGTGACGTGCCCCTCGGCGTCCGTCGTCTCGAACGCCGGCAGCCACGCGCCGACCGGGGCCTTGGCCACGACGTCACGGTTGCGCCTGATCCGCTCGGCGTCCGTCAGGTCGGGGCCGGGGTCGGGGAAGGCGATCTCCGGCTGGCTGCGGACCACGATCCGCACCGTCGAGCCGGTCATCCTGGCGTCCAGGGGCGACCCGGACGCGGTGAGCGTGCCGGTCACCGAGGGCTTGCCCGAGAGGTCCACGAGCACGTACCGCGGCCCGGGGATCGGCGCCCGCTTGGCCATCGCGCCGAAGGGGACCATCCCGCCGCCGGAGAACAGCACCAGCGCCCGGTCGCCGCTGACCAGCAGGTCGGCCGGGGCCCAGCCCTGGTCGCCGTCCACCAGCTTCAGCGTGCCGGTGACCTTCCTGGTGGCGGCGTCCACCACCCGCAGCACGCCCCGGTTGACGACGACCACCCGCCTGCCGTCGGTCTTGACCAGGTCGGGCTCGTCGGCTCCGGCCTCGTGGACATTGGTGGTCGAGTGCTCGGGGACGGCGGTCTTGGCGCGGGCCGCGGAGGTGTCCGAGCGCGCGTCCATGTACATGATCTGCGGCGGGCCCAGGCCCCACGGCCCGACGTTCCGCGCCGCGGCCGACCGCAGCCCCGCCAGCATGTCGTCGCAGCCGTCGTAGGAGACCAGCCTGATCCTGCCCAGGTCGGCCGGCGCCGTACGGCCCGCGTCCTGCCCCGCCTGTTCGCACCCCGAGGCGAGCAGGGCCACGGCGAGGGCCGCGGCGAAGGTGGAGGTGAGGGTGGTGCGGGCGGGGGTGAGGGCGGCGCGGAACGCCGGGCGGGAGGCCGCGCGGGATACGGCGCCGGCCGTACCTGTGGATGTCCTCATGCCCCTACGACGGATCCGGGCCGTGTCCGGTTCGAAGGCTTACCGACCGGTAGCCAGAGCGGCCGCTCCCGAATATTCTTCGAGCATGGCTGTCACCCTTGGCGCTACCAGGACCCTCGACCCGACCATGGTCGAACGCGTCGCCCGGCAGGTGGTCTCGTCCGGAAAGACCCAGGAGATCGTCGCGCCGTTCACCGGCGAGGTCCTCGCCGAGCTGCCCGTCTCCACCGCCGACGACGTCCGCGCCGCCCACGCCCGGGCGCGCGAGGCCCGCGCCGCCTGGGCCGCGCTGCCCGCCGCCGAGCGGGTCCGGCCGTTCATGCGGCTGCACGACGCCATCCTCGACCGGCGCGAGGAGATCCTCGACGTCGTGCAGTGGGAGACCGGCAAGGCGCGCAGGCACGCCTTCGAGGAGGTCCTCGACGTCGCCGGCTGCACGCTGTACTACGCGCGCCGGGCCCCCGGCCTGCTGGAGACCCGCCGCCGCGCGGGCATCTTCCCCGTCGCGACGCGGACCACCGAGGCGCGCCGGCCCAAGGGGACCGTCGCGCTGATCTCGCCGTGGAACTACCCCCTCTCGCTCGGCGTCACCGACGTGGTCCCGGCGCTGCTCGCGGGCAACACCGTGGTGCACAAGCCCGACACCCAGACCGCGCTGTCCACGCTGTGGACGATCGACCTGCTGGTCTCCCTCGGCATGCCCCGGGAGATCTGGCAGGTCGTCCTCGGCGAGCCCGCCGAGATCGGCGACCCGCTGCTCGACGGCGCCGACTACGTCGCCTTCACCGGTTCCACCCGGGGCGGCCGGAAGATCGCCGAGGCGGCGGCCCGGCGGCTGATCGGCTGTTCGCTGGAGCTCGGCGGCAAGAACCCGATGCTCGTGCTCGACGACGCCGACCTCGACGTCGCCGCCCAGGGCGCGGTCCGCGCCTGCTTCACCAACGCCGGGCAGCTGTGCATCTCCGTCGAGCGGCTCTACGTCCACGACGCCGTGTACGACGCCTTCGCCGAGCGGTTCGTCCGCCAGGCGAAGAACATGCGCCTGGGCGCGGGGCTCGACTGGAGCGTCCAGATGGGCTCCCTCACCTCCCGCCGCCAGCTCGACGCGGTCACCGCCCACGTGGACGACGCCGTCGCCAAGGGCGCGGTCGTCCTGGCCGGCGGCAGGGCCCGGCCGGACCTCGGCCCGCTGTTCTACGAGCCGACGATCCTGGCGGACGTGGACGACAGCATGACCCTGTGCCGCGAGGAGACGTTCGGCCCGGTCGTGTCGCTCTACCGCTTCACCGGCGAGGACGAGGCGGTCGAGCGGGCCAACGACACCTCCTACGGTCTCAACGCCTCCGTCTGGACGCGCGACGTCGCCCGCGGCCGCGCGCTGGCCGCCCGGATCAAGGCCGGGACGGTCAACATCAACGAGGGGTACGGCGCGGCCTACGCCTCCTACGACGCACCCATGGGCGGTATGAAGTCCTCCGGTCTCGGCCGCCGCCACGGCGCCGAGGGCCTGCTGAAGTACACCGAGGCGCAGACGATCTCCAGCCAGGCGACCTGGATGGGCTTCGAGCCGATCCTCGGCATGACGTACGACAGGTACGCCGACACCCTGGCCGGGCTCCTCAAGGCCATGAAGCGGCTGCACCTGAAGTAGGGGGGCGGGCCGCGTGCGGAAACGGGGCGCCCCGGCCGGGCGCGCCGGCGCGCCCGTGCCCCGGACACACGGGCGCGCGCCGGGATCCCGCCCCGTCCCCGCCCGATGCGCCGGGCGTCCCCCGTCACGGCCCGAAGGGAAATCGCGGAATGTTCAACTACGACGTGCTCGTCGTCGGCTCCGGGTTCGGCGGCAGCGTCACGGCGCTCCGGCTGACCGAGAAGGGCTACCGGGTCGGGGTGCTGGAGGCCGGGCGGCGGTTCGACGGGAACACGCTGCCGAAGACCTCCTGGCGGGTCCGCGACTTCCTGTGGGCGCCGGCGCTCGGCATGAAGGGCATCCAGCGCATCCACGTGCTGCGCGGCGAGAAGGGCACCGGCGTGATGGTCCTGGCGGGCGCCGGGGTCGGCGGCGGCTCGCTCGTCTACGCCAACACCCTCTACGAGCCGCTCGACCCGTTCTTCCGCGACCCCCAGTGGGCGTCGATCACCGACTGGAAGACCGAGCTCGCCCCCTACTACGACCAGGCCCGGCGCATGCTCGGGGTGACGGTCAACCCGACCGTCACCCGCGCCGACGAGATCGTCAGGAAGGTCGCCGACCGGATGGGCGTGGGCCACACCTTCCACCCGGCGCCGGTCGGGGTCTTCTTCGGCCGGCCCGGCGTGGAGGTGGACGACCCCTACTTCGGCGGGGCCGGGCCGCGCCGCCGGGGCTGCACCGAGTGCGGCGAGTGCATGACCGGCTGCCGGCACGGCGCCAAGAACATGCTGACCGAGAACTACCTGCACCTGGCCGAGAAGGCCGGCGCGAGGATCCACCCGGAGACCACGGTCACCTCGGTCCGCCCGCTGGCCGGCGGCGGCTACCGGGTCGAGGTCGCCAGGACCGGGACGCCGTGGCGGCGCCGTACCCTCACGGCCCGGCAGGTGGTCTTCGCGGCCGGGACGTACGGCACGCAGCGGCTGCTGCACCGCCTCAAGGCGTCCGGCGCGCTGCCCCGCCTGTCGGACCGGCTGGGCACTCTGACCAGGACGAACTCCGAGGCGCTGCTCGGCTTCGAGCGGCCGGCGGGCAGCCCGGGGGAGAAGCTCAACCGCGGGGTGGCGATCACCTCCTCCATCCACCCCGACGAGCACACGCACATCGAGCCGGTCCGCTACGGCGACGGCTCCAACGCGATGGGCCTGCTGCGCTCCCTGCTGATCGACGGCGACACCGGCGGTGGCACCGGCGGCGGGGGGACGCCGCGCTGGCGGAAGTTCCTCGGCGAGGCGCTGCGCAGGCCCCACCTGCTGCCGAGGCTGTTCGACCACCGCCGCTGGTCGGAACGCACGATCATCGCCCTCGTCATGCAGGCCAAGGACAACTCGATCACGCTGTCCGCCCGCCGGGGCGTGTTCGGCGGCCGGTTGCGCTCCGGGCGCGGCCACGGTGAGCCCAACCCGACCTGGCTGCCCGCCGGGCACGAGTTCGCCCGCCGGGCCGCCGAGGAGATCGGCGGCATGCCCGGAGGGTCCTGGCTGGACCTGTTCGACATCCCCGCAACCGCGCACTTCCTGGGCGGCTGCGTCATCGGCGCCGACGCGGAGAACGGCGTGATCGACGCCTACCACCGCGTCCACGGATACGACGGCCTGCACGTCGTGGACGGCTCCGCCGTCTCGGCCAACCCGGGCGTCAACCCCTCGCTGACCATCACCGCACAGGCCGAGCGGGCCATGGCCCTGTGGCCCAACCGGGGGGAGACCGACCCACGGCCCGCGCCGGGCTCGCCGTACGCCCGGATCACGCCGGTCGCGCCGCGCAGCCCGGTCGTCCCCGAGGCCGCCCCCGGTGCCCTCCGCCTGCCGATCGCCGGCGTGACCTGACCTCCGGCTCCTCCGCCGGGTCGGGCCGCGCGCTCTGTTCCCCGTCCGTCCGATCACGGATCCTGTCTGACGAGATGAACCTGCGCGCTGGCGTGATCACCTTGCGGCAGGTCCAGCTCCAACCCGTGGGAGGCGAGGACCGCGCCGTGGTGGATCCGGCCCGTCACCACGTCGCGGTAGCGGGCGTCCGGGTCCATCCCGGCGGGGCGCAGCCTGGCGGCGTGGTGGCCGAAACGGGTCCTGACCCGATAGGCGAGGATCACGATGTCGTCACCGTGGACGTACTGCACGCCGCTGAGCGACTCGCCGGGCGTGCCGAGCCGGTGCAGCGCGCCGTGCTGGACCACCGGCCGGATGCGCTTGTACTCGGCCACCAGCTCGGCCGCCTCCGCCAGTTCGGCTTCGTCCCAGGCGGACAGGTCGCCGCCCAGGCCGAGGACGCCGGCCATGGCGACGTGGAAGCGGAAGCGCAGCGGCACCAGCCTGCCGGTGAGCGGGTTGGGACTGTCGGTGACCCAGGCGACCATGGTGCCGGCGGGATAGACCTGACTGAATCCGTACTGGATGACCAGCCGGTCCACGGCGTCGGTGTTGTCGGAGGTCCAGATCTGGTCGGTACGGCTCAGGACGCCGAGGTCGGTCCGGCCGCCGCCCCCGGCGCACGCTTCGATCCGCACACCCGGGTGAGCCGCGCGCAGCCGGTCCATGATGGCGTAGACGTTGCGCACATGGTCGATCCAGAGCCGGTCGGGGTCGTCCTGGCCGGGCCAGCCGGCCTCGGTGAAAGCCCGGTTGAAGTCCCATTTCAGGAAGTCGATCCCGTGCTCCGACAACAGCCGGTCCAGCCAGTCGTACGCCCACGCGGCCACGTCGGGCCTGGCGAAGTTGAGCACGAGCTGGTTGCGGAGCGTGGTGCGACGCCGGTGCGGCATGTGCAGGACCCAGTCGGGGTGCTCACGGTAGAGGCGGCTGTCGGGGTTGACCATCTCGGGCTCGACCCACAGGCCGAAGCGCATTCCGCGTTGCCGTACCGCCCCGATCAGCTTGTTCAGCCCGCCGGGGAAGCGTTCGGGGTTGACCTGCCAGTCGCCGAGCCCGGCGCGGTCGCTGCTGCGGTCGCCGAACCAGCCGTCGTCGAGCACGAACAGCTCCGCGCCGAGGGCGGCCGCGCGGTCGGCGAGCCGGACCTGGCCGTCGAGGTCGACGTCGAAGCCGGTGGCCTCCCAGGAGTTGTAGACGACGGGCCGCAGTTCGTCCGGGTGGGGCAGGACGTGCCGCCGGGTGTAGGCGTGCCAGGCCCGGCTGACGGCGCCGAAGCCCGCCGAGCCGTATACGCCGGCGAAGATCGGGGTGTGCCAGGACCGCCCGGGGGCCAGCCGTAGGCGCAGTCCCTCGTGGCCGAAGCCGCCGGTGAAGCCGACGGCGTCGAAGGGAGGCCGCTGCACGGTGATTCGCCAGCTTCCGCTCCAGGCCAGGGCCGCGCTCCACACCTCGCCCCGCTCCTCGGTGGCGGTTCCGTCATCGAGCATGATCCACGGGTTGGCGTGGTGCCCGGTGGTGCCGCGGCGGCTGGTCAGCACGGTCTCGCCGACCGGTGGCTCCTCGCGCCGCACCTGGTTCTCCGCCGACCAGCCGCCGACCATGTGGCTGAGCCGGACACCGTCGCGCGGTGGCAGCGTCCACGCCGCCGAGTCGCAGCGCTCCAGTGTGATGGGCTCGGCGTCGTCCGCGCCGGTGTGGCGCAGCGTCGTCCAGCGTTCGATCACGTCGCCGTCGTCGTGCACGCGGTAGTGGAGGGTGATCTCCAGGGGGTGGTGGCGGTCGGCGAAGCGGACGGACAGGCGGCCCCCGTCGATCTCGTGGTCGAGATGGCGCCACTCCACGCCCTCGCCGTGATCGGCGTAGATCAGCCGGAGGGAGGGGGCGCCGAAACCCGGGCCTTCCAGCTCGCCGTACCCCGGCTGGGTGAAACTACTGGTGTCGCGGCGCGGTGCGGGCGGTACGGTGAGCGCCTGCTCGGCGGTCAGCGGGGGGCCCCAGTGAACGTGACACGGTCGGTCATCGGCGTCCAGTGCGAAGGCGTAGCAGGACCCGGGGGTCCGCAACAGCCACATTCGCCGGTCGGCCAGGTAGGTCACAAGGGGCATGGGCGTCCTTTCTGCGTGGCGATTCCGTATGGCGGTCGACGGTGCGCGGCGTCAGCCTTTGCTGCCCGACATGGCGATCCCCTGGATGAACTGCCGCTGGAGCAGCACGAAGCACAGCACCATGGGAAGGATGGCCAGCAGGGAGCCCGCCATCAGCACGGGATAGTCGGTCATGGTGACCCCGTGCAGGGTCGCCAGGCCGACGGGCAGGGTCATCATGTCCGGCCTGGTGTTGACGATCAGCGGCCAGAGCAGGTCGTTCCAGGAGAACAGCGCCGTCATGATCGTCAGCGCCGCCAGCGCGGGCCTGCACATCGGCAGGACGATCCGCAGGTAGATCTGGAACGGGTTGGCCCCGTCGAGTCTTGCCGCCTCATCGACCTCGGCCGGGATCGTCCGCATGAACTGGTACAGCAGGAACACGCCGAAGGCGCTGAAGATCCCCGGCAGTGCCAGTGCGGGCACGGTGTTGAGCAGCCCCGCCTGGCGGATCACCTCGTACTGCGGGATGACGAACAGCTGCGGCGGGACCATGAGGACGATGAGGAAGGCCGACAGCAGAGGCTTTCTGAAGCGGAAGCGCAGCCTGGCGAAGACGAAGGCGGCCAGTGATGCGAAGAGCAGCTGGCCCGCGACCCGCAGTACCAGGGTCATGACGCTGTTGGCCGTCATCGACATGACGGGCATCAGATCGAAGAACGTCGCGTAGTTGTCCCAGCGCCAGTGCCGGGGCAGCAACGTCGGCGGCGCGCTCGTCGACTCGCTCAGCGTCTTGAGCGAGGTGAGGAACTGCCATACGAACGGGAACACCATCACGGCGGCGCCCGCGAGCAGGATCAGATGGGTGAGCAGGCGCCCGGCGCCGGCCCTACGGCGGTCAGCCATAGTGCACCCACCGCCGCTGGAGCCGGAACTGGACCGCGGTGACCACGAGGGTGATCGCCAGGGCGATGATGGCGATGACCGCTCCCAGCGGCCGGTCGTTGCGGACGAACGCCTCTTCGTAGAAGAGGTACACGATGGTCTTCGAATCGCGCAGCGCGGGATTGTTGCGCCCCATCATGATGAAGAGCAGGTCGAACATCTGCAGTGAGCCGATGACCGACAGGGTCGACACCAGGAACACCGACGGCGACAGCAGCGGTGCGGTGATGTGGCGGAAGACCCGCACGGGCCCCGCGCCGTCGATTCCGGCCGCTTCCACCACCGAGGCGGGGACGGCGTCCAGCCCCGCCGCCAGGATGACGAGGTTCGTGCCGAAGGTGGTCCAGACGCCGACGACCGCCACGGCGAACAGGGCGGTGTCCGGATCGGCGACCCATGCCTCGTGCGGGCCGCCGAAGAAGCCGAGGACCTGGTTGAGGAGGCCGAAATCGCCGTTGTAGATGTAGCGCCACACCATGGCGACGGCGGCGGGCATGGTCACCACGGGAAGGAAGTACAGCGTGCGGTACAGGCCGCGGCCGCGCAGGCCGCTCTGGTGCATCAGGGCGGCGGTCACCATCGCGAGCGGCACGCCCAGGAGCACGATCCCGGCGTAGAGAAGGGTGTTCCCCAGGGCGCGCGGGAGGTGGGGGTCCTTCAGCGCCTGCGCCCAGTTGCCCAGGCCCTCGATCCGGTAACCCTGGAACGGGTTGCCTTCCGAGAAGGAGAGGACCAGGGTGCGGGCCAGCGGCCACAGGTAGAAGACCGCCAGCCCCAGCAGCGGTCCGGCCAGCAGAAGAGCGGCCCAGCGGTTGTCGGGGTGGCGGGAGACCTCCGGTTCACGGGCCGCGTTGCCGTCCGGAGACCGCCGGCCCGTCCCGGGCTTCCGGGTGTCGAGGTGCGTCATGGGGAACCGTCTCTACTGCCGTTCCTGCGCCAGGGCTTCGTTCATGGCTGTGGCCAGGGACTTCGCGGCCTCCTCGACCGAGGTCTCGCCGTTCCAGGCCGGAGTCAGCAGTTCGCTCTCCCGGCTGGACCAGGCGTCGGTGTTCTCGGACACCGGGTACACCACGGCGTTGGGCAGCTGATCGAGGAACGCCCGCAGGTTGAACTGGGGCGCCGCGTCGACCCACGCCTGCTGGGTGCCGGAGTGGGAGCCGAGTACGGTGCCGGTTTCGCTCTGGATCCGCGACGCCTGCTCGCCCGAGAGGAAGACCGCGAGTTCGGCCGCCTCCCGGGGGTGCTTGGAGGAGGCGAGGGCCACGTTGCCGAGGCCGTTGATGACGGTCGCCTCCTTGACGCCCGCGGGCAGCTCGGTGACGTCGACGTTCTTGGAGGTGTAGTCGTCGTGGGCGAAGCGGTAGGCGTAGAAGGATCCGCTGTAGTACATGGCGATCTTGCCGCCCATGAACTGGGCCACGGCCTCGGTGTCGCTGAGCGACTTCAGGTCGGGGGAGTAGCCGTTCTTGATCATGTCGGTCCAGAACCGCAGCCCGTTGAGGCTGGCCGGCTCCTGATAACCGGAGGTCTTGCCGTCCGGGCTGATGACATGGCCGCCGGCCTGGTAGATGGTGTTGTAATAACCGGCCTGCGCCTCCACCGGAGCGGCGATGCCGTACACGCCCTTGCCCTTGTCCGTCAGAGCCTTGGCGTTCTTGACGACGTCGTCCCAGGTCCAGTCCGCGTTCGGGTGAGGCAGCTTGGCCGCGTCGAAGATGGCCTTGTTGTACCAGAGCCCGATGGTGTCGAAGTCCTTGGGGAGCGCGTAGGTCTTGCCGTCGCGCTTGAAGAGCGGCAGGAGCTGCTGGGGGTAGGCCGACAGGTTCGTGCCGGCGGCGCTGATCGTCTCGTCGAGAGGCTGCAGGACGCCGCCGTCGGCGTACGGCGCGATCTTGGAGCCCAGCATCCATGCCACGTCGGGCCCGGTGCCGCCGGCGGCCGAGTTCTGCAGGGTGGTCCAGTAGTCGGTCCAGGGGATGACCTGGACGGCGACGTCGATGCCGGGGTGGTCCTTCTCGAACGCGTCCACCACCTTCTGCATGGCGGGCTGCTGGTCGGTGGAGAAGATGGCGTAGGTCAACCGGATGCCACCGGCGTCGGCGGCCTCGGTGTCCGAGCCGCCGCAGGCCGAGAGCGTGAGCGCGGCCGCCGCGAGGAGTGAGACCGCAGTCCACTTCGTGCTCATGAGAACCTTCCTTGATCTGACCTTCAGGCCTGGACGCGCGGTGCGATCCAGTCGATGTGCGGGGTGACCTCACCGGCGCCGGCCTGCTCGACCACGAGTTCGAGCAGTCGCGCGCCGGTGATGTCGGCCTCCAGCGGGCGGACGGGTTCTCCGGGGGCCACCGTCACCTCGGCGACCACCCGGCCGTCGGCGAGCACCCGGCAGGTCGCGGGGGCCGATCCCGGTGTCTCGTCGTCGATGCCGATGCCGGCGACGAAGGTGTGCGCGGTCCCGCCGACGGCGTAGGTGATCGACGCGGGCGCGCACACGCCCAGCCCGTGTTCGAAGTGGTGGCCCGCGACATGCATCGGGCGGCCGTCGCCGGGGTCGCCGCCGCCGTTGGACCGGTCGACCTCGACCGGTCCGAACCCGTTGCTCGAACGCGTCGGGCGAACCCGTTCCAGCGCGGTCTCCCCCGGCCCGAACGGGTGCGCCACCCGCACGTGCGCGATCACCGAGCGCTCGGCGGCGCGCGGCCGTCCCGCGTGCACGGCGAGTACGGCGAGCCGTGACGGAGAGAAGGACTCCGGTACGGGGACCGACCAGGAGACCTCGGTCCCGTCCGCTCCGGGCTCTCGTCGGAGGAGCCGGGGGCTCGGCCAGTCCGGCGGCACTTCCAGGTGGACCTCGCCTCCGCCGGTGACCTCGGCACGGATGCGAGCGTCCGTGCCGGGACGGGCGAACAGCAGTGGTGAGTCCACGCGGACGGCGGGCCGATCCCGCCGCCGGGCCGTGGGCTCACCGCGGGCCGCGACGCAGAGCGCGCCTCCATTGGGCCGCAGGCGCAGCGGGAGCCGGCCGACGCCGTCGGGGTGTCGTGACTCGGTCAGCCCGCCGTCGGCGTCGTCCTCGATGAGCGTGATCCGGTGGCCGGGGCCGACGCCGAGGCCGGCCAGGTCGATGTCGGTGTCCACGCTCCGGCCCGCGGCGACGGCGCCGATGAACCAGTCGTCGCCGGAGCGTCGTGCCAGCACCGCGTACTCGCCCGGCCGCCCGCCGAGCAGCCGGGTCTCGTCCCAGTGGGCGGGGATGCGCTCGATCGCGGCCTGGGCGATGGGCCGCGCCTGGTACTCGTCGATCTCGTCGGCGAAGTGCAGCAGGCCCGATTCCAGGACGACGGCCAGCGCCAGTTCGTGCGCCTCGGTCGTCTGGCGGCCCTTGGCGGAGAAGGTCACCGGTGTGTAGTCGGCCGAGCCGACGACGTTGCGGGTGTAGGGAAGGATGGTGTTGTGCTCGGCGGTCAGCGGCTCGCCGTAGAAGACGTAGTATTCCGCGCCCCGGACCGCCTCGTAGCTCATGACGTGGGGGTGGGTGCGGGCCCATCCCCGGGGAATGACCGAGCCGTGAAAATTGATCATGAGGCCGACCCGGCGGCACTCGGCGATCACCGAGTCGTACCACCGGTAGCGCGACTGGGCCTCGGACTCCATGAAGTCGACCTTGATTCCGGCCACCCCCCAGGAGGCCCACTCGGCCAGCTGGCGTCTCTGCTCGTCGGTGCCCAGCCGGTCCCAGGCGACCCAGACGAACACCCCGATGCCGCGGGTGCTCGCGGCCGAGACCAGATCCGGCATCCATGCCGGATCCCAGCCGCAGTCGACCAGCACGTACTCCCAGCCGCGCGCGGCCGCGTAGTCCAGCATGCGCATCTGCTTGTCCAGGTGGGCGCCGCTGAAGAAGTCCGACCACCACGACCAGGCGGCCCGTCCCGGGCGCGCCCACGCGGGGGCCGGCTCGGCGGCGGCGGGGGCGAGGTCCTCCACCAGGTGTGAGGAGACGATGGTGGCGAGGTCACCGGCGATCAGGACTCGCCAGGGGCTCGCCACCTCGTCGGCGAGGAGGGTCACGTCCTCGGCGAGGGTGAAGGCGAGCTCCCCGGCGCCGGTGTAGCGGGCCAGCGCGCCGCCGTACCGCCCGTCCAGGTCTGCCTCCGTCGCCAGGACGTGGAGGCCGGAATCGATCTGGGCCAGGAAGGGAAATCCGTAGTCGCCGGGTTCGAGCACGTCAAGGCTGGAGGAGAACCGGATGGTCTCGTACCAGGGGGTGTAGGTCAGAGGCCAGGTGCGAGCCGCGGCCGGAAGGCGGAGGTGGACGTCGCCGCCGCGGATGTTCCTGCCGCGCAGGCCGTGCAGGACGAGGCGGAGCGCGACGCCGTCGGCGGCGGCGCGCAGCACGACCGACAGCTCGCCCGCGGCGATGCGGAAACGGACGGTGCGCTCGCGGTGCTCGACCCGGTGACCGCCGACCCGCTTGCCGACGATGAGCTCGTAGTCCTCGTGTACGGCACGCTCGCCCGTCGAGACGAACGACAGGCCGGCGAGCAGGTCTTCACCGTCGGCGCCGGTGAGCCGGATCGGCGCCGGCGAGGTCAGCACGACGCCCTCGCGGCTCGCCGACCACGTCAGCGTGCCGTCGTCGAGACGGAGGCCGATGTTCAGGTCGCCGAAGGCCGTCTCCCAGTGATGATCAAGCAACGGAATCTCCATTGACGCGTCGGGAACCTGTGGCCGGAGCCCATGACGGGAACGCCGCCGCCTCGATGGCCGTCGCCGCGGCTCCGCGGGCCCACTCCTCGAACGGCAGGTCTCTGACGTGCACCGCGACACGAAGGGCGGCGCCGAAGGCGTGCTCGGTGAACGCCTCGCGGATGGCCGTCTCGAACAGGTCGTAGGTGGCCACGCCCTCTCCGGCGACGATGATCTGCTCAGGCCCCAGGAGATTGGCCACCGACGCCAGCGCCCGCCCGATGAGGGCGCCGGCGTCGGCGAACACGGCCATGACGGCCGGATCGCCGGCGCGGGCCAACTCGACCGCGTCGCCGAAGGTCAGATCGTCCCGGCCGGTCGCCCTGCGCGAGGCGATCTCCAGGGCGGTGGTCGACGCCTGCGCCTCGACACAGCCGTGGGCGCCGCAATGGCAGAGCACCGACCGATCGCCCAGGGGCAGGTGACCGATCTCGCCGGCCACGCTGTGCGCGCCGCGCACCAGCGCGTCGTCGACGACCAGGGCGCAACCGATTCCGGCGCCGACGGTAACCACGGCGAAGTTGGCCACACCGCGGCCGAGGCCGAACCACTTCTCGGCGATGGTCAGCGCCTTGACGTCGTTCTCCACCACGACGGGAAGGCCCAGCTCGGCCGAGAGCGTCCTGCCCAGGTCGACGTGATGCCAGCGCAGGAAGGGCGAGTACCGGACGTAGCCGGTCTCGTGGTCGACCTCTCCCGACAGAGTGATGCCCAGATGGCGCGGTGGGAGCGCGAAACCCACCCGCTCCGCGGCCGTGAGCAGCTGCCCGTGGAGGGACGCCACCTGAGCGATGACCTCGTACGGCACGTGCCGGGCGAGCGCGCGCCGCTTGGTGACGCGAGGGGTGCCGGCCAGGTCGCAGACCACGCCGATGAGTTCGTCGCCGGTGATCTTGATGCCCACGCTGCCCGTGTGCAGGGCCCGGATGCGCAGCGGGCGGCTGGGGCGCCCGAGGCGTGCCTCGTCGGGGCTCAGTGGTTCGGCCGCCTCGTCGTATTCGAGGTATCCCGCGTCCAGCAGCGGCTTCACGGCACGGGTGATCGCAGGTGAGGACAGTCCGGTGAGGCGGGCGATCTCGGCTCGGGCGACGGGGCCGCTCGTCAGGACGGTCGTGAGAACGGCCGCCTCGGCAGGGGTCCCCTCGATGGGCCCCTTTCTCTGGCGTGGCATGCCGCACAACATACGGTGATTTAATTACTTTAAACAAGTAACATTTGTGCAACGTGCGATGTCGTGCCGCAACGGGGTGAGACTTCCTTGCTCAAGGCAGGTAATGCCCGGCCTCTGACCGTCCGCGTATCCGGCCGCGGTTGGTCATCCCGGACCGGGTGGCCCAGTATTCCGGTGTGACGTGGGATGTGGAGGAGTTCGTGCGGGCCGCCGCGGCGACCGTAGAGGAGCTGGCCGTGCACGTGGACGAGAGCCGGCGGGGCCTGACACCGGCCCTGGGCCGCCGCCCGCCGCGTGAGCTGGCCGAACGGCTCGGTCTGGCGCGGTGGATCCGCGAGGGCGGGATGACTCCGGACAGCCACGCGGAGTTCCTGGCGGCCTATCTCGCGGAGGGGAGCCGGCCGCACCACCCCGCCTCCCTCGGCCACCAGGTCGCCGCCCCCGACTTCCCCGCCGCGCTCGCCGACCTCGTGCACGGCGTGACCAACAACACGATGGCGTTCTATGAGATGGGCGCGGCGGCGGCGACCGTCGAGTTCGAGGTCGTGCGCTGGATGCTCGGCAGGGCCGGTTTCGGGGAGTCCGGAGGCGGGGTGCTCACCCACGGCGGGTCGCTGGCCAACCTCACCGCGCTGCTGGCCGCCCGCGCCGCCGCCGCGCCGGACGCCTGGGCCGGCGGGGTTCCCGGCGACCTCGCGCTGCTCGTCCCCGAGGCGTCCCACTACTCGCTGACCCGCGCCGCCGCGATCCTCGGCCTGGGGGAGCGGGCCGTCGTCCCGCTGGACGCCGACCCGCTCGGCCGGATCGACGTCGCCCGCCTGCCCGCTGCCCTGGACCGGGTACGGCGGGCGGGCCGGCGGCCGATGGCCCTGGTGGCGAACGCCTGCGCGACGGGCACCGGCCTCTACGACGACCTGCGCGGCGTCGGCGGGTTCTGCGCGGACAACGGGATCTGGTTCCACGTGGACGGTGCCCACGGCGCGTCGGCCCTGCTGTCGGACGGGCACCGGCACCTGCTCGACGGGATCGGGCTGGCCGACTCGCTGATCTGGGACGCGCACAAGATGCTGCGCACCTCAGGGGTGGCCGCGGCCGTGCTGACCCGGCGCAAGGACGACCTGGACGCGGCGTTCCGGCAGCGGGCGAGCTACCTGTTCTACGGCGACCAGGACTTCGACTCGGCCGGCCGTACGGTGGAGTGCGCCAAGGCCGCGCTGGGCCTGAAGATCTTCCTGAACCTCGCCTGGCGGGGCGAGCGGGGACTCGGCGAGTACGTCGCGGGACGGTACGCCGCCGCCCGCCGTCTGTGGGAGCTGGGCCGGGAGCGGCCCGGGTTCGTCTTCCCGTACGAGCCGCAGAGCAACATCGTCTGCTTCCGGTACGGCACGGGCGACCAGGCGGCGATCCGCGAGCGCCTGATGGCCGACGGCTCCTTCCACCTGACCTCGGCCGAGATCGGCGGCGTCCGCCACCTGCGCGTCACGGTCATGTCCCCGTCCACGGACGAGAAGACCCTTGAGGCGCTTCTCGACCGGATCACCGGAACGGGGGACGGGGCGGCCTGACTCGCCGGAAACCGCGAACGACCGTTGCCTTGAGGATCAGTCTGTGACCTTGGCAGGTGGGCCGAGGTCGCCGCCGGGTTCGCGGGTGAGGACGGAGAGCAGGGCCGGATCCGCGTATATCTCGGCGCTGTGCCGCCACTGGGTGAGCAGGAGCGCGATCGGGGTGGAATTCTCCGGAACCGCCGTTCCACGCGCCGTGTCCACCAGTTCGGTGAGCATCGAGTCCATGTCTTCCGGAGGCAGGAACGTGCTCCAGGGCAGGGCCTCGGTCAGGACCTGATGCAACACCGCGATGTCCTCGGTGCGTGCCAGTCCGGCGAGCAGATGGGAGGTGAAGTCGACGACCGCGGCGTCCCGCTCGAACCTGCCCACAGGATCACGCCGTCCCATCCGCTGTTCGGCGACTCGTCGCAGGTCTGGGTGAGTTGAGTGCTCAGCGACGCCGGTAGGCGTCCCCACGGTGGCGAATGTCCAGGACATGGACTTCCCGTGGGTTCAGGTCATCACGGATCTTGTACAGGACGCGCCAGTCTCGCATGATCCTGGCGCTGTACACGCCGGTGAGCGGTTCGTGGAGTTCTTTGCCGACGCGATAGGGGTTTCTCATCAATGCGCCGGTGATGAACTCCACCGCGCCCGCCGCGACATCGGGTGGAAGCTTGTCGGAGATGGCTCGGCGGGCCGCGGTGCCCAGCACCGGTTCGAAGGACGCCGGCTCTGGCTGGTCGTTCACCGGTGATCGAGAAGCGCGCGGATCGCGTCAGCACCCCGGACGCCTTCTCCGGCGGCGATCGACGCCTGTGACTCCACGATCGCCTGGACCGCCTCGGTGTCGGAGAGGACCTCGATGGTCTCTCGCAGACGATCCACGAGGTCGATCTGGTCGGCGGGAACGACGGCGGCCAGTCGTTCTCCCCTGCCGGTGAGGGCGATCACCCGTCCCTGCACGGCGGACTCGATCGCATCGTCCCAGCGCTCCGGATGCGCGTGAAGATCCTCCAAGGGAATTTCGTACGCGGCTTCGCCCATGACGACAGCGTACGCCACCGATAGGTGGTCCGGGAGGTCATCCGCGCAGGTGGGACCTCTGCCGTCCGATGCGGAGATCACCGAGGCCGTGGAGCGGGCGAGCGCTCAGGCCGGGGCGGTGAGGCGGTGGCGGATCCAGACGTTGGGTTCGACGTAGACGGCGTGGTCCTGCTCGACGTCGCAGTGGACCGGGACGAGGGCGCCGGGCACCTCGACCGGGCCGCTGACGTCGAAGGGCAGGCCGGTCCACTCGCGCCACTCGGCGAGCGTGCCGGGCACCGTCATCGAGCGCGGCGCGACCTTGACGATCGTGCCGCCCGCACGCACGTGGACGCGGAGCCACGGGTCGGCCGGCAGGCCGTCGGGACGGGTGCGGGCGGCGTACTCCGCCATCGGGGTGCGCGGCTCCAGGTGCTTGGCGTTGGGCCGCACCGGGGCCAGCAGCTCGCCGAACCCGAGGCGGGCGGCGTTGTCGCGCAGGGCGGCCAGCATCAGCGGCGACAGGCCCGTCCCCAGGCGGTCGGGGCGGACGGTGATCTCCAGGGCGGACACCGTGCCGGGCTCCGCGCCGGTCATCCGGGTGTGCCAGGCCCACAGCATCACGGCGTCCCACCCGCCGTCCGGCAGCTCGTCGCGGGGCCAGGCGAACGGCACGCTCATCGCCTTGGCCACGAGCCGCCCCGGCTCGTCGTCATCGTCGGCGACCAGCACGAACTCCGCGTACTTCTCGACGCAGACCTCGTAGAACAGCGCCCCCGTCGGATCGCAGAGCATGAATTCCGGCCAGGAGGTGGGCATGTCCCACAGCTCGTCGCGGAAATGGGGACGTTCGGCCAATGTGGTGATGCGGAGGGGCATTCCGGCATCCTCCCACCGCCGTCCCACGCCGCTCGACCGGTTTTCCACGGGCCGCGCCGTACGCCCGTTTCCCGGCGGGTCGCCGACGGGCTTCCGCGCGGGGGCCGGGGTCGCCCGCGCGCTGCTCGGCAGGCCGGAGGTGCCCGACGGGCGTCCGCGCGGGGCCGGGGAGGGAACGGGGCCGACGGCAGGGCGTCGCGCCTCGTGGCGGTCGCCGGGAGACGGCGTGGTCCGCGGGGCCTTCGATTCGGGGCTCGGCGCGGGAGGCCGTCTGGGATAGCTTCGCCTGCATGAGTGAACTCGACTCCCGCCTGCGTGCGGTGTGTGACATGGCCGTGGCCGAGGCCCGGGAGGCGGCCGGGCGGCACGAGTACGACGGGGTGGTGCAGGACCTCTCCCCCGAGGGGGTGCGCGCGGGGCTGGCCGCGCTGGGGGAGGGCGCGCCGCCGGACGATCCCCACGACGCCGCCCACCTGGAGGTCTTCGAGGCGGCCACCCGGGCGGCGTTCGGCGAGCTGGAGCTGCACCGGCGCAGCCCGCTCGCCCACCTGAACAACCTCGACCTGGCCTGCTACGACCGGGAGTACGCCCCCGAGGCGGAGCGGACCGCGGCCAGACTCGCCCACCTCGCCCGCTGGCCCGAGGCGGTCGAGGGCGCGATCGCCTCGCTCGACCGGCTCAGCGCGCCGGTCGCCTCCGCGCTGCTGGGGGCGGTGCGGGGCCTGGCCGCCGGGGTGCCCGAGGACGCGGACGCCTCCGTGCGGGAGGCGGCGCTCAAGGCCCACGCCCGGCTGGTGGAGCACGTGGAGGAGGCGTCCCGCTCCGGCGACCCCGACGCCTCGCTCGGCGCCGAGGGGCTGACCCTGCTGATGGGCGCGGGTGACGGCCTGCCGGTGGACCTCGGCGTCCTGGCCGCGCGGGCCGACGCCGAGCGCGACCGGCTCATGGAGCGCCTCGCCGAGTCGTGCGCGAAGCTCGGTACGGCGGGCCGCTCCCCGCTGGAGGCGGCGCGCGAGCTGGTCCGCGACCACCCCGGCATCGACGGGGTGATGGACGCCGCGCGGACCGGCGCCGAGCGGGCGGTCGCCTTCACCCGCGAGAGGGACCTGGTGCCCTACCACGACGGCGAGTGCCTGGTCGGCCTGGCGCCCGAGTCACGGCGCTGGGCCATGGCGATGATGAGCTGGGCCGCGCCGGGCGAGCCCGACGGCCCCTCGTGGTACCACATCACCCCGCCGGACCCCACCTGGCCGGAGCGCGACATCGAGGAGTGGCTGGAGGTCTTCAGCGCGACCACGCTGCCCGCGATCAACGTGCACGAGGTCGCGCCCGGCCACTTCTCCCACGGCCGGGCGCTGCGCCACGCGCCCTCCGACGTGCGCCGGACGCTGATGTCGATGGCGTTCGCCGAGGGCTGGGCGCACTACGCCGAGGAACTGTGCGTCGAGGAGGGCTTCGCGCCCGACGACCCGCGCTTCGAGATCGGCGTGTGGCTGGAGGCGCTGATCCGGGTGACCCGGCTGGCCTGCGCGATCGGCGTGCACACCGGCTCGATGACGGTCGAGGAGGGCGCCCGCCGCTTCGAGGCCGACACCCACATCGGCGGACCGGCGGCGATGTCGGAGGCGGCGCGGGCCACCTTCGACCCGACCTACGGCCGCTACACCTGGGGCAAGCTGGAGATCCTCGACCTGCGCGAGCGGGCGCGGGCGGCCTGGGGCGCGGAGTTCTCGCTCAAGCGCTTCCACACCGCGATGCTCGACCTCGGCTCCCCGCCGCTGGGCCTGCTTCCCGACATCCTCTGACCACACGCTCGGACGTCCGGGGACGTCCGGGGACGTCCCCGGAACCCCGGAAGCCCCTTCTCCGGCTCGGCGCGGGCCCCGTGCTCCGTACCGCCGGCGGACCCCGTACGGCTTCCGCGGACCCCCGGACCCCCTTTTCCGGCTCGGCGCGGGCGTGCCGGCGAGCGCCGATAGACTGAACCCACCGCTGTGGTTTCTTTGGGGGTCTTGGTGTCTGATTTCGACACGGTCCTGGTCGTCGACTTCGGCGCGCAGTACGCGCAGCTGATCGCGCGACGGGTGCGTGAATGCCACGTCTACTCCGAGATCGTCCCGAGCACGATGCCGGTCGAGGAGATGATGGCCAAGAAGCCGAAGGCCGTCATCCTGTCCGGCGGTCCCTCGTCGGTCTACGCCGAGAACGCCCCCGCCGTCCCCGCCGGCCTGTTCGAGACCGGGGTGCCGACCTTCGGCATCTGCTACGGCTTCCAGGCCATGGCCCAGCAGCTCGGCGGCACGGTGGCCCGCACCGGCCTGGCCGAGTACGGCGGCACCCCGCTGGAGGTGCGGCAGGAGGGCGTGCTGTTCGCCGGGCTGCCGGTCGCGCAGGCCGTGTGGATGTCCCACGGCGACAGCGTCTCCGCCGCCCCCGAGGGGTTCGTCGTCACCGCCGCCACCCCGCAGACGCCGGTCGCCGCCTTCGAGCACCCCGAGCGGGGCCTGTACGGCGTGCAGTTCCACCCCGAGGTGCTCCACTCCGAGCACGGCCAGGCGGTGCTGAAGCACTTCCTCGACGCGGCCGGCTGCCGTCCCTCCTGGACGATGCTCAACATCGTCGAGGACGCCGTCGAGTCGGTCCGCGCCCAGATCGGCCCGGAGGGCCGGGCCATCTGCGCCCTGTCCGGCGGGGTCGACTCCGCGGTGGCCGCCGCCATGGTGCAGCGGGCCATCGGCGACCGCCTGACCTGCGTCTTCGTCGACCATGGCCTGCTGCGCAAGGGCGAGGCCGAGCAGGTCGAGCGCGACTTCGTCGACGCGACCGGCGTCAAGCTGCGCGTGGTCGACGCCCAGGAGCGCTTCCTGAAGGCGCTCGACGGGGTCACCGACCCCGAGGAGAAGCGGAAGATCATCGGCCGGGAGTTCATCCGGGTGTTCGAGGACGAGCAGCGCGCCATCCTCGCCGACGGCCCGGTCGACTTCCTCGTGCAGGGCACCCTCTACCCCGACGTGGTCGAGTCCGGCGGCGGCACCGGCACCGCCAACATCAAGTCCCACCACAACGTCGGCGGCCTCCCCGAGGATCTCCGGTTCACGCTGGTGGAGCCGCTGCGCACCCTGTTCAAGGACGAGGTCCGCCGGGCCGGCGAGGAGCTGGGGCTGCCCCCGGCGATGGTCTGGCGCCAGCCGTTCCCCGGGCCGGGGCTCGGCATCCGGATCGTCGGCGCGGTCACCCGCGAGCGCCTGGAGACCCTCCGCGAGGCGGACGCCATCGCCCGCGAGGAGCTCTCCCGCGCCGGGCTCGACCGGGAGATCTGGCAGTGCCCGGTGGTGCTGCTGGCCGACGTCCGCTCGGTGGGAGTCCAGGGCGACGGCCGCACCTACGGTCACCCGATCGTGCTGCGCCCGGTCTCCAGTGAGGACGCCATGACCGCCGACTGGTCCCGCGTCCCCTACGACGTGCTCGCCCGGATCTCCACGCGGATCACCAACGAGGTCCGCGAGGTCAACCGCGTCGTCCTCGACGTGACGAGCAAGCCGCCGGGCACCATCGAGTGGGAGTAGGCGGACACGGCGCGGCCCCGCGGAGGAGCGTTGCTCCGCGGGGCCGCGCCGTACCCGTCCACGGGGTGCCCGTGGGGTGGGCGGCCGGGTGAGGGGAGCCCGGCCGTCCACTCGGTCGCTCACCGTGCCCTGCGGAGGCCGAGGAACTGCAGGGCGGCGAAGCCGCCGACGACCGCGGCCTGCATCAGGACCCAGACGGCGCCGAGCGTGGTGACGCCGAGACCGCCCATGGCCAGTTCCGCGACGCTCACGACGGTCCACACGAGGTTGACGGCGATGACGGCTCCGGCGGCGGTCCGGGAGATCCGGGCGGGGACGGCGGCGAGCCAGACCGCCACACCGTAGACGGCGAGGAAGGCCCCGATGCCGCGCTGCAGGCCGACCGGCAGGCCGAGCAGGTCGTTGATCGGGCCGGCCAGGGCCAGATAGGCCAGGCCGTTGACGCCGGTGACGACGGCGTCCAGACGCATCGCCAGTCGCAGGAGGCCGGCGGTGTCGGTGGCGGTGGTGGGGGCGCCGATGGTGGTCATGGCGGGTGTGCCTTTCTACGTGGGAGACGGGAGCGCGGGGGCGTCCGGGAGGTCCGGCGGGAGCGCGGGGGGGAGGTCCGGCGGGGGCGTGAGGGGGTCCGGCGGGGGTGTGCCGGGCCCGTGGGCGGGGTGCCGGCGGCCATTGGGCGGTGCCCCCGAACCGGTGGATCCGGCGGGCCGGGTCAGACGGCGGGGACCCGGTCGAGGAAGCCGTGGACCTCCCGGATGCGGCCGTCCGCCGTCAGGACCGCGACGTCGAAGCCGACCACGATGGCCTCGCCGCCCTCGGGGCCGAGGTGCCAGGTGAAGCGGGCCACGTCGTGGTGGGCGTCGACGTCGCCGGCGAGGGTGAAGACCAGGCCGGGGAACTGCCCCTGGACGGCGGTGATGACGGCGTCGATCGCGTCGCGGCCGGTGACGTCGGCGAGCGGGTCGACGTAGCGGGCCTCCTCGGCCCAGACGGTGTCGATCTCCGCGCGGCGCTCGGCGGCGTCGGTCATGTTCCAGGTGGCCAGGTAGCGCTCGACCAGCTTGGCGATGTCGTTCATCTCGTTCTCCTCCGTGTTTCCTGCGGTTGTCCTTGCAGGTCACAAAGTTACGGAGATCGGCGGATCGCGGAATCCGTCACGCACCGGTACTTGGCGGGCCCGCTATCCGTCTGCCGCCGGTATCCGCCCGTCCGTCGGTGTCCGTCTGCCTGTCGGGCCCGTCGCCCGGTCGCCGGATCACCGGCTCCCGGCAGGTCCGGCCCGGGGACGGCCGCCGGGCACCCCGGGAACGGTCACCACTCCGGGCGGGGAAGAAGTCACCGGGAATTCGTGAACATCGCAGGTCATACCTGGGAATTGCGGGTTTTATCCTTCTACGCCTGGTGAGCCGGTAAGTTGGGATGGGTGTCTACGAGCGCCGCCCTTCCCCCGCCCCCGCGACCCGCCTCGGGCGCCCGGCTCGCATGGCTGGACGCGCTGCGCGGCCTGGCCGCCGTCGCGGTTCTGCTGGAGCACCTGCTGCCGTGGTTCATGCCCGCCCTGCGACCTTACTGGTTCAACCTCGGGATGTACGGCGTCCTGGTCTTCTTCCTGGTCAGCGGCTACATCATCCCGGTGTCGCTGGAGGGCCGGGGTGACGTCCGGGCGTTCTGGATCGGCAGGGGGTTCCGGCTCTACCCGGTCTATCTGCTGGTCACGGCCATCGTCCTGGTCATGGCGGTGTGGCTGCCGGTCCGCGAGGAGGTGCCGCGCGACCTGGCGGGCGTGCTCGGGCACGCCACGATGCTGCTGGACGTGCTCCACATGGGTGGCCTGGCCGACACCATGTGGACGCTCTCCTACGAGATGGTCTTCTACCTCCTGGTCACCGCGCTGTTCACCGGCGGCCTGCACCGCCGGAGCGGGTCCCTGGCCATAGGGTTCGGCGTCGTGGCGGTGGCGGCCGGGCTGGTGCTCACGGGGCCGCTGCTGAAGGGCCCCTGGCCCGCCTACGCGGCCGGCGCGGTGTTCGCCGTGGGGATGTTCTGCCTGATCAGCGGCAGATTCCGGACGATCGCCGCCTGGGTGCTCGGTGTGACGGCCGTGCTGCTGACGATCTTCAGCGGCTTCGTGCCGTGGCTGGGGGCGGCGATCCTGGCCGTGATGTTCACCGGGACCGCGATCCGCCGCTGGGAGCAGGGCACCGGCCCGCTCTGGCCGGTGGCCGCGGCCACCGTACCGGTGGCGCTGGCCCCGGTGTGGTCGCCGCAGGCGGGCTGGTGGTGGGTCCAGCCCGGCGTGTGGTTCACCACGATCGCGCTCGCGGGGGCGACGTTCGCGGGCGCGATGGCCCTGCGCGAACGCCGCCTCCCCCGCTCGCTGGTCAAGCTGGGCCTGATCAGCTATTCGCTCTACCTGCTGCACCACCCCCTGCTGAAGGCCGTCTCGGCCGTCCTCGGGGACGTCCGGGCCATGCAGCCGGCGGTGCAGGCGGCGGTGTCGGTGGCGACGATCGCCGCGGCGGTGGTGCTGAGCCTGCTCAGCTACCGCTACGTGGAGGTGCCCATGCAGCGGCTGGGCAGGCGGGTGGCCCGGAGGTGGTCTCAGAGGCCGTCGGCGGGCGACTCGGCGTACTCGCCGCTGTCGCCGAGCGGCGCGTCGGACGAGAGGTCGGCGTCCTTCTCGCTGCCGGCCGGGTAGATGTCACCGGGCTTCAGGTCCTTCACGCCGCGCATGGAGGAGACCCCCACCATGTGGTAGCCCTGCTTCTTCAGCGCGTCGAGCAGCTTGGGCATCACCGTGACGGTCTGCGGGACCCAGTCGTGCATCAGGATGACGCCGTCGCGCTTGGCGTTCTTGAGCACCTCGTCGTAGATGGCCTTCTCGTTCTTGGTGGCCCAGTCGCGGGAGCCGCCGTTCCACAGCACGACCGGGAGCTGCATCTCCTTGGCGATCTCGACCACCCGGTTGTCCAGCTCGCCGTACGGCGGGCGGATCATGGTCGGCGCCTTGCCGGAGGCCTTCTTGACGACCTCGACGGTCTTGTTCAGCTCCTCGCGGATCCGGTCCTCGGACAGGTCGCGCAGGTGCGGGTGGGTGTAGCTGTGGTTGCCGATGTCATGGCCCTCGGCGACCATCCGCTTGACGAACGCCGGACGGGACTTCGCGTACTGGCCCTCCAGCATGAAGGTCGCCTTGGAGTCGTACTTCTTGAGGGTGTCGAGCAGCTTGTCGGCGTACTTTCCGGGGCCGTCGTCGAAGGTCAGCGCGATGCACTTGACCTTGGCGCAGTCCACCGGGGCGGGCTTCGGCTTGGCCGTCGACTTCGGCTTCGGCGAGGGCTTCGGCGTGCTCGCCGGGCTCATCGTGATGGTGGAACCGCTCTGTGCCGCGCTCCAGGCGACGGCCGGAACGGAGGTCAGGGCCAGCGCACATGACGTGGCCAGCAACATGCGGGCAGGAGACTTCATGAGGGGAGCTCCGGGTCAAATTGACGTCGGTTGAATGGGAATCTTATCGAGGCTCCCGATGGCTTCTGGGGTCTATGCGTCACGATGTCCTGTGAAAAGCCTTGATTTATGTCATCGAATACGTGCTTTGTGGTGATTCGGTGGGCGGATATGCCGGGAGGCGACGGGCGGACGAGCCCTTCCCCGCCGAACGGCAAACTTGACAACTCATGCGGTCACGGCCGGGTATAACGGCCCGAACTCGCCCCCGGCGTACCCGATGATGGGCACGGCCCCCCGCCCCGACGCGCTGGGAAGACGATGACGATCACTACGGCGGGGCCGCGTCCGGCCGGGGAGAGCGGGCCGGACGGCCGCGGGGCCGGCGGGGGCGGCGCGCCGGCCCGGGACCTGTGGTTCCCGCTCGCCTGCTACGCGACCGGCCAGCTCGTGCTGCTCGGCTGGTGGCTCGCCCTCCATCCCGGGCTGATGAGCCCCGACACCGTCTCCTACGTCCGGCACGTCACCACCGGGCCCTGGATCGCCACCCACTCGGTCGCCTACGACGCCCTGCTCCGGCTGTCCCTGCGGGTCGCCGGTGATCTTTCTCCGGTGACCCTCCTGCAGACGACCGCCATGTCCGCCGCGCTGACCCACCTCGCCGGCGCCCTCCGGCCGTACGGCCCGCGCCGCCGGTGGCTGGTCGCGGCGGTCGGCTGCGCGGCGCTGCTCCCGCCGCTCGGGGCCTTCACCGTGACCATGTGGAAGGACGTGCCGTTCACGATCTGCGTCCTGCTCGCCGCCGGGACCGCCGCCAGGATCGCGGCCCGCCCGCGCGCGGCGTCCCGAAAGGGAGACGGAGCCCCGAACGGCGGCACGGTCCCGGAAAGCGGCATGGCCCCGGACGGTGGCACGGTCCCGGACGGCGGCGCGGCCCCCGACGGCGGCACGGCCCCCGACGGCCGGCGCCCGCGCGGCCGGGCCTGGGACCCCCGCCTGGCAGCCCTGGGCGCGGAGCTCCTCGGGGCGGGCCTGTTCCGCAACAACGGCTTCGTCGTGACGCTGATCGCCGCCGCCCTGCTGGTCCCGCTGCTGCCGGTCGCGCGCCGGTGGACCGCGGCGGTCGCGGCCGTCGCGGTGGCGGTGCCACCGCTGCTGACGGTCACCGGCTACCCGGCCCTCGGCATCGCCCCGCCGCCGCGTGTCTTCGCGTACCAGACGGTCTTCGGCGACCTCGCCGTGGCCTACGCAGAGCGTCCGGGGCTGTTCGACCGCGGGCAGCGGGAACTGCTGACCAGGATCGCCCCGATCGAGACCTGGCTGCGCGGGGCGACCTGCCACACCGTGACACGCGTCTACTTCGACCCGGACTTCGACGGCCGGGAGGCCGAGCGGCACGTCTCGGAGGTCATGGACCTCTGGCGCGACCTGCTGGTCCGCGCGCCGGGCGTCATCCTGGACGCCCGGCTCTGCCGCGCCGCGCTCGCCTGGCGGATCGGCTCGACCGCCGGCGACCCCGGCGGGGAGCTCTACCGGTTCTCGCTGCGCGACCCGGTGCTCCCACCCGCGTGGGAGGGCACGCCGGTCGCCGCGGTCATGCGCGCCCGGCCGCTCTCCGAGGGGCTGCGGACCGCCGCGCTGACCGCCCTGGACGCGGCCGGGGCCCACCGGCTGGAATGGCTGCTGTGGCGGGGGGCCCTCTGGTGCCACCTCTGCTACGCGGCGGCCGCGCTGGCCCGTCGGCGCACCGGGAACCGGACGGTGGCCGCCGTGGCGGCGGTGATCTGCGCCCAGCAGCTCTGCGTGCTCCTCACCAACACCGCCCAGGACTTCCGGTTCATGGTGACGCCGATCATCGCCGGGGTGCTGCTGCTCCCCACGCTCCTGCGGGAGGTACGGGCCCTGCTGTCACCCCGGTGAGCCCGCGGCGCCGCCGGAGCGGACGGCGTCGCGGTCGTGGGCCGTCGCCCGATCGGGTGCTCATGCCGGGTAGGCGTGGGTCTCGGTGGCCTTGACCGAGGCCCAGACCCGCCGGCCGGGGGTCAGGTCGAGGTCGGCGACGGCGGCGGGGGTGATGTCGGCGAAGGCCGTGACGGGGCCGTCGAGGTGGACGCGGACGTTGTCGCCGTGCCGTTCGATGCCGCCGACCACGGCCTGCCACAGGTTGCGCGGGCTCCCGTCGGGGCGGCTCCGGTACAGGGCGACGGCGGTGGGCGGGAAGGCGACGAACGCCGGCCCGTCCAGCTGCTCCGAGGTGTGCAACGGCAACTCGCCGACCCTGACCCGGCCCGCTTCGGCCACGCCCCGGTACAGGTTGAGCCCGACCAGGCGGGCGACGTAGTCGGTGCGCGGGCGGCGGGCGACCTCGGCCGGGGCGCCCTGCTGGACGAGCACGCCGTTCTCGATGACGATCAGGCGGTCGGCCAGCACCATCGCGTCGAGGGGGTCGTGGGTGACCAGGACGGTGGCGCCGTCGAAGTCGGCCAGGTGGCGGCGCAGCCGGGAGCGGATCTCCAGCCGCGTGTGGGCGTCGAGGGCGGCCAGCGGCTCGTCCAGCAGCAGCAGGCGCGGCCGTACGGCCAGCGCGCGGGCCAGTGCGACGCGCTGGGCCTGCCCGCCCGACAGCTGCCGGGGCCTGGCGGCGGCGTGATCGGCGAGGCCGACCCGTTCCAGCAGGGCCGTGGCGGCGCGGCGGGCCTCGGCTTTGGGCACGCCCTGGCAGCGGGGCCCGAAGGCGACGTTGTCCAGCGCCGTCAGGTGCGGGAAGAGCAGGTAGTCCTGGAAGACCACGCCCACCGGGCGGCTCTCGGCGGGCAGGGTGTGCAGCGCCCGGCCGTCGAGGACGATCTCGCCCCGCGACAGCCCGGTGAGCCCGGCGAGGGCGCGCAACGCGGTGGTCTTGCCCGCGCCGTTCGGGCCGAGCAGCGCGACCACCTCGCCCGGCGCGACCTCCAGCGTCAGGTCCAGGGTGAAGGCGGGCCGGGTGACGACCAGGCGGGCTCGCAGGCTCATGACGCGCTCACCCACCGGTCGCGCAGACTGGCCAGGATGACGACGGAGACGGCCAGCAGGACCAGGCTGAGCACGATCGCCGCCTCCGGCTCGGTCTCCAGGGCGAGATAGACGGCCAGCGGCATGGTGCGGGTGGTGCCGGGGAAGTTGCCCGCGAACGTGATCGTCGCGCCGAACTCCCCGAGTGCCCGCGCCCAGCACAGCACCGCCCCCGCCACCACGCCCGGCATGACCATCGGCAGCGTCACCCGCCGGAACACGGTCCAGCGTGAGGCCCCCAGCGTCGCGGCGGCCTCCTCGAAGCGCCGGTCGGCGCCGCGCAGCGCCCCCTCGACGCTGATGACCAGGAACGGCATCGCCACGAACGCCTCGGCCACGATCACCCCGGCGGTGGTGAAGGGCAGCGTGATCCCGAAGGCGCTCTCCAGCCACTGCCCGGCCGGCCCACGGCGGCCCAGCACCAGCAGCAGCGCCACGCCGCCCACCACCGGGGGCAGCACCAGCGGCACGGTGACCAGGGCCCGGACCAGACGCCGGCCGGGGAAGTCCACCCGGGCAAGCAACCAGGCCAGCGGCACCCCGAGCAGCAGGCAGAAGACGGTGGCGACGGTGGCGCACACCAGCGACAGCCGCAGCGCCTCCAGCACGTGCGGCTCGGCCAGGCGCCGGCCCAGCGTGGACCACGGGGCGCGGACCAGCAGTCCGGCCAGCGGCAGCACCAGGAACGCCAGCCCGAGCAGCGCGGGCAGGAGGAGCATCCACGGCGGGCGGCCGGAGATCCGGCGGGACGACGTCGCCGGGCGGCCGGTGGAGCCGCGGTGCGGCTCCACCGGCCCGAGGTGCTCGGTGGCGGCCATGCGAATCAGGGCGCCTCGAAACCGGCCCTGGTCAGGACGTCCCTGCCCTGCTGCGACAGCACCAGGTCAACGAACTCCTTGGCCGGACCACCGGCCGGCGCTCTGGTGAGCGTCGCGATCGGATAGTCGTTGATCGCCTTGTCCGCCTCCGGGAAGTCGATCCCGGTCACCTTGCCCGCCGAGGCGATCACGTCGGTCCGGTAGACCAGCGCCGCGTCCACCTCACCCAGTCCGACCTTGGTGAGGGTGGCCTTGACGTCCTGTTCCAGGGTGACGGGGGTGACCTTGAGCCCGGCGGCGTCCAGCGCCTTGACCGCCGCGGCGCCGCAGGGCACCTGCTCGGCGCAGAGCGCGACCTTCACCTTCGCGTCGGCGAGGTCCGCGAGGTCGTCCACCTCGGCCGGGTTGTCCTTCGGCACGGCGATCTGCAGCCTGTTGCGCACGAACGTGGTCGGCGAGCCGGCCAGCGACGCGTCGGTGACCGTCTTCATCGTGGCCGGGCTCGCCGCGGCGAACACGTCCGCCGGCGCCCCCTGGACGATCTGCTGCGCCAGCGTGGCGCTGGAGCCGAAGTTGAACCTCACCGTCGTACCCGGGTGCGCGGCCTCGAAGGTCCTGCCGAGCTCGGTGAACGTCCCGGTCAGCGAGGCCGCCGCGAACACCGTCACCTCCCCGGCCCCGTCACCGGCGGCCGGAGCCGGCGAAGCCGGTGCGGTGGACGCGGCCGGCCGGCCGGAGCCGCAACCGGACAGACCCGCCAGCGCGAGTGCGACGGGCAGGGCGATCGCCCATCGGGGAAGACGCCTGAACACCGGCCTGAACACCAAAGGGGGGCTCCTCACAGGTGACCGGCCACGCGCTCGTGACCGGGGATCTCCACGACGACGTTGGTGGATTTGATCACGGCGACCGCCACCACCCCCGCCTCCAGGCCCAGGTCGTCCGCGGCCTGGCGGCTCATCAGCGACACCACCCGGAACGGCCCGGCGGCGATCTCCACCTGCGCCATCACCGCGTCGCGGATCACCTCGGTGACGATCCCGCGGAAGCGGTTGCGCGCCGACGAACGGCCGCCCTCGACCGCCTCGACCTGATCGCGGGCGAAGGCGGCCAGATCGGTGCCGTTCACCTGCCGGTGGCCGTGCTCGTCCCGCTCGGCCCGCAGCCGGCCCGCGTCCACCCACCGGCGGACGGTGTCGGAGCTGACCCCGAGCAGTGCCGCGGCCTCGCTGATCCGGAACGTCGTCACAAGCCCTCACCATACCTTCCGCACATGCCAAGCTGAATACCCGTCCAGCATCGTAATATCGGCATGATCCGCGGTTGGGGAATGGCATTCGCGAGGCTCGGTTCCCCCGTCGCCGGGGCGGGTCGTGTCTTCGGCGTCCGCCCGGTCCGCCTCCTCCGTCAGCGGTCGATCTCGTCGAACAGCGCCTCCCACCGGTCCAGGACGCGCGGCAGGAGATACTCCCGCATCCGCTGCCGGCCCCGGGCGCCCATCTTCCGGCGCAGCTCCCCGTCCGACATCAGGCGTTCCAGCGCGGCGGCGAAGCCCCGCACGTCACCGGGCCCGGTCAGGAGACCGTTGTCCCCGTCGGCCACGAGCGCGCGCACCCCGGCCGAGACGTCGCAGGCCACGGCGGGCAGGCCGCAGGCGGCGCCCTCCGCCAGCACCAGACCCCAGCTCTCGGCGTCGCTGGTCAGCGTGACGACGGACGCGTCGAGATACTCGGCCTCGACGTCCGCCACCTGGCCGCGGAAGACGATCCGGTCGCCGAGGCCGGTGGCGCGGGCCTGCTCCTCCAGGGCGGCCCGCACCGGCCCGTCGCCGACGATCCGCAGCTCCCACGGCTCGGCGGCGGACGGGGCCGCGGCGGCGAAGGCGTCGATCAGCAGGTCGATCCGCTTCGGCCTGACCAGCCGTCCCGCCGAGACGATCCTCGGAGCGTCCAGCGGAGCCGGCTCGCGGGGGAAGACGCCGACCGGGTTGGGCATGACCCCGCAGTTGGCGAGCCGGTGGCGGGTGAACGCCGCGGCGTACTCCTCGCACAGGAAGAGGGACTTGTCGTAGTGGGCGTAGTGCTTCCTGATCAGCCGGAGGTGCGGGGTGCCGGCCGCGTCCTCGTAGGTCTGGTGGTACTGGCCGATCATGGCGAGGTGCGGCATGGGCACGTCGGAGATCCAGTGGGCGGCCCACGGCGAGGCGACGACCATGTAGCCGCCGGTGACCTCCTCGGCCAGTCCGGCCAGCTTCGCCTTCGCGGCGGCCACCTCGTCCGGGGAGCGCCGGGGCCTGGCCCCGCCGCGCCGGGGGAACGGCAGCCGGCGGGCGGGCGCCTCCGGGGCGGGCGTGCCGTACAGCGTGACGTGCCGGTAGGCGGGGTCGGCGACGTAGGACTGCGGCTGCCGGGAGGGGTTGACGCTGACCAGCGTCACCGCGTGCCCGCGCTCGGCGAGTCCCTGGGCCAGGGTGTGCAGGACCCGCTGGGAGCCGCCCATGGAGTCCCCGTCGGTGCTGACGAAGAAGACGCGGCGCGGTCGTGCGGTGCTCGTCGTGCTCATCGGTCTGCCTCCGGGGAGTGCGCGGTGCTCGTCGGGCGGCCCGCGGAAGGCGCGCGGCCTGCGGAGGAGGCGCGGCTCATCGGGCGGCCTCCGGGGATCGGGTGCTCTCGGGGAAGAACGCGTCCACGACCGCGCGGGCGGCCCGCCCGTCATCCAGGGCGCACCAGCGGGCACGGAAGTCCGCGTAGCGCTCGCCGTACCGCTCGGTGACCGTGTCGAGCCGGTTCAGCGCGGCGACGAGTTCGCCGGGGTTGCGCAGCAGCGGCCCCGGGGCGAGGCGCTCCAGGTCGAAGCAGACGCCCCGACGGTCCGTCGCGTAGTTCTCGTAGTCGTCGGCGTAGTAGAGGATCGGCCGCCCCAGGCAGGCGTAGTCGAACATGATCGAGGAGTAGTCGGTCACCAGGACGTCGGAGGCCAGCATCAGGTCGTTGACCTCGGGATAGGACGAGGCGTCCCGGACGAGGTGCCCGAGCGGGTCCGGCACGGTGAAGCGGTCGAAGGGGTGGGCGCGCACCAGGATCACCCAGTCGCGGCCCAGCTCGGCGGCCAGGACCTGCGGATCCAGCCGGATCGACTCCCCGCTGAAGCGCCGTTCGTCGCGGTAGGTGGGCGCGTAGAGGATCACCCGCCTGTCCTCGGGGACCTCGAAGAACTCCCGTGTCCGCCGCGCCCGCTCGCGCTGCTCGGGCTCGTCGTGCCGGACGAGCACGTCGGTGCGGGGATACCCGGCGCGCAGCGTCTCGCCGGTGAACCCGCTGGCGTCGCCGAAGTCGCGGCGGAAGTCCGGGCTCGGGGTGAGCAGGACGTCCCAGCGCGCCACCGCCTCGGCGTACCTCCTGGCCATGGCCGGCTGGGCGCGCAGGCGGGGGTCGTCCAGCCCCATCTTCTTGAACACCTGGCCGTGCCAGGTCTGCAGGTACCGGGTGGCCCGCCGCTTGCGGTAGCAGTACGGGAGGTTGTGGCTGTCCACCCAGTAGCGGGCGCGGGCCAGGAGCCACGCGTAGCGGAAGGTGTTGCGCCTGACCAGGACGGCGTCGCGGGGGAAGCCCGCGGTGTCGCCGGTGTGCGACCAGACGACCTTGATCCCGGTGCCGCGCCGCCGCAGCTCCTCGTAGACGTAGCGGGGGTTGCCGGTGTACGCGCCGCCCTCCGCCGACTCGAACACCGCCAGCCGCCGGTCCACCGGCGTCAGCGCGGCGGCGAGCCGGTAGAAGCGGCCCAGGTCGCGTGGGGTGGCCAGCCGCCGCGGGAGGTCCCGCCACAGCTCGGCCGCCCGCGCGAGCCGTCCTCGCCGGGGGACCGGGCCGATCCGGCGCGCGGTCAGGCGGAACGGGACGTCGGCCGACGCCTCCAGCACCAGCCGGCCGGCGGACAGGGTGCCGGTGGAGGTGAACGACAGGTCGGGGAAGGCCAGCACGGGCCGGGAGCAGGATCGCCCGCCCTCGCCGAGCGACAGCTCGACCGACTGGGCCTTGACCGCCTCCTCCGGCCAGTCCAGCGCGGACAGGTCGATCACGACCTCCCACTCCCGCACCCGGCCCGGTACGGGTCCGGCGGACGCGGTGGGTACGGCGGACACGGGCTCACCGGACGGCGCGGCCGTCGGCGCAGACGCGGCCGGCACAGACCCGGTCGACACGGGATCGGCCGACACGGACGCGTCCGGCACGGGTTCGGCGGGGAGCGCGGCGATCGTCCGTTTCCGGCCGCCGATCCGCAGCCGGGCGGTCAGCGCGCGGCCGTCGAGCACCCGGCCCGGGTCGTAGGTCCGCAGGCGGAGCCGTACCCGGTCGCCGGACGCCTCCAGGCCGGTGAGCTCGTGCCTGAGCAGCGCGGAGGCCAGCGGCTGCTCACCCAGGTGCGACTCGGTGACGTCCAGCTCCTCGCGGCCCCGCTCGGTCGCGGGGACCGTCTCCCCCCAGAAGACGCGGCCGCCGTGCCCGGTGACGGTCCGGGGCGGGATCTGCCTGCCGCCCAGCTCGACGGCGGCGACGGCGGCCTCCTCATGGCGGCCCTCGCGCAGCAGCTGCACGCACACCCGCTCGGCCCGGCTCGCCCGCCGTACGGCCGACGGTTCCAGCGTGTCCACGTACGGGACGACGATCCCGGCGAACGCGGCGATCCACTCCGGGTCGCGCCGGGGCAGGTCGCCCAGGTAGAGGCGCAGGTCGTGGGAGAGGAAACGGAAGTCCTTGTCCTCCTTCAGGTCGAGGGAGCCGGTGACGGCCAGCACCCGGTCGGTGAGCTCGGCCGCCGTGACCCGCTGCCGCACGTTCTCCAGCTCGTGCCGCCGGGAGGAGATCGACGTCGTCGCGGGGGCGGCGGCGAGCAGCCACCGGTAGACCGGCCAGGGGACGACGGCGAACAGCTTGCTGTGGCAGAACAGCTCCGTGGACCAGACGATGTCCTCGTGGTGGATGCCGGTGGGGAAGCGGATGCCGGTCGCCTCCAGGAACGCCCGCCGGTACAGCTTGTTGGTGGCCAGGCAGTTGAACAGCAGCTCCGGCTCGGCGCGGACGCCGTGCACGACCCGGCGTTCGGCGAAGAGCTGGGGGTACCAGAGGGTGGTGTTCCCGGTCGCCTCGTCGACGCGCTCCACGGTGCCCATGACGAAGTCGGCGCCGGTCGCCTCGGCCTCCAGCAGCAGGCTCTTGCAGGCGTGGCGGGGCAGTTCGTCGTCGCTGTCGAGGAACATCACGTACGGTGCCGCCGCGGCGTCCGTGCCCGCGTTGCGGGGGGCGCCGCAGCCGCCGCTGTTGACCGGCAGCCGGACATACCGGACCCTCGGATCCTCCCGGGCGAGCGCCGCGGCCACCGCCGGGGTGTCATCACCGGAGCAGTCGTCCACGATGATCACTTCGAGGTTCTTGAGGGTCTGGCTGAGGACGGATCGTACGGCTCGCGGCAGCCGGGGCGCGTCGTCGTAGGTGATGACGACCACACTGACGTCGGGAACCGTGGAACGCTGTGTCATGGATGCGAACTCCGGTCGGATGTAAGGGGGTTTGCAGGGGTCCGGTGGTTCACGGGGCGGGGCGGCTCACGGGCGCGGGGCCGCCGCCTCCACCAGGACGGGGGCGGAACGGCCGGTGCCCGCGGGGCCGCCGCCGCGGGAGGAGCCGGGGCCGGAGCGCTCCTCGTGGTACTCGGCGTCGACGTTGACCTCCCACACGTCGTGCCGGGCGCCGTCGGCGACGTTCTCCACGGCCAGCATCGCGGTGAGCATGGAGTGGTCCTGGTTGTTGTAGCGGTGCATGCCGTTGCGGCCCACCGGGTGGACCTCCGGCCACTCCACGTCGAGATACTTCCTGATCGTCTCGACGTGGTCCGCGTAACCGGCGTCGTAGACCGGATACGCCTTCGGCATCCGCACCACGTAGCCCTGGCGGACCGCGCCGGGCGTGACCAGGCCGAGCCGTTCCAGCTCCCCGGTGCCGAAGGACACGAGGTCGTCGTCGGGGGCGTCCCACAGGTCGTCGCCCTCGTTGACGAAGTACTCCAGGCCCAGGCAGGTCAGGCCCTCCCGCACAAGGTAGGGCGACCAGGAGCCGTAGTTCTGCACGCGGCCCAGCCGTACCTCGGGGGAGTGGATGTAGATCCAGTTGTCCGGGAAGGAGAACCGCTCGGGCACCACCAGCGCCACCGTCAGGAAGTCGCGGTGCCGCAGGCCCGCCGCGGCCTCGGCCACGACGTCCGGCACGTCCGGGCCGAACGCCCGGACGAGGTCGCCGAGCGGCATGGAGGAGATCAGCGCGCCGCAGCGGACCTCACGGCTGACGCCGTCGCCCAGGACGGTGACCACCGGCCCATCGGGGCCGCGGCGCACCCGCCCGACCCGGACGCCCAGGTGGACCGGGCAGCCCCGCTCACGGACCCGCTCGGCGCAGGCCTCCCACATCATGCCCGGCCCCAGCCGGGGGTAGCGGAACTCCTCGATCAGACTGGTGACGTCGGTGCCGCCCCGGCCCGGCCGCAGCGCGGCGAGCACGGCCCGGCCCAGCGAGAGGTTCCTGATCCGCTGCGCCGCCCAGTCGGCCTGGATGCTGGAGGCGGGCACGCCCCACACCTTCTCGGTGTAGGTGCGGAAGAAGATCTCGTACAGCCGGCGGCCGAACCTGGCCGTGACCCAGCCCTCGAACGTCGACAGGTCGGCGGGCGGGCGCAGCCGGGCACGGGCGTAGGAGGCCACGCAGCGCGCCGACTCCAGCGGGCCGAGGTTGCGCAGCGCGTTGGACGCCCGGAGCGGGTAGTCGAAGAAGCGGCCGCCGTAGTGGATGCGGCTCATCCTCGGCCGCAGCAGGAAGTCCTCCTCGCCGAGGATCTCGTTCCAGAACTCCTCCACCCGCGCCACCTTCGTGAAGAAGCGGTGGCCGCCGATGTCGAAGCGCCAGCCGTCGCGCTCCACGGTCCGGCTGATCCCGCCGACCACGTGGTCGGCCTCGAAGACCTCGCACGGCAGGCCCCGCCGGGTCAGCTCGTAGGCGGCGGTGAGCCCGGCGGGCCCCGCTCCCACGACGACTGTCGACTCCATGCGCTTCCCCCCGCGGACGATTTCCCCGTTCCCTGCCGATCCCGGCCGTTTCCGGCGGCCCGGCGGCCCGGCGAGTCGATCGTGTCGGACCGAGGATGATTACGGAGGGTCATCGCGACTTGCTAGGGAGTGTGCATTCTCAGCCTTGACCTTTCACCGGGAAGACGATGGACCTTCGTTGAAGAAGGCGCACAGCCGCACGCCGGCCCGGTGGCCCAGCAGGATCTCGCGCCGTCACAGTGAGCAGAAGGTGGCGGGCTGTGACCATGTCACAAGGGCCGGTACCTGAGTGAAAGCGAGTGAGAAGGAAGACGGTCAAGACTCGGTCAGCTCGCCTCCATCGCGGCCGCATTCCGTGCCCGCCGGGCCGTGGACGCGGCCATGCTGACTCGCGGACGCGGCCACGCCGGGCAGGCGGGCCGGGCGGGCGATTTTCGACTACCGGAGGACCGATCGTGGCCCTAGTGAGCGTCATCGTGCCCATCTACGACGTGGAACCGTACCTGGAGGCGTGCCTGGCGTCGGCGGCGGCGCAGACGTGGGGCGACATCGAGGTCGTCATGGTGGACGACGGCTCGCCCGACTCAAGCGCGGAGATCGCCGCCGCCTTCGCCGCCCGCGACGGGCGGTTCCGGCTCGTCCGGCAGGAGAACGGCGGCCTGGGCACGGCGCGCAACACCGGCGTCCGGCACGCCTCCGGCGAGTTCCTCGCCTTCCTCGACAGCGACGACCTGCTCCCGCCGACCGCGATCGAGACGATGGCGTGCGCCCTGCTGGAGAGCGGTTCGGACCTGGCGACCGGCAACGTGCTGCGCTTCAGCGGCCACGGGGTGCGCCAGTCGCCGATGCACCGGGCCATCTTCGCCCGCCCGGCCCGGCGGACCCACGTCACCCGCGACGACATCCTGCTCAAGGACCGGCTGGTCACCAACAAGCTGTGGCGCCGCGCCTTCTGGGACCGCAACGACCTGAGCTTCCCCGAGGGGGTGCTGTGGGAGGACATCGCGGTCGCGCTGCCCGCGCACTTCCTCGCCGAGGCCGTGGAGGTGCTGAGCGTCCCCGTCTACCTGTGGCGGGAACGCGAGGGGGAGAGCACCTCGATCACCCAGAACCGGGCGCACGTCAAGGGCGTCGAGGACCGCTTCGCCGCGGTCCGCGCGGTGCGGGACTTCCTCGTCCGGACCGGGCGCGCCCGTCATCTGCCCGCCTGGGACCGGACGGTCCTCGACAGCGACCTGCCCAACTTCCTGCAGGTGCTCGACCAGGCCGACGACGGTTTCCGGCGGCGCTTCGGCGACCTGGCCCGCGCCTACCTGGAGGAGGCCGGCCCGAAGGTCCTCGCCTCCGTCCCCGCGCCGCGCCGCGTCAAGTGGGAGCTGGTACGGCAGGACCGCGTGGACGACCTGCTGCGGGTGCTGGAGTGGGAGCGGACCGCCAAGGCGAACACCCGCGTCACCGGCGGCGGCGTGCGCGGCTACCACCTCGGCTGCCCGGTGCCGCTGCCCGGCTCCGTCACCCGGATGCGCACGGAGCTGGACCTGCGCCAGCGGGTGGACGAGCTGCGCTGGCAGGACGACCGGCTGGTCGTCGACGGCCGGATCTCGCCCCGTCACCTGCGTCCCCGCAAGCGGATCCAGCAGCACGTCGCCGCCTGGCTGGTCGATGAGGACACCGGCCGCCGCGTCCGGCTCCGGGTGCGCAGGCGGCGCGGCCCGTCGCTGGTGGACACCGGCCCGCGGCGCCGCAGGGACTGGTGCGGGTTCCGCCTGGCGATCGACACGGCGGAGCTGCCCGCCGGCTCGTCGTGGCGGGTCGAGCTGCGCGTCCTGCACCGCGGCCTCCTGCGGCGCGCCACGCTGGGCCAGCCCGGCCCGGTCGCGCGGCGGCCGGTGTTCGCCGAGCACGACCGGGGGACGGTGGCGTGGACGGAGTGGACGGCCGCCGACGAGCTCAGGCTGCGCGTCGACCGGCCCGCCGCCCGGGTCACCGGGCACCGGGTGGTCGACGGCAGGCTGTGGATCAGCGGCCGGTGCGAGGACGACCTGGGCGCCGGCCCGCACCTGCGGCTCACCCGCCCCCAGGGCGGGCGCGACCGGCGTCACCCGATGATCATCT
This sequence comes from Streptosporangium sp. NPDC004379, assembly GCF_042873875.1. Classification (NCBI taxonomy): domain Bacteria; kingdom Bacillati; phylum Actinomycetota; class Actinomycetes; order Streptosporangiales; family Streptosporangiaceae; genus Streptosporangium; species Streptosporangium sp. NPDC004379. The sequence goes on from NZ_JBIAMC010000003.1 coordinate 115,309, forward strand.
CGGACGACGGAGCGTTCGACGTGATGATCGACCTCGACGGGGTGCTGTCCGAGCGGTGGCCGGACCTCGACCCGTCGAGCCTGGAGATGAGCGCCCTGAACCCCGGGGCCGAGTGGCGCTTCGACGTCGTCCCCCAGGAGGGGCCCGCCCGGCCGCTGGTCGTCGGCGACGGCGTGGAGCGCGGCCTGCACCGCAGGCTCGGCCGCGACGTGGTGGTGAGCCGGTCGGCGTCGGGCGGGCTGGTGCTGCGCGAGCAGCGGCCGACCTTCCACGTCGAGCGGGTCCGGTGGAGCGAGCGGGGCCACCTGGAACTCGCCGGCGCCCCGATACGCCCGCTCGACGGCCCGGCGTGGCTGGTCGTCACCTCGCGCGGCCGGTTCGGCGAGCGGCTGTTCCCGATCGACGGCGAGCGTGTCACGGTGACCCCCGAGGCGTCCGAGACCCTCGGGGGCCGTCTGCCGCTGCCGTCCGGCGCGCACGGCTTCACGGTCCGCACCGCCGCGGGCGACATGAGGGTGGAGTTCCGGCAGCCCGAGCCGCTGGAGCACGCCACCGGCAGCCGCGTTCTCACCTTCGAGACCGACCTGATGTCGGAGGCGGTCCTCACGATCAGCGGCGACCTGGGCGCCGAGGGGAGGCCCAAGCAGCAGCGGCTGCTGCGCGAGGAGTTCTACCCCTCCCGACGCGCCGAGCCGCCCCGGGACGCCGTCCTGTTCGACAGCCACGGCGGGCGGCAGTTCTCCGACAGCCCCCGGGCGATCTACGAGGAGCTGCGGCGGCGCGGCGCGGACCTGGAGTTCCTGTGGTGCGTCCGCGACGGCCAGGTGGAACTGCCCGAGGGGGTCACGCCGGTCCGGCGGTACGGGCGCGAACACTACGAGGCGCTGGCCCGCTGCCGCCACGTCGTCACCAATGTCGACCTGCCCGGCTGGTTCGAGCGCCGCCCGGACCAGGTCGTGCTGCAGACCGGCCGCGGCACGCCGCTCAAGCGCGTCGGCTTCGACGTCGAGAGGATGCCGCTCGCCCGGCCCGACCACCACGAACGGCTGGCCTGGAAGGTCGCCCAGTGGAGCCACCTGGTCTCGCCGAGCCCCTGGTGCACCCCGCTGCTGCGGCGCGCCTTCCGCTTCGACGGGGAGATCCTGGAGACCGGCCTGCCCCGCAACGACGTCCTGCGGCACGGCGACGCCGCGGCGATCAGGGCGCGGCTCGGCCTTCCCGAGGGCCGCCGGGTCGTCCTGCACCTGCCGACCTGGCGCGACGACAAGCTCTACGCCAGAGGCCGCTACCGGCTGGACCTGCGGCTCGATCTCCAGCGGATGCGTGAGGAACTGGGCGGCGACCACATCCTCCTGATCCGCCGCCACCCGAACGTGGTGGACCGGGTGCCCCGGGCCGGCGGGGACTTCGTCCGGGACGTCTCCGGCTACCCGGACGCCACCGAGCTGTACCTGGTCGCCGACACGCTGGTCACCGACTACTCGTCGGCGATGTTCGACTTCGCGGTGACCGGCCGGCCGATGGTGTTCCATGTCCACGACCTGGAGCACTACCGCGATGAGCTGCGCGGCTTCACCTTCGGCTTCGAGGCCGACGCGCCGGGCCCCCTGGCCCGCACGACCGAGGAGGTGACGGCGGCGATCAGGGACGCCGCCGAGGCGGAGACGAAGTACGCGGCGCTGTACGAGGGGTTCCGGGCGAGGTTCTGCCCGCTCGACGACGGCGGCGCGGCGGCGCGGGTCGTGGATCGGGTGTTCGGCTGACGGCGCGGGCCCCCGTGGCGGTCTCCCCATGGCGGCGTTCCCATGGGGCCGGGGGCCACGTGTCCGGCGGACCGGTCCGGTCTCTCCCTCTCCCAAAGCCGCCGATCTCAACGGCGGGGGACGGTCAAGAACTGGCATGGACATCGTCCGGTAGTTACAGAGCGTAGATGTGAAGCGACCATGTGTCGCCATGCTTGGACGCATGAGGGCCTATTCGTTGAACGACGTTCACGCGACCCGCAAACGAAGAGACTCCTGGTGGACGGTGTTCCTGGTCGACCCGGTGGCGTGCAGGCTCACCCTGTTCGCCGCCAACCACACCTCCGTCACCCCCAACGGGCTCACTCGTCTGTCACTGGCCCTCGGGATGGGATCGGCGGCGTGCTTCGCGTTCGGACAGCTCGTGGCGGGGGCCGCGCTGTTCTACGTGAGCTTCACGGTCGACTGCATGGACGGGAAGATCGCCCGCCTCAAGGGGACGGGGACCGCGTTCGGCCTCTGGCTCGACTACGTCGGCGACCGCATCCGGGTCGTCTGCTGCGCCGGGGGGCTGGCGTTCGGTCAGTACGCGGCGACGGGGGAGCTGGCCTACATCCTGCTCGGCGCCGGCGTCGCCGTACTCGACCTGTTCCGCTACGTGAACGCGCCGCAGATGAAGCGGGTGCGCGAGGTGGTCAGGGAGAACCGGGCCGAGCGCCGGACAGAGCGCGAGGCAGAGCTCCAGGACGGGCTCCACCCGGTGGAGCCCCGGCCGCCCAGGCCCGCCAGGAGACCCACGCTGCGCCGCAGGGCCAACCGGTTCCTCGCCCGGCACCGGGTGCGCAGCCACCTCATCAGCGGCATCGAGTTCCACGCGGCGGTGTTCGTGGTCGCCCCGCTCATCGGGGTGGTGGCGCTGCTGCCGGTGGTCGTCGTGGCAGGGGGGCTGCTCCTGCTGAACGAGGTCTTCCTGATCCACCGAATGTGGCTCTTCGCCCGGGCGGTGCCCTCCGCGCCGCGCCCGGAGAGCATGCAGCGCGTAGCCGTCTGATCATCTTCTACGGGGGTTCGTCGTCATGCAGTCAGACCGACCTGTGTTCGTCATCGGGTGCCCGCGCTCGGGCACCACCATGCTGCAGCTCATGTTGCACTCCCACCCGCGTATCGCGGTGCCTCCCGAGACGAGGTTCGTGGTGCCCGGCTACTACCGCAGGTTCGTCTTCGGCGACCTGCGCGAGCCGGGGAACCGGCGCCGGCTGGCCAGGTGGATCGTCAACGACAAGGACACCAAGTTCAAGGAGCTCAAGCTCGACGGCGACAAGCTGATCGAGGACATCGTGGCCGGCCCGCCGACGCTGGGCTCGGCGATGGGCATCGCCTTCCGCTCCTACGCCGAGCAGTACGGCAAGTCCCGCTGGGGCGACAAGCGGCCCAGCTACTACCACCACGTGGACCTGCTGCTGCGGCTCTTCCCCGACGCCCAGTTCATCCACCTGATCAGGGACGGCCGCGACTGCGTGGCGTCGCTGAAGGAGATGCCCTGGTACACCAAGGACATCTTCCACGCGGTGGTCAACTGGGCCGAGGCCATCGACTACGGCCGCCGCCACGCCAAGAACCTCCCGGCGGACTCCTACTACGAGCTGCGCTACGAGAACCTGACGGCCGACCCCGCGACCGAGCTGGCCGGGCTGTGCGAGTTCCTCGGCGAGGACTACGACCCGGCGATGTGCGAGCCGTCCCACGTGGCCAGGATGGCGATCCCGCAGCACAAGGTCTGGCACAGCAACACCCACGGCGAGGTGACCACCGCCCGGTCCGGCTCGTGGCGGACCCGGCTGGAGCCGTGGGAGATCTCGGTCTGCGAGACCGTGCTGGGCGAGCGGCTCCAGGCGTTCGGCTACGAGCCGTCCGGCGCCCCCAAGGCCGAGAAGGCGCACGTCGAGGCGTGTGAGAAGGCGGCGTCCAAGCGGCGCTGGGCACGCCGCCGCAAGGAGCTCCGCGACCGCGTCAACCGGCTCCGCGAGCCGAGCCCGGTGGCCGCGCAGCTCACCACCCGGCAGCTCGGCGAACTGGCGAAGGTCTGACCGATGGAATCCGACCGGCCGATCTTCATCGTGGGCTGCCCCCGCTCGGGCACGACGCTGCTCCAGCTCATGACGCACGCCCACCGCCGCATCGCGATCCCCCCGGAGACCCGGTTCATGGTCACCGCCTACCAGCGGCGGCTGCACTTCGGCGACCTGGAGGACCCGGCGCGCAGGCGCGAGCTGGCCGAGTGGGTGGTCAACCGCCGCCAGTCCCGCTTCCACGAGCTGGGACTGGACGGCGAGAAGGTCATCGAGGAGATCGCCGAGGGCCCGCCGACGCTGGGCTCGGCGCTGGGCATCGTGCTGCGCTCCTACGCGGCCCGGCACGGCAGGCCGCGCTGGGGCGACAAGCGGCCGTCGTACTTCCAGCACGTCGAGGTGCTGCTGCGGCTCTTCCCTGACGCCCAGTTCGTCCACCTGATCAGGGACGGCCGCGACTGCGTGGCGTCGCTGAAGGAGATGCCCTGGTACAACGGCACCGTCTACAGCGCGGTGGCGGCGTGGGCCGAGGCGATCGACTTCGCCCGGCACGGCGCCCCGAAGCTGCCCGCGGGCAGCTACCACGAGCTGCGCTACGAGGACCTCACCTCGGCGCCGGAGGCCCAGCTGCGCAGGCTGTGCGAGTTCCTCGGCGAGGACTACGACCCGGCGATGTGCGAGCCGCAGCGGGTGGCCGACATCGCCGTCCCGGACCGCAAGACCTGGCACTCGCGCACCCACGACGAGGTGACCACCGCCAGGACGGGCTCCTGGCGCGACCGCCTCGACCCGTGGGAGGTCTCCCTGTGCGAGAGCGTCCTCGGCGAGCGGCTCCAGGCGTACGGCTACGAGCTCAGCGGGGCGCCCAGGACCGACGCCGCGCGGATGGTCGCCTACGAGCGCACCGCCGCCAAGCGGAAGCTGGCCCGGGTCAAGAGGGTGGCCTTCGACCGGCTGATCCGGCTGCGTGAGCCCAACCCGCTGGGCGCGCGGCTCACCTCCGCCCAGATCGTGCTGGCCGGGGTGCCGCAGCCGCGCACCGAGCCCGTCTCGGTCAACGGGTGACCCGTCGGGCCTGCCCCGATCAACGGGTCACCCGTACGCCCGCCGCTCCGCCCGCGCCGACGACCGTCGGGTGACCCGTACGGCCCGCCGCTCCGCCGTCCCGCCCGCGCCGACGACCGCGGGACACCGGGACGGTACGGCGGCCGGCCGATCGGTCAACGGGTGACCTGCGTGAACAGGTCCTCCCAGCGGTCCAGGACCCGCTCGGGCCGGAACGCCTCGACGTGGGCGCGGGCGGCGGCGCCCAGCCGCCGCCGCTCGTCCCGGGAGGCCATCAGCCGGGCGAGCGCCGCCGCGAGGGCGGGCACGTCGGCCGGGGGGACCAGCAGCCCGGTCCGCCCGTGGACGACCAGTGACCGCACCCCGCCCGACACGTCGAACGCCACCGCCGGCACACCGCAGGCCGCCGCCTCGCCCACGACCAGCGGCAGCCCCTCGTGCTCGCTGGAGAGGGCCAGCAGCGACGCGGCGAGATACTCGCGCTCCATGCCGGAGGCGGGCACCGCGCCGCGCAGGACCACCCGGTCCGCCACCCCGCACGCCGCCGCGTGCTCGCGCAGCCGCTCCCGCTCCGCGCCGTCCCCGACCAGGTGCAACTCCCACCGCCCGCCCGGCGCGTCACCCGCCGGGTCGTGCGCCGCCGTCCCGCCGTCCGTCTCCGCGCCGTGCGCCGTCCCGCCGTCCGTCTCCGCGTCGTGCGCAGCCGCCTCGCCGTACGGTGGCCCGCCGGGGCGCCCGCCGTCCACGGTCCGGACGGCCTCGGCGAAGGCGGAGATCAGCCGGTCGAACCGCTTGACCCCCTCCAGCCTCCCCACCCCCAGCACCCGCCGCCCGTCCAGCCCGGAGGCCCGGTGCGCCCGGCCGGGCAGCGGGTTGGGGATCGCCCACGCGTTGGGCAGCGGCGCCTGCTCGGCGAACCGCCACGCGTCGTCCTCACTGAGGAACACCGCCGCCTCCAGCGCGCCGTAGCGGTCGCGGATCGCCCGCAGGTGCCAGGAGCCCAGCGCGTGCTCGTAGGAGCCGTGGTACTGGCCGATCGGCAGCAGCCGGTCCGGCAGCGCACCGATGACCCGGGGCACCACGCCCGGTGAGGTCAGCACCGCGAAACCCGGCCCCGCCCGCCGGAACACCTCCCGCAGCCACCGCCGCTCCCGCCGGGCGGCCGTCCGGGAGACCCGGCCCGCACCCATCGGCGTCGCGTGGATCACGTGGTGGCGGTAGCCGGGCCGGTCCACGTAGCGGACGGGGGTCTCGGCGCGGTGCAGTCCCACCACGTGCACGTCGTAGCCCCGCCCGGCCAGGCCCTGCGCCACGGTGTGGGTGACCCGCTGGATCCCGCCGAGCGTGTCGGCGTCCAGGCACGCGAACACCACCGACGTCATCGCCCGGTCCTCCGGAACCGTGTCCCGGCCGCCCGGAACGCACCGCGCCGGACCGGGAACCGTCCGATCAGCCGGGTCTCGGCGAATCTGGACAGACCGGTCCACGTAAGGAGCCGTGCGGGGAGGCCCGCACGGGCGAGGACGCGTGTGGCCGCGCCGCTTCGGGTCAGGAGCCGCCCGGGGAGGCCCGCACGGATGAGGACGCGTGTGGCCACGTCGCTCCGGGCCGGGAGCCGCCCGGGGGACGGCCGGCGGGCCCGCCCGTCCCCGCCGGGACCGTCCCGCCCGGAACCGGGCTCCGGCGGGACGCCGAAGAAGGCGTCGACGACCCTCGAAGCGGCGTTCCCCTTCTCCTCCGCGCACCACAGCGCGCGGAACTCCGCGTACCGGCCGGCGAACGACGCCGACACCGCCGGCAGGTCCCGCAGGGTCTCCACCACCTCCCGCGTCGTGGTCAGGCAGGGTCCGGGGGCGATCGCGGGCAGGTCGTGGAGGACGCCCCGCTCCAGACGCCGGTACTCGTCCCAGTCGTCGATCAGGAACAGCATCGGCCGTCCGGTGACCGCGTAGTCGCACATCAGCGACGAGTAGTCGGTCAGCAGCGCGTCCGAGGCCAGCATGAGGTCGTTGACCTCCGGATACGACCCGGCCGGGCGGACGAAGTGGAGCAGGTGCCGGGGCACCGCGTACCGCTCGACGGGGTGCGGGCGCAGCACCACCGTCCACTCGCCGGCCAGCTCCCGGGCCATCAGCTCCAGGTCGGCCCGGACCGACCGGCCGGAGGACATGGCGTGGTCCCGGTAGGTGGGCGCGTACAGCAGGACCTTCCGCTCCGGCGGGATCTCCAGCTCGTCCCGCACCCGCCGTACGGCCTCGTCGTCGCCGCGCACGAGCACGTCACAGCGGGGCGAGCCGTACCGCAGCACCGGGCCGCGGTAACCGTTGGACGGCAGGAAGATCCGTTCGAACTCCGCGCTGGGCGAGACCAGCGCGTCCCACCGCGCCACCGCCGCCCGCCACCGCGCCCGCGGCCCGGGGAAGTCGGCGCGCAGGTCCGGGGCGTCGAAGCCGACCGTCTTGATGCCCTGCCCGTGCCAGGTCTGCAGGTAGCGGGTGCGGGCGGGCTTGGGGAAGTCCAGCGGCATGCCGTGGCTGTCCACCCAGTACCCCGCGCGGGCCATGGTCCACACGTGCCGCCAGCTCATCCGCCGCACCAGGCGCGCGCCGGCCGGGAAGTTCCGCCGGTTCCGCGCCACCGACCACACCATGGTGAACGGGGCCCGCCGCCGCAGCAGCTCCTCGTAGACGTAGCGGGGGTTGCCGGTGCATCCGGCGCCGACGTCCGACTCGAACAGCACCAGGTTCCGGCGGGGAGGGACCGCCCTGATCAGGCACCGGTAGACGCGCAGCTTGACCCGCGGGTCCCCGGCCCGCCGGACCGCCCGCCGTACGGCGGCGCGGCCGATCCTCGCCACCCGGGCCGCGGGCCGCAGCACTCCTCGCCGCCGGCGGCGCACCCGCAGGAACCCGGCCCGGCCCTCCGCCCCGAAGACGACCGTGCACCAGGGGAGGGCGGCGGTCACCGGCCCGGTTCCCGGGTCGGTGAGCAGCGGGTCGGCGGTGGACCGGCCGTCGGGGCGGACCACCACGACCCGCGAATCGTGACCGAGCTCGCGGAACCCGTGGAGCCAGTGGAGCCAGTGGAGTCCGTAGAGTCCATGGAGCCCGGCGCCGGGACGGCCGCGCCCGAGCACGGCCAGGTCCACGGTCACCTCGCTGACGTGGACGCCGTCGTCCCGCCGCCGCGGATGCAGCCGCGTCCTGTGGCCCGCGACGTCGAGGTACGCGCGCCAGCCGGGATTGGCGGCCAGCATCCCGAACGGGTCGTAGGTACGGATCGTCAGGACGGCCTCCGTCCCCGCGCGACCGCCGGCGCTCATGCCCGTGCCCGAGTCCGAGTCCGAGCCGGGACCGGAGGCCGCACCCGTCCCCGCCTCCGCGCCCGTGACCGCGGGGGTCACGGCGACCTCGTGCCGGAGCCGGGAGTCGCCGAACGGCAGCTCGGCCATCCGCAGCGCGGTGATCTCCATCCCCTCCGGCGCCACCAGGTCCGGCTTCCGCCCTCCGGCCGACGCGGCGGTGCCCGGTTCCCCGGCCCGCACCGGTTCCCCGGAAGGGACTCGCTCCCGGCCCCCGCCGTCCGCTCCGTCCGTCCCCGGAGGGCCGAGGGCCCAGTAGGTCCGCCCGTCCCGCCGTACGGCGAAGCGCGGCGGGGGTTTCGGCTCGCTGAGCGACCGGGCGGCCACCACCAGCTCGTCGGCCCGCCCGGCGACGATGAGACGGCAGCAGACCCGCACGACCGGGTCGATCCCCGCGAACTCCCGCGACCCGAACTCCGCCAGGTACGGGCCGACGACCTCGGCGAACTCCGCCGCCCACGCCGGATCGCGGCGCGGCAGCGGGTCGAGGTAGACCCGCAGGTCCTGCCGGAGGAACCGGCGCCGCCGGTCCGGCACCAGGTCATCCAGGCCGTTCCCGCGCAGCACGTCGTCGCTGAGCCGGGCCGCCCGGACCCGGTGCCGGACGTTGTCCATGTCGGTGATGCGCAGCGAGATCGACGGCCTGCCCGGACCGCCGGCGGGGACCCGGTGCCACAGGTAGACGACCCACGGAACCACGGCGAACCGGCGCGCCGCGCAGTACAGCTCGGCGCTGAAGACGTGGTCCTCGTAGTGCAGGTCCTCCCGGAACGGCAGCCGCCGCAGCAACTCGGCCCGGTAGAGCTTGTTGGTGCTGAAGGAGTCGAGGAACATCTCCGGCTCGCGGGCGATCCCCTCGACGGTCCTGCGCCGGGCGAACAGGTCCGGGTAGTAGGGGCGGGTCCGGCCGCTCGCCTCGTACAGCCGGGAGATCTGCCCGGTGACGAAGTCGGCACCGGTCCGCTCGGCCTCCAGCAGCATGCTCTTGCAGGCGTGCCGGGTCAGCCGGTCGTCGCTGTCGAGGAACATCACGAAGGGCGCGCGGGCCGCCGCCGTCCCCTGGTTGCGCGGAGCGCCGCAGCCGCCGCTGTTGACGTCGCGGCGCAGGTAGCGGACCCGGGGGTCCTCCCTCTGGAGTTCACGCGCCACCCGATCCGTGCCGTCGGTGCTCGCGTCGTCCACGATGACCACTTCGAGGTTCCGCAGCGACTGGTCCAGCACCGACCGGACGGCCCGGGGCAGACGGGCGGCGTCGTCGCAGGTGATGACGACCACGCTACAGTCCGGCGAATTGATCACATTCCGAGGTGTTCCCTAGCATGGGACGGATTTCGTTCGGTTTGCCCATTAAACACAGGACTTTTTACCCGAACCCGCCAGGGTGTGTTCGAACAAGCCCTGCCCATTTGGGCAGGGCTTGAAAACAAGTGATGTTTCTCTCCACGCGGTGGCATGGTGGATCTATGTCAAAATCCGCTCACGGTGAAGATCGGCCTGTCCGTCCTGAGGCATGCATCTGTTCTGGGAGGGCGAACGATGAGGAGCCGCTCGACTATGAAGCCATTCGACGACGTTTCCCGTGGGTGGGGTTGGGGGAGAGCGGAGAAAGAGATCTCTCTGTGCGGGTGAACATTTCACCTCTGGATGCGTTAATTCGCTATATCTGGATAAATGAGGCATCTCATTTCAGGTGAGCTGCGGTGGAGTGATTGAAAAGACCACTCCCAACCTTTGGCTTACCGCATGATTACCCTATGCATGGAACTGGCCTTCCCCTCGCAGGTTTCATCGATGAGTCCATCCACACCGACGCCTGCCTCTATGTGATCGGATTGGTGCTCGCGGATCCAGCTCTGTCGGAGGACGCCAGAAAGCTTCTGTGTTCGGCGGTGCCGACAGCCCGCACCCCACATTGGTCGCAGGAGGATGAGAAGACGCGCGCCGCGCTGATCCACGAGATCAAATCACTCCCGATCTCTGCGAGGGTATACGGCTGTCGCTTCGAACGTCCCAAACGCAAGGAAGCTGCGCGGGCTCGCGCTTTGGCATGGTTGGTGCAGGATCTGCCGTGGGAGGTTCGTTGGATGGTCCTGGCGGAGCGCGAGGCCAGCCAGGATCGGCATGACCGCAGAGTTCTCGGAGGTCTGGCCGGGCGGCCTCCCCGTTTCGAGTACAGCCATGCTCCATTCGCGAAGGAGCCGCTCCTCTGGGTCGCGGACGTGATCGTCAGCAGTACGGCCAGAGCGCTCGTCCGTGGGGAAGACCTTACGGCCTGCGCTCTGGGGCCGGTGCTGTCATACGTCGGCTGTGAACCCTTCTGAAACGCGAAAGCCGGGCCACCACCTGCGGAGGTTAACCCGGCTTCACTTCATGACTCCGAGTGAGCCATGCGGTACCCATGGTAAACGATATGGCTTCTCTGTCAAGGGAACCGTTCTCATGAGGCCGCGATATCCCGTTGCCCCCGTGCGGCGGACACCGGATCATTCCGCCATGGAATTCAAGATCAGACCCGGTGCCCCCGAGGACGTGGCGGCCGTGGAACGGGTGCGGGTGACGACGTGGCGGACCGCCTACCGCGGCCTCATGCCCGACGACTACCTCGACGCGCTCGGGGTCGACCCGGACAGGGTGGCCCAGATGGAGCGGGGGCTGGCCAATGCCCTTGCCGAGGGGCGCACGCCGCTCGTGGTCGCCGAGACCGGAGATGGGATCGTCGGCTTCGTCAACTTCAACCGCAGCCGGGACGAGGAGATCGGCGGCGGCGAGGTCTTCGCCCTCTACGTGCTGCCCGAGGCGCAGTCCGCCGGGCTCGGCCGGGCCCTGCTGGCGGACGCGGTGACCCGGCTGCGCGCCGCCGGGCACGAGGAGGTCGGCCTGTGGGTCGCGACCCGCAACGACCGGTCCCGGCGCTTCTACGAGCGCTTCGGCTTCGTCCCGTCCGGCCGCACCGGCACCCACCCGCTGTCCGAGTCGTATCCCCCGATTGAGGAGACCCACTACCGCCTCGCCCGGCAGGGGTGAACCGCGCCGTTCCGGGCGGCGCGGGCCCCGGCCGGAACGGCGCGACTGAAAAAACCCGGGAAGGGGGTGGTGGGTGAAGGGCAAGAAGAGACGTCCTGTCCTTCTGGCAAGGGAGACCCTTGCATGATCACCGTCCCCGACGCCGCGTCGGTCGCCGATCCCGAGCGGTTCGGCGCCGTCTTTGACGCGCACTACGAGGAGATCCGCCGCTACATCGGGCGGCGGCTCGGCCTCGACATCGCCGAGGACCTCGCCGCCGAGACCTTCCTCGTCGCCTTCCGCCGCCGCCACCGGTTCGACCCCGCCAGGGGCGGGGTCCGTCCCTGGCTGTACGGCATAGCCACCAACCTGATCGGCCGCCACCGCCGGGCCGAGGTACGGCGTTACCGGGCGCTGGCCAGGACCGGCCCGCCACCCGACGACGACGGCCACGACCAGCGGGTCGCCGACCGCGTGACCGCGGGGGTGACGGTCGGCCTGCTCTCGGGGGCGCTGACCGGCCTGTCGAAGGGCGAGCGCGACGTGGTGCTGCTCGTCGCGTACGGCGGCCTGACCTACGACGAGGTCGCCCAGGCACTCGGAGTCGCCTACGGCACCGTGGCCTCACGGCTCAGCCGGGCCAGGAACAAGCTGCACACGTCGCTGGGGATGGAGGTCCGATGAACGATTTCAGGCTCGTCGACGCGGTGATGCCCGACGTCGCACCGCCCGACCCGGCGAAGGCCGCCGAGGCGAGGGCGCGGGTGCTGGGCGGACGGAGACGCCGGAGCGTCCCTCGATGGGCGGGGGTGCTGACGGCGGCGACCGCGACCGCCGCGGTCATCGGCGCGGTCGCGGTCGTGGCCGTTCCGAGCCTCGGTGGCGGTCCGGCCGGCCCGGCCGTCACGGTGACGCGGGTGAACGCGGAGGAGGTGCTCGCCGCCGCCGCCGACCGGCTGGCCCGGCGGCCGGAGGCGACCGGGCGCCGGTACTGGCGTGGGGAGACGGAAGAGGTCGTCCGGAGGCGGATCGGCGTCGCGGGGCACACGTTCCTCGCCGATGAACGTGTCGGGCAGACCACGTGGTTGGGGCCGGGCCGGAAACGGACCATCGTGATCAGCGGGCTCGGCACCCGGCCCGTGACCGCCGCCGACCGGGCCGAGTGGCGGAAGGCGGGCTCACCCCGGCTCTGCGGCGCGGACACCGACTGCGACAACGACATGGTCCCCGACGGGAAGACGCGGTACATCGTCTCCGACACGGAGGAGGTGCTCCAGCAGGGGGCCCTGGAACTGAACGGGCGGGAGATCCGCGATCTTCCCCGGGATCCCGCGGCGCTGAGGGAGAGGCTCCTGTCGTACTGGCCCGCCCAGTGGAAGGCCATGAAGAAGAATGTGCCCGCCCAGGTGCGCGCGGAGTCCGCCGAGCGGGACGACTGGCTGTGGGGGATCGGTGAGAGCCTCCTCCTGGGCACCCCCGCCACCCCGGGGACCAGGGCGGCCATCTACCGCATGCTCGCCGGGCTCCCCAGGGCCCGGGTCGTGGACGGGATCCGGGACGCCGACGGACGGGCGGGAGTGGCCGTCCTGCGCGGGGACGGGCGCGGCGAGCCGGAGAAGCAACTCGTGGTCGACCGGGAGACGGGCGAGCCGCTGGCGGTCCAGCAGGTGTCGCCCGCCCCGGCCGCCGGCCAGGAGCGCCTTCCGGTGAACCGCCTGTACTCCAGGATGGTCAAGCGGCTCGGCTGGACCGACGACGAACCGGTCGTCCCGAAGGGATGCGATCCGGACGGGAAGAAGGACTGCCTGCGCTGAGCCGGCCGTACGCCGTCCGACTCGGTCCCGATCCGGCCCGGACCGGCTGCGGACGGTGACAGGTGTCCGTACGGCGACGCACGGCCCCTGCCCCGCGCCTTCGCCCGCGCCATGGAACGACTGAGGACTCGGTATGGGCGGGCGGCGGACGGGTCAGCGGCGGCGCAGGGCCCTGCGGGTCAGCCAGGCCGCGACCGCCAGGCCCGCCACCGCCGCCAGCAGGGGAGCGGCGCGCCTGAGCAGGGGCATCCCGGCGATCTCCATCAGGTCGAGGGCCTCCTCGTCGGGGGTGAGGGAGGTCCGGGAGGTCCCGGCCGGATGGGCGTCCCGGCCGGCGGTCCGCTCGGTGGCGACCGGTGGGAGCCCCGTGACCGGGGTCAGGACCGCGGGGGTGCCGGCCGTCTCCGGCGTGTCCGGCCGCTCCGGCTCCTTCGCCTCGGCGGCTTCGGCCCCCTCGGGCGTCTCGGTCGGGGAGGGCACGGCGGTGAGGTGGCGGGCCGTCTCCTTCCGGCCGTCGGCGCCCCGGCCGGCCGACCCCCGTCCGTCCGCCTCGGACGCCCCGTCCACGCCCTGACCGTCCGTCCCCGGCCCCCCGGTCGTCCCCTGCCCGTTCGCCCGCGGTGCTCCAGTCGTTCCCTGGACGGCCGCCTCGGGGGTTCCGGTCGCCCGGCCGGGCGGGGCCTTCTCCGGTACGGCGGGCTCGGGCGCGGGGACCGGCGTCAGGGGGGCGGTGCCCGCGGTGGCGGTCCCCGCCTCGCCGGCCTCCAGCAGCGCGGCGAGGTTGGCCGCGAACCTGTCGATCAGCTTCGCCCCGACCTCGCCCATCACGCCCCGGCCGAACTGCGCGGGGCGGCCGGTCACGTTGAAGGAGGTCTCGACGATGACCCGGGTGACCGAATCCGCCGGGCCGCCCGATCGCGCCGGGCCCGCCGGGCCTCCGGACGCCGCCGTGTCCGCCGAGCCCACGGCCTCCTCGGAATCCGCTGTGCCCGCTGTGCCCACTGCGCCCTCCATGTCCGGCCGCCCGAGGCCACCGGCGTCATCGGGGCGCAGCCGCGCGGTGACCGTCGCGCTCGCCGTGCCGGAGCCGCGCGTCTCCCGGCCCGAGGCCCGCAGGGTCAGGATCCGGGCGTCCTCGTCCACGTTCTCGAACGCGGCCTCTCCCCGGTAGGTCACCGTGATCGGCCCGACCTTCACCTTCATCCGGCCGGTGAAGGAGTCGCCCTCCGCCTTCTCCAGTGCGGTCCCGGGCAGGCACGGTGCGATCCGCTCGACGTCGAGCAGCACGGACCACGCCTGCTCGACCGGAACCGGAACGGTGAACTCGTGCTCGAACCGCATCGCCATCGATCCACTCCTCGTCGCCGGACCAACCTGGGCCAATTCTCACCAACCGCACCAACCACGCCGGCCGGATCCGCCGGTCTCCGGTTCGGCGCGGACCTGCCCGCGCCGGACCGGCGGCTTCCACCCATTTGTCTGCCCCGTCCGCCGGGAGACGAACTCCCGGCGGACGGAACGCGAACCGCCGCCGGACGGAACACGAGCCTCGTCCGCCGGGAGGCGGCCCCCGCCCGGCGGGTGCCGGACTCCCCGGCGGTTCAGCCGAGCGCGGCTCCGATCGCCCGGCGGGTCAGCACCCGCGCCAGATGCCGGCGGTAGTCGGGCGGGGCGTGCAGGTCGGTCGGGGGCGAGGTGCCGGCGTCCGCCTGGGCGCAGGCGTCCCGGAGCGGGTCGCTCCCGTCGGAGCCGCCGGGGGAGGGGGCGACGCCGCGCAGCGCGGCCTCGGTCACCCGGGCCCGCACCGGGGTCGGGCCCATGTTGGTCAGCCCGATCCGCGCCTCCTCGATCGCCCCGCCGTCGCCGCGCCGTACGGCCGCCGCCACGCCGACGGTCGCCCACGCCTGGGCGGTCCGGTGGAACTTCTCGTAGTGGAAGCCCCAGCCGGGTCCCAGCTTGGGCACCCGGACGCCGAGCAGCACCTCGTCCGGCTCCAGCGCCGGCTCCAGGTAGTCGACGAAGAACTCCGCGGCCGGGATCTCCCGCTCGCCGTCACCCGACCGGGCCACGAACACGCAGTCCAGCGCGAGGGCGACGGCCGGCAGGTCGCCGGCCGGGTCGGCGTGGGCCATCGAACCGCCGAACGTGCCGCGGTGCCGTACGGCGGGGTCGGCCACGGTGGCGGTGGCCAGCGCGACCAGCGGGACGTGCTCGCGCACGACGCCGGAGCGCATCACCTCGTCGTGCGTGGTGAGCGCCCCGATGTACACGTGGTCGCCGCGGTCCTCCACGCCGCGCAGCTCGGGCAGCCGCCCGAGGTCCACCAGCGCGGACGGGTAGGCCAGCCGCAGCCGCAGCAGCGGCAGCAGGGACTGGCCGCCGGCCAGCACCTTCACCTCGTCACCGGCGGCCTCGGCGTCGGAGAGGACCCGGCAGGCGTCCTCCACCGACGCGGGCCGGATGTAGTCGAACGGCGCGGGGATCACCGGGAGCCTCCTTCGGGCGCGGACGTGGACGTGGACTCGGAATCGGACGTGGACTCGGAATCGGACGCGGAATCGGACGCGGAATCGGACGCGGAATCGGACTCGGGCGTGGGTGAAGGGCCCGGGACGGCGGCCTCCGCCTCGGCGAGCGCCCGCCAGATCCGTTCCGGCGTGCACGGCATCCGCACGTCGCGCACACCGTACGGGCGCAGCGCGTCGGCGATCGCGTTGACCACGGCGGGGGTCGAGGCGATCGTCCCGGCCTCGCCGACGCCCTTGACACCCAGCGGGTTGCTCGTCGCCGGGGTCTCGGTGCGGTCGGTGGTGAACTCCGGCAGGTCCGCCGCGGACGGGATGAGGTAGTCGGCCATCGTCGTGGTGACCAGGTTGCCGTCGGCGTCGTGGACGGCCTCCTCGAACAGGGCCTGGCCGATGCCCTGCGCGATTCCACCGTGCACCTGGCCCTCGACGATCAGCGGGTTCACCACCGAGCCCACGTCGTCCACGGCGACGTACGACCGGATGGCGCACCGGCCCGTCTCGGTGTCCACCTCGACCGCGCACAGGTGGGTGCCGTGCGGGAAGGAGAAGTTGTCCGGGTCGAAGGTCGCCTCGGCGTCCAGCCGGGGCTCGAAACCGCCGGGCAGGTCGTGCGCGGCGAAGGAGGCCAGCGCCAGCTCCTGGATGGTCCGCCCCTCGTCGGTCCCGCGCACCAGGAACCTCCCGCCGTCGAACTCGATGTCGTCGGCGGACGCCTCCATCAGGTGCGCGGCCAGCTCGCGGGCCCGCTCCTTGACCTTCTCGCAGGCGGCGAGCACGGCGACGCCGCCGACGACCAGTGACCGGGAGCCGTAGGTGTCCATGCCCCGGTGCGCGACGGAGGTGTCGCCGTGCAGCACCGAGACGTCCTCGAACGGCACGCCGAGGGCGTCGGCCGCGATCTGGCTCCAGGCCGTCTCGTGCCCCTGGCCGTGGGGACTGGTGCCGGTGACGACCTCGACCTTGCCGGTGGGCAGCAGCCGGACCGCGGCGTGCTCCCAGCCGCCCGCGCCGTAGCTGAGCGAGCCCAGCACCCGCGACGGCGCCAGCCCGCACATCTCGGTGTAGGTGGAGACGCCGATGCCGAGCTGCACCGGGTCGCGCCGTTCGCGCCGGGCGGCCTGCTCGGCGCGGAGCCCGTCGTAGCCGAACATGGCCAGCGCCTTGTCGGTCGCGGCTTCGTAGTCGCCGGAGTCGTAGGTGAGCCCGGCGATCGTGGTGTACGGGAACTCCTCGCGGGTGATCCAGTTGCGGCGCCGCAGCTCGACGGGGTCCATGCCGAGCTCGCAGGCCAGCTCGTCCACGGCCCGCTCGATGGCGAAGGTCGCCTCGGGACGGCCGGCGCCCCGGTAGGCGTCGGTCGGCATCTTGGTGGTGAAGACGCCCGTGCAGGTGAAGTCGTAGGCGTCCATCTTGTAGATGCCGTTGTACATGAACGCGCCGAGCAGCGGCACGCCCGGCGTGACCAGCATCAGGTAGGCGCCCATGTCGGCGAGCAGCTCCACCCGCACGCCCCTGATCCGCCCGTCGCGGTCGGCGGCGACGGCGATCCGCTGGAGCTGGTCGCGGCCGTGGTGCACGGTCAGGTTGCCCTCCGAGCGGGACTCGGTCCACTTCACCGGCCTGCCGAGCCTGCGGGTCAGCAGCAGGGCGAGCACCTCCTCGGCGGTGACCTGAAGCTTGGAGCCGAAGCCGCCGCCCACGTCGGGGGCGACCACGCGCAGCTTGTGCTCGGGGATGCCGGTGGTCATCGCCAGCATGACGCGCAGCACGTGCGGGATCTGCGTGGCGGAGTAGAGGGTGAAGCCGTCGCCGTCGGTGGTCGCGACGACCGCCCTGGGCTCCATCGCGGTCGGGATGAGGCGCTGCTGGACGTAGGTGCGCCTCATCACCACGGGGGCGTCGCGGAACGCCGCGTCGATGTCGCCCCCGGCGAACTTCCAGGTGAAGGCGCGGTTCCCGGCCTCGTGGACCTTCGGGGCGCCCTCGGCGAGCGCCTCGGTCATGTCGAGCACCGCCGGAAGCGGCTCGTAGTCGACCGTGATGGCCTCCAGCGCGTCGGCGGCCTTGTACCGGTCGGTGGCGACCACGCAGGCCACCGCCTCGCCGGGGTAGCGGACCTCGTCCACCGCCATGGGCGGGTGGTCGGGGATGACGATGTCGGGGGTGACCGGCCAGGCGCACGGCAGGCTGCCCTGCTCCCCGGCGAGGTCGCGGCCGCAGAAGGCGGCGACCACGCCGGGCCGGGAGCGCGCGGCGGAGACGTCGATCCCGGTGATCCTGGCGTGCGCCATGGGGCTGCGCAGGAACGCCACGTACAGCATGCCCGGGAGCTGGATGTTGTCGGTCCACATGGTCCGGCCGGTGACGAGCCGGGCGTCCTCCTTGCGCCTGCGCGCCCGGCCCATCTCGCGCGCGGCGGAGGGCTCGTTCATCTGGTCGCTCTCGGCGATCCGTGCGGCGATCAGGCCGGCGTCGAGCTCCTCGGTCATGACGCGGTCACCTCCTGTTCCCCGGAGGCCCCCGGGGACGGCCGCTCCTCCGGAGCCCGTTCCTCCGGAGCCCGCTCGCCCGGCGCCCGCGCCATCTCCGCCGCGGCGCGCCGTACCGCCCGGACGATGTTGGTGTAGCCGGTGCACCGGCACAGGTTGCCCTCCAGGCCCCGGCGGACGTCCTCCTCGGAGGGGTCGGGGTCGTCGCGGAGCAGATCGATCGCCGCCATGATCATGCCCGGGGTGCAGTAGCCGCACTGCAGGGCGTGCTCGGCGTGGAAGGCATCCTGCATGGGATGCCACCGGCCGCCCTGTGCCAGGCCCTCGACCGTGACGACCTCGCTCCCGTCGGCCTGTACGGCCAGCACCGAGCAGCTCTTGGCGCTGCGGCCGTCGAGCGTCACCGTGCAGGCGCCGCAGTTGCCGGTGTCGCAGCCGACGGGGGTCCCCGTCTTGCCGAGGCGGTCTCTGAGCAGGTGGACGAGGAGGAGGCGCGGCTCGACCTCCTCCTCGTAGGTGACTCCGTCGACGCTGACGGTGATCCGAGGCATACGTCCTCCAGGCACGCCCCCGAAAGGGGCGGGAGAGATGGAAGCCGACATGAGTGAACGTACGCCCCTGTCCTGCCCGGTCAAGGTTTTCGCCAAGCCGGGGTTCACGCCAGCGGAAGGTCAGCTTCCCCGGTGCGCGGGCCGCGGATGCGGCGGTCGGCCTCGCCGATCGGGACGTCGTCGATGCTCGCCTCGCGCCGCCGCATCAGCCCGTCGTCGGCGAACTCCCACAGCTCGTTGCCGTAGCTGCGCCACCACCGGCCGCCGGCGTCGTGCCACTCGTACTGGAACCGTACGGCGATGCGGTTCCCGCCGAACGTCCACAGCTCCTTGCGCAGCGCGTAGTCCAGTTCCCTGGCCCACTTGCGGGTCAGGAACCCCCGGATCTCCTCCCGGCCGGTGAGGAACTCGTCGCGGTTGCGCCAGACGGAGTCCGGCGTGTAGGCGAGCGCGACCCGTTCGGGGTCGCGGGTGTTCCAGGCGTCCTCGGCGGCCCGCACCTTGGCCCGGGCCGTCTCCTCGGTGAAGTTCACGTCTCCTCCAGGTCCTCCAGGGATATCGCCTGCACGGGGCAGGCCCGCGCGGCCTCCTCGACCGCGCCGATCAGCTCGTCGCCCGGTTCGGCGACGTGGACGAGCCGGTCGTCGTCGTCCAGTTCGAAGACCTCCGGCGCGGCGAACACGCACTGGGCGTGCACCTGGCACAGTTCCCGGTCCACCACGACCCTCATCGGACGTCCCCTCTCTCCCCGGGTCCCGCCCCTACGGCTCCCGCCGGATCCGTGCGGGGCACGGGGCGGACCGGCGGGTTGAAGCGGGAGTGCCTCTCGAACGTCCAGCGCAACGGGCTCGCCCGGCGCACGTGCACGACCCGCTCGACGTCGAACGCGACCAGCCGCTGCGCGCCCGGCACGTCGCCCGGTTCCCACTCCACGCGGGCCCGCCCGGTCAGGTGCAGCGCGTCGCCGCCCTCCCAGTCGAGGAAGAGCAGGCCGCAGGCGTCGTCGAGCTCGAGGTTGCCGAGCGTCATGAACATCGCGTTGCCCGCGTAGTCGGGCCATACCAGCCTCCGCTCGCCGGTCACCCGGACGAACCCGGGGGCGCCGCCCCGGTGGGACAGGTCGGCGCCGAACCCGGCGGCCCGGGTGGCGACGAAGAACGTGTCGGCTTCCTCGATCCACGCCCGGTGACCCGCGGTGAGGGAGCCGGTCGCGGAGGCCCCCGTGGAAGGCCCGGCCACCTCCCCGGTGACGGCCCGCGACTGGATGTACTTGGGGCAGTTGGCGTAGGTCTGGTCGGTGCGGACCGTCAGCCGTCCGCCGTCCCGGCGCACCGTGCCGTTGATCCGCATCCGCCGCCGGGTGTGGGGTTCGACGGCGAGGATCCCGATCTCACCCTCCTCCAGACCGGCCAGCGGGTCATGCCCGCCGGGCACGGCGTCGATCACGACGGTCCGGTCGTCCACGGCGCGGGCGAACCCCGCCGGGCCCGTCAGCAGGGTCCCCCACGGCCGCCCGTCCCGGCCGGTCGCCCCGATGAGCAGCATCCGCTGCGCGGCGAGGAAGCCCATCGCCACCGGCGGTATCTCCGGCCGGGTCCCGGCCGAGCCCCAGTCGCCGGCGTCCACCCCGGCCCGTCGCCGCACCGCCAGCTCTCCCGGGTGCCTCATGGCCGCTCTCGTGATCATTTTAGAAGAAGCCGCAGGTCGGGGCGTCGGTGGTCGGGGCAGGGCGATCACCGGCCCCGTCGGGGGCGAAGATCTCCAGCCGGATGCCGTCCGGGTCCTCGAAGAAGATCCCCCCGGAGGAGGCGCCCTCGCCGTGCGGCACCACGCCGTCGTGGTGGAGCGTGGCGCCGAGTTCCCGGACCACGCTCTCGGCCCGCCGTACGGCTTCGGCGTCCGGCACCTGGAAGGACAGGTGGTGCAGGCCGGGCAGACCGGTGGCGAAGCGGCCCTCACTCTGCTGCCAGAGGGTCAGCACGAGCGTGCCGTCGAGGCCCAGGAAGGCGAAGCGGCGGTCCTCCCGGCCGGACTCCCCGACGACCTCGAAACCGAAGACCTTGACGTAGAAGTCCCTCGACCGGTCGAGGTCGGAGACGTTGAGGCCGATGTGGCCGGTCCGGAGGCTCATGGGTTCCCTTCGCTGTTTCTAACGGATCGTTCCGTTAGGTGCTGGGAAGAATGTAACGCAAAGAGCGAAGTTTTTCCGTTAGAAAAAAGTGATGTGCGTCACGGGAATGCCCGGAGGGGTGACCGTCCTTCTGGTCGGACAGGGGTGTTCTCCCTGGTGGGGTGGGGGAGATGTCCGAGTGCGCGCCGTCCCCTGGAGGGAAGGGGAGAATCGCCGGTCACAAAAGAGAGCACCGCTCTTGAGTCTGTCGCTCCATAGTGAGAGCATTGCTCTCGCAAAGAAGCGCTGTTCCTCCCCTTGGTCCCAGGAGCCCCCATGAACCGTGCCCGGCTCACCGCCTCGGCCTTCGCCGCAGGCGGCGTCCTCTTCCTGATCTACCAGGCCGCCCGGCCCTACGCCGACGAGAGCACCCTGGAGGGCGCCGCGGCGATGGCCTCTCCCTCCTGGACGGCCGTCCACCTGGCCGCGTCGGTCGGGTTCGTCCTCGTCTCGCTGGGGATCCTCGGCCTCTACCTCGTGCTCGGCCGGAGCCGCCTCCTGCCCGCCGCGGTCGTGACCTGGCTCGGCGCGGGGCTGACGCTGCCCTACTACGGCGCCGAGACGTTCGGCCTGCGGGTGATCGGGGCGCGGGCCGTACGGGACCACGACGCCGGCCTGATCGAGCTCGTCGACCAGTTCCGCTTCACACCCGCGGCGGTCGCCATGTTCGCCGCCGGCCTCGCGCTGCTCGCCGTGGGCGTCGTCATGGCGGCGGTGGAGATCCGGCGCTCCGGTGCTCTCCCGCGGTGGAGCGGCGTCCCGCTGGCGGTGGGGTTCGTCCTGTTCATCCCGCAGTTCTACGGCTCGCCGGCGATCCGGATCGCGCACGGCGCGCTGCTCGCCGCGGGCGGTCTCTGGCTGGCGTACGAGCTGTGGAGGGTGAACGGCCGCGTGATCGCCCCGGCCGGGACGGCGTCCGGAGCGGTGACCGTGGACGCGGCCCGCTGACGGTGACGGCGGCCGGACGGCCCGGGTACGGCGGAGCCCCGCCGTACCCGGGCCGACGCATGCCGCGACGAGGAGCGGACGGCGAGGGCGAGCGGGCCGTACCTGAGGACGTGTGCCGGGCGACGGAGGGGCCGAGGCTCAGTCGTCCCGGTGCTGGCGGTAGTGGCGGGCGGCGCGGGCCCGGTTGCCGCACGCCACGGAGCACCACTCCTGGCGGGCGTGCTCCTTGACGAAATACAGCACGCAGCGGGGGGCCGGACAGGCGCGGAGCCGCTCGCGGTGCGGGCCGGCCAGGAAGCCGATCGCCGCGGCGGCGAGCGCGGCGCGGGCGCGGGCGGAGTCGTCCGCCGCCACGGCCGGGACCTTCCGTACCGAAGGGGCCGGGAGGACGGAAAGGGCCGAAGGGCCAGAAGGGCTCGCCGGGTCCGACGGACTCGACAGGTCGGAGGGACCCGCCGGACCCGCCGGCGCCGGCCCGGCGGGCCACTCCAGCCGGGGAGCCGTCGGGACGGCGAGCGCGGTGGCGTTGACCAGGTCGAGGGACTCGGCGAACCCCGGCAGCCGGCCGGCGTCCGCGCGGCTCGCCGGGCCGGGGGCGACGGCCCTGGCGAACAGGGCCCGTACGGCCTGCCGCAGCCCGACCAGCTCGCGGCGCAACTCCTCGGAGGCGGTGAACCCGGCGGGGAGGTCCAGGTCGGCGGCGTGCTCGCGGCACCAGGCGGTCGCGCCCGCGACATCGGAGAGCACGTCCACCGGCCCGGTCCGCGTCGCGCGGATCGTGCTGACGAACTCCAGGACCGGCATCGTCCCACTCTAACGCGTGGCGGCACTTCCAACCGTGAGACGCGGGACCGCCGGGTCACCGGCCCGGCGGTGAGGGCCCCTGGACATGCGTTCACCCACGGCCTGCGGACCCGCCGGGTCCTCGTCGGCGCCTCCGGGACACCGGAGCGGTCAGCGGCGGATCAGCCGGGCGAGGATGGTGATCAGCCCCGCGACGCCCAGGCCCCCCAGGACGGCCGGAAGCATGATCAGCGGCTCGATCGACGGCCGGCCGATGAGGACGACCCCGGCGGCGATGAAGATCATGCCGCTGAGCAGGGCCATCCAGTCCGTACGGTGCACCCGTCCGCGGCGGGGCCGCTCCACCTCAGGCCGCACGACGCACCTCCACGTCCCCGATGCCCACGCTGACCCGCAGGACGATGGTCGCCACGTCGCCCTTCGGCCGCACCTCCGGCTCCAGCACCCTGACGTGCCGGACGCCGGTGCCGCCCTGGGTCATCTGATCGATCTTCACATCGCCCACCTTGGCGTACCCCTCGACCTCGACCCGTGCCGTCGGCGGCACGATCACCTGCATCTCGCCTATCGTCACCGACGCCTCCACGAGCGTGCGCGAGCCCGCGGGGAGCGGCAGCGTGCTCAGGTCGACGGTGCCGTCGCCGACGCCGATCACGTAGCCTCCGCCGCCCTCCTCGGTGACCTCCGACATCGTGGTGGGCGCCCACTCGTAGGTGCCGAAGCGCCCCGGCATGCCGGCCAGCAGCGACGCCGTCACCACGGCGATCGAGACGAGGGTGCCCACCGCGACGAGGGCCGCGCCCCGGCCGAACCACGCGGCGACGAGAAGACCACAGCCGATGGTGATCAGCGCCGCGCCGCCGGCGGTCGTCACGGCGGCCGTCATGTCCGCCGTCCCGAAGGCCGGGTGGGCCGCCAGGGTGAGCCCGCCGACGATCAGCGCGAGGATCAGGGTGACGCCCGCCACGAACGACCTGGGCCGCCGGGGCCGGTCGGCCCGTTCGATCCGCTCGCGCCGGGCGGACGTCTCGACCGGCCCGCCGATCAGGGAGAGGTCGTAGGGGGCGCCGTAGTCGCCGGGAGGGCCGCCGTAGCGGCGGTCGTACGGCTGCCGCATGCGGGGGTCCAGCGGCCGGTAGGGCCCGTAGGGGGAGAACGGCTCGCCGGAGGAGTCGTAGGAGGGGGTGGCCGGCCCTGCCGGAGAGCCGGGGTACGGCGGTCCGGTGAGCCGGTCGCCCTCGCCGGGCCACGGCCCGGCGGGCCGGTCGTCCTCGCGGGCCGGCCCCGCGGAGGACGCGGACGCCGGTTCCGGGACCGGGCCGGTCGCGGGGAACGCCTCGGTCCGCGGCTCCGCGGGGGAGTCCCCGGCAGGAGAGGCCCCGGCGGGCGGCCCGGCGGGGAAGGCCCCGGTCACGGGCTCGGCGGGGGAGACCCCGGTCACGGACTCGGGCCGAGGCTCGGCGGGCGGGGCGGCGGGCTCCGGGAGGCGCTCGGTGACCCCGGACGCGCCCGGCGCCGCCGCGGGACGGCTCCCGGCGGGCCCGCCGGGCCGGGCCGGCGCGGCCGGTTCCCGCGGCGCGGCGTGCGGCGCCTCCGAGCCGAAGGCGGACGACCCGGCCGGGTCGAAGACGGCCGTCCCCGCGAGGGGCCCGCCGTACGGACCGGCGTGCCGCTCGTGCCACGGGCCGCCGTGGGGGCCGCGAGGGTCACCGTACGGCGTGCCGGACCCGGCGGGGACGCGGCTGCCGCGCAGCCGCTCCGGCAGGGACCGCATCGTGGCCAGCAGGTCGGCCCCGCGCGCGTGCGCGGCCATCAGGGCGATGGCGAAGAGCGTGCCGACCACGACCGTTCCGGTGCCGATGCCGCCGGAGGACACGTTCACGATCAGGCCGAGGGTGAACACCCCCGCCAGCAGCGCCAGCACGGTCTCGCCGTCGAAGGACCGCCGGGTCCACTGCTCCATGTATCCCGGGCCGCCGTCCGGCTCCCGCATCAGCAGGAACGCCGCCACGTACAGCATGATGCCGATGCCGGAGCCGAGGACCAGCATCGCGAAGCCGATGCGGAACAGCAGCGGGTCGACTCCGGCGTGGCGGCCGAGACCGGCGCAGACGCCGGTGAGCATGCGGCCCTCGTCGCTGCGCCGGAGCGGTCCCCGCTCGCCGGACGCGAGGGGGGACGACGGGCCGGTCCCGGAGGCGGAGTGGGACGACGAGCCGGTGGGGGGGCTCGCCGGGTCGTGGGCGTTCCCGGAATCGGTCATGTCACCCATCGTGGCCTTCCCGCCTCCCGGGCCGCATCCGGGACACCCCTGAACGGTCCCCGAGGATGCGGGCCGCCGTCAGGGTCGCATCAGGGGAACGCCTGATGCGCTGGCAGACTCTCACATGTGACGATGCAGACGATATGGCTGACCGAGAGACTATTCGTGACGCGGCCCCGGTGACCTCCGGAGAGCCCGCCCCCTTCCCCCGGCTGGTGCGCCCCGTCCAGGGACGCCTGGTCGCCGGGGTGGCCGAGGGCGCCGCCGCACAGCTGCGGCTCGACCCCGTCGTGCTGCGGCTGGCGTTCGTGCTGCTCACCGTCCTGGACGGGATCGGCGCTGTGGCGTACGCGGCGCTGTGGCTGTTCACGTCGCGCGAGCCGTACGAGGGCAAGGAGCCCGCCCGCGACTGGAGTCAGGTCGCCTCCTACGCGGCGGTCGGGCTGGCGCTGCTGGCGCTGGGCTGGCTCACGGGCGCCCGGACCGGCGGGATCGGCGCCTGGCCGATCGCGGTCGGCGGGATCGGCTCGCTGATCCTGTGGCAGCAGGCCGACCCCGACCGGCGGCGACGCTGGATGAGCACGACGGTCGGCCAGGTGCGCCGGAACCGGGTGCGCACGTTCGCCGGTCTGGTGCTGGTCGTCGTGGGCGCGATCGGCTTCCTGGTGGCCACCGACGAGCTGGACGCGGCCCGGCCCGGCATCGTGTTCACGCTCGTCGTCGTCGGCGGTGTCGCGCTCATCGCGGCCCCCTGGCTGGCCGCGCTGTGGAAGGAACTGCAGCGCGAGCGCCGCGAGCGCATCCGGCAGGAGGAGCGCGCCGAGGTGGCCGCGCACGTGCACGACTCCGTGCTGCACACGCTGACGCTGATCCAGCGCAACGCCGACGATCCCCGCGAGGTGGCGCGGCTGGCCCGCTCCCAGGAGCGTGAGCTGCGCAACTGGCTCTACCAGCCCAAGCAGGACGCCGACGCGTCCCTGGCCGCGGCCGTGCGCCGGGTCGCGGCCGAGGAGGAGGACGCGCACGGCGTCCCGATCGAGGTCGTCTGCGTGGGCGACTGCCCGCTGACCCCCGAGCTGTCGTCGATGATGCAGGCGGCCAGACAGGCTATGGTCAATGCGGCGAAATACTCTGGATCCTCCGTCATCTCCGTCTACGCCGAGGCGGAGCCGGAGGAGGTCACCGTCTTCATCCGGGACCGCGGCGCCGGGTTCGACATGGATCAGGTGCCCGAGGACCGGATGGGCATCCGCCAGTCGATCATCGGCCGGATGGAGCGCAACGGAGGCGGCGCCCGTATCCGGACCGAGCCCGGAGAGGGCACCGAAGTCATGTTGACCATGAAGCTGGAGAAGGCGTGATCGAGCGGGCCCGGAGCGGCGGCGGCCGGCGCGGGCGGTCCGCGAGGCGCGTTGGGGAGGGTGCATGGGCGCCATCAGGGTTCTGATCGTCGACGACCACCGGCTGTTCCGCTCGGGGGTCCGCGCGGAGCTGGGCGACTCCATCGAGGTGGTGGGCGAGGCCGAGGACGTCGAGTCCGCCGTCCGGGCGATCGGCGAGCTGACGCCGGACGTGGTCCTGCTCGACGTGCACATGCCCGGCGGGGGCGGCCAGGAGGTGCTGCGCCGCGTCCTGGGCGCGGGCTCACAGGTCCGGTTCCTGGCGCTGTCGGTCTCCGACGCCGCCGAGGACGTCATCGGGGTGATCCGCGGCGGCGCCCGGGGCTACGTCACCAAGAACATCAGCGGCCGCGAGCTCACCGACGCGATCCGCCGGGTGGCCGAGGGCGACGCGGTGTTCTCGCCGCGGCTGGCCGGTTTCGTGCTGGACGCCTTCGCCTCCAGCGAGGCCCCGCCGATCGACCCCGAGCTCGACTCGCTGACCCAGCGCGAGCGGGAGGTCCTGCGCCTGATCGCCCGAGGTTACGCCTACAAGGAGATCGCCAAGGAGCTGTTCATCTCGGTGAAGACCGTGGAGACCCACGTCTCGTCGGTGCTGCGCAAGCTCCAGCTCTCCAACCGCCACGAGCTGTCCCGCTGGGCCACCGCGCGCCGCCTGGTCTGACGGGGCCGCCCTCCCGCTCTGACGGGGGCCGTCGCGCCGGCCTGCTCTGACGGGGCCGCCGTCCGCCCGCCGTACGGTCCGCACCGCCGTGACGGTCCGGAGGTACGGCGGGTCCGGACCGGTTCTGACCTGGGAACGAGACCCGGTCTGTACGACTTGTTGCTTATATGCGACTCTGCGAAGTATGGGTCGTGACGTACCCGCGATGGTGTTCAGCCGGGAGGACCGGCGGCGATACCGCGACAAGGTCCGCCGGTGCCTCGACGTCTTCGCGCAGATGCTGCGGGAGTCCCGGTTCGAGTTCGACCGTCCCAGGGCCGGGCTGGAGATAGAGCTCAACCTCGTCGACGAGCGCGGCGAGCCCACCATGAGGAACGCCGAGGTGCTGGCGGCGATCGCGCAGCCTGACTGGGGCACCGAGCTCGGCCGGTTCAACGTGGAGATCAACGTCAGCCCGGAGACCCTGTCGGGAGACGGCGTCGCCCGGCTGGAGAAGGTGGTGCGCGACCGCCTCAACCACGCCGAGGAACGGGCCCGGACGGTCGGCGGGCACCTGATGATGGTCGGCATCCTGCCCACGCTGCGCGAGGGCGACGTGCACGAGGGCACGCTGTCGGCCAACCCCCGTTACAGGCTGCTCAACGAGCAGGTCTTCGCGGCCAGGGGCGAGGACCTGCACCTGCTGATCGAGGGCGAGGAGGTCCTCGACGCCTACGCCGACAGCATCACCCCCGAGGCCGCCTGCACGAGCCTCCAGCTCCATCTCCAGATCAGCCCCCAGGCGTTCGCCGCCAACTGGAACGCGGCGCAGGCCATCGCGGGCCCCCAGGTCGCGGTGGCGGTCAACTCGCCGTACCTGTTCGGCCGCAGGCTCTGGCAGGAGACCCGGATCCCGCTGTTCGAGCAGGCCACCGACACCCGCCCGGTGGAGCTCAAGACGCAGGGGGTGCGGCCCAGGGTGTGGTTCGGGGAGCGGTGGATCACCTCGGTCTTCGACCTGTTCGAGGAGAACGCCCGGTACTTCCCGGCACTGCTGCCTCTGTGCGACGACGCCGACCCCCGCGAGGAACTGGCCCGCGGGGTCACCCCGCAGCTCGGCGAGCTGACCCTGCACAACGGGACCGTCTACCGGTGGAACCGGCCGGTCTACGCGGTCGTCGGCAACGTCCCGCACCTGCGGGTGGAGAACCGGGTGCTGCCCGCGGGCCCCACGGTCGCGGACATCGCCGCCAACGCCGCCTTCTACTACGGCCTCATGGGGGTGCTGCCGTACGCCGAGCGCCCGGTGTGGACGCGCATGTCCTTCGCCGCCGCCGCCGACAACCTGCACGCCGCCGCCCGGCACGGCCTGGACGCCCGGCTCTACTGGCCGGGGATCGGTGAGGTGGCCGCCGCCGAGCTGATCCTGCGGCGGCTGCTGCCGCTCGCCCACGAGGGGCTCGACCGGTGGGAGGTGGACCCGGCCGTCCGCGACCGCCTCCTCGGCATCATCGAGCGGCGCTGCGTGACCGGCAGGACCGGGGCCCACTGGCAGGCCGAGACGGTGGAGGCGTACGGCGGCGCCGACCGGCACGAGGCCCTGCGCCGGATGACCCTGAGCTACGTCGAGCACATGCACACCAACGAGCCCGTGCACACCTGGCCGTCCCCCTGATCCGGCTCCCTGATCCGGCCCCCCGAGCCGGTCTCCCTGAGCCGGTCCTCCTGATCCCGTCCGCCCGCGCGGCCCGCCCGCCCACCAGCCCCTCACGCCGTCGGGTCGCCTGTCCCGCGCGGCCCGTCCCGCCTGTCCCACCGGCCCTGCCCGCCCCGCCCACCCCGCGTGTCGTGATCAGCGAATGCGCCGGAGTGTAATCGCGCGTGTACCCCGCATGCCGCCGCCCGCTGGGCCACGATGGGGACATGAGCACCTTCCGCCGCGTCGTCCTGGCGCTCCTCCTGCTGGCCGTCACCGTGTCCTGCGGCAGCGAACCCACGGGGAGCGGCGGGGAGCGGCCCGACGACGACCGGGGAAGCGTCGAGGCCACCACGCCCGCCCCGCTCGGACAGGACTTCGAGTCGGACGTCAGCCTGGCCAGGGGGCTCAGCGAGCAGTACTGGAAGCAGACCTTCGCCGCCGCCGGGATGAGCTACCGGCCCATCAGCGCCTTCATCCCCTACATCGGGCAGAACGGCCCCGCCTGCGGCAACCAGCCCGCGGTGCCGGACAACGCCTTCTACTGCCCCTTCGGGCACTTCGTCGCCTATGACGAGAACTGGATGCGCGGGCTGTACGACCGGATGGGCGACGGCTCCGTCTACGTGATCATCCCGCACGAGCTGGGGCACGCCGTGCAGGCCCAGCTGAACAACGCGGGCGGCCTGAGCATCCAGCGGGAGCTGCAGGCCGACTGCTACGCGGGCGGCACGCTGGGCGCCCTGGTCAGGGGCAACGCCCTTCAGGCCGAACCGGGCGACAAGGACGAGCTGCTGCTCAACCTCGCCGCCGCCGGAGACCCCACCGACGACTGGCTGCGCCCCGACGCCCACGGTACGGCGCAGCAGCGCCAGCAGGTCTTCGCCCGGGGCTACAACGAGGGGACCTCCTCCTGCTGAGCCCCGCTCGGTCCGGCCTGGTCCTGCCGGGTCCCGCTGGGTCCTGCCGGGTTCCGCTGGGTTCCGCTCTGTCCTGCCGGGTTCCGGCGAGCCGCCGGGACCACCGGTGAATACGCCGGAAGGCTGATGCCGCACCGCCGTGCGCGGCCTACGCTGAGGTCCGGTGATCGACCAGGGGGGTGTGGGCCATGCGCAGGATGACGCCCGAGATCGGCTGGGCCGTACGGGGCGCCTGCCGCGCGAGCGATCCCGAGCTGTTCTTCCCGCTGACCCAGTCGGCGGAGCAGGAGGCGCGAGCCAAGGCGGTCTGCGCCAGATGTCCGGTGCTGGCCGACTGCCGGGCCTACGCCGTACGGAGCGGGGAACCGGAGGGCATCTGGGGCGGCCTGACCGTGCGGGAGCGGCGCGGCCTGCGCTTCCCCACCGGATGGCGACGGCCCGCGGCCGGCTGACGCCGGAACCGGCTGAGACGGCCCGGGGGCGGGACCGGTCCGGAGCGGGCCGCGGGCGGGATCGGGCCGCGGGCGGGATCGGGCTGAGGCGGGCCGCGAGCAGGGTCGGTCCGGGGCCGGCCGCGGACGGGACCGGTCCGGGACGAAGGTTCGGCAGGCGAGCAGGTGAGCAGGCGGAAGGGGAGACATGGGCGAGCTGCGGGCGGGCCGGAAGGCGGGCGGCGGAGGTGACGGGGCCGCGCTCGCGGGCGCGGTGGCCGTGCTGGCGGCGGCCAACGTGCTCAACAACCGGGTCGCGCCGCGTCTGGCCCCGCTGACCTCGGCCGCGGCCACCGGCGCGCTGCTGGCCCTGGCCCGGCACCGCGGGATCACCTGGGCCGAGATCGGGTTCCGCGACCCCGCCCGGGGACTGCGGATCGGCGGTCTCCTGGCCTCGGCCGTCGCCGGCGGCTACGCGGTGGGGATCGCCCTCCCGGCCACCCGCCCTCTCTTCCGCGACGAGCGGGCGCTGTCGCTGTCGCGCGCCCGTGTCCTGGAGGAGGCGCTCCTGCAGGTGCCGTTCGGCACGGTCCTGCTGGAGGAGGCCGGTTTCCGCGGAGTGCTGCCCGCCCTGGTCGCCCGGTCGCACGGCCCCCGGGTGGCGGCCGCCGTCTCCTCGGTGCTGTTCGGCCTGTGGCATGTGCTCCCGGCGACGGACATGGCCGCCGCCAACCCCGCGCTGACCCGCCTGGCCACCGGTGAGACGTCCGCCGAGACGTCCGCCGAGACGTCCGCCGAGACGTCCGCCGAGACGTCTGCCGAGACGGCCGGTGAGGGGGCCGGTGAGACGTCTGCTGAGATGTCCGATGGGACGGCGGTGGAGACGACGCGGGTGGTGGCCGGGTCGGTGGCGACGACCGCGCTCGCCGGGCTGCTCTTCTGTGAGCTGCGCCGCCGGGGCGGGCTGGCCGCGCCGGCGCTGCTGCACCTCGCCACCAACTCGCTGGGCTACCTGTTCGCCCGGCTGGCCCCCGGCGACCCCGGCGGCACGGCCCGCCGTACGGTCTGAGCGGGGCCTCCGCCGTACGGCCTGGGCGAGACCTCCGTACGGTCTGAGCGGGCCTGAGTGGAACCCTCTGCGGCCTGGGCGGGCCTGAGCCGTACGGTCCCGGGGGATGCCGGGCACCCGGACGGCTCAGGCCCGCCGGACGCGACCGGGTCGCGGTCAGTCGGTGGCGAGCGGTCGGTCGGCCGGTCAGTCGGTGGCGACCCGCTGGAAGCCCTCGGCGTAGCTGCCCTCGGGCAGCCCGGCCTCGGACGCGGCCTGGGAGAAGCGCGACCGCAGGAACTCCTCGAAGCCCTCGACGTGGGAGACCTGGCTCGCGTGGGCCCGCAGCGCGGCGATCTTCCGGTCGAAGGCGCCGGTGACGTCGACGAAGTGGTCGGGGGAGGGGCCGCCGTTGAGCCAGACCTCCCGGACCGTCCAGGCGTCCAGGCCCTCGTCGCGCAGCAGTTCGGGGAAGGCGTAGGGGTTGCGGGCGTCGGGGTAGACGGCGTCGAGTGCGCTGGCGCCGACCGCGCGGTGGTCGGGGTGGCTGGGGGCGATGAACGAGTAGTTGCGCTCGGGGCTGTGGGTGATGACCAGGTCGGGCCGCACCTGGCGGATGACCCGGGTGATGTCGCGCCGCAGTTCCAGGCCGGGCACCAGCGTGCCGTCGCGGTGACCGAGGAAGCGCAGGTCGGTCACGCCGACGGCCTTGGCGGCGGCCGTCTGCTCGGTACGGCGCAGCTCGGCCATGCCCGTGTTGTCCAGCTCGCGGTCGAATCCGCCCGCGTCGCCGTCCGTCACGACACAGTAGACGACCTCCACCCCGCGGTCGGTGAACCCGGCGATCGTGCCCGCGGCGGCGAAGTCGACGTCGTCGGGATGGGCGGTCACGACGAGCACCCGGTTTATCTCATTCTCAGACAGCATGCCTGACCCTTCCGATGCTTTCCGGTTTCCGCTCATATCCAGCTGTACGTGATTCTGGCAACTTCCCGCGTGTCCGCGGGCATTCCTCCGGGGCGCGGGCCGCGGTTGTCGGCCGGTCGGCCTAATCTAGGTGACGTGTCGATCCCAGCCGCCTCAGTGACCCACCCGTTGCTCGACGGGCTCAACCTCCAGCAGCGCGAGGCCGTGGTGCACCACGGCAGCCCGTTGCTCATCGTCGCGGGCGCGGGGTCGGGCAAGACGCGGGTGCTGACCCACCGCATCGCCTACCTCCTGGAGGAGCGGGGCGCGCGGCCGCAGGAGATCCTCGCGATCACCTTCACGAACAAGGCCGCCCGGGAGATGAAGGAGCGGGTCGACCGGCTCATCGGGCCGCGCTCGGCGGCGATGTGGGTGATGACCTTCCACAGCGCGTGCGTGCGGATCCTGCGCCGGGAGGCGGGGCGGCTGGGCTTCCCCACGAGCTTCTCGATCTACGACCAGGCCGACTCCCAGCGGCTGATGGCGATGGTCTGCCGCGAGATGGACCTCGACCCCAAGCGCTATCCGCCGCGGTCCTTCTCCGCGCAGGTCAGCAACTTCAAGAACGAGCTGATCGACTACGAGACGGCGGCAGGGCAGGCGGCGAGCCACCTGGAGCGCACGCTCGCCGAGGCGTACCGCACCTACCAGCGGCGGCTGACCGAGGCCGGCGCGATGGACTTCGACGACCTCATCATGATGACGGTCACGCTGTTCCAGCTCTTCCCCGACGTGGCCGAGCACTACCGCCGTCGCTGGCGGCACGTCATGGTCGACGAGTACCAGGACACCAACCACGCCCAGTACACGCTGATCCGCGAGCTGGTCGGCACCCCCGAGCTGCGCACCGCCGACGGCGAGCTGGTCAGGGAGGGCACCGCCGGGATCCCCCCGGCGGAGCTGTGCGTGGTCGGCGACGCCGACCAGTCGATCTACGCCTTCCGCGGCGCGACGATCCGCAACATCCTGGAGTTCGAGCGCGACTATCCCGACGCCAAGACGATCCTGCTGGAGCAGAACTACCGCTCCACCCAGACGATCCTGACCGCGGCCAACGCGGTGATCGCGCGCAACGAGAGCCGCAAGCCGAAGAACCTGTGGTCCGACCAGGGCTCCGGCCCGAAGATCGTCGGCTACGTCGCGGACAACGAGCACGACGAGGCCATGTTCGTCGCGCAGGAGGTCGACCGGCTCTCCGACGAGGAGGACGTCACGCCCGGCCAGGTGGCGGTGTTCTACCGCACCAACGCGGCCTCCCGTGTGTTCGAGGAGGTGTTCATCCGCACCGGCCTGCCGTACAAGGTGGTCGGCGGGGTGCGCTTCTACGAGCGCAAGGAGGTCCGTGACCTGCTGGCCTACCTCCGGGTGCTGGCCAACCCCGGCGACGTCGTCTCGCTGCGCCGCATCCTCAACGTGCCCAAGCGCGGCATCGGCGACCGGGCCGAGGCGATGGTGGAGGCGTTCGCCGCCCGGGAGCGGATCCCCTTCGCCGAGGCGCTCCGGCGGGCCGGCGAGGCGCCGGGGATGGCGACCCGCTCGGTCAACGCCATCAAGGAGTTCCTCGCCCTGCTGGACGACCTGACCGCCAAGGCCGCCACCATGCCGCCGTCGGAGCTGGCCCAGGAGGTGCTGGAGGCCACCGGTTACCGTGCCGAGCTGGCCGCCTCCGGCGATCCCCAGGACGAGAGCCGCCTGGAGAACCTCGACGAGATGATCTCGGTGGCGTCGGAGTTCGAGGAGGCCAACCCCGAGGGCACCCTCGTGGAGTTCCTGGAGCAGGTCTCGCTGGTGGCCGACGCCGACCAGATCCCCGCCGACGACGGCGGCCAGGGAGTGGTCACGCTGATGACCCTGCACACCGCCAAGGGTCTGGAGTTCCCGGTGGTGTTCCTCACCGGCATGGAGGACGGCGTCTTCCCGCACGTGCGCTCGCTGGGCGAGCCCAAGGAACTGGAGGAGGAGCGCCGCCTGGCCTACGTCGGCATCACCCGGGCCCAGAAGCGGCTCTACGTCTCCCGGGCGGCCGTGCGCAGCGCGTGGGGAGCGCCCGCGTTCAACCCGGCGTCCCGGTTCGTCTCCGAGATCCCCGGTGAGCTGGTCGACTGGCGCACCGATCCGGGCAAGAACGCCTGGGTCGCGGCCACCCGGCGGGAGCCGCGTGCCGCCGCGCCCGCGAAGAAGCCCGGCGGACGTCAGATCCCCAGCCTCACCCCCGGCGACCGCGTCACCCACGACAAGTTCGGCCTCGGCACGGTCGTGTCGGTGGACGGCGTCGCGGAGAAGACCAAGGTGAAGATCGACTTCGGTAGCGGCGGCGAGAAGACCCTGCTCCTCGCCTACGCGCCGGTGGAGAAGCTCTGACGGGCGCCCGCCCGCCGGTCCGGTGAGCGGGTGCTCACCGGACCGGTGACGCCCGGCCGGTCCACGGCCGGACGAGGTCCGGTTCCGGGCGCGGCGCGGAACCGGGCGCGGTCCTGAACCGTACGCGGTTCCAAGCCGTACGCGGTCCCGAACCGAAGGCGGTCCGGGACCGGATGCGGCTCAGCGCCTCCGGGGAGAGACGGTCATCTGCCGATCGGGGTGGGCACCTCGGCCGTCGCGCCGTCCTGGAGGTCCTTGGCCGTCGCGACATCCTCAGGAGCCGGAGCCTTGACCGACACCTCGGCGCCCCAGCCGGTGTAGCGGGTGTCGGTCTCCATCGTCGACCTGCCGTCGTCGGCCGTACTGGCCTCGCTGGTCACGAGCCGCTGGGGAAGGCGGTCGGAGCCGAGGAAGAGCTTCCAGCTCACCTTGATCTTGGCGTACCTGCCGGTGATCCTCGCGCCGCTCACCGAGGCCCGGAACCACGGCGAGATCTTGTTCAGCTCGCCGTAGGTGATCTTTCCGGAGTAGAACCCGGGACGCTCGGTGGTGGCGTGCGCCAGCAGTGCCTTGAGCGTCGCGGGCTCGGCGGCGTTGACCTTCTGGGTTATGACGCCGAGCATGCCGAGCGTCTCGGCGGGGTAGCGGAGCCAGGTCTTTCCCTCCGGCAGGAACTCGCCGAAGTATCCGCCGGAGATGTAGCTCGCCTTGCCGACGCGCACGACCCTCTCCGGCTTGGCGAACCCGGCGATGCCCTTCGTGTCCTCGTCGTCGGGATCGATGCCGAGATCGCTCAGCTTGATCCGCATCTTGCCCGTCTGGTCGGACGCGGCGATTCCGGAGGCGCCGAATCCGAGGACGCCGTCGCGCTGGGCGAGGACGCGGCTCCCCTGGGGGCTCGTGACCTTCGTCTTGTCGACGAAGGACACGCCGCGGCCGCCGCCCATCTGGCTCCGCAGCGCGGCGAGCGGGTCCTTGGCCCGGGCGGTCTGGGCGTGCGCGGTCGTGGCGATCGCGGGGACGCCCAGCGCGGCCGTCGCGGCGCATGCCAGAACGGCGATGTGTCGCTTCAAAGGAAAGTCCTCCTGAATGTTCCCTCCACCCTGCGTGGGAGGGGCGGAAGTATTTCTATCAGGAAAGATCACGAAATAAAGGGAAATAAAGGGAACAGCGGGAAGTCGAAGACCGGCGGGGCCGGTGGCCGGGGATCGTCCGCCCCGGCCACCGGCCCTTTTCCGGCTTCTTTCGCTTTCTGCGATTTCGTGCCGGCCCGTCTGCCGCCGGTTCGCCGGTCCGTACGGTTTCGGCTCATCGGCCCGCACGATTTCGGATCATCAACCCGTACGGTTCCGGATCATCGGCCCATATGGGTTCGGTTCATCGGTCCGCATGGTTTCGGTTCACCGGCTCATCTGGTTTCGGCCCATTGGCCGTGCGGTTCCGGCTCACCGGCCCGTGTTCTTCCGGCGTGTCAGCCCGTACGGCTTCGGCCCACCGGGTTTCCGCCGGTCGCTCCGGATGTCAGCTCGTCGGCTCTCCGGAGGCGGGGGCCGGGGTGGGCGCGGTGAGGGTGACGGGGGTGCCCCAGGAGGTGAAGCGCACGTCGCTGACGCGGGTCACGTGCATGCCGCGCGGCGGCACGGTCCAGGAGGTGACCAGCCGGGCGGGGAGACGGTCGCGGCCGAGCCACAGGCGCCAGCTCACCTTCGTGGCCGCCATGGCGGCGATGGGCCGCTTCCCGCCGAGGGAGGCGCGGTAGGACGGCGAGACGCGGTAGAGCTCGCCGAGGGTGGTGGTCCCCTTGAGCGTGGACGGACCGGCCTTCTTCCCGGCCGAACCGCCCTTCCCCGAGGCCGGCAGCAGCGACTTCAGCGTGTCCGGCTCCAGGAGCATGACCGGGGTGAAGAAGGGGGAGGCGGCGCGGGAGGACTTGACCCATCTCCTGCCGACCATCCCGCCGCTGAGGTAGGTGTCCCCGCCGGCGCTGAGGGTGCGCAGCGGCGCGGTGTCGTCCCCGGGGAGGGCGGACTTCGACCGGATGTCGTGACCCGTGACGCCGGAGGGGCCGAACTCCACGGTGCCCCGGCGTATCTGGGCGGAGAGGAGTTCGCGCCCGGAGTAGGTCCGGCCGCTTTCGGTGATCCGTACGCCGTGGCCCGCGACGAACCGCGCCTGCAGCGCGGCCGCCGGGTCGGCGGGCGCGGCCTGGGCCGTGGCGGGGACGGCGGCGGTGGGCACCGCCAGCGCGGTGGCCGCCACGATGATCCATCGCTTCATGGGGGAGCTTCCTCCTGAGGCTAGAAGATCAGAAACCCTATGGCATGTCCTATGGAATGTAGGCATTCATAACAATAAAAGTGGTGAAAAGCACTGATGGTGGGAAAGACCCACCGGAAAGCGCGGCCCCGGAGGAGCGTGACGGGCACGCGCCCGAGGAGGTGACGGGCACGCGGTCCGGAGCGCTCCGGGCGCGGCCGTTAGGCTGCCGTCAGCTCAGCTCCCACGTCACGCGTGGGACACGGACAAGGAGGTCTGGATGGACGCCGAGCCGAGGATCCGCGTTGTCATCGCCAAGCCCGGCCTGGACGGGCACGACCGGGGTGTGAAGATCGTCGCGAGGGCGTTGCGGGACGCCGGGATGGAGGTCGTCTACACCGGCCTGCACCAGACGCCCGAGCAGATCGTGCGCACCGCGATCCAGGAGGACGCCGCGGCGATCGGTCTGTCCATCCTCTCCGGCGCGCACATGACGCTGTTCGCCAAGGTGATCGAGCTGCTCGCGGAGAGCGACGCGAGCGACATCGTCGTCTTCGGCGGCGGGATCATCCCGGAGGCGGACCTGCCCGAGCTGGAGCGGATGGGCGTGGCCCGGGTCTTCACGCCCGGGGCGACCACCCAGGAGATCGTCGAGTGGGTGCGGGGGGCGATCCCCGCGCGGGTCTGACCCCGCGGGACGCGGACGCTTCCCCGCCGCGTCCCGATATGATCCCCAGGACGTTCGCCACCCTCGCCTCATTGGCCTCGCCCGTAGCCGTTCGCGGACCCGGTGACCTGGTCATGCGCGCGGGGGGCTAGGCTTCATTGGCGCAAAACCGCCGGGCTCCCCTCACACCACGGAGCCGGCCCGCCGACATTTTCAGTACACCAGCCGGACAAGCAAGGACGGACCCTCGTGGACCTGTTCGAACATCAGGCGAAGGAGCTCTTCGCGGAGTACGGCATCCCGGTGCCGCGCGGCATCGTCGCGCACACCGTGGAGGAGGCGCGCGCGGCAGCCGAGCAGCTGACCGGCCGTGTCGTCGTCAAGGCACAGGTCAAGACCGGTGGTCGCGGCAAGGCGGGCGGCGTCAAGGTCGCCGACGACGCCGCCGACGCCGAGCAGAAGGCCACCCAGATCCTCGGCATGGACATCAAGGGCCACACGGTCCACAAGGTCCTGATCGAGGAGGCCAGCGCGATCGCGGAGGAGTACTACTTCTCCTTCCTGCTCGACCGCGCCAACCGCACCTTCATCGCCATCTGCTCCGCCGCCGGCGGCATGGACATCGAAGAGGTCGCGCACACCGCCCCCGAGAAGGTCGCGAAGGTCCCCGTGTCCCCGCTGGACGGCGTGACCCGCGACAAGGCCCGTGAGATCGCCGTGGCCGGCGGCCTGCCGGAGAAGGCGCTGGACGGCGCCGCCGAGATCATCGAGAAGCTCTGGGCCGTCTTCGTCGACGAGGACGCCTCCCTGGTCGAGGTCAACCCGATGATCCTGTCCGCCGACGGCCAGGTGAAGGCCCTCGACGGCAAGGTCACCCTCGACGACAACGCCGTCTTCCGCCAGGCCGAGCACGAGGCCTACGCGGACAAGGCGGCCGAGGACCCGCTGGAGGCCGCGGCCAAGGCCAAGGACCTCAACTACGTCAAGCTCGACGGCAGCGTCGGCATCATCGGCAACGGCGCCGGCCTGGTCATGTCGACCCTCGACGTCGTCGCCTACGCCGGCGAGGCGTTCCCCGGGCAGCCCAAGCCCGCCAACTTCCTCGACATCGGCGGCGGCGCCTCCGCCGAGGTCATGGCGGCCGGCCTGGAGATCATCCTCTCCGACCCGTCGGTGAAGTCGATCTTCGTGAACGTCTTCGGCGGCATCACCGCCTGCGACGCGGTCGCCAACGGAGTCGTCTCGGCCTTCCAGCTTCTGGAGAGCCGCGGCGAGACCGTCAGCCGCCCCCTGGTCGTCCGGCTGGACGGCAACAATGCCGAGCTCGGACGCAAGATCCTGGCCGACGCCGCCCTGTCCGGCGTCGAGCTGGTCGACACGATGGACGATGCGGCCAAGCGTGCCGCCGAGCTCGCAGCGGTAGGTGCGTAATGGCCATCTGGCTCAACGAGAACAGCAAGATCATCGTCCAGGGCATGACCGGCGGTGAGGGCACCAAGCACACCCGCCGCATGCTCGCCTCCGGCGCCAGGGTCGTCGGCGGCGTGAACGCCCGCAAGGCCGGCATCACCCACGAGGGCCTGCCCGTCTTCGGCACCGTCGCCGAGGCCATGCAGCAGACCGGCGCCGACGTGTCGGTCGTCTTCGTGCCGCCGGCGGCCACCAAGGCCGCGGTCAAGGAGGCCATCGACGCCGAGATCCCGCTCTGCGTGGTCATCACCGAGGGCGTCCCGGTCCACGACACCACCGAGTTCTGGGCCTACGCCGTCGCCAAGGGCAACAAGACCCGCATCATCGGCCCGAACTGCCCCGGCATCGCCTCGCCCGGCGCCTCCAACGCCGGCATCATCCCGGCCGACATCACCACCGCCGGCCGCATCGGCCTGGTCTCGAAGTCGGGCACGCTGACCTACCAGCTCATGTACGAGCTGCGTGACTTCGGCTTCTCCACCGCCGTCGGCATCGGCGGCGACCCGGTCATCGGCACCACGCACATCGATGCTCTCCAGGCGTTCCAGGACGACCCGGACACCGACGCGATCGTCATGATCGGTGAGATCGGCGGTGACGCCGAGGAGCGGGCCGCCGCCTACATCGAGCAGCACGTGACCAAGCCGGTCGTCGCCTACGTCGCGGGCTTCACCGCCCCCGAGGGCAAGACCATGGGTCACGCCGGTGCGATCGTGTCCGGCTCGGCCGGCACCGCGCAGGCGAAGAAGGAGGCTCTGGAGAAGGTCGGCGTCCGCGTCGGCAAGACCCCGAGCGAGACCGCCCGCCTGATGCGCGAGATCATGCAGAACCGTTAGCCGGCCCTCGGGCCGTACCGCGGCCCGGCCCGGCCGATCCGGTCCGGCCGATCCGGTCCGACGGTCCATCCGGCTCACCGGTGAGAGGCGCCCGCCGTCCGCGGGCGCCTCTCACCGTCTCCCGGCCCGCTCCGCCGTACGCCCGGCCCGCGCGCCGCCCGCCGTACGCCCGCGGTGCGCCTCTCCGCCGTCCCGCACGCCCCGCGGTCCCGATTCTCCGTACGGCCCGCCGTCCCGTTTTCGGTACGGCCCGCGACACGCGGGACGATGAGTCTCGTCCGCGCGGAAGATCCTGAGACCATCGGTTATCGTGACGGCCCTTCTAGATCAGCTCCGGACGGCTCCCCGCAACGTCCTCAGCCGCCTCCCCCTGCCCGGCGTCACGGGTGACGACGACGACGTCCGCCGCCCGCTTCCCGTCTCCGGGATGCTCGCCGCCGCGTGGACCCTGGGCGTGGGACTGGCGGTGCTCACCACGCTCACCCTGGTCGGCTGGATCGCCTCCCCCCGCGGCTCGCTCGGCCCGGGGCTGCCCGGGGTGTTCCGCGCCGCGGCGCAGCTCTGGCTGGCGGCCCACCACGCCGGGTTCGCGATCCCCGGGGGCTCGATCGGTCTGCTCCCGCTCGGCCTGACGGTCCTGCCGGCCTTCCTGCTGTACCGCGCCGGGATCTGGATGGCCCGCGACGCCGACCTGCGGCTGCGCCTGCCCGCCCGGTTGCCGAGGAACAGCCCCAAGGAGCAGGCCGACGCCCGCCGCCGGGCGCAGCTGGCCCTGATCGCACAGGCGGGCGTCTCGCTGGCCGCGCCGTACGCGCTGCTGGCCGGGATGATCGCGCTGGTCACCCGGAACGAGATCACCCAGCCCTATCTCGGCGACACCCTGGTAAGCCACCTGGTGCTGGCCTTCCTCGCGGGCTCGGCGGCCGTCGCCCGGACGATCGGGCCGTGGCGGTCGATGCTGCGCCTGCTGCCCGAGCGGGTGCGCTCGCTCGTGGTGAGCTCCGCCGCGGCGCTGGGGATCATGCTGGTCGCGGGCGCCGCCCTGGTGCTCGGCGCCGTCGCGGCCGGTTTCGACCAGGTCCAGAGGCTGTCGGAGGTCCTCGCCCCCGGGTTCGTCGGCGGACTGCTGCTCCTGCTGCTGCAGGGCCTCTACCTGCTCAACGCCGTCGTCTGGGGCATGGCCTACATCGCGGGACCGGGCTTCAGCCTCGGCGCCGGCACGCTGGTCGCGCCCACCGGCGTCCAGCTCGGCACGGTGCCGAGCCTGCCGATCCTGGGCGCGCTGCCCGAGGCGGGCCCCACCCCGGCGTGGGTGATGGCGGTGATCGCGCTGCCGTTCGCGGCGGGGACGGTGGCCGGCGTGCTGGGGGCGCGGATCGCCCCCTCGCCCTCCTACGAGGGCGCGCCGCTGTGGGGCTTCGTCTGCGGGGTGGTGACCGGCGCGGCGGCCGGGGCGCTGGCCGCGCTGTCCGGCGGCTCGCTCGGCGGGGCGCGCCTCTCCGCGGTCGGACCCGCGGGCTGGGAGGTGATGCTGTCGGTGACGCTGGAGGTGGGCGTCGCGGCCGGCATCTCGGCGGGCCTGACCAACTGGTGGCTGATCTTCCGGGGGCACAACGCGGCCGTGGTCCGGGCCGCCGCCAGGGTCGGCACGGCCACCGCACCGGTCCGCCGGGCCGGGACCAGGCTGTTCCGGGCGGCGGGGGCGGTCGCCGGCCGGGTCGGGCTGGCCGAGCCGGACGAGCACCGCGCGCTGCCCGGTCACTGGCTGGACGCCACCGAGTGCGACACCCAGCCGATCCCGGTGATCAGGGACGACTGGGAGGACGAGCACGCCTCGGCGGCGGACCCGCAGGAACCCGCGACGGCCCCGAAGGCTCCGAAGGCCCCGGAGGCCGGGAAACCGGCGGAGACCGGCCCCAGGGTGCCGCGCCCCGCGCCGCCGCGACCGCCCCGGCGCGACATCGTGGACGAGTCGGACGACCGGGGCGGCCACGTGATCTACGTGGACCCCTACGCCTGGGACCGCGACTGACGACGCCCCGCCCGGTCCGCCGGGGGCGGGCCGGGTCCCGGCCCGCCCGGGTGACCGTCGCCGGGTGCGGCGAAGCGGGAAGCCTCAGAGCTGCCGCGTGAACGCGCGGCACGGGCCGGCTCCCCGGCTCCCAGGCCGGGGAGCGCGTCAGCCCAGCTGGTCGCGGCGGCGTCTCAGGTAGGCGATCTCGGCGGTGTTGCCCGCGAGCCCGATGGCTTCGCCGTACGCCGCGTGCGCCTGCCGGCCGAGGCCCAGCCGGCGCAGCAGGTC
The DNA here is from genome assembly GCF_042873875.1 of Streptosporangium sp. NPDC004379. Classification (NCBI taxonomy): domain Bacteria; kingdom Bacillati; phylum Actinomycetota; class Actinomycetes; order Streptosporangiales; family Streptosporangiaceae; genus Streptosporangium; species Streptosporangium sp. NPDC004379. Next base: position 157,112 of record NZ_JBIAMC010000003.1, read on the forward strand.
GGCGCGGGTCGCGTGGTAGGCGTGGTAGCCGGCCAGCCTGTCCCCGAGCCGGTCGACGGCCGCCAGCGCCACCTCCGGGCCGTCGAGCTCGGCGACCGCGATGGCCCGGTTGAGCGCGACGATCGGCGAGGGATCCAGGTGGGCGAGCTGGTCGTAGAGGGCGACGACCTGCGACCAGTCGGTGTCGCGTACGTCGCGGGCGGAGGTGTGCACGGCGTTGATCGCCGCGAGGATCTGGTATCTGCCCGGGGCCTCCCCGGAGGCCAGGCGCTCGCGCACCAGCCGGTGGCCCTCGGCGATCAGCGCCGCGTCCCAGGACCCGCGGTCCTGCTCACCGAGGGCGACCAGCTCGCCGCCGCCCGAGACCCGGGCGGCGCGGCGGGCCTCGGTGAGGAGCATCAGGGCCAGCAGCCCGGTCGCCTCGCCGTCCTCGGGCATGAGGGCACGGACCAGGCGGGTGAGCCGGATCGCCTCGGCGGTCATGTCGTGACGCACGGGGTCGGTGCCGGGGCCGGTCGCCAGGTAGCCCTCGTTGAAGACGAGGAAGAGGACGGCGAGCACGCCGGCGACACGGCCCGGGAGATCCTCCGCGGACGGCACCCGGTAGGGGATGCGGGCGGCCTTGATCTTGGCCTTCGCGCGGGTGATCCGCTGTCCCATGGCGCTCTCCTGCACCAGGAAGGCGCGGGCGATCTCGGGCACGGTCAGACCGGCGACCATGCGCAGCGTCAGCGCCACGCGGCTCTCCATCGCCAGCGCCGGGTGACAGCAGGTGAAGATCAGCCGGAGTCGCTCGTCGCCGATGACGCCGGCAGGCTCGGGCGGGTCGTCGTCGTACAACAGCTGAGCCTCCTTATGCCTGTCGTCGCGCCTGTTCTCACGCCGGATCCGGTCGATGGCCTTGCGGACGGCGGTGGTGGTCAGCCAGGCGCCCGGATTGGGGGGCACGCCGTCGGCCGGCCACCGCTGGACGGCGGTCGCGAACGCCTCGGCCGTCGCCTCCTCGGCGATGTCGAGGTCACCGAAGCGCCTGGTCAGGGTGGCGACCACCCGCGCCCACTCCGTGTGGTGCGCCTGGGTGATCGCCGCCTGGACGTCGGTCCCGTTCACAGGAACGGCCGCACCTCGACCTTCCGGTTGCAGGCCCTCGAACCCTCGACGGCGAGCTTGAGCGCCACGTCGAGGTCCGCGGCCTCGATGATCCAGAAGCCGGCGAGATACTCCTTCGACTCCAGGAAGGGCCCGTCGGTGAGCATCGCCTCCCCGCCCCGGTTGTCGACCACGGTGGCCGCGACGGGCGCCCCGAGGCCGCCGGCGAAGACCCAGTGGCCCTCGGCCACCAGGCGGTCGTTGAACACGTCGATCGCCGCGTCCTCCTCCGGGGTGGAGAGGTCGTTCCTGTCGTGGATCACGGAAAGCAGGTATCGCATCTGCGGATCATCTCCTGTGGTCTTCTCGTCCCGGTGCGGTATCCGGCCCTGCGGCCGGCGTGTCACCGGGTCTGCGCGTACTGCGGACGCCCGCCGGGCCGGAAGACCTGGATCGTCACGCCCTTGGAGTCGACACGCGAGTCGACCAGGTCGAGCGCGATGTCGGGGCCCGCGTCGGGGAACAGCCGCGCTCCCTGGCCGAGGACCACGGGGACGGTGAGGAGGGTCAGCTCGTCGATCAGCCCCTTGCGGAGCAGCCAGCGGAACAGGGACCCGCTGCCGTGCACCTGCAGTTCACCGCCCGGCCTGGCCTTCAGCTCGCCGACGGCGGCGGCGAGGTCGCCGGAGAGGACGGTCGTGTCCGCCCACCGCGGGCCGGTGAGCCAGGTCGACGCGACGTACTTGGGCTTCTCGTTCAACGCCACGCCGATGGGGTGGGCGCGCCCTTCCTCGGTCGCCCCCCAGTAGCCGGCGAACAGCTCGTAGGTCCGCCGGCCGAACAGGAAGGCGTCGGCGCGCCGGTAGGTCTCGGCGATGAGCGCCCTGGTCTCGTCGTCGCCCGCCCCGAGGGCCCACCCGCCACGATCGAACCCGTCCGCGCGGTCCTCGCCCGTCACCCCGCCGTTCCCCTGCATCACTCCGTCGATGGTGACCTGCGTCATGGTCGTCAGCCTCATGGTCGTGGCTCCCTCTTCTGGGGGCGCGCCCCTCGCGGGCGGCCGTTCACCATCACCACGAACGCCTCCGCCCGGATCCGACACCGCATCCCGGAATTCCTTCGGAGAATTTCCGGCGGGACCCGGCCGGGGATCGCGTACGTCTCCGCCGGGCGGGCCCGGGAGCGGCCGGGTCGTGCCCACGGACGTGGCGTACGGGTCCGTCCGGCCGGACGGAGACGGCGTCGTGGATCGGCGGACCGGTGGGACGGCGCGCGGCCCGCCGGACGACCCGCGAGGCCGTACCGGCGGGACCGGCGGCGGGGTCAGGGGGCGATCGGCAGGTGGAGCTCGCCGGGCCGGACGAACGGGAGCTTCTTCTCCATCGCCCGCTCCAGGCGCTGCTGGCACTCGTCCTGCGCGGCGACGGTGCCCGCGCCCGTGCGGCAGTCGGTGTAGGCGGCCAGCTCGTCGCGGAAGTAGAACTGCGTGGCCGCCAGCGCCATCGCCAGCACCAGCGCCAGGGCCGACACGACCACCGCGACCACGCCGGAGCCCGTGGGCCTGGTCGCCGACCGGAGGGTCCGGATCGCGCGGACCGAGACCACGAGGGCGATGGCCGACATGACGATTCCCGCGGGGGGGAGCAGAACCGTCAGGACCGCCGCGGCGACCGCGAGCCAGAGCGCCCGCCGTCCCGCCCCCTCCTCAGGACGCGTCTTGACCGGTGTCGTCACCTGACCTCCTTGTGTAGCGGTTGCGGACAGGCAGATACCCTTGCAGCGGCGTGAATCCCCGTCCGAATGGAGTTTGTCGGTGTCATCCCAGGCCGTTCGGCTCGTGGTTCTCGTGTCCGGTTCTGGAACCAACCTACAGTCCCTTCTGGACGCCGCGGCCGATCCGGCGTACGGTGCCGAAATCGTCGCGGTGGGAGCCGACCGCGACGGGATCGAGGGTCTGGCCCGCGCGGAGCGGGCGGGCGTCCCGGTCTTCGTCGAGAGACTGGCCGACCACCCCGCGCGCGACGACTGGGACCGCGCCCTCGCCGCCCGGATCGCCGCGCACCGTCCGGACCTCGTGGTCTGCGCGGGGTTCATGAAGATCCTCGGCGCGCCGACGATCTCCGCCTTCCCCGTGCTCAACACCCACCCCGCCCTGCTGCCGGCCTTCCCGGGCGCGCACGGCGTCCGCGACGCCCTGGCGTACGGCGTGCGGGTCACCGGCTGCACCGTGATGCTCGCCGACGCCGGCGTCGACACCGGGCCGATCATCGCCCAGGAGGCCGTGCCCGTGCTGGACGGCGACGACGAGGCGGCCCTGCACGAGCGCATCAAGACCGTCGAGCGCGGCCTGCTCGTCGGCGTCGTCGGCCGGATGGCCCGCGAGGGCTGGACCGTCACCGGCAGGACCTTTCGCTTCGGACGCTCCGGCCGGTGAGCCGGGCGCGCCGTTGGAGGACGACCCGGCACATGAGCCGGGCGCCCCGGACATGACCGGAACCGATCAGGAGGACCAGGAAGTGAGCCGCATCGCCATCCGGCGCGCGTTGATCGCCGTGTACGACAAGAGCGGGCTGGAGGAGCTGGCCCGGGGCCTCGACGCCGCGGGGGTGGAGATCGTCTCCACCGGCGGCACCGCCGCGAGGATCGCCTCGTTCGGCGTTCCCGTCACCCCGGTCGAGACGCTGACCGGCTTCCCCGAGTGCCTCGACGGCCGCGTCAAGACCCTCCACCCGCGCGTGCACGCGGGCCTGCTGGCAGACGGCGGCAACCCGGCGCACGTCAAGCAGCTGGAGGAGCTGGAGATCGAGCCGTTCCAGCTGGTGGTGGTCAACCTCTACCCCTTCCAGGAGACGGTGGCCTCCGGCGCGTCCGACGCCGAGTGCGTGGAGCAGATCGACATCGGCGGCCCCGCGATGATCCGCGCCGCGGCCAAGAACCACGGCACCGTCGCGGTCGTGGTCGATCCCGACGCCTACGGTGACGTGCTCGCAGCGGTGGCCGAGGGGGGCTTCACCGTGACCGAGCGCCGCCGCCTCGCCGCGGCGGCCTACGCCCACACGGCCTCCTACGACACCGCGGTCGCCTCCTGGTTCTCCGGCGTCTACGCGGCGGAGGAGGGCGCCTGGCCGCGCTACCTGGGCGCCGCCTGGAAGCTTCGGACGCCGCTGCGCTACGGCGAGAACCCGCACCAGGGCGCGGCCCTCTACTCCGGCGAGCGGGACGGCCTGGCCAATGCCGAGCAGCTGCACGGCAAGGAGATGTCCTACAACAACTACCTCGACGCCGACGCCGCCTGGCGGGCCGCCTGGGACTTCGCCGAGCCCGCCGTGGCGATCATCAAGCACCAGAACCCCTGCGGCATCGCGGTCGGCGCCGACGTCGCCGAGGCGCACCGCAGGGCCAACGCCTGCGACCCGGTCTCCGCCTTCGGCGGCGTGATCGCGGTCAACGGCGAGGTCACCGAGGAGCTGGCCGGGCAGATCGCCGAGGTGTTCACCGAGGTCGTGGTCGCGCCGTCGTTCAGCGCCGGGGCGCTGGAGACGCTCACCCGCAAGAAGAACATCCGGCTGCTCACCTGCCCGAAGGGACCGGGCAACCGTACGGAGTTCCGGCGGATCGACGGCGGCCTGCTGGTGCAGACCGCCGACCGGGTGGACGCCTCCGGCGACGACCCCTCCGCCTGGGAGCTGAAGGCCGGTCCCGCGGCCTCCCCGGAGGTCCTCGCCGATCTGGCCTTCGCCTGGAAGGCGTGCCGCGCGGTGAAGTCCAACGCGATCCTGCTCGCCTCCGGCGGCGCCAGCGTCGGTGTGGGCATGGGCCAGGTCAACCGGGTGGACTCGGCGCGGCTCGCCGTCACCCGGGCCGGCGACCGGGCCCGCGGCTCGGTGGCGGCCTCCGACGCGTTCTTCCCGTTCGCGGACGGCCTGGAGGTGCTCACCGGGGCCGGGGTGCGGGCGGTCGTGGAGCCCGGCGGGTCGGTCAGGGACGACGAGGTGATCGCCGCGGCCGAGGCCGCCGGGATCACCCTCTACTTCACCGGGACCCGGCACTTCTTCCACTGACGCCTCCGCCCGCCGTACGGCCCGCGCCCGAGGGCCGTGCGGCGGGCGCACAAGTGCTCATGCGGTGCTCACGGGGCACTTCGGCGGTGTCCCCGGCGGGCGTCGCGTCTGGGACGGCCGTGTACGGGAGACAATGAAGTGGCCAACAGGACAGAAATCTTTGGCCAAAACATGTTTAGGGCGCGGATAGTGTGAAGCGATTCGTGTCGTCTGCGCGTGGAGATCGCTCATGTCGCTGCTTGCCGTCGTCCTGAACGCTTTTGTGATCATGAGCGGACTCTGGCAGAGCCCCTGGCTCCTGCTGATCGTCGCCGTCGGCGCCGCCTACCTGGGGGCGAAGATCGTGGAGATCATTCCCTTCACCCGCCGGATCATCGAGCGCCGGGAGCGCGCGGCCGACGACCTCACCTGAGGCGGGAGCGCGCGGCCCGCGGTCCCATGGCGGGAGCGGGCCGTGGGCGGCCCCGTGGAAGGATGGGGCCCATGAGCGCGCGGATTATGGACGGCAAGGCCACGGCGGCGAAGATCAAGGCGGACCTCGCGCGGCGGGTGGCCGCGCTGCGGGAGCGGGGCGTCGTCCCCGGTCTCGGCACGGTCCTCGTCGGCGACGACCCGGGCAGCCAGATCTACGTCGCGGGCAAACACCGCGACTGCGCCGAGGTCGGCATCGCCTCCATCCGCCGGGATCTCCCGGCGACCGCCGCGCAGGCCGAGGTCGAGGCCGTCGTCGACGAGCTCAACGCCTCCCCCGAGTGCACCGGTTACATCGTCCAGCTCCCGCTGCCGCGCCACCTCGACACCATGGCGTTGATCGAGCGGATGGACCCGGCGAAGGACGCCGACGGCCTGCACCCGATCAACCTCGGCCGGCTGGTCCACACGGTGGACGCGCCGCTGCCGTGCACCCCGCACGGCATCGTCCTGCTCCTGCAGGAGTACGGCGTGCCGACCAAGGGCGCCGAGGTCGTGGTGGTCGGCCGCGGAATCACCGTGGGCCGCTCGCTCGGCCTGCTGCTGACCCGCCGTACGGAGAACGCCACCGTCACCCTCTGCCACACCGGCACCCAGGATCTGGCGGCGCACACCCGGCGCGCCGACATCGTCGTCGCCGCGGCGGGCGTACCGCACCTGATCACCGCCGACATGGTCAAGCCCGGCGCCGCCGTGCTCGACGTCGGCGTCTCCCGCGTCGAGGGGAGGATCGCCGGTGACGTCGACCCCGGCGTCGCCGACGTCGCGGGCTTCCTCACCCCCAACCCCGGCGGGGTGGGGCCGATGACCCGGGCCCTGCTGCTCAGCAACGTGGTCGAGGCGGCCGAGAAGCAGGCCGCCGCGGGCTGAGCCGGATCGCCCCGGGCCGGGCTCAGGACGCCCGGCGCCCGCCGGACGTGCCCGCCGCCTGCGTCTCCGCCGCACCGCCCGAGCGCTGGGGCGGCACCACGGGGGTGGGCCTGACCAGCCCCAGGGCGACGACCTCGTTGGCCAGCCTGGTGCGCCGGTTGGTCCCCTCCGGGATGCGGAACTTCTGGTAGAGACGCAGGAGGTGCTGCTTGACCGCCGCCTCCGTCACCACCAGGTCGTCGGCGATCTCCCGCGCGGTGGCCGGCGCGACGAACGCCTCGTCGGAGAGCGCCGGGCGGCACAGCGACGTCAGCACGTCGACCTCCCGCCTGGTCAGCTCCGGTGCCGCGGCCCTGCGGAGCTCGACCTCCGGGACGAAGTCCTCACGCGGGACCCCGCCGATCCGGCCCCGCGCGGCGCCGAACGAGACGACGTCACCGTCGTCCAGGACCCTCCGGGCGATCGGCCTGCCGTTCACCCGCGTGCCGTTGCGGGACAGGCCCAGATCAACGACGTACAGGTAGGGTCCGCGCCGGACGAATTCCGCGTGCAGCCGAGAAACACTCGGATCGGTGAGCCGGATGTCGACTCCCCGGCCACGACCGATGGTCGTGATCTCGGGGCGCAACGGGACCACCTCGCCTGTGTCCTCGATGCGTATGAACGGCCCCTCCACGGCAGTTCCTCCCCAGGTAGCCCGCCGTAACTATTCCTACAGCGTCGGCTTACCCAGACGAGGTGATGGGGAATCTCCTTTGCCAGAAGGAGAATCGGTTCTGAAATTAGTTTTACCCGGCGGGGAGGGTTTCCCCTGCTCACAGGTAGACTCCGTACAAGATAAGCGGAGGAAACACTTATGGCGGACAAGCCCACCAAAGGCCTCGCCGATGTCGTGGCCGCCTCCACGGCGATCAGTGACATCGACGGTCAGGCCGGTCGCCTCTTCTACCGGGGCTACGACATCCACGACCTGGCCGGCCGGGCCACCTTCGAAGAGACCGCCCATCTGCTGCAGTACGGCGGGCTCCCCGACGCCGGGGGGCTCGCGGCCTACGGGGCGGAGCTCGCCGGAGGGCGGGACCTGGGCGAGCTGGCCGAGTCGTGCCTCCCGCGGGTCGCCGGGAGCCAGTCGCCGATGGAGGCGCTGCGCACGCTGGTCTCGCTGACCGGCGCGGACGACCCCGACAAGGACTCCAACGCCGCCGAGGCCGACCTGCGCAAGGCGGCCCGGCTGACCGCCCGGCAGCCGGTGCTGGTGGCCCGCTACCACGCGGCGAGGACGGGCGCCGACCTCCCCGGGCCCGACCCCGAGCTCGGGATCGCGGCCGGCTTCCTGCTGCAGATCACCGGCCGCGTCCCCGACCGGCGCGCGGTGGAGATCTTCGACGCCTGCCTGGTGCTGCACGCCGACCACACGATGAACGCCTCGACGTTCGCCGCCCGCGTCTGCGCCGCGACCCTGTCGGACATGCACTCGGCCGTCGTCGCGGCCATCGGCACCCTCAAGGGCCCGCTGCACGGCGGCGCCAACGAGCAGGTCATGCGCACCCTCCAGGCCATGGACCCGTCCGGGGTCGCGCGGGCCGTACGGGAGAAGCTGGCCGCGGGCGAGAAGATCATGGGATTCGGGCACCGGGTTTACAAGACCGAGGACCCCCGCGCCACGCACCTGCGCCGGATGTCGCGGGAACTGGCGGAGGCCTCCGGCGACGACACCCTCCACCGCATGTCGAAGGAGATGGAGGAGGTCGTCTTCGAGACGAAGGGCCTCTACCCCAACGTCGATTTCTACGCCGCGACCGTCTACCACTACCTTGGCATACCGACCGACCTGTTCACCCCGGTCTTCTCGATCAGCCGCATGTCGGGATGGACGGCGCACGTCATCGAGCAGCACTCCGACAACCGCCTCATCCGCCCCGACAGCGAGTACATCGGCGAGCGCGACCGGAAGTGGAAGCCGATAGGCGAGCGATGAGCCGGACGGACGTGACGAAGAACGAACCGGCCGCCCCCGGACGGGGCCGCGGCCACGGGGGCGAGCGATGAGCCGAAGCAGACCGCGGCAGGAGCGATGGGGGGCCTACCCGCTCGTCCTGCTGGGCGCCGTCCTGGCCGTGGCGTCCACGGCCGTGGTCGGCGACCCCCGGTGGGGCGGGTTCGCACTCGGCATGATCATGGTGCTGGCCGCCCTCATCCGGCTCTCGGGCGGTGGCGGCATCCTGGCCGTACGCCGCAGGGCGACCGACGCCCTGACCCTCGCCGTCTTCGGCGCCGCCCTGATGGGCGGCGCCGTCGCACTCGCCTGGACGGAGCTCACCTCGCGATGAGCACGAAAGCGGCGATGCCGGAGCGACGGGCGGAGCGCGGGACGTTCCCGCCCGTCCGATAGCCTCAACGGCCAGTGAGCCTCAAAAGGACTTCTGGCCCGTGATCAGTTCAGAAGGGGAACCACACGCATGCCCAAGATCAAGGTAGAGGGTCCCGTCGTCGAGCTTGACGGCGACGAGATGACCCGGATCATCTGGCAGTTCATCAAGGACCAGTTGATCCTTCCCTACCTCGACGTCGACCTTAAGTACTACGACCTCGGGATCGAGCACCGCGACGCCACCGACGACCAGGTGACGATCGACGCGGCGAACGCGATCAAGCAGTACGGCGTCGGCGTCAAGTGCGCCACCATCACGCCGGACGAGGCCCGGGTCGAGGAGTTCGGCCTGAAGAAGATGTGGAAGTCCCCGAACGGGACCATCCGCAACATCCTCGGCGGCGTCATCTTCCGCGAGCCCATCATCATGTCCAACGTGCCGAGGCTCGTCCCCGGCTGGACCAAGCCGATCGTCGTCGGCCGTCACGCGTTCGGCGACCAGTACCGCGCCACCGACCTGAAGATCCCGGGCGAGGGCACGCTGACCCTCACCTACACGCCGAAGGACGGCTCGGCGCCGATCGAGCTGGACGTCTACGACTTCCCCGGTCCCGGCGTCGCGATGGCGATGTACAACCTGGACGAGTCGATCCGCGACTTCGCCCGCGCCTCCATGCGGTACGGCCTGACCCGCAACTACCCGGTCTACCTGTCGACGAAGAACACCATCATGAAGGCCTACGACGGCCGCTTCAAGGACATCTTCGCCGAGGTCTTCGAGAGCGAGTTCAAGGCCGACTTCGAGGCCGCCGGCCTGACCTACGAGCACCGCCTGATCGACGACATGGTCGCGTCGGCGCTCAAGTGGGAGGGCGGCTACGTCTGGGCCTGCAAGAACTACGACGGCGACGTCCAGTCCGACACCGTCGCGCAGGGCTTCGGCTCGCTGGGCCTGATGACGTCGGTGCTGATGACCCCCGACGGCCGCACCGTCGAGGCCGAGGCGGCCCACGGCACCGTGACCCGCCACTACCGCCAGCACCAGCAGGGCAAGCCCACCTCCACGAACCCGATCGCCTCGATCTTCGCGTGGACCCGGGGCCTGGCCCACCGCGGCAAGCTCGACAACACCCCCGCGGTCATCGAGTTCGCCGAGAAGCTGGAGCAGGTCTGCGTCGAGACCGTCGAGGGCGGCCAGATGACCAAGGACCTCGCCCTCCTCGTCGGCGGCGACGCCCAGTGGCTGACCACCCAGGACTTCCTGGCGGCCCTGGACGAGAACCTCAAGAAGAAGATGGCCGTCTGAAGCCGTCCGAAGGACCCGCGTGACCCGTCCCGGTCCCTTCCCGAACGCGGAGGGGCGCGGAACGACACGGAGAGGGCCGTCCCCGCGGGGGCGGCCCTTCTCGCGTCTCCCGGGTCCGTCCGCGGCTTCCGGCCCTTCTCGCGTACCCCCGGCCCTTCTCGCGTTTCCAGGCCCGTGTGGAGGGGCTCAGGGGGCCGTCAGGGCGCCGAACACGATGGGCTCCCCGTCGGGGAGGCCCTCCACCGGCCGGGCCTGACCGGTGACGGTGTCCACCCGGTAGAAGGCCGTCCGGCCGCCGTCCTTCTCCTTCAGCCTGACGACGACCTCCCGGGTGCCCAGCCAGCCGACGACCCCGGGCTCGGACGGACGCTTCGCGACGGGCAGCGGAAGGCGCCTGACCACCTGCCGCGACCCGGCGTCGATGATGTGCAGGTCCCCGGCGCCCTTGACCGCCGCCGAGTGCCGGCCGTCGGGGGAGTCGCACCAGGCGCGGTAGTTCTGCCGGAGCCACCCGGCGGTCTGGACGGAGGCCGCCCGACGCCCGTCCGGCCGGGACGTGGTCCTCCCGGTCGCGAAGTCGGTCCGCAGCCGCCGCCCGCCCAGCTCCACGGTGAACCGGCGGCCGTCCGCCGAGACGCTCACCCGGGTGCCCGCCGCGACCTCGGAGGGAGCCAGCACCGGGGACAGATACCGCCTGACCCCGGTCCGCAGGTCATGGGCGACGTACCTGCGCTCGGCGGCACTGAGGTAGGCCACGCGGTGACCGTCCGGGCTCACGGCCGGCTCCACCCGCAGGCCCTTCTCGCCGCCTCCCGCCAGTCGCTGCGCCGCGTCCCCGACGCGCAGCGTGGACTCGCAGCGGCCGGGCCGCGCGCACGAGGCGGACGCGAGCGTCGAGCGGTCGGCGTCGCCGGACAGCCTGAGCGTCCAGCCGGCGCAGGTGACCTCGCCCGCGCCGCCCGCCGGCACGGCGTCGCCGGGGCACTTCGCGGGGACGGCGTAGCGGATCGCGAGGGGCGTGCGCGGCGGCTTCCACGGCTCCGGGCCCGGCTGCGGGGTGGCGGGGGCCGCCCGCATGGTGCGCGGAGTGGGCGTGGCCGCCGCGCTCTGTCCGGTCTCCGGGACGGGACGGTCGCGCAGCGAGGAGGTCCACGCCATCCCCGGCGGCAGCAGGACGAAGGCGGCGATCATGCAGAGCGGGACCAGGACCGCGGCCGCGGCCAGGAGGACGCCGCGGTTGCGGCGGCGCCGCAGGGTGCGCAGGGCCCGCGTGCTGAGGTCGGGGACCGACGCCTCACTCGCCTGCGTGGCCAGCCGCTTGGTGAGGCGCGGCACGTCACCCTTGGTCAGGGTGTCCACCGCCTCGTCGAGCTCCTTCTCCACGGTCTCCACGGGCAGGCCGAGGAGGTCCGCCATCTCGGCGTGGGAGCGGCCGTCGTGCAGGCAGGCGACGACCAGGACGCGCTGCCGGGGCGGGAGCCGTACCAGGGCGGTGTTGCCCGCCGCGCTCGGCTTGCGGAGGAAGCGGCGGTAGAGGGTGACGTGGGCGTGCGTGGCGGGGTTCTCCCACGGCGTGGGCGGCCAGGCCAGGCCCACGGTGCGGAAGGACCACAGGGCCAGGCGGATGGCCTGCTCGTGACTGCCGGTCAGGAGGAGTGCCGTGCCGACCAGGGAACGCTGGGCACGCTCGACGAAGTCACGATAACCGATATATCGGCGCATGGGGTTTTCTGCTCCGGCCTTGCCTGAGGGGACGGTCAACGGTAGCGATCTAAGCGGTTTCTGCGCCATCTCGGGGCGATATGGCGATCAACGGACGAGTGGTCATGCCCACACCCCCGTCCGGAACCCGCTGGGGGGCGGGACGGCGGGGCCCGTGAGGAGAGGGACGGCGGGGCCCGTGAGGGGCGGGACGGCGGGGTCCGCGCCGGGAAGACGGCGGGGTCCGCGCCCGGCGGGACGGCGGGAAGTCAAGGTCACTTCGGGAGAGGCCCGGGACACCGTAAAGTTCAGCGGGTCGGGCATTCACGAAATCATGGGGACGGCATGCCGGAGATCGCGCCACTGGAGGCCTGGGAGCCTCGACGGCTCGGTCGGTTCCGTGTCGTCGGCCGCGTCGGCGAGGGCGGCCAGGGGATCGTCTACCTCGGCGAGAGCGAGTCGGGGGAACGGGCGGCGATCAAGCTCCTGCACGTGAAGTTCTCCGGCGACGCGATCGCGCGGTCCCGGTTCGCCCGGGAGGCGCGCGCCGCGCGGCGGGTCTCCTCGTTCTGCACGGCCGCCGTGATCGAGGTCGACGTCGAGGGCGACACCCCCTACATCGCGAGCGAGTACATCGAGGGCAGGTCGCTGCGGGAGACCGTGGAGAACGACGGCCCGCTGCGCGGCACCGCGCTGCAGCGGCTGGCGGTCGGGACGGCCACCGCGCTCACCGCGATCCACCAGGCGTCGATCGTGCACCGCGACTTCAAGCCGGACAACGTGCTGCTGGCCGCCGACGGGCCGCGCGTGGTCGACTTCGGCATCGCCCGCATCCTCGACTCCACCGGCACGATCACCAGCCGGGCCATCGGCACCCCCGCCTACATGGCGCCCGAGCAGATCTCCGGCGACGACGTCGGCCCGCACAGCGACGTGTTCTCCTGGGGGGCGACGATCGCGTTCGCCGCGACCGGCGAGACGGCCTTCGCCGGGAAGTCGCTCGCCATGGTGCTCAACCGCATCCTGAACCACGAGGTGGACGTCACCGCCATGCCGGAGCCGCTGCGCGGGGTGGTCCGCTCGGCGCTGGCCAAGTCGCCGTCCGAGCGCCCCTCGGCGGACCAGATCCTGCTGCGTCTTCTCGGCCGCCCGGAGTCCGCGGACGTCTCCCCGGCCCTGCTCAGCAGCGGCGTACGGGCCGCCGACCCGGTCTCCGGCCCGATCCCGGTCCCGGTCCCGGTCCCGGGCACGGGGACCGGTCCGTCCCCCGCCACGGGCACGGACGGCGGCCCGGCCTCCGGCTCGCCCGGCGGCCCGGCCTCCGGACCGGGTACGGCGAGCGGCCCGGGTACGGCGAGCGGCCCGGCCTCCGGCTCCGATCCCGCCCCGGCGCACGGCACCGCCTCCGGGCCGGGCACGGCCTCGGGGGCGGGTACGGCCTCCGGGCCGGGCTCCGGCCCGGGTTCCGGCTCCGACGAGTCCACCAGGCCCATGCGGATGCCCACGCCGGGGGTCACCCCCATACCGTCCGCCGTGCCCAGGGGGTCCACGTCCGTGCCGCCGGGCCGGCGGGCCACCCTCCCGTCCGGCCCCGCCACGGGCCCGTCCTCCGCGCCCGGCCCCGGTCCCACCGGCCCCGCCACGGGCCCGTCTCCCGAGTCCGGCCCGGGGCTCGCCGGTCCCGGCCGCGGCGCCGTACCGGTCCCGGGCCCGAGTTCTGGACCCGGGACCGGCCCCGGCCCCGGTCCCGGGATCAGTCCCGGTTCAGGCTCCGGCCTCGGCGCCCGTCCCGGAGCCGGTGCCGCGGTTCCGGGCTCCGGAGGGCCGGGGCGGCCGTCCGGGCGGCGCAGAGTCGTCGTCGCCGTCCTCGTCCTGGTCGTCCTGCTGGGCGGCGGCGCGGTCGCCGCGACCGCCGCGGGCTGGCGTCCCTGGGCCGCCCTCTGGACCGGGCACTCGCCCTCGTCGTCCCCGTCGCCGGCGAAGTTCGCCTCGGTGGCCGACAAGGCGGCCCGGACCCACAGGCTCTCCGTGGGGCTGCGCGACTACCTGCCGGGCATCGCGCTGAACAGCGGCGGCAGGTGGAGCGGTTTCGAGGTGGACCTCGCCGTCGAGATCGCCAGGGCGCTCGGGGTGCCCCGGGAGAACATCGCGTTCCGGGCCACGAGCCGGCAGGAACGGCCGGCCCTGCTGGCCTCCGGCGACCTCGACCTCGTCATCTCGACCTACCCGATCACCCCGGGTGCCGGCGTCACGTTCGCCGGGCCCTACTACGTCGCCCACACGGACGTCCTGGTCAAGGACTCATCCCCGATCACCTCCGCGGCCGGTCTGGAGGACGGGCGGCTGTGCGGGCCCGACGGCGCCGCGGCCGACCGGGTGCGGAAGGAGGCGGGCCGGCTCACGGTCGTCCCCGCCCAGAACTACACCGAGTGCGTGAACATGCTCGCCGCCGGAAAGGTCGACGGGATCGCGGGCGACGACCTGATACTGGCCGGGTTCGCCGCCCGGGAGAGCGTCCGCTACCGGGTGCTCGGCCTGCGGCTCACCGACGAGCGCTACGCCGTGGCCCTCCGCAAGGGCGACGAGCGCACCTGCGAGGCCGTACGGGGAGTGGTCGCCGACCTGTACGGCAACGGCACGATCCGCAAGCTGCTGGACCGGCACCTCTCCCGGGTGAGGTTCCCCACCCGGGAGCACCGCGTCCCCGCCATGGCCGACTGCCGCTGATCCCCGTCCGGGCCGTTCCCCGGCGGGTCGTCCACCGGCCGGGAACCGTATCCGGACGGGTGCCTCAGGGCCGGGAACACCCGACGGGTAACATCCGAGCGTCACAGTTCATCCTCGAGTGGGGGAAGGTCATGGCCCAGACTCCCGTAAAGGTCACCGTCACCGGCGCCGCCGGTCAGATCGGCTACGCGCTGCTTTTCCGCATCGCGTCGGGCCAGTTGCTGGGCGCAGACGTCCCGGTGAAGCTGAGCCTGCTGGAGATCCCGCAGGCGGTCAAGGCAGCCGAGGGCACCGCTATGGAGCTCGACGACTGCGCGTTCCCGCTGCTGAGCGGCATCGAGATCACCGACGACCCGAACGTCGCGTTCGACGGCGCCAACGTCGCGCTGCTGGTCGGCGCCATGCCGCGCAAGGCGGGCATGGAGCGCGGCGACCTGCTGGAGGCCAACGGCGGCATCTTCGGCCCGCAGGGCAAGGCGATCAACGACCACGCCGCCGGCGACATCCGGGTGCTGGTGGTGGGCAACCCGGCCAACACCAACGCGCTCATCGCCCAGCAGCACGCCCCGGACGTCCCGGCGGAGCGCTTCACCGCGATGACCCGCCTCGACCACAACCGCGCGCTGTCGCAGCTCGCCGCCAAGCTCGGGGTCCCGGTCGCCGACATCAAGAAGATGACCATCTGGGGCAACCACTCCGCCACCCAGTACCCCGACCTGTTCCACACCGAGGTCGGCGGCAAGATCGCCGCCGAGCAGGTGGACGAGTCGTGGCTGCGTGACACGTTCATCCCGACCGTCGCCAAGCGCGGTGCGGCGATCATCGAGGCCCGGGGCGCCTCCTCCGCCGCCTCGGCCGCCAACGCGGCGATCGACCACGTGTACGACTGGGTCAACGGCACCGAGTGGACCTCCGCCGCGATCGTCTCCGACGGCTCGTACGGCGTGCCCGAGGGCCTCATCTCCTCCTTCCCGGTCGCCTCGCGCGGCGGCCGGTGGGAGATCATCCAGGGCCTGGAGATCGACGCCTTCTCCCGCGAGCGCATCGACGCCTCGGTGCGCGAGCTGGAGGAGGAGCGCGACGCAGTCCGCAAGCTCGGCCTCATCTGAGAGCCGCGCGACCGCCTCGCCGGGTGAGTGCCCGGCGAAACCCGTGAAGGGGGCCCCGGTCATCCGGGGTCCCTTCCGCGTTCCCGGGCCTTTCCGGCGTTCCCGGTCTCCCCGATGCCTTGGGTCTTCCCGTGGCCGCGGCGGCACGGCGGTTCCGTGCCGGATCAGGCCCGTGACGTGCCGAAATCCGTTCCAGCGGCGTGTCATTCCCACGGGATGAGGGCACACCGGCGTTAAATGATCATTGATGTTCGGGGGATCGGTGGTCATGGCGCGTGGTACAGCGGGGGTCGTCGCGGGATTCGTCGGTCTTGCCCTGCTGGGGACGTGGGGAATGGCGCCGTCGCTGTCCCGTCAGGAGCCGTCCCGCCAGGAGGGGAAGACGATCGGGGCGGACCTGTCCGTCCGGCTGGTGTCGTCGCCCAAGCCGGCGCAGCCCGGCCAGATCCTGGTCTACCGGGCCGAGGTGCGCAACAACGGCCCCGAGGACGCGGTGCTGCCCCTGCTGACCGTGCGCCTGCCCCGGGGGGTGGACGTCCTGCGCGTCGACGTGGCCGAGTGCCGGCCCGGGATCACGGCCCGGGAGGTGGTCTGCCCCTCCCAGCGCGACGTCCTGGTCGGCGAGACCGGCGGCGTGACCGTCAGCGGACTGGTCCGGCCCGGCGCCGGCGGCCCGCTGACGGCCACCGCGATGCTCTCCTCGGAGGTCGTGGACGCCAACGAGGCCGACAACGTCGCCCGGGCGGTCACCCCGGTGGACGAGGGGGCCGACCTCGCGGTGCGGTTGTCGGGTGAGCGGCGGGCCGGGCGGCGGGTCGCCGTGGGAGCCGTGGTCCGCAACCTGGGGCCCGGGACGGTCCGCGACGCCACGGTCTTCTTCGACACCGGCGCGGCCCGCCTGCTGTCGGTGCGGGGCGCGCGCTGCCACCCCTCCGAGGGGCACGTCGGCTGCCGGCTGGGCGCGGTCGGCTCGGGCGGCCGGGTGGGGCTGAGGCTCGCCCTGCGCGCCGCCGGGCACGCGTCGCGGGCCAGGGCGACGGTCTACTCGCCGCACGTGGGCGACCGCCGTCCCGGCAACAACATCGCCCGCATCGACCTCCGCTAGGTCCCGTGCCGGGGAGCGCCGGACGGCCCGCGGCGCCGGCCGCCCGCCGGACGCGCACCGCCCGCCGGACGCTCGCCGCTCACCGTCCGTGCGCCGCCCGCCGCACGGGGCCGACGTCCGTACGGCGGGCGCGCCCGGCCCGCCGTACGGATCGCTCCGCGAGGCCGGAGGCCGCCCGCCGTACGGGGGCGTCAGCGGGGCAGGGCGGCCCAGGCGTCGGCGACGATCTCGCGGAGGGTGGTGCGCTCCGGCTTCCAGCCCAGTTCGTGCCGGATCCTCGCGGAGGAGGCGACCAGCACCGCGGGGTCCCCGGCCCGGCGCTCGCGGACGACCGCCGGGATCGCGTGCCCGGTGACCTCGCGGCAGACCTCGACGACCTCCCGCACCGAGAAGCCGGAGCCGCTGCCCAGGTTGTAGACCTTGTGCTCGCCCGGCGCGCAGGCGTCCAGCGCCAGCAGGTGCGCCCGCGCGAGGTCGGCCACGTGGATGTAGTCGCGCACGCATGTCCCGTCGGCGGTGGGGTAGTCCGTGCCGAACACGTCGACCGACTCGCGTCCGCCGAGCGCGACGGCGAGAACGTTAGGGATCAGGTGGGTCTCCACGGTGTGCCGCTCGCGGTAGGAGCGACCGTCGCGGGCGGTGTGGGCGCCGCCCACGTTGAAGTAACGCAGGCTGACCGCGGCCAGGCCGTACATCCGGGCGAACGCGGTCAGCGCGGTGTCCACCGCGAGCTTGGAGGCGCCGTAGGGGTTCGTGGGCCGGGTCGGGTCGCCCTCCTCGATCGGGGAGCGCTCGGGCTCGCCGTACACGGCGGCGGTGGAGGAGAAGACGATCCGGCCGACCCCGGCGGTGCGCATCGCGTCCAGCAGGGCCAGGGTGCCGCCGAGGTTGTGGTTCCAGTAGAGGGCGGGCTCGCGCACCGACTCGCCCACCAGGGACCTGGCCGCGAAGTGCAGCACGCCGTCCATTCCCGCCAGCGCGTCCGCCGCGTCGGTGATCGAACCCTCGACGAAGCGCGCGCCCGCGGGCACCGCGTCGGCGTGACCCGTGGAGAGGTCGTCGAGAACGGTGACCTGGTGGCCCGCCTCGACGAGCTGAGCCGCCACGACGCTCCCGATGTACCCGGCCCCCCCGGTGACCAGCAGCTTCACAGACCCTCCTGTTTGGTGGTGTTTACACTTGTTTACTTTTGTACACCTGATGCCAGCATATGCTGGCACATCAAATATCGGGCACAGTCGGAACGGGCGACGGCCATGACGGAGACGTACTCGTGAACGGCGTCGTGGCGAACATCGCCCTGGTGCTGCTCTTCATACTGATCGGCGGCTTCTTCGCGGCCGCCGAGATGGCCATGGTCTCCCTCCGGGAGAGCCAGGTGCGCAGGCTCGACTCCCAGGGGCGCAGGGGGGCGCGGGCGGCGAAACTGGCCCGCGACCCCAACCGCTTCCTGTCGGCCGTGCAGATCGGCGTGACCGTGGCGACCATGCTGTCGGCGGCCTTCGGCGCCGACACCCTCGCCCGGGACCTGGTCCCGGCCGTGGCCGGCTGGGGGGTGCCCTCGACCCTCGCCGCCCCGCTGTCCCTGGTGCTGGTCACGCTCGCCATCTCCTACGTCTCCCTGGTGCTGGGCGAGCTCGCGCCCAAACGGATCGCCCTGCAGCGCGCCGAGGGCATCTCTCTGCTGGTCGCGCCGTTCCTGGACCGGATGGCCGCGCTGTCGCGGCCGGTCATCTGGGCGCTGTCGAAGTCCAGCGACGGCGTGGTCAAGCTGCTCGGCGGCAACCCCGAGGAGGACCGGGAGGCGATCACCACCGAGGAACTGCGCGACATGGTGGTCGGCCACCAGGAGCTCACCGCCGACGAGCGCCACCTGATCGCGGAGGTCTTCGCCGCCGGGAAGCGGCAGCTCCGCGAGGTGATGCTGCCCCGCACCGAGGTGGAGTTCATGTCGGCCGACACCCGGCTGGCCGAGGCCGCCGTCCTGGCCGCCGCCATGCCGCACTCCCGCTTCCCCGTCTACCGCGACTCCTACGACGACGTCGTGGGGTTCGTGCACATCCGCGACCTGCTCGACCCGGTGCTGACCGGGTCGATCGAGCCGATCAGCGAGCTGGTGCCGATCCGCCCGGTCAAGCTGGTGC
The DNA here is from genome assembly GCF_042873875.1 of Streptosporangium sp. NPDC004379. Taxonomy (NCBI): domain Bacteria; kingdom Bacillati; phylum Actinomycetota; class Actinomycetes; order Streptosporangiales; family Streptosporangiaceae; genus Streptosporangium; species Streptosporangium sp. NPDC004379. The sequence goes on from NZ_JBIAMC010000003.1 coordinate 176,066, forward strand.
CCACCACCAAGCGGCTGATGGCCACCCTGTCGGAGATGCGCCGCGAGGGCCACCACCTGGCCATCGTGGTCGACGAGTACGGCGGGACCGCCGGCATCGTCACGATGGAGGACCTGGTCGAGGAGCTCATCGGCGACATCCGCGACGAGCACGACCTGGAGGACAAGCCGGTCGTGCTGCCTGCCGGGGAGGTCGAGCTGGACGGCCTGGCCAACCTCGACGTGGTGGCCTCCGAGACCGGGATCCGCCTGCCGGACGGCCCCTACGAGACCCTCGGCGGGTTCGTCATGGCGACCCTGGGCCACCTGCCGGCGATGGGGGAGCGGGTGGAGATCCCCGGGTTCGAGCTGTCGGTCACCGGCATGGACGGCCGCAGGGTCTCGCGGGTCCGCGTCAAGCGCCGCCTCGTGCCCGCGGAGCCGTCGGACCCCGCCGACCCGATGGAGCCCGGGGAACCGGCGGGGGCCGCCGGGCGGGCGGGGGCCGCGGAGGCACCGACCACTCCTGACAGCTGACAGAATTGCATGCCATGGCCAGTCCTCGTGTCCTGTCCGGTATCCAGCCCACCGCCGACTCCTTCCACCTGGGCAACTACCTGGGTGCGGTGCGGCAGTACGTCGCCATGCAGGAGGGCTACGACGCCTTCTACTGCGTCGTCGACCTGCACGCGATCACGGTGGAGCACCAGCCGGAGGTCCTGCGCAGGCGCTCCCGCGTCGCCGCCGCCCAGCTCTTCGCCGCCGGCCTGGACCCCGAGCGCTCGACCGTCTTCGTCCAGAGCCACGTCCGCGAGCACACCGAGCTGGCCTGGGTGCTGATCTGCCTCACCGGCATGGGCGAGGCCGCCCGGATGACCCAGTTCAAGGACAAGTCGGCCCGGCACGGCGAGAGCTCGGCAGGGGTCGGCCTGTTCACCTACCCGATCCTGCAGGCCGCCGACATCCTGCTCTACCAGGCCGACCAGGTCCCGGTCGGGGCCGACCAGAAGCAGCACCTGGAGCTCACCCGCGACCTCGCGCAGCGCTTCAACCACCGCTTCGGCGAGACGTTCACGATGCCCGCGGCGCACATCGTCAAGGGCGTCGAGAAGATCACGGACCTCCAGGACCCCACGGCCAAGATGTCCAAGTCGTCCTCCTCGCCCGCCGGCATCCTCGACCTGCTGGAGCAGCCCTCCGCGCTCCGCAAGAAGATCATGCGGGCGGTCACCGACACCGGCTCGGAGGTCGTCGCCGACGAGGAGAACAAGCCCGGCGTCACCAACCTGCTGCGGATCCAGTCCGCGCTGACCGGCACGCCGATCCCCGAACTGGAGGCCCGGTACGCCGGGCAGGGCTACGGCACATTCAAGAAGGACGTCGCCGAGGCCGTCGCGGAGACCTTCACGCCGATCCGGGAGCGGACCGAGAAGCTGCTCGCCGACGAGGCCGAGCTCGACCGGATGCTCGCCGCCGGCGCCGCGCGCGCCCGCGCGGTGGCCGCCGAGACGATGGCGAGGGTCCGCGACCGCGTCGGCTTCCTGCCCACACCCTGACCCGCCCGTCCTCCGGCCTCCCGGACCCCGGCCTTCCCGCACCCGGCCGCCGTACGGCGTGCGTCCCACGCGCTGCACGGCGGTGATCGGGGTAGGAGGACCGCGTGACGAGCGTGCAGGAGCGGATCCGGAAGGCCCGCGAGCGGGGCCGGGACGCCATCGAGGACAACCGGATCAGGTGGCCGTGGTTCGACCACCTCATCCGGAGCGTGCAGCGGTACCAGGTGCAGTCCGGCGACCGGCTGGCCGGGGCGGTGACCTACTTCGCGTTCCTGTCGTTCTTCCCGATCATCGCGCTGGCCTTCGCGGTCTTCGGCTATTTCCTGGCGGTGGACGTCAACGCCACGGAGGCCCTGGAGAAGGCCATCAACGCCTACCTGCCCGGCCTGTCGTCGAGACTCCCGATCAAGCAGATCGCCGACTCGCGGGCCAGCGCCGGGATCATCGGCCTCGTCGGCCTGCTCTACGCCGGGCTCGGCGCGATCGACGCGCTGCGCGGCGCGCTCCGCGAGGTCTTCATGACCACCGAGCCGCCGCTGAACTTCCTGCTGGCCAAGCTCCGCGACCTGGCCGCCTTCGCGTTGATCGGCGTCACCGCGATCACCTCGGTGCTGGTCGGCGGCTTCGCCACCCAGGCGGGCGGCACGGTGGCCGGATGGCTGGGGCTGGGAGACTCGCCGGTCGGCTGGACGGCGATCCGGCTCGCGGGCCTGGCGGTCAGCCTGGGGGCCGACGTCGTCCTCTTCCTGATCATCCTGCGCTGGGTGGGCCGCTCCCGGCAGCCGGGGAAGGCGCTGCTGCGCGGCGCGCTGCTGGGCGCGATCGGTTTCGGCCTGCTCAAGCAGCTCGCCACGTTCATCCTGTCCCGCACGCTGGAGAATCCCATCTACGGGGTGTTCGCGGTGATGGTGGGGCTGCTGGTGTGGATCAACCTGTCGTCCAGGGTGATCCTCTTCGCGGCGGCGTGGACGGAGACCGCCACGTTCGGCCCGCCGCCCGAGCCCACGCCCGTCCCGCCCGGCGTGCTCCCGCCCGGCGGGAGCACGCCGGGGGACGACCGGCGGGACGACCGGCGGGACGTCGCGGAGCCGGGCGACGATCGGCCTGACGGCGGCCGGCCCGACGACGACCGGCCCGACGGCGACCGGACCGGCGAGGGCCCGCGGGACCGGTCCTGACGGGCCGGGGGTCCGCCCGGCCCGTGAACGGTCCTCAGCCCGCCCGGCGCCGCCGGCGCAGGCCGTACACCAGCCAGGTCGTGCCGCCGAGCAGGACGGCGCCCAGCGCGTACCAGACGACGGGGGAGGGGCCGCCCGCGGGCTCGCGGACGGCGGCGGCCGGGGTGGCGCTCGCGCGCACCTGCGGCGCGGCCGGGAGGACCGGGGTCGGGGCGGGCTCGGGGACCGGGTCCACGAGCCGTCCGACGGGCGTGACCCTGCCGCGGGCGGAGAAGCCCCAGTCGAGCAGCTTGGCGACGTCGTCCCAGAAGTAGCCCTCGTGCCGCATGATCGACACGATGATCGTGTGGCCGTCGCGGCGGGCCGCGCCGACGAAGCTGCCCAGGGCCTTGGTCGTCCAGCCGTTCTTGACGCCGATCATGCCCGGGTAGCGTCCGAGCAGCCTGTTGTGGTTGCCGATCTCGTAGTAGCCCTTGGGCGCGGGGAATTTGTCGGTCCTCAGGCTGACGTAGCGCCGGAAGTCCCGGTCGGCCAGCCCGGCGCGGGCGATCAGCGCCAGGTCGTAGGCCGAGCTGCTCTGGCCCGGCTTGTCCAGCCCGCTGGGCGTCTTGGCCACCGTGTCGTACGCCTGCAGGCGCCGGGCCTCGGCGTTCATCTCCCGGAGGGTCTTGTCCAGTCCGCCGTTCGCCTCGGCCAGCGCCATCGCGCAGTCGTTGCCCGAGACCAGCATCAGCGCCTTGAACAGGTCCTCGGCGGTGTAGAGCGGCCTCGTGACCAGGCCGACGGCGCTGCCCTCCTGGTCCACCGCGTTCCGGCTCGGCTTGATCTTCAGCTTCTTGTCGATCTTCGGGATGAGGGTGAGCGCGGTCAGGGTCTTGAGCGTGCTCGCCGGGAGGAACCGGCCGTGGGGGTCCTTGGCCGCGAGCACCTCGCCGGTGTCGGCGTCGGCGATCACGTAGGACCGGGCGGCCGTCTTGGGCGGGGCCTTCGTCCCGAGGGGCGCGATGACGCCGTGCCTGCCGAGCTCGGCGCCGCCGACCGGCCCGTTCTCCGCGCGGGCGGGCGCGCCGGACGCGTTTCCCGCGCCGGGGGCCGTGGCCGGCGCGTCGCCCGTGCGTGCGGGCGCGACCGGTCCGCTGCTCGCGTGGGCGGCCGCGGCGGGCCCGTCACCGGCGTGGGCGGGCGCGGCCGGCGCGGCGGCCTCCGCGTGGGCGGGAACGCCGAGGAGGGCGGTCGCCGCGATCAGCGCCCCCGCGGGCGCGGCATGTCTCATCCCCATAGTGATCTCAGGGTAGCTTCGCCCGGTTTCGGAGAAGCCGCCCCACGCCCTGACCAGGGGGGAATGTCGCACCGCGATACTGAAGCCATGCAAATGTCGCGAAAGATCGCCGGATTCCTGGTCGGCGTCGCCGCTTTCATGATCTTCGAGTGGATCAATCTTGGCTTCAACCTCGCCGACGGGCACCCGACGTCCTTCTACGTGGTGCACGGCGTGCTGGCGGCCTTCAACGTCCTCCTCGCGCTCGTCATCGGCACGATCGGCGTGCTGGGCCTGCGGAGGGCCCGCGGCTCCTCGGACCCGCGGGGGCTACACGGCCCGGCGGAGGGCCTCCAGCGTCCGCAGGTGTAGCGCGGCGGCCTCCTCCGCCGAGTCGGCGACGCTGGTGAAGCCGAGCTTGCCGTACCGGGGGATCGCTCCCATGAGGTGCAGCACGTTGCCGGTGCGCCGCTCGCGGTCGAACCCCAGCCCGAAGTCCTGCACCAGCTTGATGACCTCCCTGGGGGTACGGCCCCGGAGGCTCTCGGCGTCGCAGTTGTCGGTCGCCACGTAGTGCTTGGCGCGGTCCCCGCACCGCAGCGTGCCGGAGACCGGGTCGTAGACGGCGCCGGTGCTGAGCATCGCCGCGCCCAGGGGGTGCGTGGTGCCGCCGATGCGCAGGTTGACCTCGCACAGCAGCGTGCGGTAGCCGCCGTCGGTCTTGACGGCGAAGAAGTCGACGCCGAACAGCCCGACCACGCCGCGGGCGGCGAGGGCCCCGGCGATCCGCTCGGCGCAGGCGGCGACCTCGGCGCGGTACTCCGGCCGGGCCGGGAAGACGCAGCCCTTGTAGACGTCGCCGTTCGGGCCGCCGAGGATCTGCTCGTGCGTGGCGATGACGCCGTGGCCGCCGTCCGGCGTGACCATGGCCAGGGCGCTGGGGGAGTGCAGCGGCCGGCCCTGGACGAACTCCTCGATCACCGCGCCCCGTTCGGCGATCTTCTCGGCGAACGTGGTCCAGGTCTCGCCTGCCGCCGAGAAGCTCGTGGGGCAGGCGGTGAGCGGCCGGTCGTCCTTGATGACGATCGCGTTCCCCAGCCCGGAGTAGCTGTTGTTGAGCTTGACCATCAGCTTGGTGGCGGGGGCCAGCGCTCGGGCCGCGTGCTCGACCTCGGTCAGCGACCGCAGGTCGGAGAAGCCCCGGGGGGTGGGCACCCCCGCCTCCTCGGCCAGCGTCCGCCCGCCGCTCTTGGAGCCCAGGTGGGCCAGTGAGGTTGCCGGGCCGTAGACGGGCAGGCCGAGCAGCCCGGCGAGCCGTTCCTCGTGCTCGCTGACCACGAACGGCACCAGGCACGCGCCGCCGGGCCGGCCGGAGGTCCGGTCGAGGATCCGGTCGAGGAGGTCGGGGCGGTCCAGCAGCGCCGCGCTGAGCGGCGCGGTGTCCGGATCGTCGAGGCTGATCATCTGCAGGCGCGTGCGGGCCTCGTCCGGGTCGTCGAGGAAGCCGAGGTAGTAGTCCACGATCGCGCTGTCCACGGGCGTCGAGGTGACGTAGACGATCTCGACGGAGGGCCGCCCGAGTGTCAGCAGCAGGAACAGCAGCCGCTCCTCGTAGCACAGGGCGCCGGTGATCCTGCGGAGCTCGTCCTGGGGCAGGGACAGCGATGGGATGACCACCAAGGTCCCCTCATCCGGTTCGAAGATGCTCAATCTGGAGTGATTCTCCCCAAACGGGATGTGAGCGATCATATGCGGAGTGAAGCACGCGTTTCTCCCGGTGACATCACTCCGCCGGGTTCGATCACTGGCACCTGAGGTGACGTAAATTGCCAGTTCGTTGATGTTTCAAGGGAGCCGATCCGGGCCACCCCCCGCCCCGGACGTCCCCGGCGCCGGGCGCCGTGTCCTCATCGTCCTCACCCCGCTTCCCCGGATCGCCCCCCTGTCACCTCCGGGATCGCCTCCGGACCGCCCCCGGCGCCCGCGCACCCTCCCCGCCACCCCCCGGTACGGCTACCGGCATGGCCAATACGGGTCATCACTCGTGGTTCGAACGGGTCAGAAGGTGCCTGAGAAGGCCAGGGGGCGTCAAAACATTTGGTCCAGATGGCGGCGAGGTGCCGCGTGGGAGGGATAAAGTCGATGTCATCGTCGGTACGCCGGTCGCCTCACACTGGCTCGTTCCTCCGTGTCGGCGTTCTTCGGTTCGCGCCGGCGCGGCCCACGCATCCACTCCGGCCCATCGGCGCGACGGCCGTTTTCAGGTTGCCGGTTGGATCACTTGATTCCGGGGCAGTCGTTCATGATTGCCGCGACGTTCGAAGCCGCTGACGCGGATGGGAAGGTGCACAATGCGGGGGCGTAATCTCCGGGGAGAGCTCGATACGTTTCTCGCCGGGTCCGAGCAGGAGCTCATCGACTTCCGCCGCGACCTGCACATGCACCCGGAGCTCGCCTTCGCCGAGTACCGCACCACGCAGCGGATCGCCGACCGCCTGACCGCGGCCGGCCTCGTCCCCTCGGTGCTGCCGCGCGGCACGGGCGTGATCTGCGAGGTCGGCAGCGGCGACGGCCCCACCGTGGGGCTGCGGGCCGACATCGACGCGCTGCCCGTTCCCGACGAGAAGGACGTGCCCTACAGCTCGACGGTCCCCGGCGTGTGCCACGCCTGCGGCCACGACGTGCACACCACCGTCCTGCTCGGCACCTCGCTCTTCCTGGCCCAGCAGGCCGAGGCCGGGCTGCTGCCCGGCCGGGTGCGGCTGATCTTCCAGCCCGCCGAGGAGCTCCCCGGCGGGGCGCTGGAGGTCATGGCCTCCGGCGGCATCAGCGGCGTCGACCGCATCTTCGGCCTGCACTGCGACCCGCGCCTGGACGTCGGCAAGGTCGGCCTCAAGTCCGGGCCGATCACCTCCGCCTGCGACCGGGTCTCCATCCGGGTCAGCGGCCCCGGCGGCCACACCGCCCGCCCGCACCTCACCGCCGACCTCGTCTTCGCGCTCGCCAAGATCCTCACCGAGCTGCCGGCCGCGCTGTCGCGCCGGGTCGACCCGCGCTCGTCGCTGAGCCTGGTCTGGGGCCGGGTCGAGGCGGGCTCGGTGGCCAACGCGATCCCCGACGACGGCGTGGCCGAAGGCACCGTGCGCTGCCTGGACGAGGACGCCTGGCACGCCGCCCCCGACCTGATCAAGGGGCTGCTCGACTCGGTCGCCGGCGCCTACGGCGTCGAGGCGCACATGGACTACATCCGGGGCGTCCCGCCGGTGGTCAACGACCCGGTCAGCGTGCAGATGCTCACCGAGGCCGCCCAGGGCGTCCTCGGCGACGCGGCTCCCGCGCCGACCCAGCAGAGCCTGGGCGGCGAGGACTTCGGCTGGTACCTCGAGTCGATCCCCGGCGCCTACGCGCGGCTCGGCACCCGCACCCCGGGCTCGCCGCACCTGGCCGACATCCACCAGGGCACCTTCGACGTGGACGAGAGCTGCGTCGGCGCCGGGGTGCGCTTCCTCGCGGCGACCGCGCTCACCGCCCTGTGGGAGGGGCAGCGGCCCAGTAGCGGCGAGCCGCTCGTGGCGCTGAACGCCGACAACTGACGGTCCCGCCGGCGGTCCTCCCCCCGGTCACGCCGTACTCCGTACGGTTCCCCGGGCGCCTCCCGGAGCGGCCCGCCGGAAAGATCTACGGTCTGTCCACGATGTGAGATGCGCTACACCGGGGGCGGCGGCCGGGACCGTCCGGAGGAGGGCTCCCGTACGGGAAACCGCCGGGCGACGGGCGGTTCGGTGCGCCGACCGACATTACCGGTAGGTAGATGGGGCCGCCGCCGTGTGTCACAGGGCGGCCTGAGCTGCATAACGGACCTATTGCGGACTCGTGTGCTGGTTTGGTCAATGCTGGTCAACCAACTATCTTCCGTGCAGGGTTGCCGTGCGTCTCTTCGCGCGTGCACGAATTCGCGAAGGGAGTCCGTCTTGCTTCAGAACCGATACGGCAGGCTGGCCGCCGCCGTACTGGCGGGCAGCATGCTCATGGGAGCTGCCGCATGTGGTGGAAGCGAGGAGCCGTCGTCGGCCAAGCCCGCTGACGGTGGGAGCAGCAGCGCCGCCGCCGGAGGCAAGGGCGCCAAGGTCGGTCTGGCCTACGACATCGGCGGCCGCGGCGACCAGTCGTTCAACGACGCCGCCGCCGCGGGCCTGGACAAGGCCAAGGGCGAGCTGGGCCTCGCCGAGACCAAGGAGCTGGAGGCCGGCAACGGCGAGACCGAGGCGGCCAAGGAGGAGCGGCTGCGCCTGCTCGCCACCGGTGGCTACAACCCGATCATCGCCATCGGCTTCGCCTACTCCGGCCCGCTGAAGAAGGTCGCCGCCGAGTTCCCGGACACCAAGTTCGCGATCGTCGACGACGCCGACGCGACCGGCGCCAACATCTCCAACCTGATGTTCGCCGAGCACGAGGGCTCCTTCCTGGTCGGCGCCGCCGCGGCGATGAAGAGCAAGAAGGACCACGTGGGCTTCGTCGGTGGCGTCCGGGTGCCGCTGATCGCGAAGTTCGAGGCGGGCTTCATGGCCGGCGCCAAGGCGGTCAAGCCCGACATCAAGATCGACAGCAAGTACATCAGCGAGCCGCCGGACTTCGGCGGCTTCAACGACCCGGCCAAGGGCAAGACCGCCGCCCAGGGCATGTTCGACGCGGGCGCCGACGTGGTCTACCACGCCGCGGGCGGCTCCGGCGGCGGCGTGTTCGAGGCCGCCAAGGCCGCCAAGGGCATGGCCATCGGCGTCGACTCCGACCAGGCGAAGACCGCCGCCCCCGACCTGCAGAGCGTCATCATGACCTCGATGGTGAAGAAGGTCGACGTCGCGGTCTTCGACTTCCTGAAGAGCTACGCCGACGGTGCGGTCAAGAGCGGCGTGGCCACCTACGACCTCAAGGCCGGCGGCGTCGACTACTCCACCACCGGTGGCCAGGTCGACGACATCAAGTCCAAGCTCGACGAGTACAAGCAGAAGATCATCTCTGGCGAGATCACGGTTCCCGACAAGAACTCCTGAACCGGATCTCGTTTCCTGAGCTGGTAGTGACGAAGGGCCCGGCGGACGACCCCCGGGCCCTTCGGTCCGTTCCCACCCTCACTCACCTTCCGTGACCCGCGCAGTCCGTGCGGAGGAGGCCGTCATCAGCACCTCGACCCCGGCCGTCGAGCTCGAGGGAATCACCAAGAGATTCCCCGGGGTCGTGGCCAACCGTGACATCTCCCTGTCCGTGCGGCAGGGACACGTCCACGCCATCGTCGGCGAGAACGGCGCGGGCAAGTCCACCCTCATGAAGATCCTGTACGGCATGCAGCGCCCCGACGAGGGAGAGATCCGCGTCAACGGCAGGCCGGTGGGCTTCCGCTCCCCGGCGGACGCCATCGAGGTCGGCGTCGGCATGGTCCACCAGCACTTCATGCTCGCCGACAACCTCACCGTGCTGGAGAACGTGGTCCTGGGCAGCGAGCCCCGCAAGGGCGGACTCGGCCTCGACTTCGGCGCGGCCCGCGAGAGGATCCGGGAGATCTCCCGCTCCTACAGCCTCGGCGTCGACCCCGACGCCCTGGTCGAGGACCTCGGCGTCGGCGCCCGGCAGCGGGTGGAGATCCTCAAGGTCCTCTACCGCGGCGCCCGGATCCTCATCCTGGACGAGCCGACCGCCGTGCTCGTGCCCCACGAGGTGGACGAGCTGTTCGCCAACCTGCGCGAGCTGGTCCGTGAGGGCCTCACGATCATCTTCATCTCCCACAAGCTCGACGAGGTGCTGTCGGTCGCCGACGCCATCACCGTCATCCGGCGCGGCACGACCGTGGCGAGCGTCGATCCCAAGGACGTCACCGCCCGGCAGCTCGCCGAGCTGATGGTCGGCAGCGAGCTGCCCAGCCCCGAGACCCGCGAGTCCACCGTCACCGACACGGTCGAGTTGTCGGTGCGGGGCCTGACGGTCCGCTCCGCCCACGGCCGCCCCGTCGTCGACGACGTGAGCTTCGACATCCGCAAGGGCGAGGTGCTCGGCATCGCCGGCGTCGAGGGCAACGGCCAGGCCGAGCTCGTCGAGGCGATCATGGGCATGCGGGCCGCCGAGGGCGGGATCCGGCTCGGCGAGGAGGACATCTCCGCCTGGCCGACGCTGCGCCGCCGCGAGGCCGGCATCGGCTACATCCCCGAGGACCGCCACCGGCACGGGCTGCTGCTGGAGGCCCCGCTGTGGGAGAACCGCATCCTCGGCCACCAGACGCGCCGGCCCAACGTCAAGGGCCCCTGGATCGACCGGTCCGGCGCCCGCGCCGACACCCGGCGCATCGTCGAGGAGTACGACGTCCGTACCCCCGGCATCGACGTGGACGCCGCGGCGCTGTCCGGCGGCAACCAGCAGAAGCTGATCGTCGGCCGGGAGATGAGCGGCGACCCGGTGTTCCTCATCGCGTCCCACCCGACGCGCGGCGTCGACGTCGGAGCCCAGGCCGCGATCTGGGACCACCTGCGCGCGGCGCGCGCCGCGGGCCTGGCCGTACTGCTGATCTCGGCCGACCTGGACGAGCTCATCGGCCTGTCCGACACGCTGAAGGTGATCCTGCGCGGCCGGATCGTCGCGGACGTCGATCCGCGCGACGTGACCCCCGAGCGGCTGGGATCGGCCATGACCGGTGCTGGAGAGGCGGCATGAACATCTTCGCAACGCGAGGCACGGCCGGGGTGGTCGCATGAGCACCGCCGGGTCGAGCTTCACCGACCGGCTGCTCGGCCGGGCCAGGCTCGGCGGCCTGCTCTCGCTCGTCGCGCCCGTCCTGGCCATCGTCTTCGCCGGCCTGATCACCTCGATCGTCCTGCTGGCCACCGGTGACCCGCCGCTGGAGACGCTCGGCGTCATGGTCGACTACGGCGTGCAGCCGCGGACGATGGTGCTCACCCTGAACTACGCGACGACGTACTACCTGTCGGCGCTGGCGGTGGCGATCGGGTTCCGGATGAACCTGTTCAACATCGGCGTGGACGGCCAGTACCGCCTCGCGGCGCTCATCGCCGCGGCCGTGGGCGGCGCCGCCGTCCTGCCGGGGCCGCTGAACACCGTGCTCGTCGTCGTCGTCGCCATGCTGGTCGGCGCCGGCTGGGCGTCGATCGCCGGCCTGCTGAAGGTACGGCGCGGCGTCAGCGAGGTCATCTCGACGATCATGCTGAACGCCATCGCCACCGCCCTCGGCGCCTGGCTGCTCAACACCGACCGCCTCGCGGTCGAGGTCGCGGGCAGCAACAACATCGGCACGAAGCCGATCCCGGAGGCAGCCCGGGTACCCGGGCTGGCGCTCATCCCCGGGACCGGGACGAAGGTGTTCGGGCTGATCATCCTGGCGGTCGCCATGGGCGTGCTGTACCACGTCCTGCTCAACCGCACCCGCTTCGGCTTCGACCTGCGCGCCACCGGCCGCTCGGAGTCGGCCGCGGTGGCCAGCGGCGTCAACGTGAAGAAGATGGTCCTCATCGCGATGATCATGTCCGGCGCGATGGCGGGACTGATCGGCATGCCGCAGCTGCTGGGCGCGTCCTACAGCTACAGCCTGGACTTCCCCACCGGCCTCGGCTTCACCGGCATCGCGATCGCGCTGCTGGGCCGCAACCACCCCGTCGGCATCGCGCTCGGCGCCCTGCTGTGGGGCTTCCTGGACGCCTCGTCGAACATCCTGCAGCTGCACGACATCTCCCCGGAGATCGTCGCCATCATGCAGGGCACGATCGTCCTGTCGGTCATCGTCGCCTACGAGCTGGTCCACCGCTACCAGATCTCCGCCGGGCAGCGCCGGGTGAGCAAGGAACTGGCCGGCAAGACCCCGGCCCGGCCCGAAGGAGCGTCGGCATGAGCGAAGGTGCCCTCACCGCCGAGAAGGCGCGGATCCAGGAGCCGGGCGGGACCGGCAGGCTCCGGGTGACCTGGCGGCTCCTGCTGCTCGGCCTCGCCGCCCTGATCGTCCTGCTGTCGGTCGTCCGCGCCCTCACCGGCGCCGTCGACCTCACCTCGGCCGGAGCGGTCAACGCGGCGGTCGCGCTGGCCGTGCCGATCGGCCTGGCGGGCCTCGGCGGCCTGTGGTCCGAACGGGCCGGCGTGGTCAACATCGGCCTCGAAGGCATGATGATCCTGGGCACCTGGTGCGGCGCCTGGGGCGCGATCCACTTCGCCAACCCCTGGGCGGGCGTGGCGGCCGGCGCGATCGGCGGCGCCCTGGGCGGCCTGCTGCACGCGATCGCGACCGTGACGTTCGGCGTCGACCACATCATCTCCGGTGTGGCGATCACCATCCTGGGCGGCGGCGTCACCCAGTTCCTCTCCAAGATCACGTTCGCGGAGATGCCCGGCGGCGGCGACACCCAGTCGCCCCCGGTTCCCAAACCGGGCACCGTCAGCCTGCCCGGGGTCTCCGACGCGCTGACCTCGCTGGAGTCCAGGCAGTGGTTCCTGCTGTCGGACCTGGCGGGCATCCTGCGCGGCCTGACCACGAACGTCTCGCTGTTCACCATCCTGGCGATCCTGCTCGTCCCGCTGACGTTCTACCTCCTGTGGCGGACGGCCTTCGGCCTGCGGTTGCGCTCCTGCGGCGAGCGCCCGGTGGCGGCGGAGTCGCTGGGCGTCAACGTGTACTACTACAAGTACGTCGCGGTGGTCGTCTCCGGCGCCCTCGCCGGCCTCGGCGGGGCGTTCCTGTCCCTGGTGGCCGCCAGCGCCTACCGTGAGGGGCAGACCGGCGGGCGCGGCTTCATCGGCCTCGCCGCGATGATCTTCGGTAACTGGCGTCCGGGCGGCCTGGCGGCCGGCGCGGCGCTGTTCGGCTACACCGACGCGCTCCAGCTCCGCCGGGGCGGCGAGTCGGTGCACGCGCTGCTGCTGCTCGTCGCGATCCTGATCGCGGGCGTCGCGGTCTACCAGCTCGTCCGGCAGCGCCGCACCCGGGCGGCGCTGATCGCCGCCGTCGCCGCGGTCGCGGTGTTCGCCGTGTTCGCGCTGACCGACACCATCGCGGCGCAGTTCACCTCGGTCGCCCCGCACATCACCACGCTGCTGGTGCTGTCGCTGGCCGCGCAGCGCCTGCGCCCGCCGGCCGCGGACGGCGTGCCGTACCGCAGGGGACAGGCGAAGTGACCACGACATCTGGGGGACCCTCCATGGGTGAGGACGACGAGACCGGCATCGACTGGGCGGCGCTCAGGACCGCGGCGGTGCAGGCCATGACCAACGCGTACGCGCCCTACTCCAAGTTCCCGGTCGGCGCCGCCGCCCTGGTGGACGACGGGCGCATCGTGTCCGGCTGCAACGTCGAGAACGCCTCCTACGGCGTCGGGCTGTGCGCCGAGTGCGGGCTGGTGTCGGCGCTCCAGGCGGGCGGCGGCGGGCGGCTCGTCGCCTTCACCTGCGTCGACGGGCACGAGGAGCTGCTCATGCCGTGCGGCCGGTGCCGCCAGCTGCTGTACGAGTTCGGCGGCGACGAACTGCTCGTGGAGACCGTGGACGGCCCGAAGCCGATGGCGGAGATCCTGCCGTACGCCTTCGGGCCCGACAACCTCAGCCGGGGGGACTGACCGTGGACGCGATCGACGTCATCGTCACCAAGCGGGACGGCCGCGAGCTGTCCACCGCGCAGATCGACTGGGTGATCGACGCCTACACCCGGGGCGTCGTCGCCGACGAGCAGATGTCCGCCCTGGCGATGGCGATCCTGCTCAACGGCATGAACCGGCGGGAGATCGCCGAGTGGACCGCCGCCATGATCCGTTCGGGGGACCGGATGGACTGGTCGGCGCTGCCCGGCCGTACCACCGACAAGCACTCCACCGGCGGCGTGGGCGACAAGATCACGCTGCCGCTGGCCCCGCTGGTCGCCGCGTGCGGCGGACACGTCCCCCAGCTGTCCGGCCGCGGCCTCGGCCACACCGGCGGCACGCTGGACAAGCTGGAGTCCATCCCGGGCTGGCGGGCCTCGCTGTCCAACGCCGAGATGCTCGACGTGCTCCGTGAGTCCGGCGCGGTCATCTGCGCGGCGGGCGACGGGCTGGCCCCGGCGGACAAGAAGCTCTACGCGCTGCGCGACGTCACCGGCACCGTCGAGGCGATCCCGCTGATCGCCTCCTCGATCATGTCGAAGAAGATCGCCGAAGGCACCGGCGCGCTGGTGCTGGACGTCAAGGTCGGCTCCGGCGCGTTCATGAAGACCCCCGAGCGGGCCCGCGAGCTGGCGACCACCATGGTCGAGCTGGGCACCGACGCCGGGGTCACCACGGTCGCGCTGCTCACCGCGATGGACCGCCCGCTGGGCCTGGCCGTGGGCAACGCGCTGGAGGTCGCCGAGTCGGTCGAGGTCCTCGCCGGCGGCGGCCCCGCCGACGTGGTCGAGCTGACCGTACGGCTGGCCCGCGAGATGCTCGACGCCGCGGGCCTGACCGGCGGCAAGGACCCCGCGGACGCGCTGAAGGACGGCTCGGCCATGGACGTCTGGCGGCGGATGATCAGCGCCCAGGGCGGCGACCCCGACGCCCCGCTGCCCGTCGCCGCCGAGACCACGCGGGTCCTCGCCCCCGCCTCCGGCGTGCTCGCCACGCTGGACGCCTACGGCGTGGGCCTGGCCGCCTGGCGGCTCGGCGCGGGCCGGGAGCGCAAGGAGGACCCCGTGTCCTTCGGCGCGGGGATCACGCTGCACGCCAAGCCGGGTGACGAGGTCCGCGAGGGGCAGCCGCTGATGACCCTGCACGCCGACGACGCCTCACGCTTCGAGCGGGCGCTGGAGGCTCTGGAGGGCGCCTACACGGTCGGCGAGGCCGCGGACCCGGGCCTGCTCCCGCTGGTCATCGACCGCGTCACCGCCTGACGCCGCGCGGAGGCCGTCCCGGAAAGCACGTCCCCGGAGGCCGCCCGGGAAGACGCTCCCGGAGATCGCCCGGGAAGACGCCCCGGAGATCACCCGGAAAGCACGCCGCCCTCCCCGTCCGGTCTGTCCCGGGCAGGGAGGGCGACGTGCTTTCCGGGCCGGAAGGGAGGCGCGGAGGGGCACGGAGGGGATGCGGCGTCAGTGGGCCCCGGCCGGGGGATCGGCGATCGGGGTCGCCGGTGCCGGGGCGGGCATCGACCGTACGGCCGCCACGGTGAGGACGAGACCGCACAGCACGACCGCGGCGAGCTGGGCGGCGGTCGTCGAGGTCATCAAGCGGCTCGCCTGGTCGGCCGGGTCGTGGTTCAGGTCGAAGGTCAGCTCGTTGGCGAGAACCGCCGCCACCGGTACGGCGAGCATCGCCAGCGCGAGCGGCAGGGCCGGACTCCGCCACCCGTCCGGCATCCACGGGCGTCCTCCCAGGACGGTCGCGCCCGCCAGCAGGAAGGCCAGGCAGGCCATCCCTGTAGCACTCGTCCACGACCATGCCCAGGCAAGGGCCTCGGGGTCGGCGACCGAGGTCATCGTCATCAGGGTCAGCGCCAGGTGCAGCGAGAGCCCGCCGCCGAAGAACAGGACGATCACCCACCGGGCGGCGCGCGGCGGCGGCGCGTCACGGTGGAACCCGGCCAGCAACGCCAGCACGGGCACCACGTACATCAGGCTGTAGGTCAGCAGGAAGCCGCCGCCCGGGCCGAAGAGACCCTCCCGCAGGGCATGAGGCCCGAGGTGCAGGACGAGGGCGAGACAGGCGAGGACCTTGGCGGCACGGACGCGGCCGCGGACGAGCACGACGAACGCGCCGATCCACAGCAGGCCGGTGAAGTCCAGCAACTGCGATATCGACAGGTTCTCGAAGAACGAGTGGTACTCGGCGGACATCGCGCCGGGGAACCCGCGAGCGATCAGCAGGTACACGGGCCAGGTACAGCTGATCATCGCCTGGAAGGCGAGGCCCATGACGGCCGCCAGGCGGACGGCCTCGCCCCAGACGACGTGACGCGGTGTCGCGCCCACGCCGCCGAGACGCACCCGCACCGCCAGCGCGGCCACGCTGGCGACCTCCGGCCAGCGCGGCCGGGGATCGTCGGCGTCGGTCAGGCCGCCCGAGCCCTCCATGAAGGCGTCGACCATCTCCTCCTCCCGCTCGGCGCGGTAGGAGACGGGCAGCAGACGCAGCACGCGGCGGTAACGCTTTTCGAGCAGATCGCTGTGCCCGGCCCGCTCGCGTGCGCCGCCTTCTTCGTCGGCCGCGTTCGCGGGGACGCCGTGCCCATCCGTTCGCTCGTGCACGTCTCCTCCTTCGCCGGCCGCGTCCGCAGGACCGCCGTACTCGTCACCGCGCTCGTGCATGCCTCCGCCTTCGCCGGGCGGGTCCGCCGGACCGGTCCGCTCGCCGTGCTCGTTCACGCCGCGCCTCCCGCGTACCGGGCGCGTAACCGGGTGCGGGCCGCCTCGACGTTTCCGGCCAGCCGTACGGCCTCGGCCTCCAGGGCGCGTGCCCCGGACTCGGTGAGGCGGTAGTAGCGGCGCAGCCGCCCCCGCTCGGCCTCCTCGCGGTCGAGGGCCACCAGGTCGTCGGCGGCCAGCCGGTCCAGCACGCCGTACAGCGTGCCGATCTTCAGCTCGACCCGCCCCCCGGACAGCCTCTCGACCTCCTGGACGATGCCGTAGCCGTGGCGCGGCTCGTCGACGAGGGCGGTGAGAACGAGGAACGCGGGTTCCGTCATCGTTCGCGGGCTCATGAATCCACAATATCGTGGAAGGCAAGATATTAGGCGGCACGAACCAGGATTCGTCGGGAGCCCCGGTATGCCGCGTCGGAGAGGGGCTGCGGGCGTGCGAGGGCGGCCGGGGGTGCGGGGAGGTCGGGGGTGTGTGGAGCCACCCGGAGGTGCGGGGCGGTCCGGAGGCGCGCGAGTGTGCGGGGCGGCCGGGAAGGGGCCCGGGGCGGTTCAGGCGGGGGAGGCGAGCCGTTCGGCGGGGGCGAAGACCTGTGACAGCACGGCGCGGTGGGTGGGTGTGGCCTCGGTGTGGCGGGCGCGGCCCTCGTCGGTGATGAGGACGAAGACGCCCCGCCGGTCGTCCTCGCACATCCCCCGGCACACCAGGCCCGCCTTCTCCAGGCGGGCGATCAGCCGTGAGCAGGCGCTCTGGCTGAGGTGGACCGCGTCGGCCACCTCCTGGACGCGGTACTTCTCCCGGCCGCCCTCGACCATGCGCTCCAGCACCTCGAACTCGCTCATGCCGAGCCCGTGCCGCTCGGAGAGCTCGCGCTCCAGCGCGCAGGTGGTCATGGCGTGCTTGGCCAGCACCTCGCGCCAGGCGCCGACCAGGGACTCCTCGCTCATGCGCGGATCATACCATGCGTGAACATTTAATGCACAAGAACTTAATTCGTTTGCATTAGATGCATCTGCATGGAAAAGTGTGCGGCATGCCTCATTCGTCCCCCGACGAGCGCTGGGACGCGCGCCTCTGGGCCGCGCTCACCGTGCTCTCCGCCGTGGTGTTCCTCGACGCCCTCGACGTGTCGATGGTCGGCGTGGCCCTGCCGTCCATCCAGGCCGACCTGGGCCTCTCCACCTCCGCCCTGCAATGGGTGGTCAGCGGCTACGTGCTCGGCTACGGAGGTCTGCTCCTGCTGGGCGGCCGCACCGCCGACCTGCTCGGCCGGCGCCGGGTCTTCCTGGCCGCGCTGGCCGTCTTCGCGGTGGCCTCGCTCCTCGGCGGCGTGGTGAACGACGGAACCCTGCTGATCGCCGCCCGGTTCGTCAAGGGTGTCAGCGCCGCCTTCACCGCCCCCGCCGCGCTGTCCATCATCACCACGACCTTCGCTGAGGGCCCGTCCCGCAACCGGGCCCTCAGCGTCTTCACCGCCGCGGGCGCCAGCGGCTTCTCCCTGGGCCTGGTCATCTCGGGCTTCCTGACCCAGCTCGGCTGGCGCTGGACGTTCCTCATGCCGGTCCCCGTCGCCGTCATCGCGCTGGTCGCGGCGCTGCGGTACCTGCCCAGGCGCGAGGAGGAACGGGCCGAGGGCGGACACGACCTCATCGGCGCGGTCACCATCACCGCCTCCATGCTGCTGCTGGTGTTCACCGTGGTCCAGGCCCCCGAGGCCGGCTGGGGCTCGCTCCGCACCATCGGCTCGCTGGCCGGGGTGGTGGCGCTGCTGGCCGCGTTCGTGGTCACCGAGCGGCGGGTCAGGCACCCCCTGGTACGGCTCGGCATCCTGCGGTCCGGCCCGATCGTCCGGGCCAACCTCGGCCTGGTCATCCTGTTCGGCTCCTACGTCGGCTTCCAGTTCGTGGCCATGCAGTACTTCCAGAACTTCCTGCACTGGTCGGCACTGGCGACCGCGCTGGCCTTCCTGCCCGCCGGGCTGCTGGTCGCGGTGACCTCCACCAAAATGGGCGATCTGGCCGACCGGTTCGGCAC
Organism: Streptosporangium sp. NPDC004379; assembly: GCF_042873875.1. NCBI lineage: Bacteria > Bacillati > Actinomycetota > Actinomycetes > Streptosporangiales > Streptosporangiaceae > Streptosporangium > Streptosporangium sp. NPDC004379. The sequence goes on from NZ_JBIAMC010000003.1 coordinate 194,416, forward strand.
CGGCAGGCTGATCGTCGTCGGCTCGGCCGCGCTGGCCGGCGGCTACGCCTTCTTCCTCCGGGTGAACGCCGACCCGGACCTGGTCACGCTGGTCATCCCGGGCATGGTCCTATTGGGCATCGCCTTCGCGCTGTCCTTCCCATCGCTGAACATCCAGGCGACCAACGGCGTCGCCGACGACGAGCAGGGACTGGCCTCCGGCCTGCTCAACACCTCCGGGCAGGTCGGCGGGGCGGTCGTGCTGGCCGTCGTGACGGCCGTGCTCACCTCGAACACGAGCGCCGACCCGCTCGACGGCTTCCGCGCGGCGATCACCGTCTCGGCGATCCTCGGACTCGTCGGCCTGGCGATCGCGCTCACCGGCCTCCGCCGTACCCGCACGGCCGTCCCGGCGGCGGACGGCGGGACGCCGGACGAGAGGGTGCTGGAGACCGTCTGACCTCCGTCCGTCTTCCGCCTTCCGCACGGTGACACAGGGGCCCGTACGGAAGGACCGGCTCACCGGCCGCCGCGCTGGCCCTCCCGGCTCGCGCGGCGGCCGGCGCGTGTGTCCGCCACGGCCGTACGGCCGCTCCCAGGAACCGTACGGCCGTGCGGCCCGAAAGGACCGAAGCCCCCGTCCTTTCGGGCCGCACGGCCTTGATTCCGCCACCTTCCCCACCTGACCTGCGATGATCGAAGCGGTGCGGTGGCCGGTGCCGTCCACGGGGTGAACCGCCCCCGCCCCCGGGGCATCTAAGACGTAGGAGGCCCACCATGAAGCGCATCCGCGTCGCCCTCACCCTCGTCCTTCTCGGCCTGCCGGCCGCCGGCTGCGGCGCCGCCGCACGGGACGCCGGCTTCACCCCCGCCGACCCACCGGCCGCCACGGCGACCTCGGACGCCCCGGAGGATCCGGGCGCCTCCTCGGACCCCGCCGCGCCGCCGTCCTCCCCGTCCTCCTCGTCGTCCCCGTCGGCTCCGCCGGTCGCGCGGCCGGGGCAGAAGCCCCCGACGAGCACCCGGGAGGTCGAGGTCGAGCGCGACCTCGACGAGTCGCCGATCGTCACCGGCGCGCGGTTCGCCGAGCACGACGGGTTCGACCGCGTGGTGATCGACGTGAAGGGGGCACTGCCGGGCTACACCGTGCGCTGGGTGCCCAAACTGGTCCAGGAGGGGTCGGGCGACCCGATCGACGCCGTCGGCGGGGCCTACCTGGAGGTGAAGATGCGGCCGGCCGCGGCGCACGGCGACTCCGGGAAGCCCACCTGGACGGGTGGGCCGGTCTTCCAGGCCCAGCTGGGCAACGTGCAGAACGTGGTCAAGACCGGCGACTTCGAGGGCGTGGTGGGCGTCGGCATCGTCCTGGACCACCGGGCGGGGTTCCGGGTGACGGAGCAGCGGAGCCCGAACCGGCTGGTCGTCGACATCGCCCACTGACCGGCCCGCGAAGGGTTCACGATCGGTCTGCGGCCGGTTCACGATCGGTCCGCGGTGGTTCGCGGAGGACCACGGCCGGTCTGCGGAGGACCACGGCCGGTTCGAGGCCGGTTCGCGACCGGTTCGCGGCCCGCAAAGTGACAAACTGGTCGCATGGTACGCAGAATCGACAGCGCGACACGGATCCCGGTCCCCGGCGGCAAGGTGATCGAGGAGTACGTCGGCCGCGTCAACAGCGGTGACGAGGCCCTCTCGATCGCCCGCATGAAGGCCCCGGCGGGGTGGGAGGAACCGGCCCAGACCCCGGAGTTCGCCGAGTACACGCTGGTCCTCAAGGGCGTCGTCATCGTCGAGCACGCCGGTGGGACGACCGAGGTCGGCGCCGGGCAGGCGTTCGTGAGCGAGCCGGGGGAGAAGATCCGCTACAGCAGCGGCCCCGAGGGCGCCGAGTACGTCGCGGTCTGCCTGCCCGCCTTCTCGCCCGAGAGCGCCGGACGCGAGGAGTAGCCGGACGCGAGGAGCGGGCGGGGCCGCTCTGTCCGCAAGATTTCCGTTCCGACCTGCGACATAAGATGGCGAGATGAGTCAGCTACCCACCCTTGAGGAGATCCGCCGGGCTCCGAAGGTGTTGCTCCATGATCACCTCGACGGTGGTCTGCGGCCGGAGACCATCGTGGAGCTCGCCCGCGAGACGGGCTACGACCGGCTGCCCACGACCGATCCGGAGGAGCTGCGGACCTGGTTCCGCGAGGCGTCCGACTCCGGTTCGCTGGAGCGCTACCTGGAGACCTTCGACCACACGGTCGGCGTCATGCAGACGCGCGAGTCGCTGGTCCGCGTCGCCGCCGAGTGCGCGGAGGACCTGGCGGCCGACGGCGTCGTCTACGCCGAGGTGCGTTACGCCCCCGAGCAGCACACCTCGGCCGGGCTCAGCCTGGAGGAGGTCATCGAGGCCGTCCTGGAGGGCTTCCGGATCGGCTCCGAGGGCCGCGACATCCGGGTGGGCACCCTGCTCACCGCGATGCGCCACCAGGCCAGGTCCATGGAGATCGCCGAGCTCGCGGTCCGCTACCGCGACGTCGGCGTGGCGGGCTTCGACATCGCCGGGGCCGAGGCGGGTTATCCTCCGACCCGCCATCTCGACGCGTTCGAGTACCTCCAGCGGGAGAACGCCCACTTCACCATCCACGCCGGTGAGGCGTTCGGGCTGCCGTCGATCTGGCAGGCGATCCAGTGGTGCGGCGCCGACCGCCTGGGCCACGGGGTGCGCATCATCGACGACATCACGGTGACGGGTGACGGCGAGGCCAAGCTCGGACGGCTCGCCGCCTACGTCCGCGACAAGCGCATCCCGCTGGAGATGTGCCCGACCTCCAACCTGCAGACCGGCGCGGCGCCGTCCATCGCCGAGCACCCGATCGGCCTGCTGCGGAAACTGAACTTCCGGGTCACCGTCAACACCGACAACCGGCTGATGAGCGGCACCACCGTCTCGCAGGAGTTCGCCAAGCTGTCGGAGGCGTTCGGCTACGGCTGGGACGACCTGCAGTGGTTCACGATCAACGCCATGAAGTCGGCGTTCCTGCCGTTCGACGAGCGCCTCGCGCTGATCAACGGTGTCATCAAGCCCGGTCTCGCGCGGCTCAAGTGGCAGGCGTGAGCGGGGCTCCGGGAGTGGGGTCGGTGTCATGAAGCAGGTGTTCCGGTCGAGGGCCGCGTTGATCCTCGGCTGGGTCTGGACGGCGTTCGCCGCGCTCAACGCGGTGGACCTCGTCGTCCGCTACAGCGGGCCGGAGTCGATGGTCGCGGGCGCGGTGCTGGCGGTCATCACCGCGCTGGTCTACATCACCTGCCTGCGCCCCGGGGTCGTGCTGGCCGAGGACGGCGTGCTGGTGCGCAACCCGCTCAGGGACACGTTCTTCCCCTGGGCGGCCGTGGACGACGTCGCGGTCTCCCACGCGATCAAGATCACTTCTGGTGACGCGGTCGTGCGCTGCTGGACGCCGCAGACCTCCGGTCGCGAGCGGGCGTCGGCCACGCGGCGGGCACGGCCCGCCCGCACCGGCGGGCGGTTCCGCACCGAGGCGACGCCCACCAAGGGGGAGCAGGCCGCGGCCGAGCTGCTGGCGGGCAAGACCCACGCCGACTGGGTGGCCGAGCAGATCGCCGAGCGGGCCGAGTCCGCCCGGCGGGCCTCCGCCTTCACCGCCGCGCAGCCCACCGGCACGACGGGGACCCCCGACGCGAGCGGCACCTCGGGTACGGCCGGAACCCCCGGCTCCGGTACGGCCGGCACGGCCGCCGGGAGCACCGGGGACACGGGAGACGCCGCGCGGACCCCGGTCAGGTCCGTCTGGGCCCCGGCCGCCATGGTCGCCCTGCTGGGCGCGCTCGCCGTGGTGATCGCCGCCGTGGTGGTCTCCTGACGGGAGACACCGGGTCGTTCCGACCTCACGTGCTCCGGGCCCTGGACCACGGAACACGGACCCGGGGTCTGGGCCACGGGCGGGTGTGGCCGCGCGCCGTCCCCGCCCGCCGTACCCCCGTCCCGCCCGCCCGGCCACGACCCGTCACCGTAAAGACGCCTCCGCCTCCGAGGCGGCGTGGAAACCTGTCGGTTTCCCGCCCCGTCGAATGTCGGTCGGCGGTCCGTGAACTGTCGGTTCCAAGCCCCGTGAAATGTCGGTGTTGCTGCCCTGAGCTGCGGTTCCAAGCGACCGTCGAATGTCGGTCGGCACCCCGTGAACTGTCGGTTACGCAACCCGTGAAATGTCGGTGATCCTGGTCCGGGCCGGGCCGGGTGCACGGTCGGTGTATGCGGCCGGGCACGGTCTCGTCATCGGGTGGAGGGCTCGTGGTGTTCCGCCGCCACGGCGCGTACGGGACCGTTGTCGGTTACGCGCCGGCGGCCGGTTCGCCGGGTGGCTCATCCTTCGGCGGGTCGGCTTCGAGGCGCCAGGCGCCGATCAGGTCCTCCGGCGTGATCAGTCTCACCTCGCCGGTCGTGGCCCCGCTGCGGGAGACGGCGAGCAGCGGGGTGGAGGCGTCGGCGCCCGGGAGCCTGGACCGGTGGACGATCAGCTCGTTCAGGTCGTGCCGGTCGAACGGCCGGTTCTCCAGCCATTTGACGGATCCGACCACGGTGATCTTTTTGGCGATCGGTTCGCGGTCCGCTCCGACGATGTCGATCTCCGGGTCGTTGGTGCGGGTCCAGTAGCCGCCGACGGCTCCAGTCTGCTCGGGCAGTCCGTCCATGCGCCGCAGGGACTCCCGGATGACCGGTTCGACCGCGGTTCCCCGCCAGGACGTCCACGTCCGCTGGAAGTTGGCGAGGGCCAGGTCGCCCCTGTCCCTTTCGATCTCCGGGAGCCAAGGGCCGACGAAGGCCAGCCAGAACCGCAGGTGCGTGTCCGCGATGTGGTATCGGGTCTCGCGTGATGGCCGGGTGGAGAGTGGAAGCTCGGCGGTGACCAGCCGTTTCTCCAACAGGAGCTGCAAGGCCCGGTTGAGCGAGGCCCTCGGGACGCCGGGGACCGCCCGCTCTATCGAGGAGCGGGTGCGCTGGCCCGAGCCGATCGCGCCGAGCACGATCCGTGCCTGGGCGTCGGGCGGCAGCTCGGCGGAGAGGGCGCGTTCGCCGCTCACGATCAGGGACGACGTGGAGTCCGTCAGGGCTTCCCGGAGGTACTCCTGGACGGAGAGCCCCGGCTCCCACTCCTCGCAGAGCATCGGCAGGCCGCCGGTCACCAGATGGGCGTCCACGGCGGTGGCCGCGGGCAGCTCCAGCTTGTCGGCCACGTCCGCCGGGGTGAGCGGGCTGACCACCATCTCGGTGGCCCGCATGTAGAAGGGCCGGTCGTACTGGTTGATCGCCTCCATCATCGACAGATCGGAGCCGATCAGGATGAGCAGCACGGGCAGGCGAGAGAACTCCCGGTCGAACAGCACCTGGAGGACGCTTTCGAGGTCGGGGCTGCTCGCGATCAGATAAGGCAGCTCGTCGATGACCACGACACTCGGGGCGTCCGGAGGGAGTGAGGCGGCCAGGAGACGCAGGGCGGAGTCCCAGGAGTCCGGTGACTGCCCGGTCAGCAGGTGGGCGGAGGGGAGGTCGGATGTGGAGGCGGCCTCGACGAACCTCCGGATCTGCTGCATCTCGGAGCCGCGGGTGGCCGAGTAGAAGAGATGGGGGACTCCGGCGCGCCGGATGAACTCCTCGGCCAGGCGTGACTTGCCGACCCGGCGTCGGCCGCGCATGAGGATGGCCCGGCCCGGCCGGCCGACGCGGTCCCCCGCCTCGACCTTGGACAGCAGCCTGCGCAGCTTGCCGAGCTCCCGTGACCTTCCGATGAACCCGTCCACGGCTCGATGGTCTCATTTCTGGGACACTCATTTCCGAGTGTCCCAGAAATGAGACTCTCAGCTTTGAGACTCTTAGCTTTGAGACCGTCTTACAGACCGAGGTGCGGGACCAGGCGGGCCAGTGCCCTGTCCGGGCGTGGTTCGGCGGCGAGGGCGGTCGCGAGCAGGACCCGTGCCTTGGGTGCGCGCAGCGACCCGGCGAACACCGCTCCCGCCTCGGCCAGGTCGACGCCGCCGCCCGCGCCGTACACCGGGGTCACCGGCCCCCGGGCGCAGCGGGAGGTGACGAGCACGGTGACGCCGTCGGCGACGCACGAGCGGATCTCGCGGAGCACCCCGGGCGTGGGGTTCCCCGCGCCCAGAGCCTCGACCACCAGCCCGCGGGCGCCGGCGGCCGCGCACGCCGCCACCTGGACGCCGTCGGCGTCCGGATGGACGGGCACGATGTCCACCCGGGGCTGCGGGCCCGCCATCTCCGCCAGGTCGAATCCGGCGGGACGCACGGGATGGAAGGCGATCCGGACCCGGTCGCCGGAGACCCGGCCGACGGGACCGTGGCCGGGGGAGGCGAACGCCTCGGGGGCGAGGGTGTCGGCCTTGGTCGCGTGCCGGGCGGCGTGGACGAGCCCGGCCATGGCGACGAGCGCGCCGAGTCCGCGTGCCGCGGGGTCGGCGGCCACCCGTACGGCGTCGCGGATGTTGCGCGGCCCGTCCCCGTCGGGTTCGGCCGCGTGCCGCTGGGCTCCGGTGAAGACCACGGTGCTCCCCGGGGGGAGGAGCAGGTCGAGCAGGTAGGCGCTCTCCTCCATGGTGTCGGTGCCGTGCGTGACGACGACGCCGTCCACCTCGGGGTCGCGGACCTCGGCCACGATCCGCCCGGCGAGTTCGAGCATCCGGGCCCGGGTGAGGTTGAAGCTGTGTTCGAGCATCACCTCGCGGACCTCGGTCGTCACGGCCGTCTCCGCGGCGGTGACCAGCCGGTGGCCGGGAACCGCCACGCTGACCCCGCCCTCCGGAGCCGGGCGTGAGGCGATCGTGCCGCCGGTCGTCAGGATGCGGATCCTCGGTCCCATCAGGACAGCGCCCCCTCGCGTGCCACGCCCAGACCGGCGTGGGCCCTGCGTGCCCGGACGGAGAGCAGGCAGTACAGGCCGCCGGCCACCAGCCCTCCCGACAACCAGGAGAAGTCGGTGCCGCCCAGCGCGCGGGCGATCGGTCCCTGCGTCGCCGGGACGAGCCCGAACTGCCAGCTCCACGCCGCGACCAGCCCGAGGCCGAGGCTGACCAGGGCTCTGCGGTTCACCGTGCCGTACGGCGAGGCGTCGTCCCGGTACAGCGAGGCCACGTCCATCCGTCCCCCGCGGAGCACGAAGAAGTCCACCAGCACGATGCTCGCCCACGGGCTGATCCACACCAGGATCGAGACCATCCAGTTGTCGAAGGCGTGGGCGAAGCTGTCGGCCTGGACGAACACCACCAGGACGGCCGACGCCGCCGCGCCGGCGACGAGGGTGAGCTTCCACCGGGCGACGCGCACGCCGATCGACAGCGCGGCGAGCGAGCAGGAGTATAGGTTCAGGATGTTGGTGGCGACCGGCCCGTGCATGATCAGGAGCAGGACGGGCAGCGCCATCACGCCGAACACCTCGGTCACCAGCGTGGACGGATCGGCGCCGGCGCCCGCACTGGCCAGGCACGCGCCGAGGGCGGCCAGCCAGACGGTCGGCACGTACGTGCCGAGCGCGGTCGACCAGAACACCGACCGGTCGGAGGACCGGACCCGGACGAAACGACTGTAGTCCGCCGAGTAGGGAAGCCAGCTGATCCCCCAGCCGATGCCGATGGCGGTGAGCAGCTGGGTGACGGCGGTGACCTTGGACACCGGGGTCACGGCGGTGGTGGCCGTCCAGTCGAGGGTGGTCCTGGAGAGCGCGATCACCGTCATGATCACCATGATCAGCACGGTGATCGGCACCGTGTACTTCTCGAAGGTGCGGATGGCGTAGAAGCCGTACAGCGCGAGGCCGAGCTGGACCGCCATGATGATCGCGGCGACCCCGTACTTCAGGCCGGCACCGCCTTCGACGCCGAACCGCTGGAGGATCGCCATCACCAGGTCGAGCACGACCCAGGTGTTGACGCCGACCCAGCCCATGGTCAGCAGGCCCTGCACCAGGCCGGGGACGACGGCGCCCCTGCGGCCGAACGACGCGCGGCCGAGGACCATCTGGTTCACCCCGGTACGGTGCCCCATGACGTTGAACAGTCCGAAGACGGCGCATCCGACGAGGTTGCCGACGGCGATCACGGCCAGGGTCTCCAGCAGACTCAGCCCGAGGGTGATGCCCAGGGCTCCGAGCACCCAGTTGATCGGTGCGATGTTGGCTCCCGACCAGATCCAGAACTGCTGCCACGGCGTGGAGTCACGAGCCGCCGGGGGGATGGGTTCGATGCCGTGTTCGTCGAAGCGGGTGGTCCCTGACACGTCCGCTCGGGCGGGGTCGCTGGTCGACATGGCTGCCTCCTTGGTGATGCGCACCACATAAGCACCCGGGTCACCGCCGTTCACAGTGGAGAAATATCTCCATATATCGCGATGGACATGGATATATTCACAGGGTGTTCACCCTGTCCTCCCTCACGCGGAACGCCTCGCTGAAGCTGCGCGTGCTCGTCCCCGGCCCGGCCGGGGCGATGGAGTCCCCGGTCGCCTGGATCCACAACACCGAGTTGCCGGACCCTTCCCGTTACGTGCGGGAACGCGAGCTCGTGCTGACCAACGGCCTGTGGCTCGACCGGGTGACCCCGGCGGAGTTCGTGGCCGGGCTGACGCGGGCGGGGGCGGCGGGGATCGTCTTCGGACTGCGTGAGGAGACCCCCGCGACGCCCCGGGAGCTGGTCCACGCCTGCCGGGAGGCCGGCCTGCCGCTGCTGGAGATCTCCCCCGCGGTCCCCTTCACCGCGGTCTCCGAGGCGGTCGCCGCCGTCTACGCCGAGGAACGCCAGGGCGAGCTGGTCGGCATGATCCGCAGGGGCGACGCGCTGGCCGGCGCGATCTCACACGGCGCCGGAGCCTCCGGCGTGCTCCAGGTGCTCCGGCGCGACCACGATCTGCCGCTCGCGGTGGTCGACTGGATGGGCCGGCTGATCGCGGCGGAGGGGGCCGGACTCGACGCCGGAGAGCTCCGGGAGGTGGCCGACGGACTCGCCCGCCGGCCGCCCGCGCTGGAGGTGTCCGTGGGACCGGCCGGACGCGCGACCCTGTTCCTGGTGGGCGCCGTCGGCGACGTCGACGCGGCCCTGGTCTGCCTCCGCCCGATGACGACCCTCGACCGGGCGGAGCGGGACGCGCTGGAGCAGGCGGCGCGCTTCCTCAGCCTGGAGGTGGCCAAGCGGCAGGCCGTACAGGCGATCGAGATGCGCTTCGCCGGTGAGCTGCGGGAGATGGTGCTCTCCGGCGGGCACCGGTCGGCCGAGGTGCCCGACAGGCTGCGGGCCTTCGGGGTGGACCCCGACGGCCCGCTGGCGGTGTGCGCCGTCGCCTTCGCCGAGGGCGAGGCCGCGACGCTGCCCGGTCTGGCCGAGGTCGTGGGAGGTTTCTTCGTGGCCGAGGGCGTACCGGTCGTGGTGGCGGGCGGCACCCAGGACGTCGTGGCGGTGCTGCCCTGGCGTTACTCCGGGCAGCGGCTGACGTCCATGGCGGAGCGGCTGGTCGAGGCGGTGGGACAGCGGTTCCCCGGGCGGCGTCCGGTGGCGGGTCTCGGTGACGTCGTCACCGGGTCGGCGGGGTTGCTGGAACCCCTGGTGCGGGCGCAGGACGCCTGCCGGGTCCTGCGCCGCAGCCGCAGCGGCCCCGCCGTGCGGTCCTTCGCCGAGCTGGGCGCGCACCGGCTGCTCCTGGGGCTGCAGGAATCCGGGACGCTGCGCGGTTTCGCCGACGAGGTGCTCGCGCCGATGCGGAGGTACGACGCCAGGCGGGGTGGGGAGCTGGAGCCGACGCTGCGTGCCTTCCTCGACCATGACGGGCACTGGGCGCTGACCGCCGCCGCGCTGCACGTCCACGTCAACACGCTGCGCAACCGGCTCTCCAGGATCGTGGAGCTGACCGGCCGGGACATCAACCGCACCGAGGGCCGGGTGGATCTGTTCCTGGCCCTGCGCGCCGACGACATGGCCCCGCGGTGAGAGCACGCGGGCCGGCGCGTCCGCACCGCGCGGCGGACCGGATCCCGGGCCCGCTCCGGACGGCGTCGTCCGGACGGGCCCGGGATCCGGGGACGGGCCGCCCGAGCCGCCCGGCGGGGACGGACGTCGCTCAGCGGGGATAGACCTCCGGGTCCGCCTCGGGCGCCCGGTGCGGGCGCCTGGCGAGCCCGGGATCGGCCGCCGCCGCCCTCGCCACGTCGCGGCAGCGGGCGAACCGCACGTCCCCGCACGCGAGCGCGTACTCGACGAACCGGCGCAGGGCCAGGGCCCTTCCCGGGCGGCCCGACAGGAAGGGGTGCGCGCACAGGTTGAACAGGGAGCGGTAGTGCCGCATGCCGTCCAGCTCCGCGCACCACATCTCCAGCACCTTCGCCGGTGACTCGATGACCGATCCGACGTGCGGCTCGGGAAGGTAGGCGTACTGCTCCCAGTCGTCCAGCGACCAGTGCACCGGCAACTCGACGATCTCCCCGTGCTCCGTGGGGAGCCGGTAGGGGCGGTCGTCGCCCATCAGCGACGAGTCGTAGAGCAGGCCGTACTCGGCGACGAGCCCGGCGGTGCGCCAGGTGGCCTCCCACAGCGCCGCCCGGTATCCGGTGATCTCGATGCCCTGGCCGGAGAACACCTCCAGCGCCCGGGCGAAGTCGTCCCGCTCCTCCTGGAAGGTCATCGACGTGGGCGGGCGGTGACTGTAGGAGTGGTGGGCCACCTCGTGCCCCCGCTCCACGATCGACCCGGCCAGACCCGGGCGGTGCTCGGCCACCCAGCCCGGCACGAAGAACGTCGCGGGCACGTCGAGGTCGTCGAGCAGGTCCAGGATGCGGGGCAACCCGACATCCGGCCCGTACGCCTGGTGCGACATCGTGCTCGCGTGCCCGGCGTAGCGGCGTCCCCGCGCGAGGATCGGCGTCTCGGCGTCGACGTCGAAGGTCAGCGTCACGACGGCGGCGGCCTCGCCGCACCAGTCCGTACTCATGTCGGCCACCATCCTCCTCGGAAGAGGTCACGCCCCGGTCAGGGCGGAGCGCCGCCACCGGCGCGCGTTGTCCAGGGTCGCCATGGGTTGCAGCATCATGTGGTCGAAGTCTTCCAGCGGCGTCCCGTCCGCCAGGCGGCGGGGCAGGTCGGGGGAGGCCAGAGCCGCCCGGCCGATGGACAGGAAGTCCGCGTGCCCGTCCGCCAGGACCTTCGCGGCCTGGCCGAAGTCGTGCATGCCGCCGTTGGCGATCACCGGCAGACCGCTCACCCTGCGGGCCAGACCGGTGATCGTGACGCCGTTCTCCATCCGCGCGGTCTCGATCCAGTCCCGGCCCTCGCTGGCGATGTGCAGATACGTCGCGTTCGCGTCGGCCAGCGCCCCGAAGACGGTCTCGGCGTCGTGGACGCCTCCGGGCCACCGGTGGGTGAAGTCGTTGACCTTCGTCTGGGACAGGCGGACGCCGACGCAGAAGTCCGGTCCCACTTCCGCGCGGATGGCCGCCACGACCTCCGCGGCCAGACGGATCCGGTTGGTGACGGGGCCGCCGTAACGGTCCTCGCGCCGGTTGGTGTAGTCCGTGAGGAACTGGTCCAGCAGGTAGCCGTTGGCGCCGTGCACCTCGACCCCGTCGAAGCCCGCCTCACGCGCGCGCACCGCCGACTCGGCGAAGCCGCGCACCGCGGCCTCGATGTCGGCCTCGTCCATCGCCCTCGGCGTCGGCCACGGCCCGTGACCGCCGTACTCGGGCATCTTCTCCCCCAGAGGCGGCACGGCGGACGGGCCGGCGGTGTCGTCACGGTAGCGGTTGCCCTGCGACAACGCCCCGGCGTGCATGAGCTGCAGCACGACGGCCGCCCCCGCCTCGTGCACGCGTCCGGTGACCTCCCGCCAGGCCGCCGCATGCTCCGGGGACACGATCCCCGGCTGGTTGAGGTATCCCTGGCTGTGGACGGTGTCGGTGTAGGTGCCCTCGGTGATCACCAGCCCGAACCCGCCGCGGGCGAACTCGGCGTAGTACTCGGCCATCTCGTCCGTCGGCGTGCCGTCCGGGGCCGCCGAGACCCTGGTCATCGGCGAGACCACCAGCCTGTTGGCCGGCGTGAGCTCCCCGATCCGTCCCGCTTCCAGCGCCGGGTGCCCGGTGCCGGAGGTGAAAACGCTCATGTCTGGACTTCCTTCTCGTAGGTATGTGGGAAGAACGGCCGGTCACCCGGACAGCACGTCGATCGCCAGCGGAGACGGGCCGTTCCCGTTGATCCCGACCAGGTCCTGGGGGCACGCGGACAGCACCACGACGCAGTCCATGACCGCCTCGAAGGTGATCGCGTCGCCCGCGCGGCTGACCGCGGGCAGCCAGCGGAGCTCTCCGGACTCCTGGACGGGGATGCGCATGAACACGTTGACCGGCTGGGGCGTGACGCCGCTGGTCAGCCCCAGCCCGGTGAGGGAACGGTGCAGGTTCTCCGCGCAGGAGGCGTGGGTCCCGCGCACGCCGAGCGCGGCGTAACGTGCCGGATCGCACGCGGCGATCAGCATGTCGTGCCAGCCGGGGGAGGTGTCGGAGACCAGCGTCAGGATCGGCCTGCGCCGGTCGGTGAGGAACGGCTCCCCGACCGCGGGGAACAACCGGCTCGTACGGCTGCGCGTGTGCGAGGCGCTGAGGTGCTCGGCCGGGTCGTCGGCGGCGAAGGCGAACAGGTCGCCCACCTGGCCGCCCTCCAGGTCCACGACGCGCACCCGCTGCCCGGCGGTCACCGTGACCGCGCGTCCCTCGCGAGCGGGCACGACGACCCGTTCCTCGACCGTTGTCGGTTTCATGCCCGGTAGCAAACCACCCGGCGGACCGGTCACGCCATGGAGGTTCCTCCGGCATCCGGCCCCCGGAATGGACGTATCTCCATCTCGGGGGCCGGGCGGGCTCAGAAGGCCGGGCGGGCTCAGCTCAGAGGGCCGGGCGGGCTCAGAGGCCCAGGGCGGACGACAGGTCGGCGCGGAGGGCGTCCAGGTCGGCGGCGGCCCGAGCCCGCGCCTCGGAGACCTCCCCGGCGACCGGGACGACGACCTCCAGGTAGCACTTGAGCTTGGGCTCGGTGCCCGACGGGCGGACGACGACGCGGGCGCCGCCGGACAGCCGGTAGCGCAGGCCGTCGGTGGGCGGCAGGCCGCCCGCGCCCTCGCGCAGGTCGTCGGCGGACTCGACCTTCCGGCCGCCCAGCTCCACCGGCGGCGTGGCGCGCAGCCGGGCCATCGCGCCGGCGATCAGGGACAGGTCGTCCACCCGCACCGAGAGCTGGGAGGTGGCGTGCAGGCCGTACCGGCGGGCCTGGTCGTCGAGCAGGTCGAGCAGGGTGCGGCCGTCGCGTTTGGCGGCGGCGGCCAGGCCGGCGACGGTCAGCGCCGCCCCGATGCCGTCCTTGTCGCGGACCGGCAGGCCGGCGCCGGTGCCGACGCTGTAGCCCAGCGCCTCCTCGTAGCCGAAGACGAGGTCGCCGCCCTCGGCCCGCATGATCCACTTGAAGCCGGTGAGGGTCTCGGCGTGGCGCACGCCGTACCCGGCGGCGATCCTGCCGAGCAGGGAGGACGAGACGATGGTGGTGGCGACCAGGCGCCCGCCGCCGGAGGTGTTCCGGATCACGTGCTCGCCCAGCAGGGCTCCGAGCTCGTCGCCGGTGAGCATCCGGTGGCCGCCGTCCGGCAGGGGCACGCCCACCGCGCAGCGGTCGGCGTCGGGATCGTTGGCCAGCACGATGTCCGCGCCGATCCGCCCGGCGAGCTCCAGCGCGAGGTCCATCGCGCCCGGCTCCTCCGGGTTGGGGAAGGCGACGGTGGGGAAGCCGGGGTCCGGGGCGGCCTGCGCCTCCACGATGGCCGGGGCCTCGAACCCGGCGGCCAGGAAGGCGCCGGTCAGCGTCACCGCCCCCACGCCGTGCAGCGGCGTGTAGGCCACCTTCAGGTCGCGGGCGTCGCCGATCGGCAGCGCGGTGACCGCGTCCACGTAGGAGGCCACGATCTCCTCGCCCAGCGTGGTCCAGGCGTCGTCGCCGGGGGAGCCGAGCGGCAGACCGGAAACGTCCCCGACGGCGTCGATCGCGTCGGAGATCTCCCGGTCCACCGGCGGCACGATCTGCGAGCCGTCGCCCCAGTAGACCTTGTAGCCGTTGTCCCGGGGCGGGTTGTGGCTGGCGGTGACCATCACGCCGGCGTCGGCGACGAGGTGCCGTACGGCGAAGGCCAGCACCGGGGTGGGCAGCGGGCCGGGCAGCACCGAGGCGCGCAGCCCGGCGCCGGTGAGCACGGCGGCGGTGTCGCGGGCGAAGACGTCGGAGTTGTGCCGGGCGTCGTAGCCGATCACGACGTGCCCGCCCGGTCCGAGCACCCGGGCCAGGCCCGCGGCGGCGCGCATGACGGTGACCCGGTTCATCCGGTTGGGGCCGGCGCCCAGCTCGCCGCGGAGCCCCGCGGTGCCGAACTCCAGCTTGGCCCCGAACCGCTCGCGCAGCGCCGCCTCGTCGCCGCCCTCCAGCAGCGCGCCGAGTTCGGCGCGGGTCTCCGGGTCGGGGTCCTGGGCCCGCCAGTCCCGTGCGAGCCGTACGAGATCGCTGTTCAACGTCGCCTCCTGCCGGCGGCGGCCCGCCGCCTCCGCCGGGTCCGTCATCGGTTCGGCCCGCCTCCGCGGGCCCTGCCGGGTGGTTGTCGGCGTCCCGGCCGTCTCACGAGGCCGGGACGGGGTCAAGGGTCGGTCAGAGCCTGTCGACGACCTTCGACAGCAGCCCGCCCATGCGCGCGGCGGTGGCGCGGCCGACCTCCAGCACCTCCTGGTGGTTCAGCGGCTCGCCCACCAGCCCGGCGCCCGGGTTGGTGACGAGCGAGATCCCCAGCACCTCCGCCCCGCCCTCGCGGGCGGCGACGGCCTCCAGCGCGGTGGACATGCCGACCATGTCGCCGCCGAGGACGCGGCACATGCGGACCTCGGCCGGGGTCTCGTACGTCGGGCCGCGGAACGCGACGTAGACGCCCTCCGCCATGGACGGGTCCACCTCGCGGACCAGGGCGCGCAGGCGCGGGGTGTAGACGTCGGTGAGGTCGACGAAGGTGGCGCCGGTGATCGGGTTGGCCCCGGTCAGGTTGATGTGGTCGCTGATCAGTACGGCCTCGCCGACCGCCTGGGTCTCCGGGCGCAGGCCGCCCGCGGCGTTGGTCAGCACGATCGTGCGGGCGCCGGCGGCGATCGCGGTCCGCACGCCGTGCACGACCGGCTCCACGCCGCGGCCCTCGTAGAGGTGGGTGCGGCCCAGGAAGATCAGCGCGATCTTGTCCTGCGCGGTCCGCACCGCGCGGATCCGGCCCGCGTGGCCCGCGACCAGCGGCGGGGCGAACCCGGGCAGGTCGGTCACCGGGACCTCGGCGATCGTCTCGCCGATCGCGTCGGCGGCCGGGACCCAGCCCGACCCCATCACCAGGGCGACATCGACGGACTCGACTCCCAGGGCGTCCTTGAGAGCGGTCGCGGCGTCCTCGGCGAGTGCATAAGGGTCATTCGTCACGCATCAGAGGTTACTCGCCGTTAGGACGGCACGTCGCTCAGCTGCCCGGGGACGAGCGAGGGCTCCGCCGCCGGCGGATCCGGTCCCCTGGCCCAGGGCTCAGCTTCCCAGGGACGAGCAGGGGCGCTCGCGCAGCGCCCGGACGTAGTCGTCCGGCGCCCCGGCCTTCTCCGCCGCCTCGGCCAGGATGCCGAGGTAGCGCGCCGAGGGCAGCCCGCCCTCGTAGCCGTCGAGCACGTAGAACCAGGCCACGACCTCACCCTCCAGGGTCTGCACCCGGAGCCTGACCTTGTGGTAGAGGCCGGCCGCGGCGCCCTCCCACTGGTCGAGGGTGGTCTCGTCCCATTCGGGCACGTCGTAGAGGACGACGAAGACCTGCTCTCCGGCCTCCTCCACGATGGTGGCGAGCGCGCCCTCCCAGCCGAGGTCGTTCCCGCCGAACGTCAGACGCCAGCCCTGAAGCCAGCCCGACCCCCGCATGGGGGAGTGGGGGGCCCGCTGGGCCATCTGCTTGGGGTCCATGTTGCTGCCGTAGGCGGCGTAGACAGGCACGGCACCAAACACTAATCGAAGAACCACCCGGCGATCACGCAGGCTCGGCCGACGGCGATTTTCGCCGGTGTGTCGCGGGTTCCGGGATTTTCCGGGGGGACGGCGAGCCGACCGGTCCGGTAATGCGGGAGAATAGGGACGTGACAAGGATCGTTATCATCGGCGGCGGACCCGGCGGTTACGAGGCGGCGCTCGTGGCCGCGCAACTCGGCGCGCAGGTCACGGTCGTCGAGCAGGACGGTCCCGGCGGGGCCTGCGTGCTCACCGACTGCGTGCCGTCCAAGACGCTGATCGCCAGCTCCGTGCGCAAGCAGGCGCTCCTCGACGCCAGCATGCTGGGCGTCCACTACACCGGCGGCCCCGACGGCGACGCCGGCGGCGTCATCGCCGACATGCCGGAGGTCAACCGGCGCGTCAAGGAGCTGGCCCGCGCGCAGTCGGCCGACATCGCGGCCAGGCTGTCGGCGGAGGGGGTCGAGGTGGTCCGGGCACCCGGGCGGCTGGTCGACCCGCAGGTGGTCAGGGCCGGTGACCGGACGATCCGGGCGGACGTGGTCATCGTGGCTACCGGCGCGACCCCGCGCATCCTCAACGGCGCCGAGCCCGACGGCGAGCGCATCCTCACCTGGCGGCAGCTGTACGACCTCACGGAGCTGCCCGAGCACCTCATCGTGGTCGGCTCCGGCGTCACCGGCGCGGAGCTCGCGGGCGCCTACCGCTCGCTCGGCTCGGAGGTCACGCTCGTGTCCTCGCGCGACCGGATGATGCCCAACGAGGACGCCGACGCCGCGGAGGTCCTTGAGGAGGTCTACCGCCGGCGCGGGATGAACGTCATGGGCCGCTCCCGCGCGGAGTCGGTCAAGCGCACCGCCGACGGCGTGGTCGTCACGCTGGAGGACGGCCGCACCGCCGAGGGCAGCCACTGCCTGATGACGGTCGGCATGGTGCCCAACACCGCGGGGATCGGCCTGGAGGAGGCCGGGGTCACCCTCGACCGGAACGGCTTCGTCCAGGTGGACAAGGTCTCGCGCACCTCGGCGCCCGGCGTGTACGCCGCCGGTGACTGCACCGGAGTGCTGATGCTCGCCTCGGTCGCCGCGATGCAGGGCCGGATCGCGGTCTGGCACGCGCTCGGCGAGGCGGTGCAGCCGCTGCGGCTGGCCACCGTCGCCTCCAACATCTTCACCGACCCGGAGATCGCCGCGGTCGGCGTCACCCAGAAGTCGATCGAGGCCGGCGAGATCGAGGCCAACGTGGTCAAGCTGCCGCTGGCCACCAACGCCCGCGCGAAGATGCAGGGGTTCAACGACGGCTTCGTGAAGCTGTTCTGCCGCCCGCACACCGGCATCATCCTCGGCGGCGTGGTGGTCGCCCCCCGCGCGTCCGAGCTGATCCTCGCGGTCTCGGTGGCGGTGCAGCAGCGGCTCACCGTCGACCAGGTCGCCCACACCTTCGCGGTCTACCCCTCGCTGTCCGGCTCCATCACCGAGGCGGCCCGCCGCCTGATGCAGCCGATGACCCCCAGCGGCATCTGACCTTCGCTCCCGGCCCGGAGCGTCCGGGCACCGGGGGTTCCCGGCGCCCGGCGTACGGCCGTGCCCGCCGTCGGCCGCCCGAGACGGCGACATGCCCGCCGGCGGCGTCCCGGGCCTTTCGCCGCTCAGCCGTGCCGGCGGCGTCCCGGGCCTTTCGCCGCTCAGCCGTGCCGGCGGCGCCGCCACCGGGTCCGTACGGCCCAGCCCGCCAGCAGCAGGATCATGCCCGCCGTGCTGAAGGCCACCATGACGGGCCCGACGGCGGGCCGTTCCGGCAGGAGGTTCGTCTCCGGCGGCCCGACCCGGGGGCTGGACGCCGCGGACCGGGGCCGCCGGTTCCACGGGTCGCGCAGACCGACCGGGAAGCCCCGGGCGCCCGCCAGGTCCACACCGCGCGCCTGGTCGAAGGTGGTCCCCTCGACGACCGCCCCGGTGAAGTCGGCGCCATGCAGGTCGGCCTGGCCGAGGTCGGCGCCGGTGAGGTCGGTGCCGGTGAAGGTGGCGTCGCCCAGCCCCGCCTGGTTCAGGTCGGCGCCGCCGAGCCTGCCCCGGGTGAAGTCGGCCCCGACCGCCGCCACCTGCTCGGCGTTGCTCTCCTCCAGGTTGACGCCGACCAGTTTGGCGCCGGTGAGGTCGGCCTGTCCCAGGTCGGTGCGGGCCAGCTTGGCCCCGGTGAGGTCGGCGTGGGGGAACCTCGCCTGCACGGCCTCGGCGTCGGCGAGGTACGCGCCGCGCAGGTCGGCGTGGTCGGCGCGCACCTCGCCGAGCCGGGACTCGGTGAGGTCGGCGGCGCGCAGGTCGGCGTAGCGGAGCGAGGCCCCGGTGAGGTCGGCGCCGCGCAGGTCGGCGCCGCGCAGGACGGCCCCGGTCAGATCCTCGTGGGCGAGCGTCACGCCGCTCAGCACGGCCCTGGTCAGGTCGGCGCAGCGCAGGCCGGCCGGGAGCGGGGCGCGGGTGAAGTCCCCGTCCCGCAGGTCGCGGCCCTCACCGGGCCGGCAGGGGCCGTCCCGGCCTCCGGGCGCGCCGGCCGCGGCGGCCTCCGGGATCGGGGCGCAGACCGGTGCCACCGCCGCGGCGACGAGGACGAGGGCCGCGACGGCGGCCGCCGGGGGTGCGCAGGCGACGCCGTCCGGGGCCGCGCGGTCCCGGACGGCGGACACCGGGGACGTACGGCCCCGGAGGGCGGACGTCGGGGACGCGGGTGCGCCGGGGACGGGCGACGGAGGCGTGGGAGCCCGGAGGACGGGTGCCGGGGGCACGGGACGGCGACGGCGCACGGGAACCTCCTTCGGGGTCGTCCCGGCCGCGCGGCGGGCCGTGGCGCCCGCCCCGATACCCGCTGCCCCCGCCGTACCCTCCGTACGGCGTAGCCGCCGGGAGGCGGCCGCGGACCGTCCGGGACCTGCTGTTCATCGTCTCCGTGGTCGACCGCGAACACCCATTCGCCACGCCGTACCAGCTCAAGGGGGACGGCTCCGGCTCCAGCCGATGCCTCCGGGCCGGTCCACGTCAGGTCCTCCGTTCCGGATGGGCACCCGCTGCCTCCCGCCCCCGCCTCAAGGGTCGCCGTTGACGTTTGTTGGTCTGGACACCAAACTAATTCGGGAACCGGAACACCGAGCGCTGGAGCCCTAATGCCCTATCGCCCTCCCCTCGTCGCGCATGAGTACTTCGTCGCCGACCCCCCGGAACTGCCGGTGCGCGTCCGGGGCGAGGCGGGCCCGGCGACGCTGACCGCCGCCGAGGCGGTGGCGTCCGACGACGCCTCGGTGACGCTGAAGGCCGCGACCTCCACCGGCGAGACGCTGGTGGCCCAGGTCGGCGTGGCGGGCGAGGGGGTGATCCGAGTACGGCTCGGCCAGGACGCGGACGCGCGGACCCGGTCGGCCGCCGCGATCTCCATGGTCACCCCGGGCGGGTTCGCCGGGGCGAGGGTGGAGGCCGGCGACGGGACGATCACCGTCGACGCCGGCTCGCTGCGCGCCGAGATCACCCTGTCGCCCTGGCACCTGAGGTTCACCGACGCCTCCGGCGCCACCCTGCTGGAGCAGGACCGCGGCCACACCGACATCAGCGGCCGGATGCGCACGCTGCCGTTCGGACGCTCCAGCGCGGACGGCGAGGTGGCCGCCTACCACGAGAGCTTCGCCGCCCCCGCCGACGAGGCGTTCGGTGGCTTCGGCGAGTCGTTCACCCCGCTGGACAAGCGCGGCCAGCGGCCGGTCATGTGGAACTTCGACGCCTTCGGCGCCGAGTCGCAGCGGGCCTACAAGAACATCCCGTTCTACCTGTCCAGCCGCGGCTACGGCGTGGCGGTGGACAGCGGCACGCCGGTGGAGTTCGACGTCTGCCAGTCCACGCACAGCTGCGTGCAGATCGTGGTGCCGGACGACCTCATCGACTACTACGTGATCGCCGGGCCCACCCCGCCGGAGGTGCTCGACCGGTTCGACCGGCTGACCTGCCGGCCGGCGCTGCCGCCCAAGTGGGCGTTCGGCACCTGGATCTCCTCGGGCTTCTTCGTCGACACCCAGGAGCGGGTGCTGGACCGGGCGCGGACGATCCGGGAGCGGGGCATCCCGTGCGACGTGCTGCACCTGGACACCTACTGGCAGACCGACGGGCACTGGTCGGACCTGCGGTGGGACGCGGAGAACTTCCCCGACCCCGATGCGATGCTCGCCGAGCTGGACCGGATGGGCTTCAAGGTCTGCCTGTGGATGAACCCGTACGTCTCCCACCTGAGCCCGGCGTTCCCGGAAGCCGCTCGTAACGGATATTTCTTGAAAAAGGCTGACGGCGAGGTCTACGTGGCCGACTGCTGGCACGGCTCCTACCCGCCCTGCGGCATCGTGGACTTCACCGACCCGGAGGCCGCCGAGTGGTTCCGGGGCCTGCTGCGGCCGCTGCTGGAGCAGGGCGTGCAGGCGTTCAAGACCGACTTCGCCGAGGGCGTGCCGCACGACGCGGTCGCCTCCAACGGGATGACCGGCACCGACCTGCACAACGTCTACACCCTCCTGTTCAACGACCTCGTCTCCGAGGTGACCAGGGAGGTCGCCGGGCACGGCATGGTGTGGGCGCGCTCGTCCTTCCTCGGCGGCCAGCGGCACGCGGCGCAGTGGGGCGGCGACACCTACACGAGCTACCCGGCGATGGGCAGCACGCTGCGCGGCGGGCTGTCGCACGGCCTGTCCGGCATCCCGTTCTGGAGCCACGACGCGGGCGGCTTCACCGGCCGTCCCACCGACGACCTGTACGTCCGCTGGACCCAGTTCGGCGCGCTGTCGCCGCTGGTGCGCCTGCACGGCACCACCAGCCGGGAGCCGTGGGAGTTCCCCCGGGTCGAGGCGGAGGCCGTCGCGGCGCTGAGGCTGCGCTACCGGCTCATGCCGTACATCTACACCGCGGCGGTCGAGGCCGCGCGCACCGGGGCGCCGATGATGCGGGCCCTGTGCGTGGACCATCCCGGCGATCCGGTGGCCTGGCAGGCCGACCTGGAGTACCTCCTCGGCCGTGACCTGCTGGTGGCCCCGATGACCTCGCCGGACGGCGTGCGGAAGGTGTACCTGCCCGAGGGCGGCTGGGTGGACCACTGGACGGGCGAGGTGCTCACCGGCGGCCGGTACGTGACGGTCTCCACGCCGCTCGACCGGATCCCGCTGTTCGCCCGGCACGGCGCGCTCATCCCGGTCCTGGCGGACCCGGGGGAGGCCGTGGGCGACGGGCCGTTCGGGGAGATCACGCTGGTCGCCTACGGGGTGGGCGAGGGCCGCGCCGTCGTCTCCGACGTCGACGGGGACACCGTGGTCACCACCGTCCCCGAGGGGGACGGGCTGCGGGTGACCGTCTCGGGGGGCGCGCGCGTCACGGGCGTCGAGCTGGTGGGCGCCGACGTCCCGGTCGTCATCACCACCGTCTAGGAGGCAGTCATGCTCAAGCTGAGAAGGGTGAGGACGGCCGCGACCGCCGCGGCCGTCGCCGCCCTGCTGGCCGCCCTGGCGGCCTGCGGGAGCGGAGGGCAGGACACGGACGAGCCCGCCGCGGGCCCCCGGACCCTGAAGCTCTGGCACTACGAGAGCGCCGACGGCGCGATGGGCAAGGCGTGGGCCGAGGCCGTCAAGGAGTTCGAGGCCACCCACCCCGGGGTGAAGGTCGCGTTCGAGGAGAAGGCGTTCGAGCAGATCCGCCAGTCCGCGGGCATGATCCTCAACTCCGGCCAGGCCCCGGACGTCATGGAGTACAACAAGGGCAACGCCACCGCCGGCCTGCTGTCCAAGCAGGGTCTGCTGACCGATCTGTCGGACGAGGCCGCCAAGCGGGGCTGGGACAAGCTGCTCAGCCCCTCCCTGCAGACCACCGCCAAGTACGACGACCGCGGCGTGATGGGCGGCGACCGGTGGTTCGGCGTCCCCAACTACGCCGAGTACGTGATGGTCTACTACAACAAGGACGCCTTCAAGAAGCGGGGCGTCAAGGTGCCGGCGACGTTCGACGAGTTCACCGCGGCGATGGACGCGTTCGTCGAGGCCGGGACCACCCCCCTCGCCGTCGGCGGCGCCGAGTACCCGGCGCAGCAGATCCTCTACCAGCTCGCGCTGAGCAGGGCGCAGCGGCCGTGGGTGGACGCCTTCCAGCTCTACAAGGGCAAGGTGGACTTCAAGGGGCCGGAGCTGAAGTACGCCGCGGAGACCTTCGCCGACTGGGTGAGGAAGGGCTACATCGGCAAGGACTCGGCCGGCGTCAAGGCCGAGGACATGGGACAGTCCTTCATCGCCGGCAAGTACCCGATGGCGGTGACCGGAAGCTGGTGGTTCGGCCGGTTCGCCACCGACATCAAGGACTTCGAGTGGGGCACGTTCCTCTGGCCGGGCAACACGATGCACGCCGGGTCCAGCGGCAACATCTGGGTCGTCCCCGCCAACGCCCGCAACAAGGACCTCGCCTACGACTTCATCGACATCACGATGAAGAAGGACGTGCAGAACCTGCTCGGGAACGCAGGCGGCATCCCGGTCGCGGCCGACCCCGCGGCGATCACCGACGCCCGCAACAAGGAGCTGATCGAGAACTTCACGGAGCTCTCCGGCGCCGACGGGCTGGCCTTCTACCCCGACTGGCCGGCGCCGGGCTACTACGACGTGCTGGTCTCCGGCGTGCAGAACCTGATCAACGGCACGAAGAAGCCGGACCAGGTCCTGGAGGAGCTCGCCGGGCCGTACCAGGAGAACCTCGCCGACCTCGGCAACTGACGTCACCCGCGCGGCCCGCCCCTTTCGGCGGGCCGCGCGAAGAGCACCACGAGACGAGACGAGGTCCTCCGTATGGACAGGCCCCGCGGCCGCGGGTACTGGGTGTTCCTGCTGCCCAGCGCCCTGCTGTTCACGGCCGTCATCGCGGTTCCGTTCCTGATGAACGTCGGGATCGGGTTCACCCGCTGGCAGGGGATCGGCGACCCGCGCTGGATCGGGCTGGACAACTACGCCCGGCTGTTCGCCGACGAGCGGTTCTGGGCCTCCTTCCGGCACAACGTCGCGCTGATCGTCGCGATGGCGATCGTCCCGACCGCGATCGGGCTGGTCCTGGCGGCCGCGCTGTTCGACCACGTCGGCAGGAGGTTCGGCCCC
The DNA here is from genome assembly GCF_042873875.1 of Streptosporangium sp. NPDC004379. NCBI lineage: Bacteria > Bacillati > Actinomycetota > Actinomycetes > Streptosporangiales > Streptosporangiaceae > Streptosporangium > Streptosporangium sp. NPDC004379. The sequence goes on from NZ_JBIAMC010000003.1 coordinate 217,640, forward strand.
CGTACGGCCGGCGCGCTGCGGGCGGCGTACTACCTGCCGCAGGTGCTGCCGGTCGCGGTCGCCGGGATCGTCTGGGGCTGGATCATGCACCCCCGGTACGGCGCGCTCAACGAGCTGCTCGGGCTGGTGGGCATGGAGCCGCGCAACTGGCTCGGCGACCCCGCCTGGGCGCTGCCGAGCGTGATGCTGATCATGGTGTGGTTCCAGATCGGCTACCCGGTGGTCGTCTTCATGGCCGGGCTCCAGCGGGTGGACCCCGCGCTGTACGAGGCGGCCGAGATGGACGGGGCCTCCTGGTGGCGGCGGTTCTGGCACGTCACGATCCCGCAGATCCGGCCGGAGATCTTCGTGGTGCTGCTGACCTGCACGATCGCCGCGCTCAAGGTCTTCGGGCCGATCTTCGTGCTGACCCGCGGCGGCCCCGGCGGTGCCACGCTCGTGCCGTCGTACTTCAGCTATCAAAATTTCTTCGAGAAGGCCAACGTCGGGTACGGCTCGGCGATCGCGACCGTGCTCACCCTCCTGATCATCATGGTCACGGCCTTCTTCCTGCGGATCCAGGACAGGGAATCATGATCCGGAAGTACGCGGTCCTGGCCGCGCTGGCCGTCCTCGCCGTCGTGATGCTGGTGCCGTTCGCCATCGTCGCGGTCAACGCGGTCAAGTCGCCGGCCGAGTACTCCTCCGGGGGGCCGCTCAGCCTGCCCGGCGGGCTCCACCTGGACGGGATCGTCGCGTTCTGGAACCGGACGGACTTCGGCGGCAAGCTGTGGAACAGCCTGGTGATCAGCGGCTCGGTGGCCGTGCTGGCCGTCGTGCTGTCGGTGCTCAACGCCTACGCGCTCGGCGTCGGCCGGGTCCGCGGCCGCACGTGGATCATGGTGGCGTTCCTGGTGGCCAACACGCTGCCGCAGGAGGCGCTGGTCTACCCGCTGTACTACCTGGCCAAGCAGGCCGGCCTCTACGACACCCGGCTCGCCGTGATCATCATCTTCACGGTGATCCAGAGCGCCTTCGGCACCTACCTGCTCGCCTCGGTGCTCGGCCGGTTCCCCCGCGAGATCCTGGAGGCCGCCGCCCTCGACGGCGCCGGGAAGTGGCGGGCGCTGTGGCGGATCGTCGTCCCGGTCAGCAGGCCGACGCTCGCGGTGCTGCTGGTCTTCTTCTTCATCTGGACCTGGAACGAGTTCTTCCTGCCGCTGGTCTTCCTGGTCTCCAACGAGAACCAGACCGTGCCCGTGGCGCTGGGTGTGCTGCAGGGCGACAAGATGATGGACGCCACCATGTCGAGCGCCTCGGCGCTGCTGGGGATCCTTCCGGCGGTCGTCTTCTTCCTGATCTTCCAGCGGACCCTCACGCGCGGGGTGACGGTCGGCGCGATCAAGTAGCCACGGCCCCCGGTCTCGGCCGGCCCGGCCCCTGGTCCGGCCTCTCACCGGCCCCCGGGCCGCGGTTGACCGGTTCTTTGTCCGGTTTATCCGATTGTGACTTGACGCTGGTGGAAACATGGGCGTTACATGTCCTCCATCCGTAAACGTTTTCAGAGATGTGACGCCGCCTACTGAAAACGTTTACCGTCTACGGAGACCGAGGTGGGCATGAGCGAGGAACCGACGATCACGACGATCGCCCGCCGGGCGGGCGTGTCGATCGCCTCGGTGTCACGTGTGCTCAACGGCCTCCCCACCAGGGCGGAGACCGAACGCCGCGTGATGAGCGTCGCGCGCGAACTCGGCTACGTGCCGAACTCGGCGGCGAGGTCGCTGAAGTCGCGGCGCAGCAACCAGATCGGCTTCGCCATGGCCGACATAGGGAACCCGGTCTACCTCGCGATGGTCCGGGAGATCCAGCCCCTGCTCAGGGCGGCCGGCTACCGGCTCGTCCTGCACTCCACCAACGCGGACGCGGCCGACGAGCTCGACGTGCTGCGCGGCCTCGGGGAGCGGTACATCGACGGGCTCATCATGATCCCGCTGAGGGTGACCGACGGGCACCTGGAGATGTTCGCCGCCGCCCGCGCGCCCATCGTCGTCATCGGCTCCGTGCCCGAGGGCACCCCGGTGGACAACGTGCGGGTCGACTCCAGGACCGGCGTGCGGCTCGCCGTCCGGCACCTCCACGACCTGGGCCGCCGCCGCATCGGCTTCGTGAACGGCCCGCCGGACACCGTCCCCGGCGCGGCCCGCTCCGCCGCCTACGCGGAGGCGCTGGAGACGCTCGGCCTGCCGTACGACCGGGACCTCGTCGAGGTGGGCGACTTCTACCGCGCCGAGGGCGCGCAGGCCGCGGCCCGCCTGCTCGAACGCGTCCCGGACCTCGACGCGCTGCTGTGCGCCAACGACCTGATCGCCCTCGGGGCGCTCGACGTCCTGCGGCGCGCGGGGCGGAGGGTGCCCGAGGACGTCGCCGTGGCGGGCATGGACGACACCGACCTCGCCACGATCGCCTGGCCGCCGCTCACCAGCGTCTGGCTCGGCTCGGCCGAGCGCGGCCGGGCCGCCGCCGAACTCCTGCTCGACCGCCTGGAGAACGACGGCCGGCCGCCCCGCACGGTCACCGTCGAACCCCGCCTCGTGACCCGCGCCTCGACCCTGGGGGAGGAGTCTCCATGACCTTGACGGCCGAAAGGGAACGGGGGTCCGCGGCGGATCGCCGGGGCCGGCCCGAAAAGAGCCGGCAGGGGCGCGAGACGCTCCTGCTGATGCTGCCGGCGCTGATCCCGGTGCTGGTCTTCAGCGTCGGCCCGCTGCTCTACGGCATCTACCTCGCCTTCACCGACGCCAGGTCCGGGCGCAACTCCGTGACCTCGTTCGTGGGCCTGGCGAACTTCGGCGACCTCCTCACCGACGGGGACTTCTGGGCGTCGTTCCGCATCGGCCTGATCTGGGCGGTCTCGGTCACCGTGCTGCAGTTCGCCGCCGCGCTCGGCCTCGCCCTGCTGCTCAACGAGAACCTGCGGTTCCGGGGGTTCGCCCGGGTGCTCGCCATGGTGCCGTGGGCGATGCCGCCGGTCGTCATCGGGCTGATGTGGCGGCTCGTCTACCACCCCAACGCCGGCATCCTCAACAGCACGCTCCAGGGGGCGGGGCTGCTCGACCACAACGTCGACTGGCTCAACGACTTCTCCATCGCGCTCCCCGCGGTGATCGTCGTCGGGATCTGGACCGGCATGCCGCAGACGACCGTCGTGCTGCTCGCGGGGCTGCAGGGCGTGCCCAGGGAACTGCACGAGGCCGGTCACATGGACGGGGCCTCGACGTGGCGCCGCTTCTGGAACATCACGCTGCCGCAGCTCCGCCCGATCATCGTGACGATCACCTCACTCGACTTCGTCTGGAACATCAACCAGTTCGGCCTGGTCTACGTCCTCACCCAGGGCGGTCCGGGCGGACAGACCCGGCTGCCGATGCTCTTCGCCTACGAGGAGGCCTTCCGCTACGGCTTCTTCGGCTACGCCGCCACCCTCGGAGTCGCGATCGTGATCGTCGTGCTGGCCGTACTGGGTCTCTACATCGGCCGTCAGATGCGGGAGGCGAGCTGACATGCGCAGGCCGCTGCAGTACCTCGCCCTCCTCGGGTACATCGTCTTCCTGGCCTTCCCGCTGCTCTGGCTGCTGTCCACGGCGCTCAAGACGTCGCAGGAGATGGCGGGCCTGACCCCGACGTGGATCCCGCGGCACCCGGTCCTCACCAACTTCGCCGACGCGTTCACCGAGCAGGACATCGTCGGCAGCGCGCTGCGCAGCCTGGTGGTCGCGGTCACGAGCTCCGTGCTGACGGTCGTGCTCGCCCTGCCCGCGGCCTACTCCATGGCCCGCCACCGCTCGCTCGTCAACAGGGTCGCGATCGGATGGGTGCTGGTCAGCCAGGTCTTCCCGTTCATCCTGATCATCATTCCGCTGTTCATGGTGCTGCGGACCCTGGACCTGGTGAACACGCTGCCCGGCCTCACGGTCGTGCACGTCACCTTCACGCTGCCGTTCGCGCTGTGGATGCTCCAGGGATACGTGCGGTCCGTGCCGCGCGAGCTGGAGGAGGCGGCGGCGACCGACGGCGCGGGCCGGATCCGCACGCTGGTGCGGATCGTGGCACCGCTCCTCGCACCCGGCGTGGTGGCCACGCTGCTGTTCTCCTTCATCTCCTCGTGGAACGAGTTCCTCTTCGCGCTGGTCGTCCTCAAGGACCCCGACGTGGCCACACTGCCGCTGACCCTGGTGAAGTTCACCGGCGCCGAGGGGGTCGTGCGTCTCGGCCCGCTCGCCGCGGCGTCGCTGCTCGCCACGATCCCGAGCCTGGCGTTCTTCGCGATCATCCAGAGACGGCTCAGGTCCGGCCTGCTGGCCGGCGCCGTCAAGGGTTAGCCGATCTTCGAAAAAAGCCCCCGACCCCAGCGGGGCGAGCCGAGCCGGACCCGGCGGAGCCGTACCCCTCGATAGGAGAGTCCGTTGCGTACCAGAACCGCACTCGTGGCGGCCGCCGCCGCGCTCGCCGCCCTGACGGCCGGCTGCTCGTCGGGCGACGGCGGCGGCCAGAAGGCCGGCGACCCGGTGAGCCTGAAATTCCTGAGCCTGGCCTGGCAGAAGGAGTCCATCGCCGCCAACAAGGCGATCGTCGACGAGTGGAACAAGGCCAACCCCGGCATCCGGGTCGAGTACGTCCAGGGCAGCTGGGACAACGTCAACGACCAGCTCGTCACGTCGTTCGAGGCCGGCGACCCGCCGGACGTCATCCACGACGACTCCCCGGCGCTCGCCGGCTTCGCCTCCCGCGGCTACCTCCTGGACCTCGCGGGCAAGCTGCCCGCCGACCTGAAGAGCGACATCCCGCAGGCCGCCTGGGACACCGTCACCTTCGGCGACGGCAAGGGCGGCCAGGGCGTGTACGGCGTGCCGTTCCTCCAGGAGTCGCAGGTCATCATCGCCAACAGGAAGCTGCTCGACGCGGCCGGGGTGCGCATCCCGACCCCCGAGGACCCGTGGACCTGGGACGAGTTCGCGAAGATCAGCAAGAAGCTCACCAAGGGCGACTCCTTCGGGGTGGCCTGGCCGCTGAAGTCACCGGTCAACAAGGTGCTCAACCTCGGGCTCAACTTCGGCGGCACCTTCTTCCAGACCGACGGCGCCAAGGCGACGGTCAAGGTGGGGCCCGAGGAGCGCGAGGTGCTGCAGCGCATCCACGACCAGCTCTACAAGGACAGGTCGGCCGACCCGTCCGCGCTCGGCATGGGCACCGCCGACCCGCTGCCGGGCTTCTACGCGGGCAAGTACGCCATGCTCCCGGCAGGCGTCTACCTGCGGCAGCAGGTCGCCGAGCAGGCCCCGTCCGGCTTCGACTGGGTCACGATCCCGCCGCTGAAGGGCACCGGCTCCGACCAGGGGGCCACCTCGCAGACCCTGTCCGTCGCGGCCGACAGCAAGTATCCCGACCAGGCGGCGAAGTTCATCTCCTTCTTCCTCAACGGCGACAACCAGGCGAAGCTGGCCAAGGGCGACTGGCTGCTCCCGACCAGCGCCAAGGCCGCGGCCGACCCGTCCATGACCACGAAGGAGAACGGCTGGGACGTGGCGACCGCCTCCGCCAAGAACCTCGTGGTCGCGCCCTACCTCAAGGTGAACGGGTTCGACGAGTGGAAGAGCAAGGTGGCCACCCCCACCCTGCAGCAGTACTTCGCCAACAAGATCACCCTCGACGAGGCGGCGAAGACGCTCGTCGACGAGGGCAACAAGGTGCTGGAGCGGTACAACAAGTGACGCCGACCCGCGCCCGGGGGTGCCTGCTCGGCCTCGCGGCCGGCGACGCCCTCGGGCGCCCCGCGGAGAACCTCACCCCGGAGGAGATCGCCCGGCGGTGGGGCCGTCTCACCGAGATCGAACCCGGCGGAGGCGGCACCGACGACACCGAGTACACCCTCTTCGCGGCCTCCCTGCTCTGCCGGTACGGCGAGGCGCTGACCTCGGCCGACGTGGCCAGGGAGTACCGCGAGCAGATCATCCCGGGCATCGAGGGACCGATGCGGGGCGCGGGCTTCTCCGAGCTCGGCGCCGTCCAGGCGCTCCGCCGGGGCCTCGCCCCGCCGCTGTCCGGCCTGTGGCACCCGCACGGGTGGTCGGACGGGCTGGCCATGCGCGCCGCGCCGTACGGGATCTTCGCCGCCGGCCGGCCCGCGGAGGCGGCCCGGCTGGTGGCGGTGGACGGCGTGGTGAGCAACAGCGGCGAGGGCGTGTACGGAGGTCAGGCGGTCGCGGCGGCGGTGGCCGTCGCGATGACCGGCGCGGCCCCCGGCGAGGTCGTCGAGGCCGGGATCGCCGCCGTCCCCGAGGACTCCTGGACCTCCCGCAACCTGCGGGCCGCCGTCGAGGCCGTCGCCGCCGGGTCGGTGGAGCGGCTGTACGCGGCGGTGGTGGTGCGCCACTACCCGTGGACGGACCTCGCACCGGAGGCGGTCGCCCTCGCCTTCGCCGGTTACCTCATGGGGGCCGGCGAGGTGGAGGAGTCCGTCGTCTCCGCCGCCAACCTCGGCAGGGACGCCGACACGACCGCGGCCATCGCGGGCGCCCTCGCGGGGGCGGGGCGCGGCGAGGCCGCGGTCCCGGAGCGCTGGGCCGCGGAGATCGGCCCGGCCACGGGGAGGTGCCTCCCGGTCGTCGCCGGGCGGCATGTGCTCGACGCGGCCACCGAGCTGGTGGCCGCGTCGGAGCGGGCGGCGTGAGCGTGCCCGCGGGCCGGTACGACGAGTAGAGGCGAGCAGAGGAGAGACATGTCATCGGGGGACAGGATCCGCGGCGCCTTCATCGGCCTCGCGATCGGCGACGCGGCCGGCTGGCCGTCGGCGCGGCACCGCTCCACCCTGCTGGCGCCCTGGAGCAGGCGGCTGGAGCGGGAGCTGGACGCCTTCGCCGAGGAGCACCGCGTCACCACGCTGCCCGTGCCGTTCACGCTGAACCAGCCGGTCGAGCCGCTGGCGATCGGGCCGTCCGACGACGCCGAGTGGCTGGCCTGGACCGCGCTGACGATCCACGACGACCGGGCGGAGGCGTTCGGCAGGCTCGCGGAACGCTCCGACCTGCGGGTACGGATCTCGGTGCGCTCGGCGCTCGACAACCTGGCCGCCGGCAAGCGGCCGCCCGCCAGCGGGCACGACAACCCGCACTTCTTCGACGACGCGGCGGCGATCCGGGCCGTCGCCTTCGGGGCGGCCGGCATCGACCCGCGGGCCGACGCCTCGGTCACCAACGCCGGGGACGGCGTCCACGCCGCCGCGGCGATGGCGGCGGCGGTCGCGGAGCTCGTCGCGGGCGGGCCGATGCCCTCCGCCGTGGAGGCGGCCCTGGCCGAGTTGCCCGAGGACACCGCGATCGGCTGCATGACCCGGACGGCGCTCGCGGCGGCCCGTGAGGCGGGGGACCCCTTCGCGGCGGTCCCGGCGCTCGACGCGGCCCTGCTGGACCACGTCTACAGCTACGGCGTCGCGGCCGCCCAGACGGTCGCCGCCGCCCTGGCGCTCGCCGAGGTGTCCGGAGGCGCGCTGGGCGCGGCCGTGTCCGCCGCCGCGTGCCTGCCGTCGCTCGCCGACTCCGCCCCGGCGCTGACCGGGGCGCTGACCGGGGCGCACACCGGCCACCGGGCCCTCCCGGAGGGCTGGTGCGCCACGGCGCGCACGCTGGCCGGCTGCGGCATCCCCGACCTGGCCGGAACGGATCTCATCGACATCGCTGGAGGACTGGCATGACGCCGCAGGACCTGCTGACCGACAAGGCCGTCGGATGCGTGACGGGCGCCGCGGTCGGCGACGCGATCGGCGGCGCGACCGAGGGCTGGACGCCCGAGCAGATACGACGCCGCTACGGCGGCCACGTGACGGGCATCGTCCCGCCGTACTTCGAGGACTGGCGCAACGCCCGGCCCATCGCGCCGTATCACAAGGGCGACGGCCACGTCACCGACGACACCCTCATGACGCACGCCCTGATCCGCGTCTACGAGAAGGCGGGCGGTCACCTCGACGCGTACGCGGCGGCCGAGCACCTGGTGCCCGAGATGATGGGCGAGAAGCGGTGGATCCCCGAGCTGGAGGCCGAGGCGCTGCCCCTGCAGCGGGTCTTCCTCGCCGAGAAGTGGCTGGTCCTGCGCCTGCACTACGGCCACGTGGATCCCCGTGAAGCCGGCGTCGGCAACATCGTCAACTGCGGCGCCGCGATGTACATGGCGCCCGTCGGCGTCGTCAACGCGGCCGACCCGGACGGGGCGTACGCCGAGGCGATCGACCTGGCCGGCGCCCACCAGTCCAGCTACGGCCGGGAGGCCGCCGGGGTGCTGGCCGCCGCCGTGGCCGAGGCCATGCGCCCGGGAGCGACCCCCGACTCGGTGGTCGCCACCTGCCTGCGGCTCGCCAAAGACGGCACGCGGGCCGCCATCGAGGCCGTCTGCGACCGGGCCCGCGGCCTCGGCCACTGGGACGGCTCCTTCGGCGCGCTGCGCGAGGCCGTCGCCCCCTACGACACCGTCGCCGACACCTACCGCGACCAGGGGCTCGGCGCCCGCCGCCCGAGCCGCCTGCACAGCATCGAGGAGCTCCCGCTGGCGCTCGCCTTCCTGCTCATCGCGAAGGGCGACTACCGCGAGACCGTGCTCGGCGGGGTGAACTACGGCCGCGACGCCGACTCGATCGCCAGCATGGGCGGCGCGATCGCCGGGGCGCTCGGCGGAGCCGGCGCGGTGCCGCCGGAGTGGCTCGGCCCGGTGTCGGAGGCCAGCAGGATCGATCTGGTGGCTCCCGGCGTGGCCATCGCCGGGGTGGCCCGGCGGGTCCACGCGGCCGACCTCGCCGCACGGCGGGCCCACGAGGCCGCCTTCGCCGCCCTGACCGGGGACGCCCCGGCCGGGGACGCGGCGGCCGGGAACGCCCCGGCCGGGGACGCGGCGGGAGGGACGGCGTGACCGGCCGCCCGGCGGACCGGCGGACCGACCGGCCGGACGACCGCCTGATCCGACTCACCTGGGTGCAGCCGGAGGACCTGGTCGGCCACGAGCTGCGCCAGGCGGCCGAGGACGGCCGCGGCCCGGAGGCCGCCGCGATCGCCGCCCGCTGGCGCGCCGCCGGGGGGCACGACGCGCCGCCCAGGGCGGGCGCCTCCCCACGGCCGGCCGAGCCGGCGCTGCGCGACCTGGCCGGTGAGCTGCTGGACGAGCTGGCGGCGATCCCGTCCCCGCTCCCCGAGCCCTCCGGACTCTCCGAGATCACCCTGAGCGCCCCCGGAGGCTTCCCCCGCGAGGCCGCCGACCCCGCCCGGCTTCCCGACCGGCTGCTCGGCGCCTGGCTGGGACGCGCCGCCGGATGCGTGCTCGGCAAGCCGGTGGAGAAGATCCCCCGTGAGGGCATCAGGGAGATCGCCGAGGCCACCGGCAACTGGCCGATCCGCGGCTGGTTCACCGCGGCCGGACTGCCGGACGAGGTCGCGGCCCGCTGGCCGTGGAACAGGCGCAGCGCCGTCAACTCGCTCGCCGAGAACATCGACGGCGTGCCTGAGGACGACGACCTGAACTTCCCGCTCCTCGGGCTCTCCCTGCTGGAACGCTTCGGCCGCGACTTCACCACCGCCGACGTGGCCGCGATGTGGCTGGACGAGCTGCCCGCGGGCCGGGTCTTCACCGCCGAGCGGGCGGCGTACCGCAACCTGCTCGACGGGATCGAGCCGCCCCGCACCGCGACGCACCGCAACCCGTTCCGGGAGTGGATCGGCGCCCTGATCAGGGCGGACGTCTACGGCTGGGCCAACCCGGGGGACCCGGCCGCCGCCGCCGCGCTCGCCTGGCGGGACGCCCGCCTCAGCCACACCGGCAACGGCGTCTACGGCGCGATGATGGTCGCCGCCATGTGCGCCCGTTCCCTCGTGGCCTCCTCGGTCGAGGACGTGGTCGCCGCCGGGCTCTCCGTCGTGCCGGCCGGGTCGCGGCTGGCCGGGGCCGTACGGGACGCCGTCGCGGACGCCTCGTCGGAGCCGGAGTTCGAGCGGGTCGTCGACCGGCTGTACGAACGCCACGGCGACCTGCACTGGGTCCACACGGTCAACAACGCGGCGCTGATCGCGGCGGCGCTCGTCCACGGGCGCGGCGACTTCACGGTGTCGATCGCGGGGGCCGTCGCCGGCGGCTGGGACACCGACTCGGCCGGCGCGACGGTCGGCTCGATCGTGGGCGGGCTGCTCGGCGCCTCCGGCGTCCCCGAACAGTGGAAACCGGGGAACCGGCTGGCCAGCAGCCTGCGGGGCTTCGACGGCATCGGCTTCGACCGGCTCGCCCGCCGCACCCTGGCCGTCGCGCGGGACGTCCTCGCCGACGGGCCGGCCGTGGATCGGGAGAACGCCTTCGCCGGCGCGCCGGCCGTGAACCGGGAGGACGTCCCCACCGGCGGACCGGCCGTGAATCCGGAGGACGTCTTCGCGGGCGGACCGGCCGTGGACCCGGAGGAACCGAACCTGGAGGAACGACGGTGAAGGCTCTGGAAGGGGTCCGCGTCCTCGACCTCGCGACGCTGTTCGCGGGGCCGATGGCGGCCATGATGCTCGGCGACTTCGGCGCCGAGGTCGTCAAGGTGGAGCATCCGGTCAGACCGGACTCTTCGCGGGGGCACGGGCCCGGCGGCCTGTGGTGGAAGATGCTGGGCCGCAACAAGCGGACGATCACCCTCGACCTGTCGCGGCCCGAGGGCCAGGACCTGCTCCTCACACTGGCGCGCGACGCCGATGTGATCATCGAGAACTTCCGCCCGGGGACGCTGGAGCGGTGGAACCTCTCCTACGACCGGCTCCGCGAGGCCAACCCCCGCCTGGTGCTCGCCCGCGTCACCGGGTTCGGCCAGTTCGGCCCGTACGCGAGACGGCCCGGCTTCGGCACGCTGGCCGAGGCGATGAGCGGGTTCGCCGCGATGACCGGCGAGCCGGACGGGCCGCCGACGCTGCCGCCGTTCGGCCTGGCCGACGGCATCTGCGCGCTCGCGACCGCCTACGCCGTGATGACGGCGCTGCACGCGCGCGAGGCCACCGGGTCCGGGCAGGTCGTCGACATGTCGATCATCGAGCCGATCCTGACCGTGCTGGGGGCGCAGCCGACGATCTACGACCGGCTCGGGATCGTGCCGCCCCGCACCGGCAACCGGTCGGTCAACAACGCGCCGCGCAACACCTACCGGTGCGCGGACGGCTCCTGGGTCGCGGTGTCCACCTCGGCGCAGAACATCGCCGAGCGCGTCATGCGCCTCGTCGGCCGGCCGGAGTGCATCGCCGAGCCGTGGTTCGCCACCGGGGCGGGGCGCGCCGAGCACGCCGCCGAACTGGACGGGGCCGTCGCCGCGTGGGTCGGCGCGCGCACCCGCGACGAGGTGCTCGCCGCCTTCGAGGAGGCGCAGGCCGCGGTGGCGCCCGTCTACGACGTGCGCGACGTGCTGGCCGACCCGCAGCTCGCCGCCCTGGACGCCGTCACCACCGTGGAGGACCCCGAGCTGGGGCCGCTGCGGATGCAGAACGTCATGTTCCGGTTGTCGGGAACCCCCGGCGAGATCCGCTGGACCGGCCGCGCCCACGGTGAGGACACGGCCGAGGTCCTGGCGGAGGCGGGGCTCACGCCCGCCGAGATCGAGGCGCTGCGCGACAGGGGGGTGGTGTGATGCTGACCTGGCTGTACGCGCCCGCCGACCGGCCGGACCTGGTGGCCAAGGCGCTCGCCGGCCCGGCCGACGTGGTGATCGTCGACCTGGAGGACGCCGTCGCCCCCGGCGGCAAGGACCTGGCCAGGGCCGAGGTCGTGGCGCTGCTCGCCGTACCCCGGCCGCGCGTGCAGGTGCGGATCAACGACACCCGCACCGCCTGGGGCCAGGCGGACCTGCGCGCCGTCGGCGCCCTGGCCGCGGGTACGGCCGGCATCCGCGTGCCCAAGACCGAGTCGGCCGGTCAGTTGCGCGACGTCGCCGCCGCCGCGCCGGGCGCCGAGCTGCACCCGCTCATCGAGTCGGCTCTCGGCCTCGAACGGGCCCACGAGATCGCCTCGGCCGATCCGGCGGTGGCGAGCATCGGCCTGGGGGAGGCCGACCTGCGGGCCGACCTGGGCGTCAGCGACGAGGCGGGGCTGGCCTGGGCGCGGTCGCGGCTCGTGGTGGCGGCCCGCGCCGCCGGGCTGCCCGCGCCGGCCCAGTCGGTCTACACCGACTTCCGGGACCTCGAAGGGCTGGCCGAGTCGTGCCGCGCCGGCCGGGCCATGGGCTTCCGCGGGCGGGCCGCCATCCATCCGGCCCAGCTCCCGGTCATCCGCGACGCCTACCGGCCCGGCGAGGAGGAGGTCGCGGCGGCCCGCGAGATCGTGGCGGCGGCCGGGGCCGGCGCGGTGGCCCTCCCCGGCGGGCGCTTCGTCGACGAGGCCGTCGTCCGCCAGGCCAGGCGGGTGCTCGATGACCACCTCACCCAGGGTGAAAAGCGAATTTAGCGGGTAACGGCCCCAGATAACCCCTTAAGGGGCTAATCAGGTGAAATCTGCACATTCCGCTCCCTGGAGGAGACAGCGTATGACCACCACGACCCGTCCCGCGGACGCCTCCGGCCGGTTCGCCATCGGCGGCGACCTCACCGTCAACCGCCTCGGCTACGGCGCCATGCAGCTCACCGGCAAGGGGATCTGGGGCGACCCGCCCGACCCGGAGGAGGCCGTACGGGTGCTCCGCCGCGCGGTCGAGCTGGGCGTGAACTTCATCGACACCGCCGACTCCTACGGACCGTTCGTGTCCGAGCTGCTCATCAGGAAGGCCCTGCACCCCTACCCGGACGACCTGGTCATCGCCACGAAGGCCGGCCTGACCCGCTCCGGCCCCGACGACTGGCGCCCGGTGGGCCGGCCCGAGTACCTGCGCCAGCAGGTCGAGCTGAGCCTGCGCCACCTCGGCGTCGAGCGGATCGACCTGCTCCAGCTGCACCGCATCGACCCCAAGGTGCCCCTGGCCGAGCAGGTCGGGGAGCTCGCCGCGCTCCAGCGGGAGGGCAAGATCCGCCACATCGGACTCAGCGAGGTCGGCGTCGAGGATCTGGAGCGGGCCGGGGAGACGGCGACGATCGTCTCGGTGCAGAACCTCTACAACCTCGCCCACCGCGACGCCGAGCCGGTCCTGGAGCACTGCGAGGCGAACGGCCTGGCCTTCATCCCGTGGTTCCCGCTCGCGACCGGCGAGCTGGCCAGGGAGGGCGGCCCGCTGGACGCCGCGGCCAGGCGGCACGGCGCCACCCCGTCGCAGCTCGCGCTGGCCTGGCTGCTGCGGCGCTCCCCGGTGATGCTGCCCATTCCCGGCACCTCCTCGGTGGCGCACCTGGAGGACAACGTCGCCGCGGCGACCCTGGAGCTGACCGACGAGGAGTTCGCGGCGCTGACGGACGCGGTCTGAACCGCGCCGTCCGAACCGCGCCGTTCGAACCGCGCCGTTCGAACCGCGCCGTCTGAACCGCACGGCCCGAACCGCACTGGCTGAACCGCACGGTCCGGCGCGCCGGGCCCGTCGGGGCCGCGGTCCCGGCGGGTCCGGCGGGCCCGGCAGGCCCGGCAGGCCCGGCAGGCCCGGCAGGCCCGGCAGGCCCGGCAGGCCCGGCGCGTCCGCTCCCCGGCCGGGACCTGCGGGCCGGGTGTGAAGAATCCTGCAAACCAGGTCGTGAGTGACTTGCATCCACCGCTGCATGTAACTTATAAATTGACTTAGAGGTTTTCGGAACGGCAGGCGTGAGGAACCTGCCCGGTTCAACGGAGGTGGTTACCGATGCTGCTGACGTCGATCGACCCGTTCGTGCAGGAGTTCGACCGTCAGTTCGACCGGCTCGCGCGGCAGACCCTCGGATGGGGTCAGAACGACTCGCGCGGGGCCATGCCGCTGGACGGCGTCCGCCGCAAGGACGACGTCCTCCTCAAGTTCGACCTCCCCGGCGCCGACCCCGACTCCGTCGAGGTCACCGTCGACCGGGGCGTCCTGACGGTGAGCGCCCGGCGCGAGGAGGAGTACGCCGAGGACGACCGCCTCTTCGTGCGCGAGCGTCCGATGGGGACCTTCACCCGCCGCGTCTACCTCTCCGAGCACCTCGACAGCGAGAAGATCGACGCCGCGTACTCCAACGGCGTCCTGGCCGTGCGCATCCCGGTGCTGGAGCGGGCGAGGCCCCGCAAGGTCGAGATCCACAAGGCCGCGTCGGAGCAGAAGTCGATCAAGGCCTGAGATCCGGCCTGATCGTCGGGTCTCCTCGGGGCGGGCGCCGGTCCGGCGCCCGCCCCGCGGTCGTCCCGAACCCCCGGAAAGGAGCGACGATGGTCAGGCTGCCCTTCGACGACGAGAACGCGCCGCTGTACTCGGTCGGCCAGGTCGCCGACATGCTCCAGGTCGAGCGGGCGTTCCTGCGCCGCCTCGACGAGCACGACGTGGTCCGGCCCGCCCGTTCCGGCGGCGGGCAGCGCCGCTACAGCCGCGGTGAGATCGGCGAGCTCCAGGACGCCATCAAACTGGTCGGCGAGGGCATGACCCTCGCCGCCGTCCGCCGCATCTTCGAGCTGCAGCACGAGGTCAGGCGGCTTCGGGAGGAGCTCGCCCGGGAGCGCGCCGCCCACGGGGAGCCCACGGGGCCCTGAACCGCGGCGCGGGCCGCGCGGGCCCCCGTTCGCCGGGGAGCCCCTGCACCTGACAGATCTGGCACTACCTCATGGAGGTATGGAAAGGCCTTCCCGCTCAGCCGCTCCCAGGGCGGGAAAGCAGAGTACGGCTGCGCCGTTCAATGCTGGCCGCCACGGATTCCCGCACTTCCGGTGCCGTGGAGAGCAGGTCGGCGCAGGCAGGCCAGGCCGAGCGCACACGGCCGACCAGGTCCGTGACGATGTCACCCAACCCAGCGCCTGCTGCATGGAGGCGCCGTTCCAAGCGCTCGAAGGTACGGATGGTGACGGCGTCGAAACGCCGGGAACCCGCGAACTTCATACCGAGTGTCTCGCCTTTTCCCATGTAGGCCCGTGTACAGACGAGGTCATAGGCGGGGGAGAGCGCCGGGGTCCTGGGGTCCCGATAGATGAGCGACCAGTTTTTCAGATGGCCGTCCCGTAGTAGGGCGGCCATCGCCGGGGTGATCAGATGGGAATCTAGGACCTCCAGCCATTCCTTTTCGTCCATGGTGAGCGGTGGGTTAACAATGGCGGCACCGATGTCCTTGCCCGCCTCCTGCTCCATCGCGGGCAACAGAACACGATTAGCAGCCCAGAGGCGATACTTCTCGTCCATCTGGCGGGTGGGGACCAGGTAGCGCACGGCGTCGGCGGCGGTGGGACGGCCGGTCAGGCATTCTGCCAGCTCGATCTGTTCACTGGGTTTCCCCGTGCTGGGGTCGCGTGGCTCCAAGGACCACCAAGAGCACAAAGTGATCTTTGCAGCTGCTTCGTTGGTCCTGAATCTTCGGAGTTCGGGCAGTTGCGGCTCAGGACGGTTCAGGGCTCCGAGGAGGTTCTGTACTGACCCTGTGAGGTCGTTCGGCTGAACCTTCGCGCAGAGCGCGCGACTCGCCCCCGTGGAACTCCCTTTGAAAATCTCCGGGCCGAACAGAGCCGCCCGCCAGTACCAACGACGAAGTAGCTTGCGGTTGACGGGATCAGGATCGGGAAAGTGCGCGAAGACCCGGGTGAGAACGATCAGGAGGTAACGGTACGCCAGCAGGCTGAAATGGGGGACTCCGGCGTCCTTCTGCAGGAAGCGGACTGCCCTTCCCGGCGCCTCTTCTCCTGCCTGGAAGGCGGTATCACGATCTTCGCCTGGGAATTCGATGACCTCTCTGCGGTTTTCGTCATCGAACTCCGTCCGGATCTCCCGCTCGGGATTGGGGCCTCGTCTGGCGAGGATCGCACGCAGTACCGTGTCGCTGTCGATCCGACCGAAGCCGAACTGTTCGTCCACGTGAGCGGCGATCACATCGATGGTAAGAGTCCTGTCCTGCTCCGACTCATCGCCGGCGAAGAGCGCAGAAAATATCTCGGCTTTGCTGAGGCGCTTCCCGTAGTTGTTCATCCGGTCGAAGATGTCCTGAAGAACTTCAGCGTTCTCCTGCTCCACCTGGTAGGCGGGCATGGGATATTGCCGCAAGACCGTGGTCAGGTTGAATGCCTTGTCCTGAAGCTCGGCGGAGATCTCCGGGTAGACGGTGAACCACCGCAGGACCCGGCGCAGATCGAACAGAATGGGCAGCGGGATGACGGATGGATCTTCAACGGATGGCCGGGGAACGAATTCTCGGTGCGCAAGTCGTAAGCGAGTGCGAACCGCGTCTCCCGGGCACCTTCCTCGTGTAGAGCGTTGGCCAGGCTGGTGATGCGCTGTTGGCCGTCCACCACCCACAGTGACTGGTCCATGCGAGGGGCATCGATCCTCAAGGTGCCGAGGGTAAGCGTCTGCTCCGTGGCGGGCCGTACCCACAACAGAAGGCTGCCTACGGGGTAACCCTTGACGATGCTGTCGAAGAGCCGGATGACGTCTTCGCGGCCCCAGCGAAAGTCGCGCTGGAAATGAGGCACCCTGATCTGTCCGCGCCAGGCCATGCCCACCAGTTTCTCGACGTCGTAGGTCGTGGCGCTGGGGCGCGTTTCCAGCCCGGTGCTCATCGCGGATCCTGCCATGGAAGTTCCGTGTCCACAGGGACGGTCGGATTCAGCTCGACCCCCATTGAACAAGCATGTCAGGCCGTGAGCCGAGGTTCAGACGATATGGGTGGTCCCACGGCCGACATACGAAGATCCAGGCAGGACGGGGCGTGCGGCTCAGCCCTTGACGGCGCCCACGATCACCCCCTTGGTGAAGTGGCGCTGGACGAACGGGTAGACGAACAGGACCGGAAGCAGCGCGACCACCACGATCGCCATCTGGATGGCCAGGCCGGGCGGCAGCGCCTGCCCGGGGATCGTGCCGGTCCCGCTCTGGCCGACGAACAGCGACTGGCCCTGGAGCACGTACTGCCGCAGCACGACCTGCAGGGGCCACTTGGCGTTGTCGTTCAGGTAGAGCACGGCGTTGAAGAACGAGTTCCAGTAGCCGACCGCGTAGAACAGGCCGATGACCGCGGTGACGCCCTTGGACATGGGCAGCACGATCCGCCGCAGGATGCGGAACTCGCTCGCGCCGTCGATGCGCGCGCTGTCGGTCACCTCGCCGGGGATGCTCATGAAGAACGACCGCATGACCACGAGGTTGAACGCGGTGACCGCGGTCGGCAGGATCAGCGCCCAGTAGCTGTCGATCAGGCCGAGCGAGCTGACCAGCAGGTAGTTGGGGATCAGTCCGGGGCCGAACAGGAACGTCAGCAGGATGAGGAACAGCAGTGGCCGGTGCAGCACCGAGCCGGGCCGGGACAGGCCGTAGGCGGCCAGCACCGTGACGCTCAGGCTGATCGCCGTGCCGGCCGTGGTCACGCCGAGGCTGACCAGGACCGACCGGGTGACCACGCCGCCCGCGAACAGCTGCTGGTAGGCGGCGAGGGACAGTTCGCCGGGCATCGTGACCAGTCCGCCGGCCCTCGACACGGCCTCCTGGGTGGAGAGGCTGGTCAGCACGACCATGTAGATCGGGAAGAGGACGGCCGCCACGACGAGCGTGAGGACGAGTCCCTTGGCGAGCCCGCCGGCGCGGCCGGGCCGTTCGGCCCATGGAGGTGAGGTCGTCATGATCGTTTGTAGATTCCCTGTTCTCCGAACCGGTGGGCGACCTTGTTGGCGATGACGATCAGGATCAGTCCGGCCACGCCCTTGACCAGGCCCGCCGCCGCGCCGTAGCTCCACTCGCCGGTCAGCAGGGTGCGCCAGTAGACGAAGGTGTCCAGCACCTCGGCGGCGTCCCGGCCGACCGCGTCGCGTTGCAGGAAGAACTGCTCGAAGCCGACGTTCAGCGCCTCGCCCAGCCGCAGGATCAGCAGCAGGACGATCACCGGGCGCAGGCCGGGCAGCGTGACGTGCCACATCCGCCGCCAGCGCGAGGCGCCGTCCACCGCCGCCGCCTCGTAGAGGTTCTGGTTGATGGCGGCCAGCGCGGCCAGGAAGACGATCGCGCCCCAGCCGGCGTCCTTCCAGACCGTCTCGGCGGTCACCAGCAGGATGAAGGTGTCCGGGTTGGTCATGACGTCGAAGCCGCTGTAGCCGTGGTCCCGCAGGATCTGCGAGAGCAGCCCGGCGCCGCCGAACATCTGCTGGAACAGCGTGACGACCAGCACCCACGAGAAGAAGTGCGGCATGTAGACGATGCCCTGGATGAACACGCGCAGGCGGGGCCGTACCACGCTGTCGAGGAGGATGGCCAGCGCGATCGGCACCGGGAAGTAGAAGACGAGCTGGAACGCGGTGATCGACAGGGTGTTGAGCGTCGCGTCCCAGAAGCTGTCGTCGAGCAGCAGCCACTGGAAGTTGGAGATCCCGACCCACGGGCTGTCGGCGACGCCGACGTAGGGCGAGTAGTCCTGGAATGCGATGACGTTGCCGAGCAGCGGGACGTAGTGGAAGACGATCAGCAGCCCGATCGCGGGCACCGTCATCAGCAGCAGTTGCCAGTCGCGGCGCAGCCGGTCCCGGAAAGGGACACGGGTGCCCGGGCTTGTCGAGACGGCCCTTTTACCGACATGCTTGGAGGTGCCGGCGCCGGCGGGTGAGGTCAGGTCACCCGCCGGCCCGGTCCTCGGCTCGTTGCTAAGCACGGCCGTTGTCCCGCAGGATCTTCATGTAGAAGTCCCTGGCCTCGTCGCCGCCGTCCCGCCGCCACTCCGCGGCGATCTTCTTGGCGTCGCTGACCGGGCGCCGCCCGCGCATGATGTCGGTGAACTTGTCCTCGGTGGGCACCTGCAGGCCGGAGAACTTCGACGGCTTCTGGATCCGGATCCCGTCGAACGGGGTCTTCTCGACGTGCGGGAAGGTGGCCTGCTGCCACGCCATGTTGGCCTTGACCGCGTCGGGGTAGGCGACCCAGTCCACGAAGATGGGGCGTCCGCCGAGGAAGAGGTAGGTGGGGGCGACCTCCTTGCGGCCGAGGTCGTTCAGCTGCGGGACGTTCTTGTCGTCGCGGGTGAAGTGCTTGCCCTCCACCCCGAAGTTGGACAGCTCGTACTCCTTGGTCCCGTACGGCGCCGCGCACCAGTTGAGGATGGAGAGGATCTCCTCAACCTTCTCCTTCGGGGTGCCCTTCTTCACGAAGGTGAAGATCCCCGCCGCGTTGTTGTGGTACATCAGCGGCTTGCCGCCGTCGTGGGCGAAGACCGGGAAGGCGTCGATGGCGAAGTCGGGGTTCTTGCCGCGGTGCTGCTGCAGCAGCTCCTTCCAGCCGCCGAGCCCGTCGCGGTAGACGGTGATCTGCCCGCCCCCGATGAGGTCCTTCTCGTTGGCGCCCTTGCTGCTCACCACGGAGGGGTGGATCAGGTCCTCGGCGAAGAGCTTGCGCATGAACTCCAGCATCTGCTCGTACTCGGGGGTCTCGTACTTGTGGACGAGCTTGCCCCCCTCGTAGCGCCACTCCTGCGGGATCCGGAAGACCGTCCAGAGCATCTCGTGGATGTCGCCGAACGCCCAGCGCTTGTTCTTGGGGTCGTTGATCTCCTTGCCGA
The DNA here is from genome assembly GCF_042873875.1 of Streptosporangium sp. NPDC004379. Taxonomy (NCBI): domain Bacteria; kingdom Bacillati; phylum Actinomycetota; class Actinomycetes; order Streptosporangiales; family Streptosporangiaceae; genus Streptosporangium; species Streptosporangium sp. NPDC004379. Next base: position 237,265 of record NZ_JBIAMC010000003.1, read on the forward strand.
GCCGGTACAGCTCGTCGGCGTTCTTGGGCGCGGTGTTCCAGCCGTTCTTGTCGAACAGGTCCTTGCGGTAGAGCAGCGCGAAGGGGAAGGGCTCGGTGGGGAACGGCACCGCCATCAGCTTGCCGTTCCAGACCGACCACTCCCACGCGGCGGTCGGCAGGTTGGCCAGCAGCGGGTACGGCTTGACCTTGTCGCCCTGCAGGTAGGGGGTGAGGTCCTCGAACGCCTTGTCGACGGCCTGGTTGAAGTCGGCCATCTTCTCGATCTCCCAGCTGGGGATGACCATGAGGTCCGGGAGGTCGCCCGAGGCGAGGCGGGCGATCGCCTTGTCGGCGTACACCGTGCCGTCGGCGATCTGGAACTCCACGGTGGCGCCGATGTCGGCGTTGGCCGCCTGGAAGTAGGCGTTGTCCGCCAGGGCGGGCGGCACCGGGCCCCACAGCGGCGTCATGGCCTTGTAGGAGCCGCCCTTCCCTGCCTTGGCGGTCAGCGCGGGGGCGGGGGAGGCGGGGTAGGTGGTGAAGCCGCCGCCGATGCCGGGGATGCCCGGCAGGTCGGAGACGATGCCGGGGATGTCGGGCTGCGCGCCGGGGAAGGGCGCGTAGGTGGGGGTGAGGGAGGTCAGCTTCTCCGCGGCGGCGGCGGTGGCGCCCCCGCTTCCCGGCCGGGGGCCGCTCGGGGCGGAGCAGGCGCCGAGCAGGCCGCCTCCGGCGGCCATCGCGGCGCTGAGCCCCACCAGGCCGAGGAAGCCTCGGCGGGTGGTCGTCGCGCCCGGGGTCTGGGTCATGGCGCTTTCCCTTCGTCGGTTCAGATCAGGGGGGTGTCCGCGGGAGAGGGGTCGCGATAGAGTTAGTTCGTCTGATGGCCAAACAAATTAGTCGAGGCCGACCCCCGCCACAAGGGAGCGCCGACCCGGCGTCCGCGGGAGGCGGTCACGGATTGGTGAACGATGGTGCATGATGGGGCCAGCCTGGCCGAGCCGGAACGGGACTGACCTTGATCACATCTACGAGCGACCCGCAGCCGGCCGACTTCGCCGACGTGCGGGCGACCAACCTCGCCGTCGTCCTGCGGTTCGTGCGTGAGCACGCCCCCTGTTCGCGGGCGGACATCGCCGCCTCCACGGGGCTGAACAAGGCGACGGTCTCCAGCCTGGTCGCCGACCTGATCGACCGCCGGCTGGTCCGGGAGACCGGGCTGACCGAGAACCGCGTCGGCCGCCCGGCGACCATGCTGGTGCTCGACGGCTCGCCGTACGCGGCGATCGGCGTCGAGATCAACGTCGACTACGTCACCGCCGTGGCGGTGGACCTGTCGGGGGAGCGGCTGTTGTCCTGGCGGCGCTCCTTCCAGGGGCCCGACGTCACGGTGTCGCAGGCGATGGCCGTCGTCGCCGGGCTCGTCCGCCGCGTGACGGCCCGGATGGCCCGGGAGGAACGGCAGGTCCTCGGCCTCACCGTGGCCGTGCCCGGCCTGGTCGGCACCGACGGGGTCGTCCGCGTCGCGCCGAACCTCGGCTGGCGCGACGCCGACCTGGCCGGTGACCTCGCCAAGGCGCTCCGCGACCCCGGATTTCCGGTGCAGGTGGACAACGACGCCAACCTCGCCGCCCTGGCCGAGCACCGCTTCGGCCCGTGGGCCGGGACCGCCGACCTGGTGTACCTCACCGGCGAGATCGGGGTGGGCGCCGGGGTCATCCTCGACGGGCGGCTGCGGCGCGGCGGGCAGGGCTACGGCGGCGAGATCGGCCACATCCAGCTCGATCCGCTCGGCGCCGAGTGCCGCTGCGGCCGCCGTGGCTGCCTGGAGGCGATGGCCGGGATCGGCGCGGTGCTGGAGCACGCGGCGCTCTCGCCGGCGGAGGTGGAGGTCGAACTGGAGGAGACGGCCCGCCTGGCCCGGACCGGCGACGCGCACACCCTCGCCGTCCTGGCCGACGTCGGCCGCAACCTCGGCCGGGGCGTCTCGATGATGGTCAACCTCCTCAACCCCGAGGTGGTCGTCCTCGGCGGATACTACGTGCCCCTCGCCCCCTGGCTGCTGCCCGAGATCGAGGCCGAGGCGCGCGGGCGGGTGATCGCGCCGGACGCCGGCGGCTGCCGCGTCGTGGCCTCCACCCTCGGGTACGGCGCCGCCGCGCTCGGCGGCGCCGCCCGGGTGCTCGATCTGGTGGATTCAGGGCGTTTGCCGCGAATCTCTTGACCTGAGTCGCACGGGCGTGCACCCTCGGGGAAGCTCCGTTCGAAACACCCGCGTAACGAACGGAGCATTTCCGGATCATTCATCGAAGCGCTTCGACGGACCGGGGCGCCTCCATCAGACCGATTTTCGAAGCGCTTCGATACCCCCCAGAGGACGGTCCCCCCATGAACGAACCCTTCCGCGACCCCGGAGTCCCCCTCGCCGAGCGCGTCGCCGACCTGCGGGACCGCCTGACACCGGAGGAGAAGATCGGCCTGCTGCACCAGTACCAGGCGCCGATCCCGCGGCTGGGCGTGGAGGGTTTCCGCACCGGCACCGAGGCCCTGCACGGTCTGGCCTGGCTCGGCCCGGCGACGGTGTTCCCGCAGGCCGTGGGGCTGGCCAGCACCTGGGACCCGGAGCTGGTCAGACGGGTCGGCGAGGCGACGGGAGACGAGGTCCTGGCCTTCCACCGCAAGGACCCGTCCGGCGCCGGGCGCAACGTCTGGGCGCCCGTGGTGAACCCGCTGCGCGACCCCCGGTGGGGACGCAACGAGGAGGGCTACTCCGAGGATCCGTGGCTGACCGGCGTCATGGCGGCGGCGTACGCGTGGGGCCTTCGTGGGAGCGATTCCACCGTGCTGAAGACCGCGCCCACCCTCAAGCACTTCCTGGGCTACAACAACGAGACCGACCGCTGCGTCACCTCCAGCGGCCTGCCGCCCCGGGTGCTGCACGAGTACGAGCTGCCCGCCTACCGGCCCGCCCTGGAGCAGGGCGCGGCGGTGGCCGTCATGCCGTCCTACAACCTCGTCAACGGACGCCCGGCGCACCTGAGCCCGCTGATCCGCGAGGCGCTGCGCGAGTGGGCGCCCGACGACATCCTCGTGGTCAGCGACGCCTACGCCCCGGGGAACCTCGCCGGCATGCAGGCGTACCACGAGGACCTGCCCACGGCCTACGCCCACGCGATCAGAGCGGGCCTGGACAGCTTCACCCAGGACGACGACCGGTCCGGCGAGACCCTCGGGCACATCCGCCGGGCACTGGAGCTGGGCCTGCTCACCGAGGAGGATGTCGACGAGGCGGTACGGCACGCGCTGTCCATCCGGTTCCGGCTCGGCGAGTTCGACCCCGCCACGCCGTACGAGGGGATCACCGAGGCGGTCGTCAACTGCACCGAACACCGTGAGCTGGCCCGCGAGGCCGCCCGGCGCTCGATCGTGCTGCTGCGCAACGACGGGATCCTGCCGCTGGCCGCGCCCGGCCGGATCGCGGTCATCGGCCAGCTCGGCGACACGCTGATGGAGGACTGGTACTCCGGCACGCTCCCCTACGCCGTCACCGCCCGCGCCGGTCTCGCCGAACGGTGCGAGACGGTGTTCTGCGAGGCCGTGGACCGGGTCGCGCTGAGCGTGGAGGCCGGGGCCGTCGTCGCCGACCCCGGCGGCGGGCCGCTGTCCGTCGCGCCCGGCGGCGGGGGCGACGAGGCCCTGTACGACCTGTTCGACTGGGGCGGCGGGTCGTACGCGCTGCGGGCCGTGGCGACCGGCCGTCACCTGTCGGTGGGCGACGACGGCGTGCTGGTCAACGACCAGCCCGGCCCCAACGGCTGGGAGGTGCGCCAGACCTTCCGGATGGAGCGCCGCCCGCGCGGGACGCTCGCCCTGCGGCACATCTCCACCGGCCGCTACGTCGCCCTGGACGACGGGACGTTCCGGCTGGCCGACGACGCCGACGCGGCGGCCTGGCTCACCATGGAGCGGGTGGTGGACGGCGCCGAGACCGCCGCCGCCCTCGCCGCGACGGCGGACGTGGCCGTCGTGGTGGTCGGGGACCACCCGCTGGTCAACGGCCGCGAGACCGAGGACCGCCTCGACCTGGACCTGCCCGCCGCCCAGCAGGCCGTCGTCCGGGCGGTGCGGGCGGCCAACCCGCGGACCGTCATGGTGATCAGCAGCGGCTACCCCGTCTCCTGGGCCGACGAGGACCTGCCGGCCGTGCTGTGGTCGTCGCACGGCGGCCAGGAGTACGGCCACGCCCTGGCCGAGGTGCTCTTCGGCGACGCCGACCCCGAGGGCCGGCTCACCCAGACCTGGTACCGCTCGGCGTGCGAGCTGCCCGACCTGCTCGACTACGACATCATCGCCTCCGACGCCACCTACCAGTACTACCGGGGCGAACCGCTCTTCCCCTTCGGGCACGGCCTCAGCTACACCACGTTCGACTACTCCGGCCTGACCGTCTCGGTGGAGAACGGCCCCGGCGGCGCGGACGGCCCTAGCGGCGCGGAGGGCGGCACGGTCACCGTCACCGCCACGGTCGCCAACACGGGCCCCCGCGCCGGGGCCGAGGTCGTCCAGCTCTACACCCACCAGCGCGGCTCCCGGGTCAAGCAACCGCTGCGCCGCCTGCGCGGCTTCACTAAGGTACGGCTCGCACCCGGCGAGAGCACCACGGTGAGCTGGCGCCTCCCCGTCCGCGACCTGGCCTTCTGGGACGTCACCCGCAACCGGTTCGTCGTGGAGGACGCCCCGCACCGGGCCATGGTCGGCCGCTCCGCGCGGGACATCCGGCTGTGCGCCTCCTTCCACGTCGAGGGGGAGCGCATCCCGCCCCGCGCGGCCCTGGCCGGGCCGATCCGCGCGGTGGACCACGACGAGTACGACGCGGTGGCCTTCGTGGACGCCGACCGGGTCTCCGGCGACGCCGTGCGGTCCACCGAGGCGGGGGCGTGGATCGCGTTCCGCTCGACGGACTTCGGCGACGGGGCCGCCTCGCTCTCGGCGCGTGTCACCGGTGCCGAGGGCGGCGTGATCAGCCTGAGGCTGGACGACCCGCTGCACGGCCCGCTCCTCGGCGACCTCGCCGTCCCCCGGGCGGGCCGCTACGACCTCACCGAGGTCCGCACCGGGCTCGCGGATGTCCGCGGGGTCCGTGATCTCTATATGGTGTTCGAGAACGCCGGGATCACCCTGGCCGGCTTCACCTTCGGAGAGCGCACGTGAGCGAGTGCGACGAGCGGACGGCATGGCGCGCCCGCGGGCGCGTCCCCCGGGACACCGGGCGGGGCAACGGTGTCCTCCCAGCCGGCGGACGTGTCCTTCCGGTCGGCGGACGCGTTCTTCCGGCCGGCGGGCGAGGAGGCGCATGAGCGGGCGGGCGGTGACGATCGCCGAGGTCGCCCGGCACGCCGGGGTGGCGGTGAGCACCGTCTCCTACGTCCTCAGCGGGAAACGGGCGATCTCCGCCGACACCCGGCGGCGGGTCCTCGACAGCGTGCGGACGCTCGGGTACCACCCCAACGCCGGGGCCAGAGCGCTGGCCAGCCGGCGGGCGAACGTCATCGCGCTGGTGCTGCCGCTGCGGGCCGGGATGCACGTCCCGGTGCTGATGCAGTTCGCCACCTCGGTGGTCACCGCAGCCCGGGGCTACGACCACGACGTGCTGCTGCTGACCGCCGACGAGGGGGCCGAGGGACTGCGCAGGGCGGTGGCGAGCGCCCTGGCCGACGGCCTGGTGCTGATGGACGTGGAACTGCACGACAGCAGGGTGCCGCTGCTGCGCGAGCTCGCCGAGCCGAGCGTCCTGATCGGATTCCCCGCCGATACGGCCGGGCTGACCTGCGTGGACCTCGACTTCCACCGGGCCGGCGCGCTCTGCGTGGAACACCTGGCCGAACGCGGGCACCGGGAGGTGGCGCTGCTCGGCGCCCCCTCGGTGGTCTACGAGCGCGGCACCGGGTTCGCCCGCCGTACCAGGGAGGGGTTCACCGAGGCCGTGGCCGGGCGTGGCATGACCGGTACGGCCCTGCCGTGCGAGGAGAGCTTCGAGGAGGTCGCGGAGACGGTACGGCGGCTGCTGGAGACGCGGCCGGAGCTGTCGGCCCTGGTCGTGCACAACGAGGCGGCGGTCGGCCACGTGCTCGGGGCGCTGCGCCAGTACGGCAGGCGGGTCCCCGAGGACGTCGCGGTGGTGGCGATCTGCCCCGACGACGTCGCCGAGCGGGCCGGCCCGGCGCTCACGTCGGTGCTGGTCCCGGCCGAGGACGTGGGCCGCGAGGCGGTGCGGCTGCTCATGGCCAAGCTGACGGGCGCCGCCGTGCCGGACGCCACCCTGCTCGCCCCCCGGCTGACGGTGCGCGGGAGCACCTGACCTCGTCCGGCGGAGCGGACGCGTCGGCCGCCCGGCGGGTCCCGGCGGCCCCGCAGAGCCCGCCGCGTGCGAGGTCCGCCGGGCGCCGTAGGCGGCCGGGACGCGGAGACGGGCGCCGTACGGGATCCGGACACGGAGACGGGCGCGTCCCCTCGGGGGAACGCGCCCGTCTCGCCGTCTCAGGAGGCGATCGTCAACCGGTCACCGGCGGGTCACCAGTCGCCCCCACCGAAGTCACCGCCGCCGAAGTCTCCGCCGCCGCCGAAGTCGCCCCAGCCGCCGCCGCCGAAGTCTCCGCCGCCGCCGAAGTCGGCACCGCCGCCCGCGTCGGCCACGCCCTGTTCGTAGCCCATGCCGTAGCCGCCGCCCATGCCCCAGCCGCCGCCCATCATGCCGCCGAGCATGGTGCCGACGAGCATGCCGGTCATGATGTCGCCGAAGCCGCCGTAGTAGCCGTAGGCGTAGGGCTGGTAGGCGGGACCGGCCTCGTAGTACGGGCGGTAGCCGCCGTTGACCATGACCTGGCGCGTCTGCGGCTCGAAGCCGCGCTCGACGGCCTCGGCGTCCGCCGCGCAGGCCGGGACGTCGCGCACCGCGCCGCCGGGCGGGGCCCAGCGCACGTCACGGGCGGACGGGCCGTGCTGCGGGTTGAAGAAGCACGGGGAACGCCGCTCGGGAAGCGGCTGGTTGTTGACGCGGGCCTTGACGCAGGCGAGGGCGTAGCGGCCCTCCTCCAGCGTGGAGGTCACGTTGCGCAGCTCGTCGGGGCGCTTGACCGCGTCCAGCTCCACCTTGGCCCGCTCGTAGGAGTCGAGGGCGCGCTGCCAGTCCTGCTGGTGCTCGGCGCCGTCGCCGAGGAGCTTGACGTCGGTGTCGAGGCCGGTGATCTCCTCGCCGAACTTGGTGACGTCCTCGTCCACGGTCTGCTTGACCGCGGCCAGCTCCGCCGCCTCGCGGGCCTCGCGCTGCTTCTTCTTCTTGCGGGAGTAGAAGAAGAGGCCGAAACCGCCGGCCAGGGCCAGCACCAGGATGCCGATCAGGACGCCCCCGCCGCCTCCGGAGGAGGAGCGGGAATCCGATCCGGAGCCGGAGCCGAGCCCGGCGCCGCTGGCCGCGTCGTCGGCCAGCTTGACGAAGTTGACCACGTTGTCGGTGGGGCTGGAGGTGGTCTTGGCCCGGCCCAGCAGCTCGTCGACGTCGACGCCCTTGATGTTGGAGACGCCGAACGGGGTCTTTCCGCTCATCAGCAGGATGGTGGACTTGCCGCCGACGTCCTTGCGGACGGAGGTCAGCAGGGTCCTGGCCTGCGACTTGCTGGTGACGGACCCCTCAGGCAGCAGCCCGACGTAGACCGAGGAGCTCTTCGTCTGCCCGACGGCTCCGCGGATCTCGTCGACGGCGTTCGCGGGGATGCCGGAGGCGGGATCCGCGTAGAAGCGGTCGCCGTCCGTCAGGCCCGAGGAGATCGTGCCCGGGTCGGGCGCGGCGGCATGGGCGGCTGGAGCGATCATGAAGACGGCCAGCAGCCCGGCGAGCAGCGCGACGAGCGCGGCGCCGAGGCGGCCCGGTGCGGTTTTTGTCGTGATCACGGCAAGAAAGCCTCCTTCGCCCTTCAGGACGAACAAGCGGACGTCAGAGTTCCCACTTCCCGACCGTATCCCTTCCAGACGTCCCCCGCGGCGTCCGGGACGGCGCGGCGGCCGCCGCGCGCCGTCCCGGACGCCCGTGGGGTCGCGGATCCGCGCCGCCCCGGGCGCCGGTCAGGCGTCCTTGATGTCGCAGATCACGGCGCCCGCGGTGACGGTCTGGCCGGGCGTGGCCGCCAGGCCGGTGACGGTGCCCGACTTGTGCGCGGTCAGCGGCTGCTCCATCTTCATCGCCTCCAGCACCACGACGGTGTCGCCGGCCGCGACGGCGTCGCCGTCGGCGGCCACCACCTTGACGATGGTGCCCTGCATCGGGCTGACCAGGTTGTCGCCCCCGGCCACGGCCTTCTTGCCCGCACCGCCCGGGTTCCCCCGCCGGGGCGGCCTGGCGGAGCCCCGGGCCGGGGCCGGCGCGGCGAACCCGGCCGGCAGCACGACCTCCAGGCGCTTGCCGCCGACCTCGACGGTGATGTGCTCCCGCTCGGCGGGCGCGCCGGAGTCGGCCACCGGGCCGGCGTACGGCTCGATGGGCGTGGTGAACTCGGTCTCGATCCACCGGGTGTGCACCGAGAACGGGTCGGAGGTGAAGGCCGGGTCCTCGATGACGGCGCGGTGGAAGGGCAGCACGGTCGGCATGCCCTCGATCTCGAACTCCGCCAGCGCCCGGCGGGCGCGCTGCAGCGCCTGCTCGCGGGTCGCGCCCGTCACCACCAGCTTGGCGACCAGGGAGTCGAAGGACTGCGGGACGGTCATCCCCTCCTCGTAGCCGGAGTCCAGCCGCACGCCGGGCCCGGACGGGACGCGCATCGCGGTGATGGCGCCCGGCGCGGGCAGGAAGTTGCGCCCGGCGTCCTCGGCGTTGATCCGGAACTCGAACGAGTGGCCGCGCAGCGGCGGGTCGTCGTAGCCCAGCGGCTCGCCGTCGGCGATCCGGAACATCTCACGCACCAGGTCGACGCCGGCGACCTCCTCGGTCACCGGGTGCTCGACCTGCAGGCGGGTGTTGACCTCCAGGAAGGAGATGGTGCCGTCCTGCCCCACGAGGAACTCGCAGGTGCCCGCCCCGACGTAACCCGCCTCGCGCAGGATCGCCTTGGAGCTCGACCGCAGCAGCCCGACCTGCTCGTCGGTCAGGAACGGCGCGGGGGCCTCCTCGACCAGCTTCTGGTGGCGGCGCTGCAGCGAGCAGTCACGGGTCGAGACCACCACCACGTTGCCGTGGGTGTCGGCCAGGCACTGGGTCTCCACGTGGCGGGGACGGTCGAGGTAGCGCTCGACGAAGCACTCGCCCCGGCCGAACGCGGTGACGGCCTCGCGGACGGCGCTGTCGTACAGGTCGGGGATCTCCTCGGCCGTCCTGGCCACCTTGAGGCCGCGCCCGCCGCCGCCGTACGCGGCCTTGATCGCGATGGGCAGGCCGTGCTCGGCGGCGAAGGCCAGCACCTCGTCGGGGCCGGAGACCGGGTCGGGGGTTCCGGCCACCAGCGGCGCGCCGACCGCCTGGGCGATGTGGCGCGCCTGGACCTTGTCGCCGAGGGCGTCGATCGCGGACGGCGGCGGGCCGATCCAGGTCAGGCCCGCGTCGATGACGGCCTGGGCGAAGGCGGCGTTCTCGGCGAGGAAGCCGTAGCCGGGGTGGACGGCGTCGGCGCCGCTGTCGCGGGCGACGCGCAGCAGCTTGCCGACGTCCAGGTAGGTCTCGGCCGGGGACTGACCGCCCAGCGCGTACGCCTCGTCGGCGACCCGCGCGTGCAGCGCGTCGAGGTCCTGGTCGGCGTAGACCGCGACGCTGGCCAGCCCGGCGTCCCTGCACGCGCGGGCGATCCGCACCGCGATCTCACCACGGTTGGCGATCAGGACCTTGTGCACCGACGTGTTCCCTTCGTGCGTTCGTACGGCCCGGCGGGTCTTGTCGATGGAGCATCGGCCTCGGGCCTTCAACGGAGTGTAGGCGTCATCTGATCGCCGGGTCTCGTCCGGGTTGCTCGGTGCGGTGACCGTTTCGCCGGCCGCCGGCCGTCCCGCCGCCCGGGGGCCGTCCCCGGGACGCGCGGACCGGCATGAGAAACCGGGTGAAAACGCGGCGGCCTTTCGGGTGGGAAGGAAGATCCATAGCCGCTGCGCATATTCACGAAATCATTGTGGTCCGGTCGCCTATCGTGATTTCGTTTGGTGATCCCCGACACCCATCCCGAAGGAGACGGGCATGAGCCAGAACTTGCTCGGCGGAAATCCCGCGGAAATGCAGCAGATGGCCACCCAGTTCACCCAGCAGGCGGACCAGGTGAGGGCCACGATGGCCGCGTTGGACCGGGAGGCCGGCAAGGTCGGCACCGCCTGGACCGGTCCCGGCGCCCAGCGGTTCAGCGAGGCCTGGCAGAACTACCGCGCGGCCTTCCAGCGGATGTCCGAGGAGCTCGCCGAGGCGTCCCGCGTCATCAACACCTACCGCGGCAACATCGAGTCGGCCACCCGCTGACCCGTCGGCCGTGGCCCTGCTTCGCCGTTTCCACAGCGAAGCAGGGCCATGGCGACCAATTCAGGGCAAAGCTCCGGACAAGGGTTTTTCACCTGCTGAGGGGCGAGCAATGAGCGCTTGGCAGCCCTGGCGGGAGCACCCGCCGGGTGAACCCGCGGCCGACGCGGGCCGTCCCGGTCTGGAGGAGATCCTGGACCGTGCCGCCGCCGCCGCGGTCGACACCTTCTCCACCGAGGACATCCTGGACGAATTGGACAGAGGGAGATCCGAGCGGCGATCATGACCGGCACCGCGCCGGACCGAACGGGCCGGATCCGGGTAGGAACCGGTCATGTCCGCTGCACCGCCTCCGTCCCCGCGAGTGGACCGGCCGGTGATGTACCACCGCTGGTCCCACATCACGTTCGTCCACTGGCGCTATCCCGCCGAGCTGATCCAGGCCACGCTGCCGCCAGGTCTCAAGGTCGACGCCTTCGACGGAACGGCGTGGGTCAGCCTGACCCCCTTCCTGCTGGAGGGGTTGCGGCCGCCGGGGATCCCGGCCCTGCCGTGGCTGTCCCGCTTCCCGGAGACCAACGTGCGCACCTACGTGCGCGACGAGCGGGGCCGCGCCGGGATCTGGTTCTACTCGCTGGACGCCGGCCGTCTCCCGGCCGTCCTCGGCGCCCGCCTCACCTACGGGTTGCCCTATTTCTGGTCGGACATGGCGGTGCGGGTGGACGGCGCGCGGCGCCGCTACCGCTGCCGCAGGCACCGGCCGCTCCAACCGGGCGGGCACTGCGACGCCGTCGTGGAGACCGGGCCGCCGCTGGACGCCCCGGACGAGGCCGCGATCTTCCTGACCGCCCGCTACCGGCTGTTCACCCTCTTCGCGGGCACGCTGGCCTCGGCCGAGGTCGAGCATCCCCCGTGGCCGCTGCGCGAGGTCCGGCTGGAGCGCCTGGACCAGAACCTCGTCCGGGCGGCCGGGCTGCCCGCCCCGGACCACCCGCCGCTCCTGCACGCCTCTCCCGGCGTTCCGGTGGCCGTCGGGATGTGGCACCCGGTCCGCTGACGTGCGCCGGCCGGGTGCTTCCCGGATGCTTTCCGGGGCCGCCTCGGCCGGACCGCCGGACGCGTTCCGGCACCCTCGGGCCGGGTTCAGCCGGGCAGGGCGGTCTGGACGGGGGTCGTCGAGCCGAGCGTGACCAGCAGGCCCCGGCCGGGCGGGCCGCCGACCGCGCCGCGCGGCAGCCGGATCGTGAACAGGTCGCCGTCGGCGGGGCTCTGCACCGCCAGCAGCAGGCCGGTCCGGGACTTGCGGGCCTCGGCGACGAACCCGCGGTAGGCGGTGGTCAGGTCGCCGGTGGCCCCGCCGGCGATCAGGCCGTGCTCGCCGTCGCGGCCGGTGCGCAGCACCTGTTCCAGGGCCATGCCCAGCGGGGAGTCGGGGGAGACGAGCTCGGCGTCGTCGACGACCACCACGTAGCGCTCCCGTCCGGCGACGGCCCCCTCCAGATCGCCGTCCGCGCCGAGGACGGCCACCACGCCGGGCACGCCCGCCAGGTCGCGCAGCGGGCTGCGCCGCGGGGCGACCGCGATCACCGGTGTGCCGTGCTCCAGCAGCGAGCGGGCGGCGGTCACCAGCGCCGAGGACCGGCCGGACCGGGGCGGGCCCGCGACGACCGCACCGGGGCCGTGGGCCATCAGGTCGACGCCCATGGGGGTCAGCGAGTCGCCGCCGGCGCCGAGCAGGGCCCACAGCGGTGACGGCGGCTCGTGCGACGGCGCCAGCGCCATCGCCTGCGCCGCGGTGATCCGGGTCGGCAGCGCGTCCACCCGCAGCGGCGGCTCACCGCCCCAGACCCACCCGGCGGGCCCGGCCGCGGCGGTGGCCGTGGCGGCGCCCGCCGCGGCGGCCACCGGGGACACGACCCGGTCGCCGCCGAAGCGGGCGGGGATCGCGCGTGACAGCGCCTGGAGCTCGGCGACCTGGGCCGGGCCGGACGGGTCGTCGCGGAGCAGCCCGATCTGGTGCTCGACGACGCCGTGCTCGCCGGACGACACCGCGCGGCCGGGGCCGAGCACGGCCGGAAGGTCCTTGACCGGCAGCCCGGCCAGGCCGTAGTCGGCCGGGTCGGCCAGCCGCAGGATCAGCCGGTCGTCGAACACCGTGGAGATCTGGCCGATCAGCGCCGACCGGTCGCCGGTCACCACGGCGCGCAGCCCGACCGCCGGGCCCTCGCGCAGCAGCTGCATCATCGCCTCGACCAGCCGGCCGTAGTCGTAGTTCTCGAACGCGGCGACGAACCCCTCCCATCGGTCGAGCATCAGCACCAGCCAGGGCGGCCGCTCACCCGGGAACCCCAGGGATCCCGGGGACCCGGGGGACCCGGAAGACCCGGGGGGCACCGTGGAGCCGGTGGAGCCGGCGCGCAGCTCGGCCAGCGAGGCGTGACCGGCCTCGGCGAGGAGCTGCTGGCGCCGTCCGACCTCGGCGCGCAGCCGGGTCAGCAGCCGCTCGACCCGGTCGAGCTGGTCGCGGGTCACCACCGCGCCGCAGTGCGGCATCGCCATCAGCGGCAGCAGCGCCCCCGAGCCGCAGTCGATCACGTGCAGGTGCACGTCCTCCGGGGACGCGCCCGCCGCGATCGCCCCGGCCAGGGTGCGCAGCGCGGTGGAGCGCCCGCTCCGGGGGGAGCCGGCCAGCAGCAGGTGGCCCCCGCGGGCGAGGTCCAGCGTCAGCGCCCGCCGGTCCTGCGCCCACGGCAGGTCCGTCATGCCGAAGGCCAGTGGCGGCACCTCCTCCTTCCCCGGCCGGTACGGCGCGGCCCCCTCGGGCTCCGGGAGGCCGGGGGCGACCACCAGGTCGGGGAGCGGTTCCAGCCAGGGGCTCGGCTGCCGGGGGACTCCGGCGACGCGGGCGGCGTCGGCCAGGGCGTCGGCGAGCACGGACAGGTCGGTGACGGCCGCCCCCTCGGCCGCCGCGTCCGGGGCGGCCGGCGGATGCCCCAGGGCCCGCCAGCCGACCTCGGTGACCCGGGCCCGGACCTCGCTCGCCGCGCCGGGGCCGCGCCCGCCGATCCGCGCGGTCTGCACGGCGACGGCCGCGCCCGCCCCCGACTTGACGTAGCACCGGCCGGGGGCCGACTTGGGGATGTGCGCGGCGTCCGGCCGGCCGATGACGTCTGCGGACTCGGCGGCCTCGGTCACCCGCAGCGCGATCCGCAGCGAGGTGTTGGCCTGGATGTCGGCGGTCACCACGCCGCCGGGCCGCTGGGTGGCCAGGACGAGGTGGATGCCGAGCGAACGGCCCCGCCTGGCGATGTCCACCAGCCCGGTCATGAAGTCGGGCAGCTCGGTGACCATGGCCGCGAACTCGTCGATGACCAGCACCAGCCGGGGCAGCGGGGGCAGCGGCGCGCCCCGGCCGCGCAGCGGCGTGGGCGGGGCGGACGGGGCGCCGCCCCCGGCGACGAGCAGGTCGCGGGAGGCGCGGGCCGTCTGGGCGTCGCGCAGTTCGTGGTAGTCCTCGATGTCCTTGGCCCCGGCGGACAGCAGCAGCCGCTCGCGGCGCCGGATCTCCGCGGCCAGGGAGTCCAGGGCCCGCTGGGTCAGGTGGCCGTCGAGGTCGCTGACCATGCCGACGGTGTGCGGGAGCCGTACGCACTCCTTGAAGGCGGCGCCGCCCTTGTAGTCGATCAGCACGAACGTCATCTCGTCGGGCCGGTTGACCACCGCGAGAGAGCAGATGAGCGTCTGCAGCAGCTCCGACTTGCCCGCGCCGGTGGTGCCGGCGATGAGGGCGTGCGGGCCGTCGACGCGCAGGTCGACCGAGAACGGCCCGTCGGGGCCGACGCCGATCAACGCCTCGGTGGACCGGCCCCATCGTCCGGCCAGGGCCTCGCCGGACACCGACGGCAGCCGTAGCGCGTCGAGCAGCCGCGCGGAGCCGGGCAGGGCCGTGGCGGCGTCGTCACGGCTGACGTCGCGCAGCGGCGCCAGGGACCGGGCCAGCCGGTCGCACCAGGTGGCCGTGACCTGGTCGGCCAGGATCCCGCCGATGCCGTCCAGCCCGCCGCCGCGCAGCCGTACGGTGCCGTCGGCGGCCACGTCGGCGACGGTGGCGCACTCCTCGGGCAGCAGCCGCTGGTCGTCGTCGATCGCCAGGGTGTGGACGCCGGCCCGCGGGCCCTGGCGCAGCACCTGCGGCATGCCGGGCAGGGCGCGCAGGACCTGCGCGCCGTCCAGGACGACCAGCACGTCGTAGGGGCGCTCGTCGTAGACGGGGATCGGCTCGTCCCGCCTGGTCCCGGTCCCGCCGCCGAGGTCGGCCCAGCCGGCGGGGGCGCGGCCGATCCGGGCGGCGGGGTCGTCCTCCTCGCCGAGCCGCTCCTCGATCAGCGTGACCAGCTCGCTCACCCGCCGGGCCGCGGCCTCGGGATCGGCGCCGACCAGCGCGACGCAGTCCTCGCCGCCGTGCGGGGCGCAGTGGGGCAGCCAGCGCACCCAGTTCCACCGCTCCTCGCCGTCGCCGTGCGCCGACAGCACCACGATCGCCAGGTCGCGCGGGCTGTGCAGGACGGCGGCCTGGCCCACCAGCCAGCGCGCCAGTCCGGCCGTGCGGGACCGTGGGCCGGTCAGCCCGGCGACGCCCAGCCGCCGCATGGCCAGGGCCACCGGCACGGCGTGGCAGGCGGGCGGGTCGGGCGGGACGAAGTCGGCGGGCGCGGACCGCTCGGGGACGAACTCCAGGCCGGCCGGCAGGTCGGCGAGGCCGACCCGCAGGCGCAGCGCGTCGGGGTCGTGGTCGCGGCGCTCCCAGAGCCGCCGCCGGGGGCCGGTCGCGGTGAGCAGGACCTCGGCGGGGTCGGGCGCGGCGGCGCGGCGCTCGGCCTCGTCGGCGGCGCGCGCCGCCTCCACCGCGGCCTCGAACTCCCGCATCCGCTCCCGGTAGCGTTTGAGCTCCTTGCGGTACTGCTTGCGGCCGTGCCGCCGGTCGCTCACCCACTGGCCGACCATGATGAGCGGGGTCATCAGCGCGATCAGCAGGTAGTACCACGCCTTGAGCGCCAGGGCCATGCCGACGCCGAGCACGAGGGGCAGGAACGCGGTCAGCAGCTGCAGCCGCATGCCCTCGGCCCGTTTCGGCTCGGCCGGGACCTCGAAGCGCCGTTCGCCGCCGGGGGAGCGGAGCCGGGGCGGCCGGTTGTAGGCGAGGCCGCCGTCGGGCTGGGCGTCGAGGTGGGCGTCGGGGGGCTCCACGGCGGTCAGCGTCAGCACGGTCGTGCCGCAGGTCAGCAGGGCGTGCTCGGGCCAGGGCGCGAGGCCGCGGAGGGGTTCGCGGTCCAGCCGCGGCACGGCCCCGCCTCCCGGGGCGGGCTCCACGGTGATGGCCTCGGGGGTGAGGCGGATCACCGCGGCCTCGGCGGGCAGCCCCGGGTCGGGGACGGACACCGCGCAGACGGGGTCGGAGCCGACGACGTGGACGCCCAGGCCCAGCCGGTGCACCGACCCGGCGGCCGGGCCGCCGACGACGCGGATCTCCACGATGCCGCCGGGCTCCTCGGCGATGGTGGCGGCGGCGAGGTCGCGGTCGAGGGTGACCAGGTCGCCGTCGCGGAGCAGGCCGAGGACCGGGGCGCCGGGGTCGAGGGCGCGGCCGTCGAGCCAGAGGTCCGGCGGCTCGGCGGCGTCGCCGTCGCGGCCCAGGCCGTACGGGGCCCTGGTGCGGGTCAGCCGCACCACGTTGGTCGGCCGCTCGCCGCCCTGCCCGGAGAGCGACTCCGCCAGCCGGCCCACCGTGGTGGTCTCGTCCGCCTCCACCACGACGTCGCGGTCGGCGTGCTCGCCGAGCACGGTGAGCATGATGCGCATCGCCGCTCTCCCTCGGTCGGGGGCCGGGTCCGCCGGGTCCACGGTACAGAGCGGGAACCGCCCGGGACGAGGTGTTCGCGGCGATGCCGCGGGGCCCGGGGTGGTATGTGGAAAACATTCCCGCCTGTGGACAACCGTCGGATGTGACCGGCCGGTCATGCCGTTCTAATGGGGTTCGATGGTGCCAGGGACGGGGTGCGGGCTGGGGACGGGTCGCCCCTTCCTGTGGATAACCCGACGGTTTCCCCTGTCCCCGAGGTCGCTATATCCGGCAAAAGGTATTTTTCGCCTTAAGTCCGTCAAAGCGGTCATGGGATCCGGGTTTCGGGCGGTCCGGTTCGCGGGCCGGACCGGCGGCGGTGCGGTGCGGCCGTGACCGCAGGGACCGAAGGGAATATTGGGACGGTAGATATATGCATTAATTCATGTCCTTATCACCCGGATAAGCTTCTTGTCATGTGGCGGAAGGGACAGGTTTCATGGAGCCGTCGTTGACAGACCTGTTCCTATCAAACGAGCATGGGACCCGGCTTTTGTCCGGCGCTTCATCGGCATGGTGCGCATAATGGCGTAAATTCAACCAGTAGTCCCAACGCGTTAATCACTCTGGGAGTCCCCCTGCCCATGAGGACCAGTGAGAAGCCGGCGAGCCGCACACCGCTGAACGCCGAGCGGCCGGGGTCGGCGAGTTCCCTTTCCGGCCCGGCGTCGCGCAAGCTCCCCGTACCCCCGCGAGAGCGCAAACCCGCCCTCGCGGCCCTCGCCGTACTGCTCATCCTGGGCGGCGCGCTCGCCACGACCCTCCTGGTCATGCGCAGCGGAGACCGGGTCTCCGCGATCGTGATCTCCCAGCAGGTCGGCGCGGGCCAGCCCTTCACCGAGGCCGTGATGCGCGAGACGCAGATCGCCGACACCGGCGTCGGCTACGTCGCCTGGGCCGACCGCGCCCTCGTCGCGCAGAACTTCGCCCGCGTCACCCTCCTGCCCGGCACCCTCCTGACCCGCGACATGGTCGTCTCCGCCAGCAGGGAGCTCGGCCCCGGCAAGGCGCAGGTCGGACTCTCCCTCAAGCCCGGCCAGATGCCCGGGACGCTGGAGCGGGGCGACCGGGTCCAGGTGATATACGTCCCGAGCCGGGGCGGCGGCGGCAACGCCACCAGCCGGGTGCTGGCCCCCAACGCCCTGGTCCACCAGGTCGGCGGGTCCGGCCAGGCCCAGGGCAGGACCTCCGGCCTGGTGACGGTGATCGTGGACAGCACCATCTCCCCGACGGTCGCCGCCTACGCCTCCAGCGGTGAGATCGCGCTGGCCGAGCTGCCCGGAGCGCGCTGAGGTGGCGCTCATCGCACTGGCCGCCGACAAGGGCGCCCCGGGCGTGACCACGGCGGCCACCGCGCTCGGCGCCGTCTGGCCGCACCCGGTGCTGCTCGCCGAGTGCGACCCGGCCGGGGGAGACCTCGCCTACCGCCTCCCGGCCGCCGACGGCGGGGTCCTCAACCCCGCCCGGGGACTGCTGACCCTGGGCGCCACCGCCCGCCGCGGCCTTCGCCCCGAGCAGATCCACGAGCACACCCAGAAGATCGTCGGCGGCCTCGACGTGCTGGCCGGGCTGACCCACGGCGAGCAGGCCGCCGGGCTCACCTGGATGTGGGGCCCGCTCGGCCGCGCGCTGGCCGCGCTGCCCGGCGCCGACGTGCTGGCCGACTGCGGCCGCCTCGGCGGGCACCCGCAGACGGCCGAGCTGACGGCCGAGGCGGAGCTGGTGCTGCTGTTCACCAGGGCGAGCCTCGACCACGTCGCCCACCTGCGCGAGCGCCTGCACATCATGCCCCGCGACCCCCAGATCGCGGTCGTGGTGATCGCCGATCCCCGCCAGTACCGCACGGCCATCGAGGAGGTCCGCCGGATCGTCACCGCCACCGGCCGCCGGGTCGCCTTCGTCAGCGGCCTCGCGCACGACCCCAAGGGCGCCGAGCTGCTGCGCGGCCAGTGGGGCGGCCGGCTGGACCGCTCCCTGGTCATCCGTACGGCGCGCGAGCTCGCCGCCCGCGTCGTCGCCACCGTCCGAGCCCCGGAGCCGGCCGTATGACCGTCGACCACACCCTCGTGAAGCGCTTCCGGCAGGAGGTCGGCGACCGCCTGGCCCACCAGCGCCGCCTCGACCAGGCCGGCGGCCTGGCCCCGATGACCGGCGAGGACGAGCGCCAGTTCGCCCGGGCGCTGATCGCCCAGGTGCTGGAGGAGTTCGCCCGCGGCGAGATCGGCGTCGGCCGCACCCCGCCCACGGCCGAGGAGGAGGAGGCGCTCGCCGCCGGCATCCACGCGGCCCTGTTCGGCGTCGGCCGCCTGCAGCCGCTGCTGGACGACCCCGAGGTCGAGAACATCGACATCAACGGCTGCGACCGCGTCTTCGTCGGCTACGCCGACGGCCGGGAGGGCCTGGCCGAGCCGGTGGCCGACAGCGACGACGAACTGGTCGAGCTGATCCAGATCCTCGCCGCCTACAGCGGCCTGTCCAGCAGGCCGTTCGACACCGCCAACCCCCAGCTCGACCTGCGCCTGCCGGACGGATCCCGCCTCTCGGCGGTCATGGACGTCACGGTCCGCCCGGCCGTCTCCATCCGCCGTGCCCGGCTGGGCAAGGTCTTCCTCAGCGACCTGGTGGGCAACGGCACGCTCACCCCGGAGGTGGGCCGCTTCCTGTCGGCCGCGGTCGCCGCGCGGAAGAACATCATGATCTCCGGCTCGACCAACGCCGGGAAGACCACCCTGCTGCGCGCGCTGGCCAACGAGATCCCGCCCACCGAGCGCCTGATCACCGTGGAACGGGCCCTGGAGCTCGGTCTCGACCAGTTCCCCGAGCTGCACCCCAACGTCGTCGCCTTCGAGCAGAGGCTGCCCAACTCCGAGGGCCAGGGCGAGATCAGCATGGCTGAGCTGGTCCGCCGCTCCCTGCGCATGAACCCCTCGCGGGTGATCGTCGGCGAGGTCCTCGGCGACGAGATCGTCACCATGCTCAACGCGATGACCCAGGGCAACGACGGCTCGCTGTCCACCATCCACGCCAACTCCTCGATGGAGGTCTTCAACCGCATCGCCACCTACGCCCTGCAGGCGACCGAGCGGCTGCCGATCGAGGCCACCCACATGCTCATCGCGGGCGCGATCGACTTCGTCGTCTTCATCGAGAAGCGCAACGAGTACGCCGCGGGCGGACGGCTGCGCCGCTTCGTCTCCAGCGTGCGGGAGGTGGCGGGCGTGGACGGCCGGGTGCTGTCGTCGGAGGTGTTCGCCCAGGCGCCCGACGGCCGGGTCCTGCCGCACGCCCCCCTGTCGTGCGCCGAGGAGCTCGCCCGGCACGGCTACGACCCGGGAGGCTGGTCATGATCCCCGTCCCGCCCGGGCTGCTCGACCCGCTGGTGATGCTCGCCGGCGCGGCCGTCGGCGCGGGACTGTTCCTGCTCGGCCTCGCCCTGTACGGCGTGCGCCCCCGCCCGGCCGTCCCCGGTCGCGGCCCCCGCCGCAAGGAGGTCCTGCGCGCCCTGTCCACCCGCTCGGCGGTCGGCGCGATCGCCGGGGTGGTCGTCCTCGTGGTGACCGGCTGGCCGGTCATGGCGGCGGGCGCCGTCCTGCTCGCCCTGGGCTGGCGCGGCCTCTCCGGCGGCGCGGCCGAGGAGCGCACCGCGATGCGGCGGCTGGAGGGACTGGCCGCCTGGACCGAGTCGCTGCGCGACACCATCGCCGGGGCCGCCGGCCTGGAGCAGGCCATCCCCTCCTCCATCAGGGCCGCGGCCCCCACGCTCCGCCCGCACCTGCGCTCGCTGGTGGACCGCCTGCACACCCGCATGCCGCTGCCCGACGCGCTGCGGCTGTTCGCCGACGAGCTCGACGACCCCTCGGCCGACCTGGTGGTGGCCGCGCTGATCCTCAACTCCAAGCTGCGCGGCCCCGGCCTGCGCGACGTGCTGGGCGCGCTCGCCGTGTCGGCCCGCGAGGAGCTCGACATGCGCCGCCGTGTCGAGGCCGAGCGCCGCTCCACCCGGCGCAGCGTGCAGATCGTGGTCGGCACGGCCGTCGCCTTCGCCGTCGCCCTGGTGGTGTTCAACCCCTCCTACGTCGAGGAGTACGACAGCACTCTCGGCCAGGCCGTGCTCGTGGTGGTCGCCGGGTTCTTCGGAGCCGGGTTCGCCTGGATGCGCCGCCTGGCCCGCTTCGACAAGCCGGCCCGGCTGCTGGGCCTGCCGTCCACGGGGGAGGCGCACGAATGACCGAGGGAGTGCTCGCCGGGGGCGTGCTGGGGCTCGGCCTGTTCCTGCTGGTCCGGGCGCTGTTCCCGGCCCGGCCCGGCCTGGTGTCGCGGCTGCTGGCGCTGGACGCCGCCCGGGAGGGCACCGACGCGCCGCGCGCCCGGCTCGTCCTGCCCGACGAGGAGGTCAGCGCCTTCCGGCGCTCCCTGGGGGAGCGGCTGGCCCGCTTCTACGCGGCGCGCGGCTGGGAGGCCCGCTCGGCCAGGGCCGACCTCGCGCTGCTCGGCAGGTCGTTCGAGGGGTTCCTCGCCACCAAGGCGCTGCTGGCCGCCTCCGGGCTGCTGGCGTTCCCGCTGCTGGTCGGCTGGCTGGTGCTGATGGGGTGGGGCGTCTCGCTCACCGTGCCGCTGTGGGCCGCGCTCGCGGTCGCCGGGGTCTTCTTCGTCCTGCCCGACCTGCAGACCAAGCGGGACGCCGCCCGGATGCGCCGTGACTTCCGGCACGTCGTCGGGGCCTTCCTGGACCTGGTCGCGATGAACCTCGCGGGCGGGCGCGGTGTGCCGGAGGCGCTGATGATGGCGGTCTCGGTGGGCAGCCCGAACGCCGACGACGACGGCGCCAACTGGGCGATGTCCCGCATCCGCGAGGCCCTGGGCAACGCCCGGATCGTCGGCATCACCCCCTGGCAGGCGCTCGGGCAGCTCGGCGACGAGATCAACGTCGACGAGCTGCGCGACCTGTCCGCCGCGCTCGGGCTGGTCGCCGACGACGGCGCCAAGGTCCGATCGTCCCTGACCGCCCGCGCCGCGACCCTGCGGCGCCGCGAGCTCGCCGAGGTGGAGGGGCAGGCCGGCGAGCGCTCGCAGTCGATGCTCGTCGCCCAGCTCCTGCTCTGCGCGGGCTTCGTGATCTTCCTGAGTTACCCGGCCGCTATGAAGATGTTGGGGTCCTGACCATGCTGAGCAACCATCCGTGGATCGTCTATACGGCCGCGTTCCTGAGCACGAGGATCGAGCGGGCCCGCAACGCCCCCACCCGGGGCGCCTCGGCCGTCGAGTGGGTCATCATCACGGCGATCATCGCCGGGGTCGCGCTCGGCCTGGCCACCCTCATCAAGACCCTCGTCGAGGGCAAGCAGGCCGAGATCTCCAACCAGTTCGGCGGCGGGGGCGGAGGCGGCGGGGGCGGCGGAGAGGGGAACGGCGGTGGCTTCGGTGACGGCTGAGCTCCGCCGGGAGCCCGCCGCCGGGAGCCGTGCCCGTTCACCCGCCGGCGAGGGCCGCGGCCGTTCACGGGCCGCCGTGAGGGCCACCGTACGGACGACCGCGCGGACCGCCGTACGGCGCCGCCGGGAGCGCGGGGCCGCCGCCGTGGAGCTGGCGATGATCATGCCGGTGGTGCTGGCGATCATCCTGCTCGTCGTGCAGTTCGCCCTGTGGTTCCACGGGCGGCAGGTCGCCGACGCCGCCGCCCGGGAGGGGGCCCGCCTCGCCCGGATCGACACCGACTCCTGGGAGTCGGACGCCACCTCCAGGGCCGAACAGGTGCTCAGGGCGGTCGGCCCGAAGCTTCTGGAGGGCGCCGCCGTGACGGCGTGGGACGAGGACGGCCGGCGCGGCGTCGAGATCACCGCCACCGCGGTCCAGGTGGTCCCGCTGCTGCCGTCCACGACGCTCACCATCACCGCGCGGTTCGGCGGCCCCGTCGAGTGCTTCCGGCCCGACGACGGGAGCGAGGGATGCCCGTGAGCGCCCTCGCACGGCGCGGCGGACGGCGGTCGCCCCGGACCGGGAACCCCCGGACCGGAAGCCCCCGGACCGGAAGCCCCTGGCCCGATGGCCCGCGGTCCGGCCCGCGCGGCAGGACGCCCGCCACCCGGCACGGCCCGCGCGGCGAACGCGGCTCGCTGACCGCCGAGACGGTCCTGCTGGCCCCGGTCTTCCTGCTGTTCCTGCTGCTTCTCGTCGGCGCGGGAAGGCTGGTCGAGGCCCAGGGCGAGGTCAACGGCGCGGCCAGGGACGCGGCGAGGGCCGCCTCGGTCGAGCGCTCGTTCGCCGACGCCGAGTCGGCGGCGCAGGAGGCGGCGCGGGACTCCCTGTCGGGGCAGTGCGAGCCGCAGGTCAGCCTGGAGGGCAGCCGGTGGGAGATGGGCGGCCGGGTCCGGGCCGAGGTCACCTGCTCGCTCGACCTGAGCTTCCTCGGCTTCGGCGCGGCCAAGGACATCGAGGGCGACTCGGTGGTCCCGCTGGAGCGGTTCCGGCGGGTGGAGGAGGACGGGGGATGAGCGCCATGCGGCGGTCGCCGCGTTCCGGACCGGTCCGGCGGGCGGGCGAGCGGGGGTCGATGTCGGTCTTCACGGCGGTCTTCTCCGTGGCGGTCTTCCTGCTCGCCGGGCTCCTGGTGGACGGCGGCGCCGCCATCAACGCCCGGCTGCGGGCCGCCGACATCGCCGAGCAGGCGGCGCGGGCCGCCGCCGACCGGATCGACGAGGAGACGCTGCGCGCCACCGGCCAGGTCCGGCTCATGGACGAGGGCGAGGTCTGCGCCGAGGCCGAGGAGATCGTCGCCGCCCACGCCGCCGGCGACGTCCGGATCGCCGGATGCTCCGTCGGCGCCGGACAGGCGGAGGTCACCGTGGGGGTCACCGTCCCCTGGAAGGCGATCTTCCTCGCCGCGCTGGGCTTTCCGGGCTCCGATATGAAGGCCGAGGTCACCGCGGGCCCGGACGCCGGGGACGACGCCTGATGGCCCGTCCCGCCCCGCCCGGGCGCCGCCCCGGCCCGCCGCGGACGGCGAGCCATGCCGATCGGGGTGTACCGCCCGCCCGGCCCGCGGGACGGGGCGAACCTGGACGAGGAGGGAGACAGGGAGGGATGGGAGGGAGAGGCATGCCACCGCGACAGCCCGTGCGCATCAGGCCCAGGCGCACGCCGGGCGACGTGCTCGCCGGACTCGGCGCGCTGGTGCTGCTGGCCGCGCTCGTCGGCGGGGTCCCCTACGCCCTGCTGCGGCTGGCCGGGCCGCCCCTCCCTCCCGAGCTGCTCGACCTGGACGTGCTGACCAGCCAGGTCGGCACCAGCACGATCATCGCGATCCTCGTACTGCTGGTCTGGCTCGCCTGGCTGCAACTGGCCGTCTGCGTGATCGTCGAGGTCTACGCCGGGATCCGCCGGGTCGGCATGCCGGCCCAGGTGCCGTTCTCCGGCGGCACACAGGCGCTGGCCAACCGGCTGGTCTCGGCGGCGCTGCTGCTGTTCACCGTGTCGGCGGTGGTGGTGCCGATCGCCCGGCCCGGCGGCCTGCCGGTCGGCCCGCCGGTCGCCGCGGCCGCCGCGGACGCGCTGTCGGCGCTGCCGGCCCCGGTCGCCGGGGAGCGGGCGCCGCTGACGCCGGTCGCCGAGGTCAAGAAGGTGTACGTGGTGCAGCCGCCGCACGGCCGCCACCACGAGAGCCTGTGGGAGATCGCGGAGAAGTGCCTGGGCGACGGCCGCCGCTATCCGGAGGTCTACCGGCTCAACCAGCACAAGGAGCAGCCCGACGGCAGCCGCCTGCACATGGCCGACCTGATCAGGCCCGGCTGGGTGCTCGACATGCCGGACGACGCCAGGAACGTGCACATCGTCCCGGTGGACCAGCCGCGCGACGAGACCCTCAAGGACCATCCGTACAAGCCCGCCGAGCTCGACGGACGCACCCAGCACGTCACACCCGGCGCCCGGGACCTCCCGGCGGGGGAGGAGACGGGGACCGGGCACCACACCGGGAGGCACACGGAGGTCTCCCCGCCCCAGGACACCTCGGTCCTGCCCGGCGACGGCTCCGGAGACCGGCGGTCCGGCGACCCCGGGCGGGTGGAACGGCCCGCCCCCGCCGAGACCGGCCGCGGCACCGCGGAGCCGTCCCGGACCGGCGAGCACGCCGACCCCGCCCGGACCGGTGAGCGCGCCACCGGGCGGGAGCACGCGCCGGGCGACCCGGGCCGGGGAACCGTCACGGAACGGCCGGTCCCCCCGGACTGGGCCGCCGAGCCCGAGACCGGGGCGCCGCTGCTCGACTACCTCGCCGGGGCCTCCCTGCTGGCGGCCGGGGTGCTGGCCGCCCTCGGCGGCAGGCGCAGGCGGCAGCTCTGGGAGAGGGCGTTCGGCCGCCGGGTGGTCCGGCCGCGCGACGACGCCGCCGAGGCCGAGGTCGCGCTCAGGATCGGGGCCGACGCGCCGGGCAGCCGGATGCTCGACCTCGGGCTGCGGCTCCTCGGCAGGTCGCTCGCCGGGCAGCGGCGCGTCCCGCCGACCGTCTACGCCGCCTACCTGTCCGCGCAGACCCTCGACCTGTGGATCCACCCGCCGCAGGAGGACGCCCCCGCCCCCTGGGTCTCCTGCGACGGGGGCCAGGTCTGGCGGCTGTCCGCCGAGGAGGGCCGGATGATCGACGAGCGGTCCCTCGCCGACGCGCCCGCGCCGTACCCGGGGCTGGTCTCGCTCGGCTCCAACGGCGAGGGCCGGGTGCTCGTGGACCTGGAGGCGGCCCACGGCCTGATCAGCCTGAAGGGGGAGCGGACCACCTCGGCGCTCGCCGCGCTCGCCGTGGAGCTGGCCACCAACCGCTGGTCCGACCGGATGCGGATCACGCTGGTCGGCTTCGGGGAGGAGCTGGCCGTGATCGCCCCCGACCGGATCCGGTGCGCGGGCTCCCTCGCCGAGGTCCTGCCCGAGCTGGAGGCCACCGCGAACGAGCGCGGCCACGGCGACGACGTGCTCACCGGCCGGATCCACGGCCGCGCCGCCGACCCGATCTGGCCGCCGCACTACGTGCTGTCCGCGGTCGCCCCTACGCCTGAGGAGGGCCGACGCCTGGCGCTGCTGGCCAGGAGGGGCGTCCGTACGGCCGCCGGGTACGTCGTGGCGGGCGAGGCGCCGCACGCCACCTGGAACTGGGAGATCACCGAGGACGGCCGGGCGCTCGTCGACGCGCTCGGCTTCGACGTCACCGCCCAGCTCCTGCCCCGACGCCACTACCGCTCGCTGGTGGAGCTGTTCCACACCGCCGACCGGCTCGACGGCGAGCCGCTGTCCGACGGGCCGCTGTCCGACGGGCCGCTGTCCGACGGGCCGCTGTCCGACGGGCCGGAGTCGCGGCGGGCCGCCGGGGCGCCCTCGGTCGAGGTGCGGATCCTCGGCCCGGCCGAGGTGCTCGGCCCGCCGCCGATGGAGGAGGGCCGCGCCGCCCTCGCCGCGGAGCTCGTCGTCTACCTCGCGACCCACCCGGCCGGCGTCCACCCGGTCGTGCTGGGAGGCATCCTGTGGCCGCGCGGCGTGCAGTCCGCGGTCCGGGACGCCACCATCGCCCGGGTCGTCGACTGGCTGGGCACGGACCGCTCCGGCCGGCCCAACCTCCACACCGACGACTCTGGCCGGCTCCGGCTGGGCCCCGAGGTGCGGACCGACTGGTCGCTCTTCCGCGCGTTCGCCCGCCGGGCGCAGGCCGACCCGACCATGCGCGCCGTACTGCTGGAGAAGGCGCTGGGGCTGGTGCGCGGCCCGCTGCTCGCCGACCGCCCGCGCGGCCGGTACGCCTGGCTGGCCGCCGACGACCTGGAGTACGACGTGACCGCCGCCGTCGCCGACGCCGCCCACCGGCTCTGCGAGGTACGGCTGGCCCGCGGCGAGGCCGACCGGGCCGTCGCCGCGGTGCGGGCCGGGCTGCTGCTCGCCCCCGACGACGAGGGGCTCTGGCGCGACCTGCTGCGGGCCACCCACCTCACCGGCGACGCCGCCAGGCTGCGGGCCGTGGCGGACGGCCTGCACCGGCGCTCCGCCCGGCCCGGTGGGGGCGGGATGGCGCCGGAGACCGAGGCGCTCATCGACGAGCTGCTGCCCGCGTGGCGGATGCGCTCGGCGCCGTCGGCATGACCGCGCTGAACGGCGAAGCCCGCCGGGCGGAGAACGCGAGGACGGAAAAGACACGGATGACCGGGGACGGAGGGAGGAGCGGAACCATGCTGATTCGTGCATACCGGTGGTTCCGTGCGGCGGGCGCTCCTAACGTGACCGTCATGCGAGCGTTGGCCGCGCTGGCCCTGGCCGCGCCGGTGGGCTGCTCCTCGCCGCCCGCCCGGCCGTTCACCCCCGTCGACCTCCCGGCCGACCCGCCGGGCGCGTCGCGGGACGCGGCGGGCAGCCCCGCACCGGGCGGCACGGACGGCCCGCGGCGCACCGACGGCGCCGTCTCCGGGCCGAAGGAGGAGACCATCGTGATCTCCCCCGGCGTGCGGGTGGTGGTCGAGTGGCCCGCGGTGTCCGACCCCGACACCACGGGGATGATCAACGCCTTCCGCGACTACCGCGCCGGGTCGTACAGCGCCGTCGTCACCCGGGGCGCCGACACCGCCTACCTGAACGCGATGCGGGACGAGGGGGCCTGGCAGGGCCGCGAGTGGGTGGGACGGTTCATCGAGCACCGCACGTCGCTGCGGGGCGTCTCCCGGATCTACGCGATGAACGTCGCCGCGGTCGACGGCCGGGGCGCGACGTTCAAGGCCTGCGTCGACGAGACCGGCATGCGACTCCTGGACGCCGGAACCGGGACGGCGGTCCGCAAGCAGCCGTCGTGGACCCGGAAACCGTTCCTGCAGACCGCCGGGATGCGCCGCGGTGACGACGGCGTCTGGCGGATCGTGCTGCTCCAGTACGAGGACCTGCCCAGTGAACCCGCGAAGGGGTGTCTCCGATGATCGTGAATGTGGCCGTCGCGGGCCTGCTCCTGCTCGCCCCCGGCCCGCAGCCGGACGGCGGCGGCGGTGGCGGGGTCCGGACCAGCCAGAGCGGCAACACGAGCAGGATCGAGCTGTACAACTCCCAGATCCGCCTGTCCGGGTCCGGCCTGGGCGCCAAGAGCGACGGGTACCAGGTCAAGCGCCACTGCTGGTACGAGCCGGGCAACAACGCCGAGGACGAGATGAAGTTCCGCAACGACCGGCAGAACAGCGCGGAGCGGACCTGGGGCGAGACCCCCGACGACGGCTACCTGGACAAGTACAAGGACAAGGTGGGCCAGGAGGGCCGCTGGTGGCACGTCGCGCACGACGGCACCGACGCCGGCGTCTCCTGCTTCGGCGGCATGGAGCCCGAGATCTGGGTGCCGCCGAACACGACCCCGCCCAACGCGATCACCATGCAGGAGCTCCTCGACATCGCCCGCGCCGCGCTGACCGTGCCCGAGCCGAAGATCAAGCTGAACCCCGACGTCAAGAGCTACGTCAACCTCCCGACCTGGGTCTGGCTCGACGACGTCGGCCAGACCACCAGGTCGGTGACGGCCACGATCCCGGGCTACATGAGCGCCACCGTGACCGCGAACCTCCACGACATGACGATCAAGTCCGGGACGACCGAGGACCGGGCCAGGGTCATGACGGACTGCGGGCCGACCGGCAAGCCGTACACCAAGGGCGGGACGTTCACCTGCGGCGTCCAGTACCTCCACGCCTCGGTCGACCAGCCGCGCGAGGTCTACGAGCTGACGGTGACCTCGGTGTGGGAGGTGACGGCGCAGGGGCAGGGCGGCGTCGCGCCCTTCGCCTACGACCCCTACGACCCCATCCAGGTCGGCGCGACCCGCGACGTCGAGGTGGGCGAGGTGCAGAGCACCGTCACCGGGACCGGCTGAGGCGCGGCGCCCCGCCGTCCGCGGATCGGCTGAGGCGCGGACGGCGGGGCGCCGGACCGGACCGGGCGGTCAGCCGACGGCCTTCTCGTGGGCGAGCAGCCACTGCTTGACCGGGGTGCCGTAGTAGTAGCCGCCGAAGCCGCCGGTGGACGGCAGGACGCGGTGGCACGGGACGAACGGCGCGATCAGGTTCTGCGCGCACGCCCCGCCGGCCGCCCTGGCGGCCGTCCTCGGCATCCCCGCCCGCTCGGCGAGCTCGGCGTAGGTGACCGTGGTCCCGGCCGGCACCTCCCGGAGCGCGGTCAGTAGCCGCTGCCGCCTGGGCGACCCCGGCTGGGACACCTCGACGGCGTCGAGCGCCGCGAGGTCGCCGTCCAGATAGTCGCGTACGGCCCGCGCCGCGTGACCCAGGTCGTCCACCCTGGCGAGGCCGTGAGCCCGCATCGCGGGCGAGAGCCTGGCGAACATCTCCTCCGGGTCGGCGGTGAAGCCGGCCGCGACGAGGGTCCCCTCGTGCGAGAGCAGCGACAGCGGCCCGGCCGGGGTGGGCAGGACCTGCGCCTCGATCGTCGTGGTGACAGTGGTGGTGATCATTCCGAACTCCAGAGATGTAGCGCGGCGTAGGCCCGCCAGGGCCGCCACCGTTCGATGTGGTCATCGGGAATGCCCAGGCACGCCATGGCTCGCCGTAGCCCGAGGTCCCCCCGGGGCCAGGCGTCCGGGTCGCGCAGGGCGCGCAGCGCGATGTAGCCGGCCGTCCACGGGCCGATCCCCGGCACCTCCAGCAGCCGGGCGACCGCCTCGGCCGGCTCCTGGGCGCCGTCCAGGTCGATCTCGCCGTCGGCGACCTTCGTGGCGAGCGCCTTCAGCGTGGTCACCCGCCGTCCGGTCAGCCCGAGCCCGGCGAGGTCGGCCTCAGCGAGGTCGGCCGCGGTGGGGAACAGGAGGTGCGGGCCGTCCCCGCCGGCGCAGCCCCCGTCCGCGCCGCTCGCCCCGGCCGTGACGAGGCCCGCCGTACGGCCGACGCGCGCGGTGAGGCGGCCCAGGATGGTGCGGGCGCCCGCGACGGAGATCTGCTGGCCGATCACGGCGCGGACGGCGGCCTCGAAGCCGTCCCAGGCGCCGGGGACGCGCAACCCGGGCCGGGCGGCGACCAGCGGCGCGAGAGCGGTCTCGCCGAGGGCGCCGGAGATGGCCTCGGGGTCGGCGTCGAGGTCGAGGAGGCGGCGGGCGCGGGCGACGACGCGGGCCAGGTGGCGGGTGTCGTCGAGGGTGACGTCCAGCCGGACGTGGCCGGGGAGCGGGGTGAGGGTGATCGTCCCCTGCGGCACCGCGCGACGGTAGGAGGTCTCGTCGGCCTGCTCCAGCCCCGGGATCGCCCGCGCCGCCAGGAACCGCATCAGCGTCCCGGCATCGTACGGCTCGCGCCGGTGCAGCCGGAGCGTCAGCGCGTTCCCCGATGCGGCGCGGCCCGCGGTGGCCCGCAGCTCGCCGGGGGTGAAGCCGTAGGTCTCCTTCATGGTCGCGTTGAACTGCCGGACGCTGCCGAAGCCCGCGGCGAACGCCACGTCGCTGATCGGCAGCCCGGTCTCGGTCAGGAGCTGCTTGGCCAGCAGCAGGCGCTTGGTCCTGACCACGGCCAGCGGCCCCACGCCGAGCTCGCCGGCGAACAGCCGGTGCAGGTGCCGCTCGGTGATGTGCAGCCGCCCGGCCAGCCGGGTGATCCCGCCGTCGTCGGCCACCCCCTCGTCGATCAGGCGGAGCGCCCGGCCCACCAGGTCGCCGCGGTGGTCCCAGCCGGGGTCGCCGGGGCTGAGCTCCGGCCGGCAGCGCTTGCAGGGCCGGAACCCGGCGGCCTCGGCGGACGCCGCGTGGCGGTAGAAGCGGACGTTGCGCGAGGTCGGGGTGCGCGCCGGGCAGACCGGGCGGCAGTAGATGCGGGTCGTGGTGACCGCCGTGTAGAACCGCCCGTCGAAGCGGGCGTCCCGGGCGGCCACCGCTCGGTAACAGGAGTCGAAGTCGAGCTCTGTCGCGGACACACCTGAAACGTTAGCCCCAGCGCAGGGGGGACGGCTGGCGGGAATCGGACGCGACCGTGAACCTCCTCCCGGACGCGACCGCCGGGCCGGGCCCGGGAGGAGGGACCGGATCGGGAGAGGGCCCGGGAGGGGCCGGATCGGGGTGGAACCGGGCCGGGCCGGAGCTGGAACCGGGGGCGGGGGCCGCCCGGCGGTCCGGGGTCAGCGGGAGGAGACGCCGACCCCGAGCTCGAACTCGCGGTAGACGCGGGCCCAGAAACCGTCGCGGAGCCACACCCGGGCCTCGGGGTAGGGGCGCAGCGAGTGGCCGAGCTCCTTCTCCGCCTCGATCAGCAGCTCGGTGTCGATCACCGTGGGCAGCAGCGGGCCCGGCAGCAGGTCGCGGATGTTGTCGCGGCCGCGGGTGAGGATCCACTTCTGGGCCACGTGCTCGCCGACCTCCTCGACCCGCGGGCGGCTGGGCCCGAGCTTGGCGGCCTGGCCGGGGGAGACCTTCGGCTTGATCGAGGCGGGCGTCCGCCCGGCGAAGACCTGGGCGGGGGAGGGGGCGGTGGCGACCGGGGTGACCGGGACCGGTGCGGGGGCGCGGCTGAAGAAGGAGCGCAGGAAGTCGGCGCTGATGATCTCGACGGTGTCGGCCTCCCAGACCAGGCGCTCGGCCTGGTTGGTGCCGTACGGCGGCTCCACCCCCCACAGGTGGATCCGCACGCCGTACGCCTGGGCGGCCTCGACGGCGGGGACCATGTCCTCGTCCCCGGCGAGCAGGATCGTGTCGCTCACCGCGTGGTGGCGGGCCAGCGCCTCCAGGTCGCTGCGGATCTGCGCGTCCACGCCCTTCTGCTGCCCGCGCGCGTTGAGGTTGCCCAGGCGCACCTTGACCCACGGGAGCTGGGCGATGACGCGCTGGTCGACGGTCGGCACCCGGTCACGGGCGGCGTCGTACCAGTAGATCCGCAGCAGCTCGCCGTGGATGCGCGTCTCGGCGTGCTTCTGCAGCGCCTGGATCAGCTCGTCGGCCGCGACGCGGTATTCCTTGCGCTCCTTGGCGCCAAGCAACACCTCCCCCGCCGCGGCGTACAGGTATCCCACGTCGACCAGGACGGCGTACTTCGCGATGACGGGGTGCGAGGTGAGGTCCAGGATGGTCATGTCGTCCTCCAGGCCTCGGACTAGCTGATCGGCTGGCTATATACGCCCATTTCTTAGATAGTCCCAACTCTCGTGCGGCTTGACACCCTGTTCCCGAGATCTATCGCGGTAATCCGCTGGATCGCCAGGCGCCTTGTCCGGTGGGGAGTGGCTTTCGCAGTCGGTAAGCGGGATCGCGCCAGTTCCCCGGCTTTCGTACGGTTTCACCCTCCGGTGCGGTCCTCGAGGTGATCGCGATCACCAGCGCCGCGACCTCCTCGGGCCCCGGCTCACCATGGACGATCCTCAGCTCGGTCACAGCGGAATGTTCCCATGCTTCTTCGGCGGAAGGGTGGCGCGCTTGTTACGCAGGGCGCGCAGGGCGCGGACGATCTGCACGCGCGTGTCGGAGGGGCGGATCACCGCGTCGACGTATCCGCGCTCGGCCGCGAGGTACGGGTTGGCCAGGGTGTCCTCGTACTCGGTGACGAGCCGGGCGCGCTCGGCGTCGGGGTCGCCGGACGCCATCAGCTCGCGCCGGTAGAGGATGTTGACCGCGCCCTGCGCGCCCATGACGGCGATCTGCGCGGTGGGCCAGGCCAGGTTGACGTCGGCGCCCAGGTGCTTGGACCCCATGACGTCGTAGGCGCCGCCGTACGCCTTGCGGGTGATGACGGTGACGAGCGGGACGGTCGCCTCGGCGTAGGCGTAGAGCAGCTTGGCGCCGCGGCGGATGATCCCGTTCCATTCCTGATCGGTTCCAGGAAGGAATCCGGGAACATCCACAAATGTCAGCACGGGAATGTTGAAAGCATCGCAAGTGCGGACGAATCTCGCCGCTTTCTCCGACGCCGCGATGTCCAGCGTGCCAGCGAAACTCATCGGCTGGTTCGCGACGATCCCCACCGGGCGCCCCTCGACGCGGCCGAAGCCCACCACGATGTTCGGCGCGAACCGCGCGTGCACCTCCAGGAACTCCTCGTCGTCCAGGACGTGCCCGATCACCGTGTGCATGTCGTAGGGCTGGTTCGCCGAGTCGGGGATGAGCGTGTCCAGCTCGCGGTCGGCGTCGGTGACCGACAGCACCGGCTCGGTCTCGAAGACCGGCGGCTCGTCCAGGTTGTTGGACGGCAGGTAGGACAGCAGCGCCCGGGCGAACTCCAGGCAGTCCTCCTCGTCGGACGCCTCGTAGTGCGCCACGCCGGAGCGGGAGTTGTGCGTGTGCGCGCCGCCCAGCTCCTCGAACGTCACCTCCTCGCCGGTGACCGTCTTGATCACGTCGGGGCCGGTGATGAACATGTGCGACTTCTCCGACACCATCAGCACGAAGTCGGTGAGCGCGGGGGAGTAGACGGCGCCGCCCGCGCACGGGCCCATGATCAGCGAGATCTGCGGGATCACGCCGGAGGCGTGGACGTTGCGCTTGAAGATCTCGGCGTACAGGCCGAGGGAGACCACGCCCTCCTGGATGCGGGCCCCGCCGGAGTCGTTGATGCCGACCACCGGGCAGCCGGTCTTCAGCGCGTGGTCCATGACCTTGACGATCTTCTCGCCGAAGACCTCGCCCAGCGAGCCGCCGAAGACCGTGAAGTCCTGGGCGAACACCGCCACCGGCCGGCCGTCCACCGTGCCGTGGCCGGTCACCACGCCGTCGCCGTACGGGCGCTCGCGCTCCAGGCCGAAGCCGCTCGACCGGTGCCGGGCCAGCTCGTCGAACTCCACGAAGCTGCCGTCGTCCAGGAAGGAGAGGACCCGCTCCCTGGCCGTCATCTTGCCCTTGGCGTGCTGTCTGGCCACCGCGCGCTCGGAACCGGCGTGCTTCGCCTCGTCCAGACGCCGCTCCAGGTCGGCGAGTTTGCCCGCCGTGGTGTGAATATCGATTCCGGTGGCCACCGGCTCAGCGCTCATCGGTTCCTCACACTCGTCGTCGTCGACTCCCTGCGAGGGTAGCCGTCCGGAACCCCGTCGAACCATCGGGGGCGCTCGTTCGTTCAGCGGCCTGGGATAGGTTTCGTAAAAGGCTGGAAACGGCAGAGTAGGGGCCATGGCGGACATCGTCGAAGCGGTACGCACCAGGCAGCTCGTCAAGAGATTCGGTCAGCAGGTGGCGGTGGGGGGCGTCGACCTCGTCGTGCCCCGGGGCGGCTTCGCCGGCCTGGTCGGCCCGAACGGCGCGGGCAAGACCACCACGCTGAGCATGGTCACCGGCCTGCTGCGCCCGGACGGCGGAACCGCGCACATCGACGGCCTCGACGTCTGGCGCGAACCGATCGCGGTCAAGGGCCGCATCGGCGTCCTGCCCGAGGGCCTGCGCCTGTTCGAGCGGCTGTCCGGCCGGGAGCTGCTGGCCTACAACGGCCAGCTCCGCGGCATCCCCAAGGAGGAGGTCGAGCGGCGGTCGGCGGAGCTGCTGCGGGTGATGGACCTCGCCGACTCGGCCGACAAGCTCGTCGTCGACTACTCCACCGGCATGCGCAAGAAGATCGGGCTCGCCGCGGCGCTCCTGCACAACCCCGCGGTGCTCTTCCTCGACGAGCCGTTCGAGGGGGTGGACCCGGTCAGCGCCAACACGCTGGTCGAGGTGCTCCGGCGCTACACCGCCTCCGGCTCGACCGTCGTCTTCTCCAGCCACGTCATGGAGCTGGTGGAGCGCCTGTGCGACTGGGTCTCGGTGATGAGCCGCGGGCAGATCGTCGCGCAGGGCCCGCTGGACGAGGTGCGGGCCGGGCGGAGCCTCAACGAGGCGTTCCTCGGCCTGGTCGGCGCCCACGGTCACGACGGCGGGGAGGAGGGCCTGTCATGGCTGGGCGCGACCTCGGCGTGAGCGGCGACACGGACGGCGGCGTGAGCGGCGCGGAGGACGGCGCGGGTGTCCGCCCGGAGACCGGTGTGAGCGGTGCGGGCGGCGCGGCGCGGGTGGGGCCCGGCGTCTTCGTCCGGCTCAAGCTCCGGCTGATCGCCGGCGGCCTGCGCGGGAACGGCACCCGGCTGGCCGGGTTCGTCTTCTCGGCGGTCGCCGCGGTGGTCGTGGCGGGCTTCGGGTTCTTCCTCCTGGCCGCACTCCGCGGGGCGCCCGCCGACGTCGCGCGGGACATCACGATCATTCTGTTCACCATGCAGCTGCTCGGCTGGGCGGTCGTGCCGTTGCTGGCGTTCGGCCTCGACGACACCCTCGACCCGTCCCGGCTGGCGCTGTTCCCGCTGCGCACCGGGCAGCTCGCGACCGGCATGTTCGCCGCCTCGGTCACCGGCGTCTGGCCGCTGGCCACGCTGGTCGCCGCGTTCGGCGCGGTCGCCGGCCTGGCCACGGGGGCCGGCGGCGCCGTGGTGGGCGTCGTCGCGGTGCTGCTGCAGTTCGCCCTGTGCATCGTGCTCTCGCGGCTGATCACCACGGCCCTGTCCGGCGTGCTGCGCACCCGCCGGGGCCGCGACGTGCTCGCCGTCTCCGCGATCTTCGTCGTCCTGGCGGCCCAGCTGCCCAACCTGCTGGTCAACGGCGGGGTGGGCGGCGACCCGCTCGCCCTGCTGGGCGGCCTGGCGTCGGCGCTGCGCTGGACGCCGTCCGGAATGGCCGCGCACGCCGTCGCCGACGGCGGCCCGGCCGCCCTCGCCGAGCTGGCCGTGCTCGCCGTCCTGGTCCTCGTGATCGGCCGGCTGTGGATCGCCGCGCTCCGCCGGGCACTGGTCACGGCGGACGCCTCCACCGAGGCGGCCACCGTCCGCAGCTCGCGGGGCCTGCTGGCCCGCGTCCTGCCGGACGGCCCGCTCGCCGCGGTCGCGACCAAGGAGCTCAAGTACGCCCGCCGCGACCCGCGCGGGCGGGTCGGCTGGTTCGCCGCCGTCGCGGTCACCGGCGTCCTGGCCTTCTCCATGAACAACGGCGACGCGCCGGGCTCGGCCTTCCTCGTGGTCGGCCCCGCCTGCATCGGCGCGGTGATGATCGCCCTGCAGGCGGTCAACATCTTCGGCATCGACGGCCGGTCGCTGTGGATGAACTCCGTCGCCTACGGCTCGGCCCGCGACTGGCGGACCGACATCGCCGGGCGGCAGCTGGCCGTCGCGACGATCGCGGTCCCGCTGCTGGCCGTGCTGGCGGTCGTCGCGGCACTCCTCGCCGGTGACCTCTCCTGGGCCGTGCCCGCCGCGCTCACCGGCTGGGGCGTCCTCGGCGCCGGGCTCGGCGTGGGGGCCCTGA
The DNA here is from genome assembly GCF_042873875.1 of Streptosporangium sp. NPDC004379. NCBI lineage: Bacteria > Bacillati > Actinomycetota > Actinomycetes > Streptosporangiales > Streptosporangiaceae > Streptosporangium > Streptosporangium sp. NPDC004379. The sequence goes on from NZ_JBIAMC010000003.1 coordinate 272,856, forward strand.
CCAGCGTGCTGATCCCGTACACCGTGCCGGAGCGGCTGAACGCCTTCACCGGCGCCGCGCCGGGGCAGGGCGGCGTCGCCTTCGCCGCCTCCTTCGGCGGGATGATCGCCAGTGTCGTGCTGTCCCTGCCGGTCGTGCTGCCGGTGCTGCTGGGGTCCCCCTGGTTCTGCGTCCTGGCGGTGCCGTACGGCCTGCTGGTCTCCTGGGGCGGGCGGCGGCTCGCCGGCGGGCTGGCCTTCGGCCGGCACCCGGAGATCCTGGCCGCCACCTCCCGGGCGAACTGACCGCCGGAGCGCGCCCCTCCGGCGGGGTACCGACCGCCCGGAGCGCGCCCACTCCGCCCGGAAACGTGTGTCCGGCCCCGCCCGACCCTCCCGCCGGGAGGGTCGGGCGGTCCGCGCCGGATCCCGTCAGTGGTCTAGTCCAATAGGTGAGACCACTCCTCACGGGACATAACGGACTGGATACGCTGGCGAGCATGCCCGCCATCGCGAACGAACAGGCAGAACGCTCAGCGCAGGCCGCGCAGCAGGCAGAGCGTTCCTCCGCCGTCACCGAGATGCCCGAGGAGCTGCGCGCGGACGTGCGGCTGCTCGGAGAACTCCTGGGGCAGGTCATCGCCGAGTACGGCGGCGACGACCTGCTCGCCGACGTCGAACGCCTCCGCAAGGCCGTCATCGCGGCCCGCCGCGGGGAGGTCTCCGGCGACGAGGTCACCGCACTGGTCGCCGAATGGCCGATCGATCGGGCGGTGCAGATCGCCCGGGCGTTCACCTGCTACTTCCACCTGGTCAACCTCGCCGAAGAGCACTTCCGCATCCGCGTCCTGCGGGTCCGCGACACCGGCGAGGAGCCACTGCCCGACTCCATCGCCCAGGCCGTCCACGAGCTGGGCGAGGAGAGGGTCGCCGAACTGGTGGAGGGGCTGCGGCTCCACCCGGTGCTGACCGCCCATCCCACCGAGGCCCGCAGGCGCGCGGTGGTCACCGCGATCCAGCGGATCAGCGGCCGCCTCGCCGACTACAACAGCCCCGGCCGGGGCGCCGCCGAGCGGGCCGAGACCCGGCGGCGGCTGCTGGAGGAGATCGACCTGCTGTGGCGGACGGCCCAGCTCAGGTCCACCAAGCTCAACCCGCTCGACGAGGTCCGCACGGCCATGGCCGCCTTCGACGAGACGCTGTTCCGGGTGGTCCCGATGGTCTACCGCTCGCTGGACGCCGCCCTCGGCGTGGACACCGGCGCCCGCGCGCCGAAGGCCCGCGCCTTCATCCGCTACGGGAGCTGGATCGGCGGCGACCGCGACGGCAACCCCAACGTCACCGCCAGGGTGACCAGGGACGCCATCCTCATCCAGGCCGAGCACGTGCTGATCGCCCTGGAGAACGCCGCCCAGCGGATCGGCCGGACCCTCACCCTGAACGGCGGCCAGACCCCGCCCTCGGCCGAACTGCGCGCGGCGCTCGCCGCCGCCGAGGACCACCACCCCGAGCTGGTCTCGGAGATGGCCACCCGCTCGCCGCGGGAGCCGCACCGGCAGTGGCTGCTGTTCGTCGCCGCCCGCATCGCCGCCACCCGGCAGCGCGGCCTCGACCTGGCCTACCGCTCGCCCGGGGAGCTGCTGGACGACCTGCGGCTGGCCCAGACGTCCCTGGCCGGCGCCGGAGCCGCCCGGCAGGCGTACGGCGAGCTGCAGCACCTGATCTGGCAGGTGGAGACGTTCGGCTTCCACCTGGCCGAACTGGAGGTGCGCCAGCACTCGCAGGTCCACGCCGAGGCGCTGGCCGAGATCCGGGCCGGGAAGACCTCCGAGCGGACCGAGGAGGTGCTGGCCACCATCCGGACCGTCGCCTGGATCCAGGAGCGGTTCGGCGTGACGGCCGCCTCCCGCTACGTCGTCTCCTTCACCCGCTCCGCCGACGACATCGCCGCCGTGTACGAGCTGGCCCGGCACGCGCTCGGCGACCGGGCGCCCGTACTCGACGTGGTGCCGCTGTTCGAGTCCGGGGCCGACCTGGCGAACGCCCCCGCCGTGCTGACCGGCATGCTCGACATCCCCGCCGTCCGGGACCGCCTGGCCACGGGCGAGCGCCGCCTGGAGGTCATGCTCGGCTACTCCGACTCCGCCAAGGAGCTCGGGCCCGCGGCGGCGACGCTGAAGCTGTACGAGGCGCAGGAGGCGCTGGCCTCGTGGGCCGTCGTGCACGACGTGCGGCTGACGCTGTTCCACGGCCGGGGCGGGGCCCTGGGCCGCGGCGGCGGGCCGGCCAACCGCGCCGTGCTCGCCCAGGCGCCCGGCTCGGTCGGCGGCCGGTTCAAGGTCACCGAGCAGGGCGAGGTCATCTTCGCCCGCTACGGGCACGACGCCATCGCCCGCCGCCACATGGAGCAGGTCACCTCGGCGGTGCTGCTCGCCTCCACCCCGTCCGCCGAGGCCCGCACGGCCAAGGCCGCCGCGCGCTTCCGCGGGGTGGCCCGGCAGGTCGCCTCCGCCTCGGAGAGGGCCTACCGGGCGCTGACCGAGGCGCCCGGCTTCCCCGAGTGGTTCTCCCTGGTCAGCCCGCTGGAGGAGATCGGCTCGCTGCGGCTGGGCTCCCGCCCGGCCCGGCGCGGCCTCGGCGCGCCGCGCTCCCTGGACGACCTGCGGGCCATCCCGTGGGTGTTCGCCTGGGCGCAGACCCGGGTCAACCTGCCCGGCTGGTACGGCCTGGGCAGCGGCCTGGCCGCGGTGATCTCCGAGAGCGGCCTGGACGAGCTGCGCGCCGCCTACCGCGAGTGGCCGCTGTTCGCCTCGCTGCTGGACAACGTGGAGATGTCGCTGGCCAAGACCGACCGCGACATCGCGGCCCGCTACCTCGCGCTGGGCGGCCGGGACGACTTCGTCCGGCAGGTCCTGGCCGAGTACGACCTCACCCGCCGCCTGGTCCTGGAGGTCACCGGCCACAGCCGCCTGCTGGAGAACCGCCGGGTCCTCTCCCGCGCCGTCCAGCTCCGCGACCCGTACGTGGACGCGCTGTCGCACCTCCAGCTCCGCGCCCTGTCGCGGCTCCGCGCCGACCAGGCCGGCCAGGAGGTCTCGGAGGAGGAGCGCGAGCGGCTGTCCACGCTGCTGCTGCTGTCGGTCAACGGCGTCGCCGCCGGCCTGCAGAACACCGGATGATCCGCCTCGCCACGGCTGACGACGTGCCGGTGATCGAGGAGATCGTCGAGGCGGCCTACCGGCCGTGGGCGGACCTCATCGGGGTCCGCCCCAAGCCGCTGGACGACGACTACGCCGCGCACGTCGCGGCCGGTCGTGTCCACCTGCTGTGCGAGGCGCCGGGGACGGACCTCCCCGGCGGGGCCGGCGTGCTCGGCCTCGTCGTCCTGGTCCCGGAGCCCGGCACGCTGCTGGTGGAGAACGTCGCCGTCCGCCCCGGCCGGCACGGCAGGGGGCTGGGCCGGCGGCTGCTGGCCTTCGCCGAGGAACGGGCCGCGGAGCTGGGCCTGCCTGCGCTGCGGCTCTACACCAACGCGCGGATGGAGCGGAACATCGCGATCTACGGGCGTCTCGGTTACGAGGTCACCGAGCGTCGCCTGTCGGGGCCGCGCGACGTGGTCTTCATGGTGAAACGACTCGCTCCGGGGCCGAGTAGACGTTGAACCGCTCGTCGCGCAGGAAGCCGACCAGCGTCATCCCGAACTCCCTGGCCAGATCGACGGCCAGGGAGGAGGGCGCCGAGACCGAGCAGACGATCGGGATCCCGGCGGCGAGGGCCTTCTGCGCGATCTCGTAGCTGCTGCGCCCGCTGACCAGCAGGACGCTCTCCCGCAGCGGCAGCCGATCGGTCATCAGCGCCCAGCCGACCAGCTTGTCCACGGCGTTGTGCCGTCCCACGTCCTCGCGGACCGCCACCAGGTCGCCGGCGGCGGTGAACAGACCGGCCGCGTGCAGGCCGCCCGTCTTGCCGAACACGCTCTGCGCCGCGCGCAGCCGGTCCGGCAGGCCGTACAGGACCTTGGGGGCGACCCGCGCGACGCCGTCCGGGGCGCCGCCGTTCGCGGTGCCGTCGACGGCGCCGTCCCGGGCGGGGACGGGCAGCGGCGCGCACCGGTCGCGCAGGGCCTCCAGGCTGGCGGAGCCGCAGACGCCGCAGGCGCTCGACGTCATGAAGTGCCGGTCGAGGGTGGGCAGATCGGGCAGCCTGCCCTGACGCAACCGCACGGTGACGGTGTTGTAGCGGGCCTCCCGCGGCAGGTCCTCGTCGGTGCAGTAGGCGATGGAGGACAGGTCGCCGGGAGTGATGATCCCCTCCCCGTACAGGAACCCGGCGGCCAGCTCGAAGTCGTTGCCGGGGGTGCGCATGGTGATCGCGACGGTGCGGTGGACCTCCGCGGGGGCGGACCCGCCGACCGCCCGGGGGCGCGGCGTGGCCGAGCCGACGTGGCGGGAGGCGCTCAGCCGGATCTCCAGCGGTTCCTCGGTGGCCAGGTCGTCGCGCCGCTCCCTTGCGGTGCCGTCGGACACCGCGAGGACGCGGGCCCGGGTGGTCGGTCCTGGCCGGGGCGTACCGGCACGGCTCGTGCTCATGTTCATCATCTTCCCCGCTCCTTGGAGTGGCGCCGATAGCCGGTGGGATCTGCGTCTTCCCCGCCACGGCCTCGGTATTCCTCGGTGTCGCCCCCGCACCGTCGTCACGATCCGGTCACCGGCGGCGGGCGGAAGGAGGGATGATGGACGGATGCCCGACTCGCCCTTCACCGACCTCGACCGGCCGCCGCTCTCCGAGGCGGCGCTCAACCGCGCCCTGGTACGGCCCGGCGGCCTGTGGTCCGGCGTCACCGTCGTCGAGCGGACCGGCTCCACCAACGCCGACCTCGCGCAGGCCGCCCGCGACGGCGCCCGGCAGGGGGCCGTGCTGATCGCCGAGGCCCAGTTCGCCGGGCGCGGCAGGCTGGGCCGGGCCTGGACGGCGCCGCCGCGCTCCGGCCTGGCGCTCTCGGTGCTGCTGCGGCCCGACCCGCCCCCCGCCCGGCACGGCTGGCTGCCGCTGCTCGTCGGCCTGGCCGCGGCGTCGGCGGTACGCCGGATCGCCGAGGTGGACGTCCGCCTGAAGTGGCCCAACGACCTGCTGATCGGCGAGCGCAAGCTCGCCGGGGTGCTCGCCGAGCGGATCGACGGCGCCGTGGTGGTGGGGATCGGCCTCAACGTGAGCCTCCGCCCCGAGGAGCTGCCCGTGGAGACCGCGACCTCCCTCGCCGTCGAGGACGCCGTGTGCGTCGACCGCGACCCGCTCGTCCGCGGGGTGCTGCGGGAGATCGAGGCTCACTACCGCGAATGGTCCGAGGCCCAGGGCGATGCCGACGCCTGCGGGCTGCGGGCCGCCTACCTCGCCGCCGGCGCGACCGTCGGCCGCGAGGTCCGGGTGGAGTTGCCGGGGGAGCGGGTGCTCGCCGGGCGGGCCGTCGGCGTCGACGCCTCCGGGCGCCTGCTGGTGGAGTCCGGGGGCGAGGAGCACGCGCTGAGCGCCGGCGACGTGGTGCACGTCCGTCCTCGCGCCTCCTGAGGGATCCGGGGAGCTTCAGGGGGCTTTCCGTGGGAAGCCGGGCCCCGGAGAGGGCGTCCGGCGGGAGCGTCCGGCCCCGGCGCGCATCCGGCCTGGGCCCGTCCTCGCGCCTCCTGACGGCCGGGGGCCGGACGTGCCACGATTTGCCCATGGGTCTCCCGGATCACCACCTCACGGACGGCGAGCAGCGCGTCCGCTCGTTCCGCCCCCACTGGCGGCGGCTCGTCGTGCCGTTCCTGGCGCTGGTCGTCATCGTCGTCGCCTCCGGCGCCGCGATGTTCTACATCCCCGACTTCGAGTACGCCGGCTACGCCCGGATCGCGGTCGCGGTGATCTCCGTCGGGCTGCTGACCGTCTGGTCGTTCGTGCCGTACCTGAAGTGGAAGAACACCTCCTACCTCCTCACCTCGCACCGCCTGTCCATCGGCACCGGCGTGCTGAGCAAGTCGCACGACGACATCCCGATGGCCAAGGTCAACACGGTCAGCGCGGAGCAGACGCTGGTGGAGCGGATCCTCGGCTCCGGCACGCTCCACGTCGAGTCGGCCGGCGAGCAGGGCCGGATCGAGCTGCGCGACATCCCCCACCTCCAGGAGGTGCGGGCCGAGCTGTTCCGGGCGATCGACGAGGCCGGCGACCACGACGACCACGACGACCACGACGAGCACGACGGCGTGGACGGGGAGGGCGGCCCGGAGGCGGCGGGCGATCTGGACGGGACGGGCCGCCGGAGACGGTAGGGCCTCCCGAGGCCCTTCCAGGGCCTCCCGGGGCTCCCGTACGGCCGGGGGCCCCGGAGCCGGCCCGGCCGCGTGGCGTAACCTCCTGGACGGGGCGGACCCCCTGGACGGGGGTGGCGAGAAGGGGGACCAGGGGAAGTGACGGGACGTCCGACGGCCGAGCAGATCGAGAGCGTCTTCGCCGGCGACCGGCCCCGCCACACCCGTATCCAGGTGGCCGAGCTCGCCGGGGTGCCGCAGAGCCTCACCGAGCGCATCTGGCGGGCCCTGGGGTTCGCCACGCTGCCCGATGACGCGGTGGCCTTCACCGACGCCGACGTGGACGCCCTCCGCCGGGTCCGGGTGATGATGGACGACGGGTCCATGGACGACGAGACCGCCGTCCGGATGGCCAGGGCGCTCGGCCAGACGACGGCCAGGCTCGCCCAGTGGCAGGCCGACATCCTGATCGGCGCCATGCTCGACCCCGGCCGGACGCCCACCGACGACGACCTGGCGGCGGTCCTCGACACCTCGCGCCGCATGCTGCCGGACCTGGAGCGGATGCTGGTGCACGTGTGGCGCGCCCAGCTCGCCGCCGCCGGCACCCGCCTGCTCGCGGTCGCCGACATGGCCGATGAGATCACATCGCCCCGGCGGACCCTCGCGGTCGGCTTCGCCGACCTGGTCTCCTTCACCCGCCTGTCCCGCTCGCTGGACGAGCGGGCCCTGGCGGGGCTGGTCGAGGGGTTCGAGGCCCGCGCCTCCGACATCGTCGCCGCGAACGGCGGGCGTCTGGTCAAGACGCTCGGCGACGAGGTGCTGTTCACCGCCGCAGACCCGCGCCGGGCCGCCGCGATCGCGCTGGAGCTCGCCGGGACGGCGGGCCGGGACGGCCCCGGCGTGCGGATCGGGCTGGCCCACGGCCCGGTGCTGCCGGTCATGGGCGACGTCTTCGGCACCACCGTCAACCTGGCGGCCCGGCTGACCGCCATCGCCCGTCCCGGCACGATCCTCGCGGACGAGGGGGTGGCCGCCGCCGTCGAGGGCGCGCCGGGTGTGGAGGTGGTCCGCATGCGCCGCCGGCCGGTCCGCGGCCTCGGCATGGTCCAGCCGTACGTGCTGCGGGGGAGCTAGCCGTACGGGCCGCGAGGGGCCGGAGCGCGTCCTGGAGCGCGGGTCCGGCGCGTTCCGCCGCGCACCGGGCGGGGTGACGGTCCGTGCGGGGGCGTGCGTGTTTCGCGGGGACTGATAAGGATTGAGGCGTGGGCGTCTCATGGGACCGCTTCGTGGGCGCCGACCGACGACCGGTACGAGCTCGAAGATCTGAGGTGCATGACATGCCGTACACCGTGCAAGGCGTGGTCGCGCGGGCGAAGGGTGAGCCCGTCTCGCTGGAGACGATCCACGTCCCCGACCCCGGCCCCGGCGAGGCGGTGGTGAACGTCCAGGCGTGCGGCGTCTGCCACACCGACCTCCACTACCGGGAGGGCGGGATCAACGACGAGTTCCCGTTCCTGCTCGGCCACGAGGCCGCCGGGGTGGTCGAGGCGGTCGGCGAGGGCGTCACCGAGGTGGCCCCCGGCGACTACGTGATCCTCAACTGGCGGGCGGTCTGCGGTGAGTGCCGCGCCTGCCGGCGGGGCCGTCCGTGGTACTGCTTCAACACCCACAACGCCGCCCAGCGGATGACGCTGGAGGACGGCACGCCCCTCAGCCCGGCCCTCGGTATCGGCGCGTTCGTCGAGAAGACCCTGGTCGCGGCGGGCCAGTGCACCAAGGTGGACCGGCAGGCGCCCGCGACCGCGGCCGGCCTGCTGGGCTGCGGCGTGATGGCGGGCATCGGCGCCGCGATCAACACCGGCGCGGTGACCCGCGGCGACAGCGTGGCCGTCATCGGCTGCGGCGGCGTGGGCGACGCCGCCGTCCACGGCGCCCGGCTGGCGGGCGCGACGAGGATCATCGCGGTGGACGTCGACGACCGCAAGCTCGGCTGGGCGAAGGAGTTCGGCGCCACCCACACGGTCAACTCCCGCGACGCCGACCCGGTGGAGGCCATCCGCGAGCTCACCGGCGGCAACGGCGCCGACGTGGTGATCGAGGCGGTCGGCCGCCCGGAGACCTACCGCCAGGCGTTCTACGCCCGCGACCTGGCCGGGACCGTCGTGCTGGTCGGCGTGCCCACCCCGGAGATGAGGATCGAGCTGCCGCTGCTGGACGTCTTCGGGCGCGGCGGCGCGCTGAAGTCGTCGTGGTACGGCGACTGCCTGCCCAGCCGCGACTTCCCCATGCTCATCGACCTCTACCTCCAGGGCCGGCTCGACCTCGACCGGTTCGTCTCCGAGACGATCGGCCTCGGGGACGTCGAGGAGGCGTTCGCCAAGATGCACCGCGGCGAGGTTCTGCGCTCGGTGGTGGTCCTGTGAGCGCCGGAGAGGACTCCGCGGTCGGCAGGGTCGTCACCTCGGGGACGTTCTCGCTGGACGGCGGCACCTGGGAGGTCGACAACAACGTCTGGCTGGTCGGCTCGGGCGACGAGGTCGTCGTCATCGACGCGGCGCACGACGCCGACTCCATCGCCGAGGCGGTCGGCGACCGCCAGGTCCGGGCGATCGTCTGCACCCACGGGCACGACGACCACGTCGGCGCGGCCCCGGCCCTCGCCGCGCGGACCGGCGCCCCGGTCATGCTCCACCCGGCCGACCAGGTCCTGTGGGACATGGTCCACCCCGGCACGCCGTACACGCCGCTCGCGGACGGGCAGGTGATCTCGGCCGGCGGGGTCGAGCTGCACGTCATGCACACGCCGGGTCACGCGCCCGGCGCGGTCTGCCTGTACGCCCCCGCGCTCGGGACGGTCTTCACCGGCGACACGCTGTTCCGGGGCGGGCCGGGGGCGACGGGCCGGTCGTTCTCGTCGTTCGAGACGATCATCGAGTCGATCCGCGGGCGGCTGCTGACCCTGCCGCCGGAGACGGTCGTGCGCACGGGGCACGGCGACTCCACCACGATCGGCGAGGAGGCTCCGCACCTTTCGGAGTGGCTGGCCCGGGGGCACTGAGCCCGCCGGGCCGGCCCCGCCGGGGAGACGCCGGCCGGTTCGCCCGGCGTCTCCCCGGCGGGGGCCGGCCGGTTCGGGGGCTCGGGGTCGCCGGGTCGTCCGGTGCGGGTACGCCGGGCCGCCGGGTCGTCCGGCGCGGGCCCGTGGCGGCACGGACCCTTTTGTGTTGATCGCTTTGTGTTGATCGCCGGGACACGCCCGCTTTATCCCTTACGAAGTGATTTACGGGTTCTGTTATCCGGGTCATTGGGAAGACTGCCCTTTCGAGGTTCTTCCGATGCGGGAGCCGTACCGCGCGGCCTCGGGGCGTTGCGGCGTGACTATCCGGGATTTATCAGTGTTTGCCCAGGTCAATGGATAGGTCAATGACGAGTCAAACCGCGCGCTGTACCGGGGAAACGATCCCCTAAGGTCATACGATCGCGTTATGACCTGTGTACTTCTCGCCGAGGATGACACCTCGATCTCCGAACCGCTCGCGCGGGCGCTGCGCCGCGAGGGTTACCAAGTCGAGGTGAGCCCCGACGGCCCGCAGGCCCTGGAACGGGCGCTGTCGGGTGGCATCGACTTGATAGTTCTTGACCTCGGCCTGCCCGAGATGGACGGCCTCGAGGTCGCCAGGCGCATCCGCGCGGAGGGGCACGGAACGCCCGTGCTCATCCTCACCGCCCGCGTCGACGAGGTCGACACCGTGGTCGGCCTCGACGCCGGAGCCGACGACTACGTCACCAAACCCTTCCGCCTCGCCGAGCTCCTCGCCCGGGTGCGCGCCCTGCTGCGGCGCGGCACATCCGAGACGCCCGTCGTGCAGGGCGTCCGCATCGACGCCGACTCCCGTCGCGCGTGGATGGGCGACAAGGAGCTCCATCTCACGACCAAGGAGTTCGACCTCCTCCGGGTCCTCGTCCGGGACGCCGGAAAGGTGGTCACCCGGGAGCAGATCATGCGCGAGGTGTGGGACACCAACTGGTGGGGCTCCACCAAGACCCTGGACATGCACATATCGTGGCTGCGCCGCAAGCTCGGCGACGACGCCGCCAAGCCTCGGTACATCACGACCGTCCGGGGGGTCGGCTTCCGCTTCGAGCGAGAGTAGGGGATGCGCCGCCGGCTCCTCTCCTCAACCCTGCTCGTCGCGGTCATCGCGGTGCTGCTGCTCGGCATCCCGCTCGGCGTGGCCGTGAACCGGCTGATCGAGGAAGAGGCGACCCAGGGCCTCGTCTCGCAGGCCAAGAGCCTGCTGAACGAGGTCGAGTACGCCCGGCTGCAGGACCAGCCCATCGATTCCGTGCAGCTGGCGCGCAAGTATCCCGACCGGTACATCCAGATCTACGTCAAGGGCACGCCGCCGCAGGTGACGACGGTGGGCGCCGAGCCCTCGGACAGTCGCAAGATGACCGAGGACGCCCAGTCGGAGAACGGGGTGTACGTCGCGGTCACCCGGGACCGCACCGCGGTGGCGCGGGAGGTTCGGGCGTGGCTGCTGCTCATCCTCGGGCTGGCCACCGCCGCGCTCGCGGTGGCGGTCGGGCTCGCCATCGTGCAGTCGCGACGGCTGACGCTTCCGCTCAGTGACCTGGCGATGATCGCTGAGCGGCTCGGCTCGGGCGACGCCCGGCCGAGCAAGCACCGCTACGGGATCCAGGAGCTCGACCGGGTGGCCGAGGTGCTCGACCGCAGCGCCACCCGCATCTCCGACCTGCTGGCCAGGGAACGCGAGTTCGCCACCGACGCCTCCCACCAGCTCCGCACCCCGCTCACCGGCCTGACGATGCGTCTGGAGGAGATCGTCGCCGCCGCGCACGACCCCTCGGTCGTCAAGGAGGAGGGCGAGGCCGCGATCGTGCAGGCCGAGCGGCTCACCGCCGTGATCGACGAGCTGCTCGCCGCGGCCCGGCGGCAGCGGCACGCCCAGGCCGAGGCCGTCAAACTCGACCGGATACTGGAGCAGCAGCTCACCGAGTGGGGTCCGGCGTTCCGCCGCATGGGCCGGGACATCCGGCTGAGGGGCACGCGCGGCCTGCGCCCGCTGGCCACCAGCGGCGGCATCAGTCAGGTGATCTCCACGCTGCTGGAGAACTCGCTGCGGCACGGCGACGGCACGGTGACGGTGACCACCGGTGAGAAGGACACCTCCGTCGTGGTCGAGGTGGCCGACGAGGGGACGGGCATCGCCGACGACCTCGCCGGCCGGGTGTTCGAGCGGAACGTCAGCGGCAAGGGCGGCACCGGCCTCGGGCTGACCCTGGCCCGCGCGCTGGCCGCCGCCGACGGCGGCCGCCTGGAGCTCGTACGGCCCCGCCCCGCGGTGTTCGCGCTGTTCCTGCGCAAGGCCGAGACGGGGAGGAACCGGGTGGTCAGCGGGCCCGCGTGACGTCGTCGGGCAGTTCCTTCGGCACCTCTTCGGTGGCGGCGAGGAAGACCCACTTCCGGTAGGACCAGAAGCGGAACATCGTGCCCATGCCGATGCCGACGAGGTTGGCGAGGTTCGTGCTCAGCGGGTCGGTCAGCTTCAGCGTGTAGTAGGTGAAGCCCAGGCAGAGCAGGCCGATCAGCAGGGCGACGCCGTTGAGCAGGAAGAACAGGAAGTACTCGCGGGCCAGGCCGCTCTGCTCGTGGTGGCGGTAGGTCCAGTAGCGGTTGCCGAAATAGGCGAAGGTGGTCGCCACGGTCGTGGAGACCACCTTGGAGGTCAGCGGGCCCTGGTGCAGGCCGTACTGGACGAAGTTCAGGATGCCGACGTCGATGACGAAGGCGATCCCCCCGATGGTCCCGAACTTCGCCAGTTCCTTCACCAGGTCGGCGAACCGCAGGTAGGCGCGTCGTAGAAACTCCACGTCTCTGCCTGGTCCTTTCGGTCGGCTGAGGACCCGCCGCTCGGGGACCCCGGATACTTGCGCTGCCAGGGTACCGGGATACCTTCCCGTTCCGCGTCCCGGTGGATCGGTGGGGATGTCAGCGGTCAGTTAACAGCATTCCACGAAATGTATGGATGAGTCGGATAAATCCGTCAACATCACGTTACGCTGATCGGGCGGAAAAAGCCGCTGGGCGGCCGTGCCTCGCCAGGCGACCCGGAACGGTCGCCCAGCCTCCCCGCGCCGCCTGATCCTCCGGATCCGGGGCTCGCGGCGGCCGGCCGTACCGGGCCGGTAAACTCGACCGACGTGAGCAGCCCTTCCTCCGCACGTTCCCTCGGCCCCGTCGTCGGCATGATCGGCGCCGGTCAGCTGGCCCGGATGACACAGCAGGCGGCGATCGCCCTCGGGGTGGAGCTGCGGGTGCTGGCCGCCGCCCCCGGCGAGAGCGCCGCCCGGGTGATCTCCGACGTGCGCCTGGGCGACTACCGCGAACTGGCGGACCTCCGCGACTTCGCCAAGGGGTGCGACGCCGTCACCTTCGACCACGAGCACGTCCCCACCGAGCACGTCCGCGCGCTGGCCGCCGACGGCTTCGCCGTGCACCCCGGCGCCGACGCGCTGGTGCACGCCCAGGACAAGGCCGTGATGCGCGAGCGGCTGACCGCGATCGGCGCTCCCTGCCCGCCCTGGCGGCGGATCGAGACCGCCGCCGACGTCGAGGCGTTCGCCGCCGAGCACGGCTGGCCGGTCGTGCTGAAGGCGGTCCGCGGCGGCTACGACGGCCGCGGCGTCTGGGTCTGCCGGTCCGCCGGGGAGGCCGCCGAGGTGCTGGCCTCCGGGGTGCCGCTGATGGCGGAGGCGTTCGTGCCGTTCGAGCGCGAGCTGGCCGTCCTCGTCGCCAGGTCCCCGCACGGCCAGGGCGTCAGCTACCCGGTCGTGGAGACCGTCCAGCAGGACGGCATCTGCGTGGAGGTGCTCGCCCCCGCGCCCGGCCTCGACCCCGAGCAGGCCGCCGTGGCCCAGCGGATCGCCCTGAAGATCGCCCACGAGCTGGGCGTGACCGGGCTTCTGGCCGTCGAGATGTTCGCCACCTCCTCGGGTCTCGTGGTGAACGAGCTGGCCATGCGCCCGCACAACAGCGGCCACTGGACCATCGACGGCGCCCGCACCTCCCAGTTCGAGCAGCACCTGCGCGCCGTGCTCGACCTCCCCCTCGGCTCGCCCTCGATGGCGGCCCCCGTCGTGGTGATGGCCAACCTCCTGGGCGGCGACGACCCGGACGTCTTCTCCCGCTACGAGCACGTGATGGCCCACGACCCGGGGATCAAGGTCCACTTCTACGGCAAGGAGGTACGGCCCGGCCGCAAGATCGGCCACGTCACGGCCCTCGGCACCGACCTCGACGAGGTCCGGGCCAGGGCCAGGCACGCCGCCGTCTACCTCTCCGAGGGCGTCTACACCTGAGCCCTCCTTCGAGGGCGTCCGCGTCCGGGCCGTCCGCCGCGGGACCCGCTCTCGCGCCGGGAGCGCCCATGGCGCGGTCCGTGGGCAGACCATGGGACCACGGGAACGCAAGACCACGGGATCTGAGATCACGACATCGCGAGGAGAAGGCATGACCGACGTCGGCATCGTCATGGGCAGCGACTCCGACTGGCCGGTGATGAAGGCCGCCGCCGAGGCGCTGGCCGAGTTCGGAGTGGCGTTCGAGGCCGACGTGGTCTCCGCGCACCGCATGCCCGAGGAGATGATCTCCTACGGCTCGGAGGCCGCCGGGCGCGGCCTGAAGGTGATCATCGCGGGCGCCGGGGGAGCCGCCCACCTGCCCGGGATGCTCGCCTCGGTCACCCCGCTGCCGGTGATCGGCGTCCCGGTCCCGTTGAAGTACCTCGACGGCATGGACTCACTGCTGTCGATCGTCCAGATGCCCGCCGGGGTGCCGGTGGCGACCGTCGCCGTCGGCGGCGCCCGCAACGCGGGGCTGCTGGCCGTACGGATCCTCGCCGCCGCCGACGAGGAGCTGCGGGCCAGGATGGAGGCGTTCCAGGTGGCGCTGAAGGAGCAGGCCCACGCCAAGGGCGCCAGGCTCCGCGCGGAGGCCGCGGACCTCGGGGCCTGAACGCGTGAGGCGGGAGAACCGGCCGGCGTCAAGATCGGAAGGCCGAAAAAATGCCCATTATGGTGCAGATGTATTGATATATCAGTGTCGTTGGGGATAGCCAACCGCATCCAGGGAAGAAACAGACCTCCATGCTATGGAGGTGAGAATGATGCGGAACGCGATACGTGCCATCCTCGGGCTCACCGTGGCCGTGACGGCGGTCTTCGGAAGCCTGGGAGCGGGAGACGATCACCAGAACACCGGTGCCGAGAAGCGGTCCGTGTCCACCCGCTGATCTCGTTCTCCGTGCGGCGGGTGGGTGGGGAACCGCCGGGTTCCGCTCACGGGTGTGAATTCCGAAGACGGTCGCCCCGCCCGACGCCTGATGCCGCGGTGCCCGGCGCCGCCTCGCCTGAGCGGGCCGTCCGGCGCGACTCGCCATCGGCGTCACCGGGCACGGCCCGTCAACCGGCGGCCAGCTCTTCCAGCGCCCGCAGGCTGGGCAGTTCCCGCTCCGTGTCCGGCGGGACCCGGCCCGCACGCGGGTCCTCCTCCTGCCCTGCCCAGTGGCGCAGCGCCTGAAGCGGGGTGAGCCCGTTGGCCTTGGCCCAGCGCAGCCGCTGCACCCACGACACGGCCGCGTTGAAGCCGGCGTCGCCGCTGTCCTCGCGGGCCATGTACTGAGCCGCGTCGTCGGCGGTCGCCGCCCACAGGTACCCCACCACCGCGTCGCCGAGAACGACGGGGGAGAAGCGCACGGCCGACTCGGTCGTGCGCGCGAAGCCCTCAGGCGCCCAGACGGTCCTGAACTCCGGTTGGTCCTGCAATGACATCGGTCATCCCTCCTCAGCCGCCGTCGTCCGGCAGCACCCAGCCGTAGATGTGCCATTGGTCGTCCCGCCGCACCACGTCCTCCGCGAACCACGCCCGGCCATTGCCGAGCAGCAGTTCCTGCTCGCTCCCGTGCTTGCTGATGGCCTTGACGTACAGGGCCGGAGTGCCTTCCGGCACCCGCAGATGCAGGATGATCGGGTGGTAGTCCCAGACCGCTGCCTTCCCGATGTTCGTCGACATGAACGCCGGATCCCGCTGGACGGTGCCCGGCAACTCGTGGATGGGCACGGAGAAGAGGTCCGGGGCCATGTGCAGGGCGCGGAACACGTCGATCGTCTCGGGCACCAGACGCAGGTTGGTGGCCTCGTTCAGCCGCTCGATGTGCGAGATCGCCTGGGCGCGCTGTTCCTCGGGAGGCATGCCCGTGTAATCCGGGTTCTTCTCGAAATAGGCGCTGTCTCGCAGGTATCCATTGATGGGCATGTATCCGGAGCCGGTGTAGGTCTCGACCGACTGCCGGACGCCGTCCGGCATGGCCTTGACGGTGCCGCCCCAGACCGCGTCACCGAACGACGTGTCGACCAGGCGCGCACCGAACGGTGCGTCCAGCGTGACGTGGGGAGCCGGCCCGACGTAGAAGAGCCCCGATTCCCAGTTCCTGAGCGTCTCGCCGAATGCCTGCGACACCTCCGCGCTGAGCCCCTTGAGCGGAAGCACCGAACCGTCGGGCAGGGCCGCGCGGACGTGACCGGGCGGCATCGCTCCGAAGTCCACCGGTGGCGTGACGTGAACGGATCCGGACATGGGGGTGTAGGAACCCGTGGCCAGGAATAGGTTCGGGTGGCCGGTCTTCCCGTCCGGGACGGCACCGGCCGGATCACTCGTGACCTTGCCCGCCTGCTCGCCCGTCTTCGTGTGCCCGTCCACGGCGGCGGTTGTCGTGTGCCCGTCCACGGCGGCGGTCTTCGGCGCCGCTTCGGCCGCCGTGCTCAGGGCGGTCACCGGCTGGTCGTACAGCGCGAGTACGTCGGGCAAGGCGTTCTTGAAGGCGGGGTGAAGCCGCCCTTCGTTCGCCAGCTCGGCCAGCTCCGGCAGCGTGAACCATTTCGCGTCGGTGGTCTCATATCTGTCGATCTTCGGTGAGAACATCTCCCCTTCGGCGGCGAGGTTGGTGTACGTCCACCCGCCTGGCCCCTCGAAGACGTGCGACCCGGTGAGTTTGAGCTTGTCGAGATACGCCTGGTCGACGCCCAGTTCCTCGCTCAGCTCACGGGCCGCGCCCTGGGGGGCGGTCTCCTTGCTGTCCAGGGCTCCGCCGGGCAGCTGCCACTTGCCGACGTGCGGGGAGACGGGGCCCATCTCCACGAGGAGATAACGCGGCACACCGTGCTGGTCCACGTTCTTGATCAGGACACCGGCGGCCCCGTACTTCCCCCACACTCCATGGCCGATGTAGCCGTCGCCGGACAGCCCGGGATCGGCGAGTATCTGGAACGGAGACGTCGGTTCCCTCACCGCCGCCGAGTGAGTGGTCGCCGCCGGGACGGTCGTCTCCGGGGAGTGAGCGGACACTCCTCCATGGGCGCCCGGCTCGGTCCCGCCCTCCGTCCGGTGCAGCAATGCGTCGATCTTGGAAGTATGAAGGGAGGAGGGGGCGCCCGGGTGGGTCCCGGTTCCGGGGGCGTGCGGCGCGACGGGTCCCTGTGCGGTGGAATGGAAGGTCGGTGGCAGGTGGCCGGGCGAGCCGTTCCCGCCCGTCCAGTTCATCTTGAGACCGGCGACTGCTCCGGCGATCGGCCCGTTGACGGGTCCGACGCCGGGTTTGGACGCGGCCGGGACATCGCCGGCGTGAGGTCCGTTGATCAGCGAGTCGATGGAGGACCCGGGAACGGCATCGGATTTCGGAACCGGTTGACCGGTGCCGCTCAGCGTGGTGTGCGTCGTGGCGGGCCCGTCGGCGTACTGCCCTGCCGGGTGCGCGGTCTGGTGAGCCGTCTGGTGTCCGGTCTGCTGGACCGCGTGGTGTCCGGTCTGCTGGACCGCGTGGTGTCCCGTCTGATGGGTCGTCGTGCCGTCCGGCCATCCGGCCTTGCCGGGCACGGACGACGCCGGGTCGGCGGTCAGGTGGGAGCCGGGGTGGTCGGCGCCCTGCTTGAACGCGGACAGCGGCGCACCCTCGCTCGTGCCTGACTTGCCGAACACACCCGGTCCGTAGCCGTCACTCCCCGGGGGCGGGAACGGGTCGGGCCCCTTACCCGGAACGTGACCGGGCGAGGCGTCGGGGCCGCCGTGACCTCCTCCCCAGCCTCCCCGGCCTCCCACGGGTCCGTCGCCGATCGGGTGCGCGCCCTGACCCCAGCTCGCCCAGTGCGCGTCGGCGCCGCCCAGCGCGCCGGACGTGACCCCCTTCATGACCATTTCCCAGTCGATCGGCTCGCCGCTGAACAGCATGGGGGCCGCCGTGGTCGCACCGCTGGCCAGAGCCGACCTGCCCATCAGACCCCACATGGACCTGGTGGGGAAGAAACCGGTGAAGGCGGTCAGGAAGCCGCCCATCAGCGCGCCCATGCCCGCCGACGTCCCGATCTGGGCCCAGTCGAGATGGTCGCGCCGTGACTGTGACGCCTGCACAGCCAGGTCCATGCCGCCCATCAGCCCGCCGAACAGACCCGCATTGATGAGCAGCTTTCTGCCGAGCTGCGCGATCGTCAGCCTGGCGAGCTGCACGCGGGGTCCGATCATGGCGAGGGACACGCTTCCCCACGGTCCCACCGCGGCCACGAGCAGCCAGCCGATCTGGAAGATGAGGAACCAGACGGAGACCTCGATCATCCGTTTGGTGTACTCGACCTGCACGCCCATCTCGTTGAACTCGAGAGCCCCCTTGACCAGCTGGTCGACGAGGTCCACCAGAACCGGATCGGCGTACTTCCGCACGTACTCGAGGTGCTCTTTCAGCGCGTCGCCGTCCCAGCCGTCGCCCCAGCCCATCGGGGGAATCAGCCCCTCCATCTGGGCGACGTTCTTCGCGGAGGCGGCGCAGGCGTCGGCCAGCCGGTAACACCCCGACTCGTCGCCTTCCGGCCAGTCCATGCCCACGGCCCAGCCCACATACGGCTTGGCCCAGTCAGGAACCAGGAACCCGTCGAACCCCAAGGCCGGTCACCAATCCGTCGCAGACTCTGCCGATTCGTACGTCGAGGCGTTGTCCCGCAGTCCGTCGCGGATGTCCTCAGCCTGTCCGATGGCGGTGTAGAAGGCACCGAAGATGCCTTCCCTGATCGTGTAGAGGTTCTTCTCCAGGGCCGCACCGTACTGGTCGCTGCCCAGGGGGTTGCCCTCCCGGAAGAACACGTCGGACAGGAGGTGGCGCTCGTCGTCCAGTCGCAGTGCACTGTCGTCGGCCCACAGCGATCGGTTCCGGAGCTCTTCCCACTCGGCCCGGTACCCGTCCGAACCTGTTCCTCCGCTTCCGGACAGTCCTGTCTCGCTCCCGTAGCCGTCGTCGGGGCCGGTGGTCACCCGTTCGCTCCCTCTTCGAACCGCCGGAGGTCGACCGGCTGAGGCAGGAACGACTCCAGGCTCGCCTCTTCACCGAAGACCTGCTCGTACGGCAGACCCGCCGGCAGGAACGGCTCCATCAGCTCCTTGGTGCGCTCCGCCGTCTGGGCCACGGCCGCCCCGATCTGCTCCATGATCGACTGTGACAGCTCCGACGGAGAGAGCTTCCGGTACACCCGGGGATCCAGTTCGATGTTCTGAATCTGCCCCCGTGGCCCCACGGTCACCGTGACCATCTGGTCGTCCGACCGCGCGGTCGCGGTGAGCTCGGCCAGTTCGCTGTACGCCTGACGCAGGCGCTCGGCCTGCCGGTTGTACTCATGCGCCATCGCCTTGATGGTCTGCGGGAATCCGTCGTTCACCGGTTCATCTCTCGTATTCGCTGCCGCCCCGTAACCTTGAATATCCCGAGATGATAGACGCCTGTAGATCAGATTGGCAGATTTCGGCGGATCCTATGGCGGGATTCCGTCGCCCGGAGCCGGACCCGCAGCCGAGCCTGAATGGTCACCGGGCGCTTGAGCGGCCACGACGCGGTGCGGTGATCTCCGGACCGCATGGACGGCGGAGACGCGACGCGGACGGCTCCGGCCGCTTCCCCCGACCGGGCGTCCCTCGTTCTCCCGGCGCCCCTACCCGCCGAGGTCGCGCCGCCGAGCGGCGTCGGCGACCTCGACCTCCGTCATCAGGGACAGCAACTCGCTCACCCGTCCCGCCTCGACGGGCCGGGGGTCGTCGGTGATCCAGCAGGGGAACGCCCAGAACGAGCGGGCCCATCGGCGCCAGAGGACCACCCATCCGGGGCGGGCCGCCTCGTCAGGGTGGAGTCCGTCCACCTCGACCGCGGAGTCGAGGGACTGCTCTCGTCCCGCCGCTGCGCGGGCAGCGGGGGGTGGATCGCCGCGGCGGTGCCCGCCTCGCCTGCCGGCGCGGTCGGCTCTGTCCAGGACCATTGCTGCCACCAGCTTTCTTCACGGGATGCGGCGCGGACCTCTTCGGTGAGGGCGCGCAGTTCGGGATCGGTCCTCACCGGCTGGGGAGGACGGCGGTAGGCCACGCGGACCCGTCCGAGCAGCCCCCGCCGCTCCAGGGACTCGGCCAGCGCCTCCAGGTCGCCCGCGGGGCCGAGGCCGTGCCCGCTCTCCGGGACGTCCGCCGTTCCCCGGCCGTCCGGGGCGGGCATCGCCTCCGGGCCGTTCGGGCCGTTCGGGCCGCTCAGGCCGTTCGGGTCGCTCAGGCTGCTCGGGCCGTTCAGGCCGTTCAGGCCGTGCGGGTCGCTCGGGCCGCCGGGCGCGAGCGCCGTGCCGGGGCGGCCGGGGACCGCCCCGGTGGGACCGGGGTCCGGAGCTGCCTCCGGACCGTCATGGACGTGCGTGTCCGGAGTCTTCCCCCGATGGACCGCGGCTCCGGGACGAGGCCCCGCGGCCGTCGCGGCCGGGGCGTCGTCGGTGATGATGGTCATGATCTGCTCCGTGCGGAAAGGGATGGGCGTCGGGTTCGCGTGCCGCCGCCCGTCTCGGGGGCGCGTGGACGGGGCACGTCGCCGGGTGGGTCTCCGCTGGGTGGGGGACTCCATCGGGGACGGTCCGGCCGGACGGTGGTGGAAGGCGCCCGGCAGGACGCGTGGTGGTGGCCCCGCTCCCTCCCTCCTCCGGTGAGGGAACGGAGCCACCGGCTTTCACCGGAAGGGGCGGCCGACGGTCGTCCGCGCCGTGCCCTCCCGGAGCGTGACCCGCGCCGCCGCCATCACCCGGAACCCGGCGGCGCGGGCGTTTCATGATCGGAAGGTGTGGTCAGCCGTTTCGGCCATGCCGCCGTCCCTCCGGTCGCTCGTCGAACTGCGCTTCACAGCGTGGCACGAGTCGGTTACTTTGCGTGAGAGATTGGCCGCAAAGCGTTCGGGTGTGATCCCGGCGGGCCGGCCCGGAACCGGTCGTTCCGCCCGGCCCGGCGTACGGTGGATTGACCGCAAGCCGTTGCGGGTGAGGGGGACGGCCCGGATACTGACCGGGATACCGAGGAGCGCCCCGGACGGGCGCCGGACCCACGGCGAAGGCGGTGCGACATGGAGGCGGATCTGAGCGGCGCCGTCTGGCGGAGGGCGACCTCCGGGGACGACGACGGTGAATGCGTCGAGGTGGCGGTGGTGGACTCCCCGGCCACCGGCCACAAGGCCGACCTCGGCCCGCTGTACGTGCTGCGCGACTCCAGGGACCCGGACGGGCCGAAGCTGTTCTTCACCCGTGCGGAGTGGGACGCCTTCGTGGGCGGCGTGAAGCTCGGCGAGTTCGACGACTGACCTGGTGGAAATGCTGGAAGGAGGGCCCCACCGAGGTGGGACCCTCCTGACCTCCGCGAACGCGGGCGGCCCTCCGTACGGCCCGCCGCCCGGTCCTTCGTACGGTGGCCGGCCCGAAGGCGGGCGGACCCCGGTCAGCCCTTGATCAGCTCCAGGATGTCGGCGTTGAGCTGGTCCTTGTGCGTCACGTACAGTCCGTGGCCCGCGGTCGGGTACTCCTTGTAGACGGCGTCCGGCATGAGCTCCGCCGTACGCCGGCCGGTGATCTCGACCAGCGCCGACTGGTCGGCGGTGCCGTGGACGATCAGCGTCGGGACGGTGATCCCGCGCAGCGCGTCCCGGTGGTCGGAGGAGAACGTCTCCCGCCAGACGGCGGTCGTGGCCCAGGGGGACGCGCTCAGGCACTGCCGCATCGTGAGGTCGATCAGTGCGGGGGAGACGTCGTTGCCCAGGTGGGTGGCGAAGAAGCCCTGCGCCCGGTCGGCGAACCACTTGGGCCGGTCCGTCTGGAACTGGGTGACCGTGGCCTCGCTCATCTCCTCGGGGACGCCGCCGGGGTTGTCGTCGGTCAGCTTCAGGAACGGCAGGATCGCCGCGACGAACGCCACGCGCGCGACGCGGTCCTCGCCGTGCCGGGCCAGGTAGCGGGCGATCTCGCCGCCGCCGGCCGAGTGCCCCACCAGCGTGACCTCCCGCAGGTCGAGGTGCTCGATCAGGGTGGCGAGGTCGTCGGCCCGGGTGTCGATGTCGTATCCGGTCGAGGGGCGGTCGGAGCGGCCGTGGCCCCGGCGGTCGAGGAGCACGCAGCGGTATCCCCGCTCGG
Organism: Streptosporangium sp. NPDC004379; assembly: GCF_042873875.1. Classification (NCBI taxonomy): domain Bacteria; kingdom Bacillati; phylum Actinomycetota; class Actinomycetes; order Streptosporangiales; family Streptosporangiaceae; genus Streptosporangium; species Streptosporangium sp. NPDC004379. Next base: position 294,658 of record NZ_JBIAMC010000003.1, read on the forward strand.
CGAAGAACGGCACCTGGTACTCCCACATGTCGCTGTTCAGCACCCAACTGGAGACGAACACGATCGGCGCGCCGGTGCCGTAGTCCTCATAGGCCAGGCGGGTGCCGTCGGCGGTCTCGAAGTACGGCATGTCGATCTCCTTGCTGGCCGGGGCATCGGGGAACCGGCCGGATTCTCGGGGGACGCGTTCGTTCCCGCTGACGGAACGTTCCGGGGGCGCGCTCGTCGCCGTCCGGAACCCTCCCGGGGCGATGTGCTCGTCCCCGTGGCTCAGAACGCTACGGAAGACCGGCGTCCCGCCGAATCAGTCACGCATCGGCAATTCCCCCGCCGCCCTTTCAGTCGGCCCCGCCGCTCCTCCGGCCGAACGACCCCCTGAGTGATCCGTACGGCTTCTCCGACCGGACCCGTACGGCGAACCGGAGGCGGCCCCACCCGCGGGGCCGTCAGGCCGGCCGTCTCGGGATCCGCGGCGGGTGCGGTAGAAAGGCGCCCGTGACCGAAGACCACCGAAACAGTTCCCGACGTCGGACCGGACCGGGTACGGCGCGCCTCGTGAAGATCCTGGCGGGCGCCCTCGCGGCCGGAGCGGGCTTCGGCGCGGCGACCTCCCTGACCAACGTCCTCTCCAACCACTACGCGGATCTCGAAAGCCGGGCCGCCACCACCGGCGGGGTCTCGGCGCTGGAGATCGTGAGCGTGCTGGTGGACTCCGGCTGGGCGTGGGCGGGGTTCGCGGTCCTCATCGGCTGGCTGGTCGCGTGCGCCGGAGAGGACCGTCCCGGGACGGCGGTCCGGGCCGCTGCCGCCGCCGCCCTGGCCCTGCTCGCCGCCACGGCGGCCTACAGCTTCGTGGACACCGTCCGGGGCGGTGGGCCGCTGTCCTCCTGGTACGAGTCCGAACCTCTCTTCTGGTGGGTCACCAGCATCCTCTTCGGTGCGCCCCTGGGAGCCGTGGGCGCCTGCGCCCGGCGGCCGGACGTGGCCGGTCTGCTCGCGAGGCTGGTCGTGCCGGTCGGCGCCGCCGTGCAGATGGTCGTGCTTCCGCCCGGCAGGAACGAGCGGATCGAGGCCATGGGGCAGGCGATCGTGTTGGCGGCGGCCGCGGTGGCCGCCGGCCTCGTCGTCGTCCGCTTCCTCGCCGCGTGGCGGCGTCGGCCCTCGCCGGTGGGCATGGGGGCACCGTGACCTGTACGGCGCCGGCGGACGGGCCGAGGCCGTTCTTCACCCGCACGGAGCGGTACGCCTTCGTGGGCGGTGTGCAGCTCGACGGCTGACGGACGGGTGACGGCCCCGCCGCCCGCGGAGCCGTCACCCGTCGTCTCGGACCCGATGTCCGGGGCGCGCCGTACTACGTCCGCAGAGCGTCGGCCCCCTCAACGACCCCGCAGTGTGTGAGGCGGTCGGCGATGTCGGCGGGGAGACCTCTCGTGTCGCCGTGCGTCGTCAGCGCCATCCGCAGTGATCCGGCGTGCGTGACGACGCCGAGGATCCGTTCGTCGCGGACCTGCGTCGTCATCGTCGGGCCCCAGATCGCGACCGCGGACGGCGTGCCGGGCTCGGAGATTCCCAGGTTGGTGATCTCCAGGTCGGCGGAGGTGGCGGCGAGCATCGCCGCCTCCGCCTCCAGGGCGTCGGCGGGGTCGAGCGAGGCGAGCATGAGCGCCGCGTCGCGGGCGGCGTCGCGTGCCGCCCGCAGCTGCGCGGTCGCGTCCTTCGCGAGGGACCAGAGCGTGCCGCGCGCGGGTTCCCGCAGAACCACGGTCGTCGCCGTGAAGCGGTTGACGACGTCGTCATCGAGGCCCAGCGCCGAGCGGAGGTCGATGGGAACGTTGATGCGGATGCTCTCGGCACCGGTGCGCGCGGAGAGCGCCTGCGCGGCGGCGGCGCAGAGCGCGCCCTGGACGGTCGACCCGTGGACGCGGGCGGTCGAGCGGAGGTGTCCGGTGGTCGCGGGGTCGAGTTCGGCGACCTCGACGCTCGGCGCCGTGGCGTCGAACGGGCGGATCGTGGCGGCGGCCGGATCCGCCGGAGCGTCCGGGACGTGATCGGCCGCCTCCGCCGGAGGAGCGGGGGCGGGGGTGTGATCGGCCGGCCGCTCCGCCCGGGGCAGGCGCTCCAGCAGGCTCTCCTGATCGATGGGCACCGGCCGGGCCGGGGGCGTCCGCCCGTCGAGGATCGCGAGGAGGTCGTGTGCCGCGCGCAGCGCGCCGCGTCCGTCGGTGACCTGGTGGGAGAACGTCAGGAGGACGACGGTTCCGTGGTCACCGGAGGCGTCGCTCACGAGCGTCGCGCGTGCCAGGGGACTCCCGCCGGCGTCGATGGGGCGGGTCTGCTCCTGTGCCGCCGCCTCGCGCCAGTCGCCGCCGCGGACCTGCCGGACGGGGATGGTCTCGGCAGACCCCCGGAACACCGGGCGGTCGCCGGTGCGGTCGATGCCGGCGGTGAGCAGCGGGTGCGTCTTCTGGAGGTGTGCGAGCGCGTCCTCCAGCCGCTGCGCCGAGACGGGCGACCCGAGTTCGACGGCGAGTGAGAACTGCACCGGGTTACGGCCGATGTAGAGGTCGATGATGTGTTCGAACGCTCCCAGCGAGCGCATGACCGGGTGTGCTTGAGGGTTGTGCATGCCGTCCTTCGTGTCGATGGGCCGGGCGCGTCGGTGCTCGGACCGCTCGGTCTCCTGGCGCCGGATTCCTGCCCGGGAAATCCAGATCGATGACCGGCGGTCCTGTTCAGAGCCGGCAGTGCCGGTCTTCCGCGGGGAGCTTCAGATCGATGAGGTAGTCGGCGAAGGCGGCGTTGACGCAGGGGTTGACCCCCTCCTGCGCGACGGTGTGCCGCGCGCCCTCGACGGTGAGCACGGTGCCGCCGATCGCGTCGGCCAGGACCTTGCCGGCCGCGTAGGGGGTGGCCGGGTCGCCGGTGACGGAGATGATCAGGGTGCCGGGCAGGTCCTTGACGTCCTGGGCGTAGGGGATGCCGAGGCTGGGCTCGCCGGGCCAGGACTCGCACGCGTCCCGGGTGACGCCTTCGACCTTCTCGCCGCTGTCCACGTACGGGCTGGTTTTGATGATGTCGGCGCGCAGCCGGGCTTCTTCCTCCGGGGTGCGGCGCGCCTCGTCGTTGCAGTTGATGGCGAGGTTGGCCTCCAGGAAGTTGTCCCAGACGCCGGAGGCGTCCCGGCCGCCGAACAGGTCGCCCACCTTCGTTATCTGCGTCCCGTCGCCCTTCTTGAGCTGGGCGAGGCCCTTGATGAGCACGGGCCAGGCCTCGGGGTAGTAGAGGCCGGCGGTGACGCTCCCGACGGCCTGGTTGAAGTTCATCGTGCGCCCCTTGCCGGCGGGGACGGGCTTGTCGATCAGCGGCCGGACCAGTTTCTGGAAGGCCTCCGTGGCCTTGGCCGGGTCGTCGCCCAGCGGGCAGTCCTTGCCGGCGGCGCAGGAGGCCGCCAGTTTCTCGAAGTTCTTCTGGAAGCCGGCCTGCTGGGTGAGCCGCCGCCGCGGGTTCTCCGCGGTGGGGTCCACCACGCCGTCCAGCACCAGCGCCCGTACCTTCTGGGGGAACATCTCGGCGTAGACCGCGCCGAGCCGGGTGCCGTAGCTCTGGCCCGCGTAGGTCAGTTTCTCGTCCCCCAGGGCCGAGCGCAGGACGTCCATGTCCCGGGCGGCGTTGCGGGTGCCGACCGCTGCCAGGACCTCTTTCCCGCCCGAGCCCTTCGCGCAGCGCTCCGCCAGGCGCCGGGTGTCGTCCTCGGCCCATTCACCCGCGGAGGCCAGCAGCGTGGTCTGGTCCTCGCCGCGATCGCGTTCGGCGTCGGTGAAACAGCTGATCGCGGGGGTCGACGACCCGACCCCGCGCGGATCGAACCCCACGACGTCGAACCGTTGCAGCAGTGGGCTCTTCGCGTACGCGGCGGCGAAGCTCGTCGCCTGGACCATGCCTGAACCACCCGGACCGCCCGGGTTGAGCACCAGTGACCCGATGCGCTGTCCGGGGTCCCCCTGGGCGGGAAGCCGGAGCACCGCGACCTGCATGGCCTTGCCGTTCGGCTCCTGGTAGTCCAGCGGCACCTTCAGCCGGGCGCACTCGAAGGGATTGACGTAGAGCTTCTTCTGCCCCGGCGTGGTGGCGTAGCCCTCGCACGAGCCGAAGGACAGTTTCTGCCCGTAGTAGGCATCCAGCCCGGCGGAGGACGGCTGCGGCTTGCGATCCGCCGACGTCGGGGTGCTCGTGCAGGCGGCGACCAGCGCGAGCACCACCGCCGCCGCCGGGGCGGCGCCGATGCGACCCGCGGTGAGCCGGGGGACGAGTGAACGGGATCGGTCCGTGGACGCGCCGGGGTCGAACAGGGGCATGGGATTCCTTCGGAGTCGATCGGTTCAGCAGGTTGAACCCTCAACGAGACACCATGCCGTGGCGGCACACTCAACTTCGTGCGGGTGTGACCTTCCGGGGACGGTCCGTGACCTCACATGGGACGTTCGGCGGTGACACGGCCGGGCCCGCGCCGTGTGACGCGGTGGCGTACGGCCGTGAGCCCGCGGCGGCGGCTTCCTGACGGTCCAGACGATCGGCGCCGCCCCGGCGGGGTTTCGGGGCCGTCCGGGGAAGACCTGCCCGGTGTCCGTTTGACCATGACCTGAGGGCACGGTTTCAGATGGGGGACGAGCCCCCGCTGAGGGGGCGGGACAGGAGGCGATGATGTTTCGAAGGCGTGGTACGGCCCTGGTGGGGGCACTGGGGCTGGCCGGTGCCCTGGTCGCGGTGATTCCGGCGACGACCGGGGCGGCGGCGGTGGGGAAACCCGCCGCGGGGCCGGCGTGGGCGGCGTGTCCGGCCGACGTGGTGGTGGCGCCGGCGGCGCAGGGGATGGTGCGGTGCGCGAAGGTGCCGGTTCCGTTGGACTACGGCGACCCGGACGGCACCCAGATCGAGATCATGGTGTCGCGGATCGCGAGCACGAATCCGGACAAGCGGCGCGGTGTGCTGATGTTCAACCCGGGCGGTCCGGGCGGCACCGGGCTGGACCAGCCGGCGCTCCTGTTCTCGAAGGGACTGCCGTCCAGCGTCACGGACGCCTATGACCTGATCGGCATGGACACCCGGGGTGTCGGCCATTCGGCTCGGGTGAGCTGCGGCTTCACCGCCGGCGACGCCTACTGGGCCAACATCCCGCCGTACGCGGCCGACGACGCGGCCGTGACCCGGCAGGCGGAGGTCGCCAAGGACGTCGCCGCCCGGTGCGCCGCCAAGGACACCGGCGGGCGCCTGCGGCACCTGAGCACCGCCAACATGGCGCGCGACCTGGACCGCATCCGCGCCGCCCTCGGCGAGAAGAAGGCCAGCTTCTACGGGGCGTCCTACGGTACGGCGCTGGGTGCGGCGTACGCCTCGATGTTCCCGGCGACCACCGACCGGGTCGTGCTGGACAGCAACATCGGCGACACCCACCTCGACCGGGCCGGCCTGCGCCGGTACGCGCTCGGCATGGAACAGGCGTTCCCCGACTTCGCGAAGTGGGCGGCGAAGCGACACGACTCCTACGGCCTGGGCCGTACACCGCAGCAGGTGCGCAGGACGTATTTCGCCATCGCCGAACGGCTCGACCGCACACCGTCCCCCGACGGGATCACCGGTCCCGCCTTCCGGCAGTTCACCTTCGCCTCCCTCTACAACAAGCTCCAGTACGGCCCCCTCGCCCAGGGCTGGCAGGCGTTGCTGAAGCCCGGCCAGACGCCGCCGAAGGCGACGAAGGCGCCGAAGACGGCGGCTCCCAACCCGGCGGACAACGCCTTCACCGTGTATCTTGCCGTGACCTGCAACGATCGTCAGTGGCCCGAGGACGTGGACACCTACCGGCGGGCCGTCACGCAGGACCGCGAGCGGTACCCGCTGTTCGGCGCGGCCAGCGCCAACATCATCCCGTGCGCCTTCTGGAAGCACGAGCCGGCCGAGCCGCCCGTCAAGATCAACGACCAGGGGCCGCGCAACGTGCTGATCCTGCAGAACCGGCGGGACCCGGTCACCCCGCTCGCGGGTGGCAGGCTGCTGCGGGAGAAGTTCGAGAAGCGCTCCCGGCTGGTGGTCGCCGACGAGAGCGGGCACGGCGTCTACGTGCTCGGCGGCAACGCCTGCGCACTGAACGTGACCACGTCCTACCTGGTCGACGGCACGATGCCGGCCGGTGACAGGACCTGCCGGAGCGACTCGCGTTGACTGTGCCCCGAGGGCATGGTGTGGAATGCCGGCATGTGGGGGAATGTCGGCCGGGGTCGTCGAGCTGTACAACCCCGCGCAGATCGACGTCCCGCAACGTGTCGACGTCATCCTCGGCCGGGACGAACCCGCCGGGTGAGACGTCCCCGGCCGCCGCGGCCCCGGACGTCTCACCCGGCGCCGCCCGTCTGTACGCCCGAATCCTGCGGCGTTTCGCCCGCGGTAGCGGCGGCGCGATCGGATGCCGGGCGACCGCCGCGTTCCGCGGTGATGGCCTCAGCCGTCCGTGTCGGACAGCAGTCGGCCGGTGCGCCGGAGGACGTCCAGCTGCGCGGGGTTGTAGAGCTCTGCCAGGGCCTTGTCGACGATCTGCTCGACGTAGCGCTTGCTGTACCGGCTGCCGGCGTTCGTGATCTTCGCTTCGGGGTGCTTCGCGTACAGCGTGCGTACGTAGGGCGCCATGTCTCGGGCCACGGCGATGCGGGTCTGCTCGTCGGCGTCAGGGGGGAGGGTGTTGAACCGCTCGGCGACCGGGTCGGTGGCGGGTTCGCGCAGCATGTCCGTCCAGGCGCGCATGGTCTCCTCGCCCAGGATCCGGGTCAGCACGACGACGAACGAGCGGTCCGCGTGCGGCATCTTCGCCACGGCATCGGGTGCGGCGAAGCCGGACGGCAGTTCGGTCGGGGTGGACTGCCGCAGGAGGAAACCGAGTTCGAGGCGGGCGCGTTGGAGCCGTTCGATGGTGACCGCGAGTTCGGCGTCGAGGCTGCGCAGGGCCTCCACCGGATGGTCATCGGTGTCGTCCATGGCCGCGATCTGGGACAGCGAGAACCCGAGGTCCGTCAGGCGCTTGATGCGCAGTATCCGGACGAGGTGAGCGACCCCGTACTGTTTGTAGCCGTTGGCGAGCCGGTGCGGCTCCGCCAGCAGCCCGACCTCGTGGTAGTGCCGTACCGCCCGCAGCGTGGTGCCGGCGAGTTGGGCGATCTCGCGGGTGCTCCAGGTCACGTCGTTCCTCCGTCCGGCGGCGCTTCTCCGCCGCCGTGCTACCCCATCGGCTCCAGTGAAGACCATCCCGTGAAGGCACGGTCGAGCCGCCCCCGGGGAACCCGTTCCGGACCGCGGTCTCCGCGGCGCAGGCACGGGTTCCCCGGCTCCTTCACGCCCCGCGTCCAGGCCGGCCTGACCGGCGCCCGCACCTGATCGTGGACCACGGCCAGGACCGCCGGGGTACGCGTCATGCGGCGGTCACGTCGCGGATACCGGCTGTCAGAGCCTTCCGGGGGCCTGGAACACGAGGCCGGAGTCGTACCGCTGTTTGGCGGCGCGCAGGCGCTCGGCGTTCGGTCCGAAGGCGGCGGCGGTGCGCTCGGTGTCCTCCGGGCCGAGCAGGTTGGGGTAGCCGCCCGGAAGCCGGTCGGTTCCCCGCACCCAGGCCCGGTGCCGGTCCTCGGCGGGGTCTCCCGGTTCCCAGGCCGCGATGGTCTCGATCATCAGGTGCGGCGTCCGGTTGTGGAACGCGGTGGCGTCGGCGGGGACACGGGCGGCCGCCCCGTGGAGGCTGTGCAGCGAGATCCCGGAGAACGGCGAGGTCATGGCGCTCGCGGTGTCGGTCAGGACTTCCTGGACCGTCCGGTCGAGTCCGGTGACCGTGCTCGTCCCGATCTCGACGTGGCGGCCGGGCGGGAACATCGCGTCGATCTGGGCGAGCTGATCGGTCATCGTGACCGGGCCGACCTGCGCCGTCAGCGGTTCGCCGAGTTCGGTGAGCCGTTGCAGCACCCGGGTCCCGGCCTCGGGGTCGCCGCACCAGGTCGGTGCGGCGAAGAGCGCCGGCTCACCGGTCGGGGCGGTGATGAAGCCGGCCTGCACGGTCAGCTCGTCCGGCCCGCGCAGCAGTGACTCCTCCAGCTCCGGCAGGACGTCGAACCGAAACATGATCATTCCGGCCAGGATCGCCGGCACCGTGTGCAGCCTGATCCGCATCGTGGTGACCACGCCGAAGTTGCCTCCACCGCCGCGCAGGGCCCAGAGCAGCTCGGGGTCGTGCTCCTCGTCGGCGGTGACCAGCGTGCCGTCGGCGAGCACCACGTCGGCCGACAGCAGGTTGTCCGCGGCGAGGCCGAACCGGCCGCTGAGCGGCCCGTACCCACCACCGAGCGTCAGGCCGGCCATCCCGACCGAACCGGCCGTCCCGGTCACCGCGACCAGGCCGGCCCGCTGCGCGGCCGCGGCCACGTCGGCCGAGGTGGCGCCGCCCGCCACGGTGGCGACCGCGGTGGCCGGGTCGACGCTCACCTGTCGCATCGGGCTCAGGTCGAGCGTCAGCCCGCCGTCGGCCAGTGCGCGACCGGCCCAGTCGTGCCCGCCGCCACGGACCGACAGCGGGAGACCTCTCTCCCGGGCGGCCCGGACCCCGGCCTGGACGTCAGCCGTGTCGGCGCATCGGAGGACGGCGAGCGGACGGCTGGTCACCGCGCCGTTCCAGATCTTCAGGGCTGCTTCATATTCCGCTCCGGATGTCAGCATGTCGCTCATGTCGCCAGAGTAACCGCATACTCATCAGAGCCAAACTCTGATGAGTGGCGCAGGCTATGCTCGGATGGCCATGACCGAACCGCCGAGAAGCCGCCGGGCCGAGTACGCCGCGGCCACCCACGCCGCCATCATCGACGCGGCGCGTCTGCTCTTCGCCCGCAACGGATACTTCGCGACGAAGGTCGAGGACATCGCGGCGGAAGCCCGCGTCGCACCGGCCACGGTGTACGCGGTGACCGGCGGCAAACGGGGGCTGATCCGGACGCTGGTGGACCGGTGGAGCCAGGCGCCGATCATCGCGCAGACCCTCTCCCGGCAGGAGACCCTCACCGACCCGGACGAGATCCTGCGGCGCACGGCGTCCGTGGTCCGGGACATGCGTGAGACGTACGGCGACATCGTGCGGCTGATATTGACGACCGCGCCGCACGACACCGGGCTCGCCGAGGACCTGCGGGTGGCCACGAGACGCTACCGCGATGCCATCGAAGCCGTCGCCGTCCGGCTCCGCGACGTCGGCGGTCTGCGTGCGGGGATGACCGTCGCGGAGGCGACCGACATCCTCTGGTTCTACTTCGGATACTCCGGCTATTTCACCTTGGTCGATGACAACGGCTGGACCTACGAGCAGGCGGAACGCTGGCTGGTCGCCCAGGCCGCCGCGGCTCTTCGCTGAGACCCGATCGCCGCCGCACCCGTCGGCGGGTGCGCGGTCAGGCGGTGTCGCCCAGTTCCTTGGTCAGCCGCTCCAGGCCGCCCCTGATGAGCCTCCCGTAGTCGTCGTCGCCGAGCGCGCCGATCATGGCCCGTCCTCGCCGGAGGTGCTCACGGGCGCGGTCGAGATCGCCCAGCCTGCGGTAGCAGTCGCTCAGGTTGAGGTGCAGCGACGGATACAGGCCGGCCACCGAGAGCGTCACCCCGGCCTCGGCCGCCCGCTCGTCGGTGACCAGGTCGGCGGCGGCGAGCGCCCGCAGATCCCACATCAGCTCCTCGTGCACGTCGTCCTGCGTGTCGGCCATCGAGTGGGCGAGGACGCAGACGTGCAGCGGATCGCCCTGCTCGCCGCCGATGTCACCCCAGATCCGTGCGAGAAGGTCGCGGGCGGCCTCCCGCTGACCCCGGTGGTGGTTCAACACCGCCGCCTCGCCGATCCGGGCGAGCGTCGGGTCAGTGATCATGAGCGGCTCCTTGGCGGTCGCGGTGATCGCGCCACTCTACTTTCCCGGCACGACGGGAGGCGGTGTGTGCCCTCGCCCGAGGCGGGTAGGGCCCGCCCTGAGGCCGTACAGGACGAGAGGGAGGGGTCGTCATGAGCGGGATCGGAGACTGGGCGAAGAAGGCCGAGGACCTCGCCAGGGAACACCCGGACCAGGCCGACCAGGTGCTCGACCGGGGTGAGGAGTTCGCCGGCGAGCGGACCGGCCACAAGTACGACGAGCAGATCGGCAAGGGCGTCGACGCCGTCCAGCGACGCTACGGCGGCGGCGACGCGGGCCCCGAGGCCGACCCCCGGGGCGGCACGGAACCCGTGGATCCCCGCGGGGACGCGGGCCCCGAGGCCAGGCCCCAGGGCGGTCAGAACGACGCGGGCCCCGAAGGGCGCGTCCAGGGAGGCTGACGCCGGACCGCCCGGTGCGGGGTCCCGTTCCGCGGGACCCCGCACCGGGCGGTCAGGACACGCGTCCGCGCCGGCACCCCGTGACGGCGGCCACGATCACGCTGATGGGGACCACGGCGGTCCGGCGGCTGCCGCCTCCGGCCGGTGCGGCCCGGTCACGGGCGGCCGAGGGCGCGGTAGTGCCAGCCGGCGTTGCGCCAGAGCTCGGCGTCGAGGGCGTTGCGGCCGTCCACCATCTTGCGGGAGGCCACGACGGCGCCCAGCTCCTCGGGGTCCAGCTCGACGAACTCCCGCCACTCGGTGAGCAGCAGCACGACGTGGGCCCCGCGGGCCGCCTCCATCGCGGACTCGCCGTACGACAGGTGCGGGTGGGCGCGGCGGGCGTTCTCCTGGGCGATGGGGTCGTAGACGGTGACCCGGCCCCCCTGCTCGCTGATCTTGACGGCGACGTCGAGCGCGGGCGAGTCGCGGATGTCGTCGGAGTTCGGCTTGAACGCGGCGCCCAGCACGGTCATCGAGCAGCCCTGGAAGGAACCGCCGGCCAGTTCGCGGGCGAGGTCGACCATGCGGGCCCGGCGGCGCATGTTGATCATGTCCACCTCGCGCAGGAACGTCAGCGCCTGGTCGGCGCCGAGTTCGCCCGCGCGGGCCATGAAGGCGCGGATGTCCTTGGGCAGGCAGCCGCCGCCGAAGCCCAGACCGGCGTTGAGGAACTTGCCCCCGATGCGGTCGTCGTAGGACAGGGCCTGCGAGAGCTGCTTGACGTCGGCGTGCGCGGCCTCGCAGACCTCGGCCATCGCGTTGATGAAGGAGATCTTGGTGGCGAGGAAGGCGTTGGCGGCGACCTTGACCAGCTCGGCGGTCGGGTAGTCGGTGATCACCAGCGGGGTGCCGGCCTCCAGCATCGAGGCGTACACCTCCCGCATGACCTTCTCGGCCTTGTCGGAGGCCACGCCCAGCACGATCCGGTCGGGCCGCAGGGTGTCCTGGACGGCGTAGCCCTCGCGCAGGAACTCCGGGTTCCACGCCAGCTCGGCTCCGGCGCCGATGGGCGCCAGCCGGGCCAGCTTGTCGGCCAGGCGCTGGGCGGTGCCCACCGGGACGGTGGACTTGCCGACGACCAGGCACTCGCGATCCAGGTGCGGGGCCAGAGCCTCGATCGCGGCGTCGAGGTAGGAGACGTCGGCTCCGTACTCGCCGGCCTTCTGAGGAGTGCCGACGCACAGGAAGTGCACGTCGCCGAAGGCGGCGGCCTCCTCGAAGGAGGTGGTGAAGCGCAGCCTGCCCGCGGCGATGTTGCGCCGCAGGATCTCCTCCAGGCCGGGTTCGTGGATGGGCAGGTCCCCGGCCTGCAACCGAGCGATCTTCTCGGCGTCGACGTCGACGCCGAGGACTTCGAAGCCCAGTTCCGCCATGCACGCGGACGTCGTCGCACCCAGGTATCCGGTTCCCACCATCGTGAGGCGGTAGGCCACTGGCGTTCCTTTCGGTTCTGCCCGATTCTGTGCCGTCAGGGTATCGGCATCCTAGGAGACCACTTTGCCACCTGCACAAACAGGCAGCGATGCATCTCACACGGGATGGATCGGTCCATACATTGTTGGACGTCCTACTATTTGCCCATGAGCTTCCCTCTCTACGCCCTGCCTGAAGAGCACCAGATGCTCAGGGAGACCGTCCGCGCCCTCGCCGACGAGAAGATCGCCCCCCGTGCGGCCGAGGCCGACGAGACGGGGGAGTTCCCCTGGGACGTCTACAAGGCGCTGGTCGCCGCCGACCTGCACGCCATCCACGTTCCCGAGGAGTACGGCGGCGCGGGGGGCGACGCCCTGGCGGCCGTCATCGTCATCGAGGAGGTGGCGCGGGCCTGCGCGTCGTCCTCGCTGATCCCCGCGGTCAACAAGCTGGGCACCGTACCGCTGCTGCTGTCGGCGTCGGAGGAGCTCAAGCAGCGCTACCTCGCGCCGGTCGCGCGAGGTGAGGCGATGTTCTCCTACGCCCTGTCGGAGGCCGAGGCGGGCAGCGACGCCGCCTCGATGAAGACCCGCGCCGTGGCCGACGGCGACCACTACGTGCTCAACGGCGCCAAGATGTGGATCACCAACGCCGGGGTGTCGGAGTACTACACGGTGATGGCCGTGACCGAGCCGGGCGCGGGGGCGCGCGGCATCTCCGCGTTCGTGGTGGAGAAGGGCGACGAGGGCGTCAGCTTCGGGCCCAAGGAGAGGAAGCTCGGCATCAAGGGCTCCCCGACCCGCCAGGTCATCCTCGAGGACGTCCGGGTCCCGGCGTCCCGCATGATCGGCGCGCCGGGCACCGGTTTCAAGACCGCTCTGGCCACGCTCGACCACACCCGCGTCACGATCGCCGCCCAGGCGCTGGGCATCGCCCAGGGCGCCCTCGACTACGCGGTCGGCTACGTCAAGGAGCGCAAGCAGTTCGGCAAGGCCATCGCCGAGTTCCAGGGCGTGCAGTTCATGCTCGCCGACATGGCGATGAAGCTGGAGGCCGCCCGGCAGCTCACCTACGCCGCCGCCGCCCGGTCCGAGCTGGCCATGCACGGCGAGCCGCAGGCCGACCTGACGTTCTTCTCCAGCGCCGCCAAGTGCGCCGCCTCCGACGCGGCCATGGAGATCACCACCGACGCGGTGCAGCTCCTCGGCGGGTACGGCTACACCAGCGACTACCCGGTGGAGCGCATGATGCGCGACGCCAAGATCACCCAGATCTACGAGGGCACCAACCAGATCCAGCGCATGGTCATGGCGCGCCAGCTGCTGAAGTAGGCCCTTGGGCAGGAGAAGCCCTCTCCTCCGTGGAATCGTCCGTCTGCCTTCGTGGCTCCCGGATGGTCTCGCGTGTCCCTGTTCCGCCCCTGCTCCGTGGAACACGATGCGGGGACGGAACAGGCTCATATTCATTGCTTCTGTGGGTCGGCCATGAGCGGGCGTCGCCGGGGAGGACTCCAGAGAGTCGTGTAAGGGTGTGGACCCCTGGCGGTGGCGCCCCCTTCTTGGAGAAGGGTCACGCTTCTGGATCGCTGCCGCGATCTCGCTTGAGTGTCGAGCACACCGCCGCTGTGCCGGCAATCCACAGTCCGGCTGCTCCCCCTGCGGCTCCGGCGCCGATCATGACGGATCCGGCGACCGAGCCGCCATCCCCGAGGGCAAGAAGGGTGCCTGCGACGCCAACCAGGAGCGAGAGCAAGGTGCCGGCGATGGCCCACCAGATGAGGTTCGTCGTGCTCACAGGCTGCTCTCTCCTTCCCAGGAGACCGCACGCCTGTTCCGGCTGGATGTCGGACGAAGATTCATGACACTAGGAGTAGCAGGGCGTAAACCTTGGAAACTCTCCGTTGGCCCGCTTCGGATGAGGTAGTTGCTCCTCCGGACGTCTCCGGACGCCTCCGGACGCGATCGGACGCATCCGGTCAAGCTTTCTAAGTGCGACAAGTCGTGTTTGGCGCAACGAACTGCCGCGATCCTGACCTGTGGGACCATGGTTACCTCTGAGGGCCAGGTGGCAGGACGGACTCTTTCCCTGTCTAGCCGTGTCCTCTTTGTTCATTTATAGGGCATTTGCGATCCCAGGCAGGTTGGATCATGAGTGAAGCCGATCCAGGTGGTGACCCCCTTGCGTCGCTTGTGGCGCGGATGCGGAAGCTGTACTCCGTTGAGGCCGGTCAGCCGCCCTATCCGATGCTCACTCGAGTGGCGGAGAGCGTCATCGCCGAGGCCGGTGAGGAGCGTGAGTGGCTGAGGCCTCTCCCGCGTACCACTGCTCACGATCTTGTGAGTGGAAAGTCCAAGAGAATTCCCGATTGGCTGCTGGTGCGAACTCTTGTGATTGTTTGTCACCGTATTGCCGTTAAGTCCGACCTTGACATCGCTTCCCTGAGTGATCTTTTTGGGGAGTTCCAACAGCTTTGGCGAGCTGCGAAGGAATGGGAAGGGATCACCTCGCCTGTAGCCCATCCTCAGGAGGAGTCGCTCTCGGAGGGCGAGGAGCAAACCGCCGAGAACGAGATGGCCGGCGACATCCTTGCTCCACTCGCCGGAGAGGCTCCTGCCCAGAGGACTGCACCGACAGTGTTTCCCATACCAGAAAGCTGGGGGCGCCCAGGTGGGCAAAGGCTCAAGCAGGCTCAGGACGGCGACGCCTGGGCTGCCTATGAGCTGGCCGTACTGCTGGCATGCGAGGCTGCCGGTATGGCCGAGAGCGACCCAGAGGGGGCGAAGTACTGGAGCGACGCGGCGGCCTACTGGAGGGCGAGAGCGATGGGAAAGGTTGCTCAAGCCGCAGAGCTCCGGCTGCAAGGCCTTCAACTGGTTAATGCGGCTCGCGCTCTGGCCGTTGATCACAAGAAGGCTGGAAGTGTTGGCTCGATAGCCTTCTTCGAAGCGGTTACGAAGGCGGAAGGGGCTGTCCAGGGCCTCAAGTTCGCATCCGCAACGGACACGAGGCCGGGAGAAGTCGCCGTCTTCAATGATCTCGACACGTCAGGAGACGGTGGTGTGCTCGATGGAGCCTGAGATCTGTCTGATACATGAGCCCTGCACGTGACCGTCGGCGATGTTCAACGATCGCACCGCGTTTGAAGCGGTGATGAGCATGTTCCGGCTGCGCCGCCGCATCGGCCGCCCCCGCACCCGGCCGGACCGGCTGGTGGCCGACAAGGGCCACCACTCCTCCCGGAAGATTCGCTTCCGTCTGCGGCGACGCGGCATCGGCGCGATCACCTCCGAACGGCCCGGTCGGATTGCCGGCCGCGAACGCGAGGTGACCGCGTGGGCCGCCCGCTCTCAATGCTGCGGCCTGCAAGGGGCGCGATGCGGTGGAGCGGTGCTTCGCCGAGCTCAAGCAACGGTGAAGCCGTCGCCACCCGCTATGACAAGGTCACCGGCCGCTCGGGTCCGCTCTGGAGCCCGGTGAACGTTCGGGCTCCAGAAATGTGCGGGAATTCCGGAAACATTTGGGAAAGCCCGTCGCGCCCGCCGTCACCGTCGGCGCGGCGAGCACCTCACGAGTGACGCGAATGTCACGATCATGTCTTATGACGATCCGGATCTTTCGGGAGACGATCGATCAGTCCGGCGGAGAGGCCGGTACCGCGTCGAACCGGACGGGGAACCCATGGCGGGTCGCCATCACCCGATCACGGGCGGGAGTGGGCCGCCGAGGTACGCCGCCGGGGCGGGACGGATGCCGGTGTCCCGGTCCATGACGTACCCGGGAGGCTCGTTGCGTCGCCTCGTTCGTTCTCTCGTCGCCGGCTGCGCCGCCGCGCTCGTGGTGGCGGCCCCGACACCGGCGCACGCGGCGGGCGCGCCGCCGTCGGGCGCCGGCCAGCGTTTCGCCCTGCTGTCCCAGGCCAACGGCCTGTACGTCAGCGCCGAGGCCGACGACCCGGGAACGGACGAGGGCATACTCCGGGCGCGGGGCGGGCTGGTGAAGTCGTGGGAGCAGTTCACGCTCGTCGACGCCGGATCCGGCCTGTACGCGCTCAGAGCCAAGGCCAACGGCCTGTACGTCACCGCGGAGAAGGACTACGCCGGCGGCGGCGCCGGCATGCTGCGCGCCCGCGCCTCCTCCATCGGGTCCTGGGAGAGATACAGACTCGTGCCGATCGGGCAACTGGTCTCCGGTACGGCGGTGGCGGCGCAGAAGGTCTGCGTGCCCGACGTGAACAACGTCGACCGGGGCTCCTACGGCATCGCGCTGGCGGTTCCCGACGTCAACACCTGATACGCGGCGACGCCGCTGACCTCGCCGCCCGGCTACGAGCAGCGCACCGCGCTGTGCGCGGTGGTGGAGTCCAGGGCGCTGAGCCTCTGCGCCGCGCACCTCAGCTCCGCGCTGTCCGCCGACGACCCCGACGGCCGCTACCGGGCCCGGCAGGTGTCCGAGCTGCTCGCCGCGGCGGCCAGGCCCGGATACCGGTCCGTCCTGGGCGGGGACCTGAACCTGACCCCGCCCGACAGCCCGGCCGGACCCGTGCCCGACGCGCTGGCACCGGTGTACGAGGCGTACCAGGGGTGCGACCAGCCGGCCCACGGCGGCGCCCGCACCGGCGTCCCCACCTCGGGCAACTCGAAGATCGACTACATCTTCGGGCCGAAGTCGGCCGGGTACCGGTGCCGGGTGGACACGTCCGACACCGGCTCCGACCACAAGCCGATCTACGCCACCATCACGATTCCCGGCCCCTGATCCCGGGTCAGGGGCGCCGTCCGAGGGCGGCGTGGGCGGCGGCGAGGCGTTGGGGGGCGGGGCGGCCGGAGGCGTCGCCCGACACCTCGTCGGCCCATTCGAGCAGGCGGCGCAGGTGGGGGTCGGCCGCGGACGCGGTGAGCGGAGGGCTGCCGAGGACGACCTCGCCGCCGGTCCCGTCGATGGAGATGAGCGTCCCCTCGGGGAGCACCCGCCCGCCGGCCCGCACGGAGCCGCCGGTGACGGTGAGGCCCGCGACCCCCACGACGGCCGGTTTGCCCATCGCCCGCGCGACGATCGCGGCGTGGCTGGCCGGGCCGCCGCGGGCGGTGACGATTCCGGCGGCGGCGGCGATGCCGTGCATGTCGAGCGGGGAGGTCTCCGGACGGACCAGGATGACGGGGCCCTCCCCGGCCATCCGGACCGCGCTGTCCGCGGTGGCCGCCACCCGGCCGGCCGCGACACCCGGGCACGCCCCCAGCCCGCGGGCGAGAAGGCCGGCCTCGCCGGCCGTCGTCAGGCGGACCGCGCCGGCGTGCCGGAGATGGTGGGGGGAGACCCTGAGCAGTGCCTCGTGACGTCCGATCACGCCCTCGTCGGCGAGGCCGGTCGCGAGACGGACGGCGGCGGCGCCGGTGAACCGGCCCGGGCGGGCCTGCAGCAGCCACAGCTCACCGGCCTCGAAGGTGAACTCCAGGTAGCACGCGTCGCGGTAGTGCGCCTCCACGCGGTCCAGGGCGTCCAGGAGGGCGGCCCACACGACCGGTTCCCGGTCGGCCAGGTCGCGCAGGGGGAGGGTCGACGACCTGCCCGAGACGACGTCCTCGCCCTGGCGGCCGAAGAGGACCTCGCCGAACGGGACCGGCTCGCCGGTGTTGGGATCGCGGCTGAACGCGACCCCGGTGCCGCTGCGGTCGTCGCGGTTCCCGAACACCATGGCCTGCACGACCACCGCCGTGCCGAGGTCGTGCGGGATGGCGTGGAGCTCGCGGTAGGTCGTCGCGCGCGGCGTCTCCCACGAGGAGAAGACCGCCGCGACGGCCTGCCCGAGCTGCTCGGCCGCGTCGTCCGGGACGGGCCGGCCGGCGCGCCGCCCGATGACGGCCTCGACCTCGCGGATCGCCCGGGACAGGAGGGCCGGGACGTCGCCGGGCCCGTCCACCCCGTGCCGGGCCGCCTCATCCGCCGCGGCGCCGCCGGGATCGCGTCCGGTCGCCTCACCCGCGAAGACGCCGCCGGATCCGCGTCCGGTCGCCTCGCCCACGACGGCGTCGAGGGTCTCCGCGGTCAGGTCCGTGGTCGCGGTGGCGAAGCCGTACAGGAACCTCAGCCGCGCGTCGAGCGCGAACCGGGCGTCACCCGTCTCCGCCGCCAGCGCCGTCGTGGCCGCGGTGGTGAGACCGAGGTTGAGGATCGTGGTCATCATGCCGGGCATCGACTCGCGCCCGCCGGAGCGGACGGACACCGCCAGCGGTCTCTCCCGCCCGCCGAGCCTGCGGCCCGTGGCCTCCTCCAGGGCGGCGACGGCGGCCGCCAGTTCGCCGTCGAGGCCGTCGGGCGGCCGCCCGTCACGGAGGAAGGCGCGGCACGCGTCGATGCCGATGACGAACCCCGGCGGCACGGGCAGTCCGAGCCGCCGCAGCAGGACGAGGCCGTACGCCTTGCCCCCGATGGCGTCGGCCGTCTCCCCGGCGTCCGGCGAGAGCGGGTGGATCCATCTCGTCGGCGGCCGCCCGTTCCGGCGGGTCACCGGGGGATGCCCAGGGTGGCGAGCAGGTCCTCGTGGAGCTGGAACCACACCGAGTGGTACGACTCCATGTCGTCCGTCACATGGTCGAGGTCGCCCGAGGCCACCCGGGCGAGCGCGACGGCGAGGCGGACGCCGTACCGTCCGAACCGCGGCAGCGCCGCGGACAGGTCCGCGCAGACCGCCTGGGCGCGCCGGTCGAGATCGGTGAGCAGGCCGAGGACCCGGGCGTCGTAGGCGGGGTCGGTGTGGTCGTTCACCACCGGTACGTCGTCGGTGGAGCGCAGCTGCCAGGCCCCGCAGATGTCGAGCAGCTCCGGGTTGAGGACGAGGAAGCGGTCGTACGCGACCGCCACGGCGGTCCGGGCGCCGGCCGCCTCCAGCTCCTCGGTGATCCGCCGGGCGTCGGCGGCCCGGCCGGCCTCGGTGAGGCCCCACCCGCCGAAGACGCCCGCCGTGTACGTGACGTGGCCCGCGACGGCGAGGTCGATGAGCTCGGACTCGACGTCGGACTCGCCGAGCCCCGTCACCGCGGCCACCCTGGCCGTGTCGGTGAACCCGGCGCAGCGGAGCGCGTGGAGGACCCGCAGGTCGCCGGCAGGGGGAGTCGGGGGAGCCGTCATGCCCCGCTCCCACCGGATCGTGCGACGTCCGGAGCGCCGGCGGTCGCCACGGCGTGGGCCGCGCCGCGGCCCTCGGCTCGGGCGACGATCCTGCCGCCCCGGACCCGCACGGCGGCCTCGGTGGCGTCGCCGACGCCCGGCAGGCCGAGGGCCGCGGCGGCCAGGGCGTGGTCGTCGAGCACCACGCGGAGGGACGGCCACGCGTCGGCGGCGAACACGCGCCGCAGGCACGCGGTGAGATCGTCGATCCTGAGCCGTACCAGGCGGCCGATCTCCGCCGGGTCGCCCGTCACGGCGACCACCGTCACCCGGTCGGCCGGGAGGGCGCCGCGGACGGCCTCCTCCGCCGCGGCCAGCCGCCCGGCCCCCAGGATCGCGATCACACCGTCGTCGCCGAGGTCGGCCCGGCGGCCGGTGATCCGGTCGGACACCCCGGCCGGCGGGATCCAGGGATCGTCGCAGGGGCGTGCGGGGGAGACATAGGGCAGGTGAGGCGGGTTCCAGGCGTCCGCCAGGTCGATGCCGGCCAGATGGCCGCAGGCCCGCACCACGTCGAACGGGTCGCCGAACCCGGGCGCGGTCTCGGCCAGGCCCGCCGAGCCGTTCAGCAGCGTCAGCGCCAGTTCGGCCAGCCGTACGCGCCGGGCGTCCCGCGGTGGGTGCGACTCGAGCGCGAGGGCGAGCAGCAGCGCCTCCAGACGGGCGACCTGGGCCAGCGCGGTCCGGGAAGGCTCGTCGTCGAGCACGCCGGTCAGCGAGCGCAACCGCAGGTGACCGTCGGCCGGCGAGTCGCCGCTCAACGGCAGCCGTTCGAGCCAGACCCTGGCGAAGGAGCCCAGCGACCCGGCCACCGAGGCCGATGAGGGCCGCGGGGCCCGCCCGTGGACTCCGGTGGTTCCGGGAGACCCGGCGTTCCCTGGAGGCCCGGCGGTCTCGTCGGCACCGGTGACGCCGGTGACGCCGACGGCTCCTGCGGTCTCGCCGGTGGAGCGTTCGACCAGGCCGACCAGCACGGCCAGATACAGCGCGCGCTTGGTCGGGAAGTTGGAGTACACCGCGCCTCGGGTCATCTCGGCCCGCTCGGCGATCCGGTCGATCTTCGCCCCTGCGTATCCGTGCTCGGCGAACTCCCGTCCCGCCGCTTCCAGCACCGCCGCGCGGGTGCGCTCCTGCTGCTGCGCCCGGGTCAATCGCGCCATCGTCACTCCTCTCCCATCACGGCATCAGGATACCTATTGAATCCGAATTCTCTTGACATCCGAATGATGATGGCATGGGAGCTGTGAGTCCGGAAGGTGGGGGCGACGGCCCGGAGGTGGACTCGTCCCCCGGAGTCCCCGGCGCGGGAAACGGTCGCCGGGTGTGGGGAGAACTCATCCATGGCGATTCGCCGGACCCCCGCGCAGTGATCCCACCGGCGGTGGGATTGATGGGTGAGCGAACCGCTGCGAACCGACAAAATGAGCATCACCGTTCCGGCTGATGTTGCTGCTGAGCTGCGCGTCCGTGCCGGGCGAGGCAACGTGTCGGCCTACGTCACCCACGCGCTGGTCCGCCAGCTCGAACATGACCGGCTGGGAGACCTGGTGACAGCGCTCGACCGGATCCACGACCCCGTCACCGACGACGAAATGGCGGCGGCCCGAGCCGAATGGCCGGGCGCGTGAGCCGCCGGAAGCGGCTGAGCCCGCATGACCACGGCGCCCTGGTCCTCGACAACGAGGGTCTCAACCGTGCGGCGATCGACCGGACGATGTACATCCGTCTCAAGGTCGCGCACCTCGACGGGCGTCGTGTCATCACGTCGGCGGCCATCCTCGCGGAAATCCTTCGCGGAGGGTCGCGGGACGCCGGCGTGCATCGCGTCCTGGGTGGTGTGGTGGTCGAGCCGGTGACCCCGGATATCGGGGAACGCGCCGGGAAGCTGATCGGCGCAGCCGGCTTGACCACTGACCAGGCCGTTGACGCCATGCTGGCCGCCACGGCCTTGACCCAGCAGGGACCCGTCCTGATCGTCGCATCCGACGTCCCCCACCTGACGGCCCTCACGGCCGCCCACCCGAAGACCGGCGTCGTCCACGTCGGCAGGCTCGGCCACTGATGCCGTCGGCCGAACGCATTCGCCGATGACGCCGTGGCGGCCGGGACGCGGTCAGGCGGCTCCGCCCGCCGTCCGTCTCCGGGTCCGGGCGGTCTCATCGGCGGGCCGAGGCACGGACGCCGTACCGCCGGACTCCCGCAGCCTGCGGCGGTAGGTCGCGGGGGGTGTGCCGTACGCCGCGTGGAACGCCCGGTTGAAGTGCGACTCGCTGGTGAAGCCCCACCGGGCCGCGACGGCGCGGACCGGCAGGTCGCTCCGCGCGGGGTCGGAGAGATCGTGGCGGCAGCGTTCGAGCCGGCGCCGCCGGATCCAGCCGGCCACGCTCAGCCCCTGCTCCTCGAAGAGCTTCTGCAGGTGGCGGACGGAGACGTGGTGCTCGGCGGCGACGAGCGCGGGGGAGAGGCCGGGGTCGGCCAGCCTCCGTTCGATGAACGCCTGGGCCCGCGCGACCATGCTCGCGCGGGAGTCGTCCACCGGGGGCCGGTCCGCGCCCAGCTCCTGGGTCAGAAGGGCGGCGAGCAGGTCGAGGGCGGCCGTGGCCACCCGGGCGTCCACGCCGGGGTCGTGGGAGGCGAGATCCCACAGGAGGCCGGCGAGGAGTGCGCCGGCGCCCGCGCGGCCGGGCAGCCTCCGCACCAGGAGGCGCTCGACCTCCGCCTCCCACCAGGCGTCGAAACGGTCACGGTCCGGAAGGTCGTCCGGCCGGAGCGTGTAGGCAGGCGTCATCTCTTCCCCGTCGAGTGATCGCGAAGTCCACCGGGGCCGAAGCGCCCCGGCTCCCGGGCCCGGAGTCGCCGGGCCGGACGGCTCCCGGGGCGGGGAGCGGCCCTTCCCCGCGGGAGTGATCCGCTTCCGGAGACCGCGGCGCTTCCCCGCGGGGGCGATCCGCCTCCGGAGATCGCCCGGCGCGGTATCGTCGAGGAGCATGATCTTCCCCCGCAGGCCGTCGCGGTGTACCGGCGCGTGCCCCGGGCCCCGGGCCGGCGCGTGCTCCGGGCACGCCTTCAGAGCATCATTCGGGCGGCCGCGGGAAGCAACGCCTTTCAGCTCTGATCGAAAAGGGGTTCCGGACGGGAGGCGCCCGGCATGATCCGTCTGCATTTCACCGAGGCGGACCTGCGAAGGGTCACGCTCGCCCCGGCTCCGGACGCGTTGCTGGAGATCGGCCTGAGCCTGCGCCGGCTCCGCGGCGCGCCGGGCGGCGCGGGCTGGTCGAGGCCCGCCGTACTCGAATGGAACAGGGGGATGGCCGCCGGTTCGGGGACCCGGGCCGGGAGGCTCCTCGACCTCGTCTCCTCTGACGAGGCGATGCCGGCCTTCCTGTGCCAGCCGGACGCCGGGGACTTCTCCGCGGGCATCGAGCGGATCAGGCGGACGCCCACCGCCCAGCTCGCCGTCGACCTGAGCCACCTGAACCCATCGCGGGAGGTCTCCGGGTGGTACCGGGAGCTCGCCGACGGAGACACGGAGGCGCGGCAGACCCTCGTCAGCGAGCTGGACGACTACTTCGCCGCGTCGATGGAACCTCTGTGGCCGCGGATCCGGGCGACCGCCGCGGCCGATCGGGCGCTACGCGCCGAGACGCTGATGCGGGGCGGCGTCGACGCCCTCCTCGCGACCCTCGGCGTCACCTGCCGGTGGGAGCCACCGGTCCTGCACGTCGGCACGGCCGGCACCTACGACATCCCGCTGTGCGGGCTCGGGCTGACGCTCGTCCCGTCGTACTTCGCGTCCGCCCCCCTGGTGGGCTACCGGCCCGGCGGGACCGTCGCCCTGATATACCCCATGGTCCCGGAGGGCCGGCCGGACGGCGCCCCGGACGTCCTGGGCCCGCTGCTCGGCCGTACCCGGGCCGCCGTGCTCGCCGCCCTGCGCCGGCCCGCCACCACCACGGCGCTGGCCGAGCGGACCGGCGTCTCACCCGCCTCCGCCAGCCAGCACGCCGCGGTGCTGCGCAACGCCGGGCTCGTCTCGACGGTCCGGACGGGCAGCGCCGTGCTGCACACGCTGACCCCGCTCGGAGAGGCCCTGCTGGGCGGCGACCCCGCCCGCCACGTCTCTACCCGCTGAACCGCCGGTGCCACCGGCGGCCGGTCGCCTGGCCCGGCCCGGAGCCGTCACCGCCACCTGGCCGCTCCGGGCCGGAACGGTCAGGCGGCGGCCTCGTAGGCCTCCCGCAGAGAGGAGCGGGTCTCGAAATAACGATCCAAATTGGTGATCGTCAGAAGATGCGTGATCATTCCCGGCCCCACCACCAGGATCAGGCGGCCCTGTGCGTCCCTGACCCGGGCGAGCGCGCTCACCAGTACGCCCAGTCCCACGGAGTCACAGAACGGCACCTGCGTCAGATCCATCACCAGGCAGGGGCGGCCGGGGGCGTCCAGGACGCGGTCCACCTCGGCTCGCAGCCGGGGTGCGACCGCCATGTCCAGCTCGCCCGCCGCCCGCACCACCGCGCACGGCCCCTGGTGCCAGCTCTCCACCTCGAACGTCGGATTCGAAAGAACCACGGTCATCACCTCCGTGCCTGGTTCCTGCCCTCGGAGGTGTTTTTCATGTAGAGAAATTACTTTTTACAGATGTTCTCCGTTGCGGTCTTCGCCATCGGAGTGGCGACGGGCGCCGGCGTCGCCGACGGCCCGGCGGAGGGTCCCGCGGAGGAGGTGGCGGACGGCGCCGCGGTCTCGTCGACGGTGACCTTCCGGACCCCCGGGTACCGACGGCCGATGACGACCTCGACCCGGCCGCCGAGATCGTCCACCTGGCGCGTCTCGGCCCCGTGCAGGGCGGCGGCCACGGTCCGGGCCGAGTCCTCACGGCCGGGACCGTACCGGACCACCGTCCTGTCGTGGTCCTTCTCCGGGGTGTTGCCGGCGGCGTCGGGGACCGTGAAGCCGGCCCGCTGCAGCTCGCCCCTGACCCGCGCGCCGAGGCCCGTGGTCGTGGTGCCGTTGAGCACCCTGACGGAGATCCGCGAGGGCGGCACGGTCAGCGCGCCGGCCGTGGGCGAGGGCGTGGACGAAGGGGACGACGAGGGGGACGTGGCCGCCGTGGCCGACGCGGACGCGCTCGGGGAGGCGGGCGAGGCGGGTTTCGAGGGCCCGACGAGCGGCTCGTCGGCGGCGATCCGGCGGAACAGCTCCCCTGCCGCGTCCTTGTCCCACAGCACGGCCGACTCGCCCGTCGGGGTCCGGTAGTCGACGTCGGCGAGCGGGACGGTGGCGAAGGCGACGTCGTCGGTGGAGACGTCCTTGAGCTGCCGGGCCAGGCCGAGCAGGTCCCCGCGGAGCGCATCGTCCACCCGGAGCGTGCCGAGGGTGCTGTCGACGAACGAGACGAGCCTGGCCGGGTTGGTCAGCGTGCCGCCGCTGAGGGCCTGGTGCAGCAGGGCCGAGATCACCTGCTGCTGACGGTCGATCCGATCGAGGTCGGAGCGGGCCGTCGCCCGGGTGCGGGCGTAGGCGAGGGCCTTGGCGCCGGGCAGCGAGTACGTCCCCGGCCGGAGGTTCAGGCCGGTCTTGGGGTCGTCGATCGGGACCGGCGTGCAGACCGAGACGCCGCCGAGCGCGTCCACCACGTCGATGAAGCCGAGCACGTTGACCTCGACGTAGTGATTGATCGTCAGCCCGGTCACCGTCTGCACCGCGCGCACGGCGAGCTTCGGGCCGCCGAGCTGGTACGCCGCGTTGATCTTGTGGTCGCCCTTGCCGGGGATCGTCGTCCAGGTGTCGCGGGGAAGGCTGACCACGGTCGCCCTGCTGTGGTCCTCCGACAGGTGGACCACCATCATGGTGTCGGTGCGCTGCCCCGCCTCGCGGCCCAGTTTCAGCGCGTTCTGCTGCTGCCGGGTGAGGTCGTCGCGCCGGTCCACGCCGACGACGAGGATGTTCATCGCGCCGGTGGACCGCGACCCCGCCACCCCCGCGTCGACCGCCTGGATCTTGCCGGCGGCGTAGTTCGGAAGCGCCCACATCACCCCGGAGCCGCCCAGCACCAGGGACGACAGCGCGCCCGCGACGAGCAGGCCGCGCCGCCGGGACCGCGCCCTCCCGGACGACCGGCGCTCACGCCGGGGGGCCAGCCGTACCTTGCCGTAGGCGTCACCGCCGACCTGCACACCCGAGTCGTCTTCCGGGTCGCGCATCCATGGCCCCCTAGGCTCCGGCTCGGCTGGGTCGATGAGCTACCGGTTCGTACAGTAGCGTGAGCCCCGCCATGAAGCAGTTTCCCGACTCGCCCGCGCCGGCGTCGTCCCCCGAGACGCGTGTCTGGCCGCCCATCTCCGTCGTCATCCCGGTGCTGAACGAGGAACGCCACCTGCGGGAGGCCGTACGGCAGGTCCTGTCGCAGCGGTACGCGGGCCCGATCGAGGTCGTGCTCGCGATCGGCCCGTCCAAGGACCGCACGCAGGAGGTCGCCGACGCGATCGCCGCCGAGGACCCCCGGGTCGTCGTGGTGCCGAACCCGACCGGCCGTACTCCCAACGCCCTCAACGCCGCCATCGCCGCCTCCCGCCACGGGATCATCGCCCGGGTGGACGGTCACGCCATGCTCCCCGACGACTACCTCAGCGTGGCCGTGGAGACCCTGGAGGAGACCGGCGCCGACAACGTCGGCGGCGTCATGGCAGCCGAGGGCGTCACGATGTTCGAGCGGGCCGTGGCCCGCGCCATGACGTCCAAGATCGGCGTCGGCGGCGCCCGGTTCCACACCGGCGGCACCGCCGGCCCGGCCGACACGGTCTACCTCGGGGTCTTCCGCCGCGAGGCCCTGGAGCGGGTCGGCGGCTACGACGAGCACTTCCAGCGCGCCCAGGACTGGGAGATGAACCACCGCATCCGCGAGACCGGCGGCCTGGTGTGGTTCCAGCCCCGGATGCGGGTCTCCTACCGGCCCAGGCCCACGGTCAAGGCCCTCGCCAAGCAGTACTTCCACTACGGCCGCTGGCGCAGGGTGGTGGCCAGGACCCACGAGGGCACCATCAACCTGCGTTACCTCGCGCCGCCGGTGGCGGTGGCGGCCATCATCGCGGGTCTCGTCGTGTCCCCGTTCTTCTGGCCCGGCCTGCTGATCCCGGGGGGTTACGCGCTGGCGATCCTGGCGGGCTCGGCCGTGACCGGCAGCGGCCTGCCGCCGGGCGCGCGGCTGCGGCTGCCCCTCGTCTACGCCACCATGCACATGTCGTGGGGCTGGGGGTTCCTGACGAGCCCCCGGCGGCTGAGCAGGCCCGGCGCCGCGTCCGGCTGAGCGGGCCCGGCCCGCGGCGGCGCGACCCGGTGGCCGGGCCGGGCCGGTCCGCGCCCGGGGTCCGGCCCCGGACGGGCGTCCGGGGCGTCCGAGCGGCTCAGCCGGACGCGCGCAGGGCCCGCTCGCAGGCGCCGTTCACCGCGTCGTTGAAGCGGGTCATGGCGTCCGGGTGGTCCGGGCCGAGCAGATAGGTCCGCAGCTTGCGCCGCGTGGCCGCCAGGGCGTCCTCCCCGCACTCCGCCATGGCCCGCAGCACGGCGGGCAGCTCTCGCAGGTCCGCCGACAGCAGGTAGCCGCCCTCGGTGCTCGGGTACCGCTCGCGGAACACCTGCTCCGCCAGCCCCGCCACGTTGGTCACCGCGTACGGCTTGCCGCTGGCGACGAAGTCCGCCACCACGCTGGAGATGTCGGCGACCAGCAGGTCCGACTGGTTGAAGCAGTCGTACAGGGCCGGTTCGGGGCCGGTGACGACCAGGTGCCTGATCGTCCCGGCGTCCCGGCGGCGGAGCCCCCCGCCCGAGGGGTGGCGGGCCATCGACCGGTGCAGCTCCGCCCGGTCCAGCAGCGCGCGGACCTGCTGGTGGGCGCGGCGCGCGGCCGGGCTGCGGTAACCGGTCAGCGGGTGCGGCTTGTAGATCACCCGGACCGCGGGGGAGCAGGCCAGCAGGGCGCGGACGATCGCCGGGCCCATCGTGGTGATCGAGGTGTGGAACAGGTCGTCGGTCCACCCCTCCCAGGTCGGCGCGTACAGCACCGTGCGGTACGGCAGGCCGGGGCCGGCGGTGCCGACCCCGCTGAGCTGGGGGCGGCCCACCTCGTGGACGTCCTCGTCGCGCACGCCCACCCTGGCCCGGAGGTAGCGGTCGCGCCCGGCCTGCCCGGCCACCCACACCTCGTCGTAGACCTTGGTGAACGGGTTGAACGACGCCTCCTTGTCGCTGTCGCCGTGGCCCACGAAGACGCTGCGCATCCCCCGGATGCGGAGCATGTGGATGTTCTTGCCGACGTTGGCCGGATACAGGCACACCCGCACCCCGGTGAGCGCCTCGAACCCCATCAGGTCGGCGGCCGAGGGGACGCACACCACGGGCAGCGAGGTCTCCCCCAGCAGGCGCAGCATCTCCCGCTCCCGCAGCACCACCACGGCCCGCCGGTCGATCCGCTCCAGCGGGCGCAGCCACATCCGGACCTGGTAGGCCGAGTCGGGGGGGCCGGAGAAGTAGAGGGCGACCTCGGGCCGGTGGGCGGCCAGGCGCTCCCCGGCGGCCCGCAGCACGGCCGCGCCGTCGCCGAGCGGCCGGACCCGGCGCAGGTGCGGCAGCAGGCACAGCGCGCCCGCGCCCGCGACGGCCAGCGCCCCCGCCGCCCCCGCGACGCCCGGCAGCGCGGTGCCGGACAGCGCGCCCAGCGCCGCGCCGCCCACCGGGAGCACGTCCAGGTACAGCGGCCGCATGCCCCGGTGGTCGGTCAGGACGCGCCACGGCGGCGGCGGGACCCGCACCGCGTCGAGGTTGCGGGTCAGCACCGGCATCCGGTTCAGGGTGCGCTGGTGGAGGATCGCCAGCCCGGCCAGCAGCCCCCGCGCGCCGTGCACCGCGAACATCCCCAGGACCAGGGCCGCGAACCAGGGCGACGCGGTGCCCGCCGTACGGGCGACCAGGACGATCACCGCCGTCTCCCGCGTCAGGAACCGGAGCGTGATGCCCAGGTGCGCCCTGGCCATCAGGTCGACCAGGGGGCGCGCCCGGTACCGCGCGACGATCTCGGCCGCGTAGGACACCGCGCACAGGGCCAGGAACAGGCGCGGCCGGGGCCACAGCGCGGTCACGAGGAGCGCCGGGTACGAGCCGAGCACGGCGGCGGCCGCCACCAGGGCGCGAAGGTCACGCTTCATCCTTAGAAGGTAACTTTGACCAGGCTGTTTGCCCTGGTAGGCGCGCTGTGCCGCGTTCCGCCGGGGTACGGCGGAAGCCTCCGGAGGCTTCCGGAAGACGCCGGAAGACCGGGACGCCGGACCTGCCGGACACGCCGGGTCCCGGGCGGCGGAGGCGCCGGGGAACCGCCGGGGACGCCGGGTCAGCCCGCGTCGACGCGGACGTCGATCACGTGGCCGGTGATGTCGGAGATCAGCACGTCCAGCGAGGTCTCGGCGACGGCGCGCGGCGACAGCAGGGTGTGCGCGGGCTCCTCGCCGAACGCGCGCACCCGCATCGGGGTGCTGGTCCGCTCGGGGTTGACGCAGTTGACCCGCACGCCGTCCTCGGCCCACTCGTCGGCCAGCGCCTGGGTCAGGTTGACCACGGCGGCCTTGGTGGAGGAGTAGAGGCTGTAGCCGGCCCGGCCCCGGGTGTAGGAGGACGAGGTGTACAGCAGCAGATGGCCCCGGGTCTCGCGCAGGTGCGGCAGGGCGGCGCGGGCGATGTTGACCGGGCCGAGGTAGTTCACCCCGACGGTCTCGGTGACCGTGGCGTCGTTCGTCTCGCCGAGGTCCCCCATGTGCAGCACCCCGGCGGTGTTGACGACGTAGTCGACCCGGCCGGTCTCCTTGGCCGCGAGGTCGAGCGCGTCGCCCACCGCCTGTGGGTCCTCCACCCGCACCCCGTTCAGCGATCGGGAGAAGGGGAACACCTGGGCGCCGTGCCGCCCGGCCAGCTCCACGACCTCGGCGCCGATGCCGTAGCTGCCGCCGAAGACCACCACGGTCCTGCCCTGGAGCGCCTGCCGGTGGGCGAAGGCGGAGTGGTGCGGGGCGGCGCCGGCGGCGAGCTGGAAGAGCTTGTCGGCGATGAACACGTCCACCGGGTGGGTGACCTTCATGTTGTGCTCGCTGCCCCGCACGATGTAGATCGGCACGTCGGGCAGATAGCGCAGCACCACGCCGCAGTCGTCGGTGGGCGGCTGCCGGTCGAAGTCGGGGTCGGCGAAGGCCCGCTCGTACGCCTCGCGGACCACCGAGAGCCGGAAGCACTGCGGCGTCTGGCCGCGCCGCAGCCGGGACCGGTCGGGGACGTCGCGGACGATCTCCCCGCGCGGGCCGGGGGCGGCCACCACGATCGTGTCGGAGCTGGGGATCGCCACGTCGACGGCCGAGTACACCTTCAGCGCCTCGACGCACTCGGTGATGATCCGCGGCTCCAGCAGCGGTCGCACGGCGTCGTGCAGCAGCACGTCGCACTCCCGCGTGCCCAGCGCCTGCAGCGCCCGCCACGTGGTCTCCGGCCGGGTCGCGCCGCCCTCCAGGACCTTGCTGACCTTGCGGAAGCCGTTGCGGGCGACGAGCCGCTCCACGTCGGCGGTGAAGCCCGGCGTCATCAGGACCACGATCTCGTCGATCTCCGGCGCCGCGTCGAACACCGACAGCGTGTGCTCCATGATCGTCTTGCCCGCGACCTTGATGAGCTGCTTGGGGGTGTTCAGGCCGACCCGCTGGCCCACCCCTCCGGCGAGGACGACGGCGACGGTGCGGAGGCGGGGTTCGAGAGCGGCCAAGGTCAGCTTCCTTCGACGGTCGGTTACCGCGAGCGTAATGGGTGCGTACCCGATCGCAGGCCGCGCTCCCGTGCTATCCGGTCAAGATCTCGCTACGCTAAGTGCGCACTCCCGATTCGCACGGTCATCCCGTCGGATACGAAGGAGCCCGGTCTTGCACGATTCCCACGCGCCCGCGCCGTCCGGCCCTCACGCGTCCGACGACCTCCCGCCCCCGCCCGGCGACGCGCCGCCCGGCGACCCGGCGTCCGGCGACGCGCCGCCCGGCGGCCTCCGCGAGCCGTACGGCGGGCCGGACGGGAGGTCGTACGGCCCGTCGTCCGGCCCTCGCGCGCCCGGCGACGCGCCGCCCGGCCGCGCGGGGAGACCCGGACGGTCCGCCCCCGGCACGGCCGCCGCCGTCGTGCTCGCCACCACCGCCGGCGCCGCGCTGCGCTGCGACGACGGCACGCTGCTCGACCGGCTGACCGCCCAGCTCGTCGCGCTCTCCGTCGGCGAGGTCCACGTGGTGGCGCGGTCGGGCGACATCACCCGCGCGCCGGGCGGGGCCTACCTCATCGGGTCGGAGGGGTCGCACGGCCTGGCCGACGACCTGCGCCGGGTCGCCCGGGTGGCCCGCGCCGCGACCGGTCCGGTGGCCGTGCTCGCCGGTGACCTGGTGGCGCACACCGAGGCGCTGGCCGTACTCCTGTCCGCCCCGGGCGGCGGCACGACCGCGCTGGTCGTCACGGACGGTGACGACCCGGGGCCGCTGCGCCCGCCGGTCCGGGCCGAGGGCGGCAGGGTCGCCGCCGCGGGCACCTCGCTGCACGAGGTCACCGGCGCCAACGGCACCTTCCGGGGGGCGCTGCGGGTGGGCGAGGCCGACCTCGGGCGGCTGGCCGAGACCGCCGAGACGCTCGCCGATCTCGCGGAGACCGGCGCGTTCGGCGCGGCGGGCGACGCGGATGCCGGCGACCTGCTGCTGGCCGGGCTGGTCCGCTACGGCGTCCACGTCCGCGCCCGCGGGCTCGGACGGCTGCGCTGCGAGCGGGTCGCCGGGCAGGCGGACGCCGACGCGGCCGTGCGGCGGCTGCACGAGGTGGACGTGACCCACGCCCGGCTGGACGCCGCCGTCAAGGCCGACGACGGCTTCTTCGCCACCTACGCCGTGAGCTCCTGGTCCGGGCACCTCCTGCGGCCCGCCGCCGCGCTCGGGCTGACGCCGAACGCGGTCACCTGGTTCTCGGCGGGACTGGCGCTCCTGGCCGCGGCCTGGTTCTCCGCGGGCACCCGCCCGGCCCTGGTCGCCGGGGCCGTCCTGGTCTACCTGTCGTTCGTGCTCGACTGCGTCGACGGCCAGCTCGCCCGCTACACCCGGATCTTCTCCCCGGCCGGCGCGTGGCTGGACGCCATCTTCGACCGGGCCAAGGAGTACGTCGTCTACATGGGGCTCGCCGTCGGCTACGCGGCCGGGCACGACGCGCCGGGCGGCGGCCCGGAGGGCATCTGGGCGCTGGCGGTGGCGGCGATGATCCTTCAGGCGCTCCGCCACATGATCGACTTCTCCTACGCCGGGTCGCGCGCCGACGCCGCGCGGACCCGCTCCGCCGGGCCCCGCGGAGTCCCGGCCGGCGCGTCCGGCCCGGCGGCGCGGCCGGCGCCGTCCCATTCCGTCCCGCCGGCACGCCCCGCCCCGCCGTCCGGCACCGCAGCCGGGCCTCTCGCCGGCCCGCCCGCCGATCCGGCCTCCGCCGGGCCGGAGCCGGGGGAGGGGGCGCGGGCCGTGCCGCCGGGAGGCCCGCCGCAGGGGAACCCGGTCGTGCGGCTGTCGCGGCTGCTGGAGCGGAGCTCGCCCACCCGCTGGCTGAAGAAGATCGTCGTTCTCCCCATCGGGGAGCGGATGGCGCTGATCTCGGTGACCGCCGCGCTGTTCAACGCGCGCGTGACCTTCCTCGCGCTGCTGACCTGGGGCGGCGTCGCCACCCTCTATACGCTCACCGGCCGGATCGGCAGGTCGCTGAGCAAATGATCATGAGTGACGGGCTCCGCGAGGGCACCGTCCCGCCGCCGCGCGGGGGACGGGCCGCGACGCGGGCGGTGAGGCGGGTGCGATCGTGACGACCGTGCAGATGACGACGGTGCCGCGCGGCACCCTGGTCGCCTACCGGGACGACGGGGTGCTGTCGCGGGCGATGGGCGCGCTGGTGGCCGGGCAGCTCCCGCCGCTGCCGCCCGTGCTCGCCGGCACGTTCGTCACCGCGGTGCTGCTGCTGGTCGGGGTGGCCGGCGCCGACGGCCTGGCGGTGTTCGCCCCGGCGGTGGCGCTGCTGCTGGCCGGTCCCGGCAGCTCCCACCCGCACGACGGCCGCCTCGACTGGCTGGTGCCGCCGATCCTGCGCCTCACCGAGTACGGCTTCGCGGCCGCGGTGGGGTTCGCGCACGGCGTGCCGTACTGGCTGATCTTCCTGCTGCTCGGCGCGATGGCCTTCCACCACTACGACGTCGTCTACCGGCTGCGGCAGCGGGTCTATCCGCCGTCCTGGCTGGCCACCGCCGGTTTCGGCTGGGACGGCCGCATGCTGCTGATCGCGCTGGGCGGCCTCGCCGGGCAGGTCACGCTCCTGTTCGCACTGCTCTCCCTTTACCTGTGGGGGCTCTTCGGGTGGGAGAGCGTCACCTGCTGGCTGGCCGCCTCGGGCCCCGAGGGCCCCGAGGGCCCAGAGGGTTCCAGGGGGTCCGGGACGGACGCCGGCGGGCCCGCCGGTACCGGCTGAGAAACCCCCGGTGAACCTCCGAATACACCATCGGGGCGTAAAGGCAACTAACCTTTGGGGCCAGGAGCGCCCGATGAGGGGCTCATTCGGATGAGGAGTGCACGTTGCTGGGAATGGTGCTGGCCGCCGGGGCCGGACGTCGCCTGCGGCCGTACACCGACACGCTGCCCAAGGCGCTCGTGCCGGTCGACGGCGAGACCACGATCATGGACATCTCGCTGCGGAACCTCGCGGCGGCCGACCTCCGTGACGTCGTGGTCGTCGTCGGCTACCAGGCGCAGGCCGTACACGAGCGCAAGGCCGAGCTGGAGCGGCGGCACGGCGTGAAGCTCACCCTCGTGCACAACGACAAGGCCGAGGAGTGGAACAACGCCTACTCCCTGTGGTGCGCCCGCGAGTACTTCGAGCAGGGCGTGCTGCTGGTCAACGGCGACACCGTGCACCCGGTCTCCGTGGAGCACACCCTGCTGTCGGCGCCGGAGAGCAGCGACATCCTGCTCGCGGTCGACGACGTCAAGAAGCTCGCCGACGAGGAGATGAAGGTCACCCTCGGCGGAGACGGCCACCTCGCGCGGATCACCAAGCTGATGGACCCGGCCGACGCCGCCGGCGAGTACATCGGCGCGACGCTGATCCGTCCCGGCGCCGCCGGGCGGCTGTCCGACGCGCTGCGGGCCACCTTCGAGCGCGACCCGCAGCTGTACTACGAGGACGGCTACCAGGAGATGGTGAACCGCGGGGAGAAGATCGCGATCGCCCCGATCGGCGACGTCTCCTGGGTCGAGGTGGACAACCACGACGACCTGGCCAAGGCGCGGGAGATCGCGTGCCGATACTAGCCAGGATGCTCCCCGCCCCCCTGAGCATGGAGGTGCGGCGGGGGGCGATCGCCCAGCTCGGCTCGCTGCTGGCGGACAGCCGGGTGGCGACCTCCGGGCGGGTGGCGGTGGCGGTGGGCGCCGGTCAGGGTGACCGGATCACCTCGATGATCACCCCCTCCCTCGACGAGGCCCGGATCTTCCGGGTTCCCGACGGCTCGGTGGACGCCGCGGTCACGCTCGGCGCCGAGCTGCGCAAGGGCGCCTACGAGGCCGTCGTCGGCATCGGCGGCGGCAAGACCATCGACGCCACGAAGTACGCCGCGTCGCTCGCGGGCATCCCGATGGTGGCGGTGGCCACCAACCTGTCGCACGACGGGATCTGCTCGCCGGTGGCGTCGCTGACCCACGACGGCGGCAAGGGCTCCTTCGGCGTGCCGATGCCGCTGGCCATCATGGTCGACCTCGACTTCGTCCACGACGCCCCGTCGTCGCTGGTCCGCTCCGGCGTCGGCGACGTCGTGAGCAACCTGTCGGCGATCGAGGACTGGCAGCTCGGCAACACCGAGCGCGGCGAGCCGATCGACGGCGTGGCCTGCGCGATGGCCCGCACCGCGGCGGAGGCGGTGATGGGGCGGTCCGACTCGGTCGAGTCCGACGCGTTCCTGACCGTGCTGGCCGAGGCGCTCATCCTCTCGGGGATGTCGATGGTGATCGCCGGGTCGTCCCGTCCGTCGAGTGGCGGAGATCATGAGATCCTTCATGCCGTGGACCAGCTCTTCCCCGGCACCTCCAACCACGGCGAGCTCGCCGGGATAGGTGCCGCCTTCTGCTTCTTCCTGCGCGAGGACGAACGCCGGCTCGGCCAGGTCGCCGAGTGTCTGCGCGCGCACGGCCTCCCGGTCAGCCCCGCCGACGCCGGGCTGAGCGTGGAGCAGTTCACCGAGGCGGTCGTGCTGGCCCCGGCGACCCGTCCGGGCCGCTACACGATCCTTGAGCACCTGCGCCTGTCCGAGGCCGAGATCCGTGATCGGGTGGAAGATTATGTCCGGACCATCGGTCGCTGAGTTCCGCGCGGTCGCCCAGCCGCACTCGACCATGGACCGCAACAGCGGTGAGCACTGGGCCGGCGCGCTGTACATGCGCAAGCTGTCGATCTACGTCACCTGGCTGCTGGCCAAGACGCCGATCACCCCCAACCAGACCACCTGGCTGATGATCGTCACCGGGCTGCTGGCGGGCGTGGTCCTGACGGTCCCCACCCTGTGGGCCGCCGTGCTGGCCGCACTGCTGGTCCAGCTCTACCTGCTGCTCGACTGCTCCGACGGCGAGCTGGCGCGGTGGACCGGGCGGACCTCCATCACCGGCGTCTACCTCGACCGGGTCGGCCACTACTTCGCCGAGGCGGCCATGCTCATCGGGCTGGGCTTCCGGGCGTCGGAGGTCCGCCCCGACTGGTACACCGTGCTGGGCTTCGCCGCCGCGCTCGGCGCGATCCTGATCAAGGCGGAGACCGACCTGGTGGACGTGGCGCGCGCCCGGTCCGGCCTGGTCGCGGCCACCGAGGCGTCGGCGGAGCACTTCCGCTCGCGCGGCCTGGGGATGGCCCGCAGGGCGGCCGCCGCGTTGAGGTTCCACCGGATCGTCCAGGCGGTCGAGCTGTCCCTCCTCGTGATGGTCGCCGCGGTCTGGGACCAGCTCGCCGGCGGCCTGGCCGCGACCAGGGTGCTGACGGTGGCCTGCGTCGTGGTGGCCGTGCTGCAGATGGTGCTGCACCTGGTCAGCATCCTGGCCTCCC
Source organism: Streptosporangium sp. NPDC004379 (assembly GCF_042873875.1). NCBI lineage: Bacteria > Bacillati > Actinomycetota > Actinomycetes > Streptosporangiales > Streptosporangiaceae > Streptosporangium > Streptosporangium sp. NPDC004379. The sequence continues at coordinate 329,819 of NZ_JBIAMC010000003.1, forward strand.
GGCGGCTCTCGTGAGCGGGGGGCGGCCGGGGACCGGGCGGCTGAAGGGCGGGTGCCGGGGAAGTGGACGGCACGGAACCGGACGGCGGCGCGGTGCGTCGTAGGTGCGGAGATCCGGCGTCGTTTGGCGGGTGTCCGCCGACGGTTCCGATACGCTTGTCCCCCGTACCAGAGGGCTCCAGCAATGCCACAGCCGCCCGACCCAGCAGACTCGGTGATCATGAAAGTATGCTCCGCACGTGCTCTCGACGCGTCAGGACGATGACCCGTTGAAGATTTCGTGCGTCATCCTCACCATGGGCAACCGGGTCCCCGAGCTGGGTCGTGCGGTCGAGTCCGCGCTGAACCAGGTCGACGGCGACGTCGAGGTGGTCATCGTCGGCAACGGCGCCGACGTCCCCGAGCTGCCGGTGACCGTGCCGCCGGGCTCGTCGGCGTCGATCAGGACGGTACGGCTCGGCCACAACGCCGGCATCCCGGCCGGCCGTAACCGCGGCGTCGAGGAGTGCACGGGCGACGTCGTCCTCTTCCTCGACGACGACGGCTGGTACGGCGACGCGAACGTCGTCTCCCACCTGCGTGAGCGCTTCTCCAAGGAGCACGACCTCGCGGTCGTCTCGTTCCGGGTGAAGGACCCCGACGGCGGCGTGGGGCAGCGCCGGCACGTCCCGCGGCTGCGCGCGGGCGACCCCGAGCGGTCCTCCCCGGTCACCACCTTCCTGGGTGGCGCCTGCGCCATCCGGCGGTCGGCCTTCCTGCAGGTCGGCGGTCTCCCCGAGCGGTTCTTCTACGCCCACGAGGAGACCGACCTGGCCTGGCGGCTGCTGGGGGAGGGCTACCGGATCGAGTACGACGCGCAGACCGTCATGTACCACCCGCAGGTCCCGCCGACCCGGCACGCCGACTTCTACCGCCTCAACGCGCGCAACCGCGTCTGGCTGGCCCGGCGCAACCTGCCCTGGGCGCTGGCGGTTCCGTACCTCGTCAACTGGGTCATGCTGACCCTGATCCGCGAGCGTTCCGGTACGGCGCTGCGCGCGTGGTTCCGGGGGTTCTCCGAGGGCCTGCGCGAGCCGGCCGGGGAGCGCCGTCCCATGGGCTGGAAGACGGCCTGGCGGATGCTCCGCCTGGGCCGCCCACCGATCGTCTGACCCGCGCCGGATCCGGCGGTCCGTGCGGGTTCCGGCCGGCCCGCGCCGGATCCGGGTGGAACGCCCGGAATGCTCGGCCTGGCCGTCCGCCGCCCAAGCACGCGGCAGGTGTCATTCGGGAACGCGGCGGTCAGAGCCATCCGTTGCGCTGGGCGAGGCGGGCGGCCTCGATGCGGTTGCGCGTGTGCGTCTTGCCGATCGCCGAGGACAGGTGGTTGCGCACCGTGCTCTCCGACAGGTGCAGGCGCGCCGCCAGATCGGCGATGGTGGCGCCGTCGACCGCGGCGGCGAGCACGTCGCGTTCGCGGCCGGTCAGCGGGCTCGGCCCGGCGCGCAGCGCGGCGGCCGCCAGATCCGCGTCGACGATCCGCCGTCCCGCCGCGGCGTCGCGGACCGCGGCGGCCAGCTCGTCGACCGGGCCGTCCTTGACCAGGAAGCCGGCCGCGCCCGCCTCCATGGCCCGGCGCAGGTAGCCGGGGCGGGCGAAGGTGGTGAGGATCAGCACCGCGCAGCCCGGCAGGCTCGCCCGCAGCTCTTCGATGAGGTCGAGGCCGCTGCGGCCGGGCAGCTCGATGTCGAGCAGCGCGACGTCGGGCCGCGCCGCCAGTGCCGCCGTGACGACCTCGTCCCCGCGGCCGACTCGGGCGACGACCTCCAGGTCGTCCTCCAGGCCGAGCAGCAGCGCCAGCGCGTCGAGCATCATGCCCTGGTCCTCGGCGATCAGGATCCGCAGCGCCGCGGCGTCGTCCTCCCAGGCCGAGCCGTCCCCCGCCATGGAGCCGCCGTCTCTCTGAGCCGAGCCTTCCCCCGCCGTGGCGTGGTCGTCACCCGGTGCCCTATGTCCGCTCATCGCGCGGCCGTCGCCGGGATCGCCACCGTCAGCGTGAACCGGCCGCCCGGCCGCGGACCGGCCTCGAACCCGGCGCCCGCCTCGGCCGCGCGTTCGGCGAGCCCGTGGAGCCCGTATCCCGTGCCGTCCGCCGGGGCGGGTCGGGGGCCCGGCCCGTATCCCGTGCCGTCCGCCGGGGCTGATCGGGCGCCCGGCCCGTTCCGCACGCCGGCTCCCTCCCCGTCCCGGCCGCCGGTCCCGGCCGCCGGTCGCCCGGCTCCGCCCGCCGCGTGTCCGGCCGGGGCCCCGGCCCCGTCGTTGCCGATCTCCAGCACGATCTCCCCCTCCCGGTCGGTCAGTGTGATCTCGCACCACGTGGCGTCCGCGTGACGGATCACGTTCGTCACACCCTCCCGCACGGCCCAGCCGAACAGCGTGTCGGCCGCGGGCGGCGGGCACAGGCCGCCGAGGGCGACGGAGACACGCACCCCCGCCTCCGCCAGGGCCGCGCGCGCGGCGGCCAGTTCCTCGGCGAAGCCGCGCCCGCGGTAGCCCGCCACGGCCGCGCGGACCTCGGCCAGCGCCCGGCGTCCGACGGAGACGATGTCGCCGGACTGCGCCGCGGCGGCCTCCGCGTCGCGGGGAGCGAGTCTGCGTGCCGCCTCGGCCTTGACGACCATCAGTGAGAGCGTGTGTCCCAGCAGGTCGTGCAGGTCCCGGGAGAAGCGCAGCCGTTCCGCGGCGACCGCCGCGTTCGCCAGCTCCCGCCGGGTCGCGCGCAGCTCGGCGATGACGGCGAACAGCCTGAGCGTGACGTGGGTGACGAGGCCCGCGGTGAAGGTGCCCCAGGCGACGGCCGCGATGGCGTCCTCACCGCCGCCCCGCCACCAGGTGACGAGCATCGAGACGATCGTCACCGCCGCGAGCGCGACCGGCAGGACCCGCCCGCGCAGCACCACGCCGCAGGCGATGGAGAGCAGTGGGCACAGGTAGAGCCACTTGCCGCCGTGGGCCGCGCACAGGGCGAAGGTCACCGTGACCAGGACCGCGAGGAGCGGGACGGCGGCCCGGAGGCGTCCGGCGAAGGCGGCGCGGACGGCCAGCAGGTAGGCGGCGACGACCGCGGCGAGGCCGAGGACGCCGGGCCAGTCCGGGCGTCCGGCCAGCTCTCGGGCGGGGAAGTAGGCCAGCCCCGCCCAGAAGGAGAAGGCCGACGCCCCCGGCTTCCAGGACCCGTCCACGCGCACCAGGTTATTCCCAGAGGTCCAGCCGGTGCCCGGCCGCGTAGTCGACCGGCCGTATCGCGTCCGGCGCGAGCGACAGGGTGCTCCGGGGGCCCTCGGACAGGCGGGGCCACGCGGGCAGGCCGGGGCCGTTCGGCGACCCGGTGCGGGCGAAGTTCGTCCAGTAGCCGGTCATCCGGTCCGCCAGCCGCGACTGGGCGGCCGTCAGCCGCGCCTTCCTCTCCGGGAAGAGGTACGGCAGGTCGGAGGCGTGGTAGGCGCCCCAGTCGAAGTCCGCCTCCAGCGGCAGGAACATCGGCGCGTCCCGGTCGGCGAACTCGTAGCCGTAGACGGGGACGTGCCGGGCCAGCAGCGTGTTCTGCTCGTGCACGCCCCTGGCCCACATCCGGTCGGTCATCACCGCGGCCCACGCCTCGCCGGGGGAGCGGTAGGAGGAGGGCGGGTACTCCCGCATCACCCGCGCGGCGTCGTCGCCGAACGCCTCGGCGACCAGTGTGCCGTACTGCCCGGCGGTCATCGGCGCGCCCGCCGCGTCGTAGTTCAGCCCGACGAAGAGCCGGTGCTCGTCACGGGTCGCGCCCGCGAGCACCGGCACCCGGTGGAAGCGCCCCGCGCGGATCGCCTCCGCGGGGGAGACGGGGAGCACCTCGTTGCCGTAGGCGTACGCCTGGAAGACGTTCATGATCTGCGGCACCGCGAGGATGTCCTCCACGGGCAGCGCGCGCAGGCACGCGAGGTCCCGGCAGCCGAGCTTCTCCGCGTACACGCGGCCCAGCGCCTCGACCTCCGCGGTGCCGCGCCAGGCGAACGAGGGCGCGGCGGGCAGGCCGGGGAACATGCTGCCGGCGGGCATGTCCATCATGGTCTCGCCGCTCTGCATGATGGCCCGCCGGAACAGTCCCCGGGCTCCGGGCGAGGTGAGCTGGCCGCCGATGGACAGGGCGCCGTAGGAGACGCCGAACACCGTGACGTTCGACGGGTCGCCGCCGAAGGAGGAGATGTTGCGCCGGACCCAGCGCAGCGCCGCCTGCTGGTCCTGGAGGCCGTAGGTGCCGGAGTTCGCGAGTCCCGGGTAGCCGAACGCGCCGAACACGCCCAGCCGGTAGTTGATCGTGACGACCACCACGCCCCGCGAGGCGAGGGCGCGCGCGTCGGAGAAGTGGCCCGCGCCGAGCGCGCCGTCGCCGTGGATCCACACCATGACCGGGCGGCCGGTGGCGTGGGCGCGGGGGGTGGTGACGTTGAGGACCAGGCAGTCCTCGTTCGTGCTCGCCGTGTCGGCGTAGTCGGAGCCGACCTGCGGGCACATCGGGCCGGGTTCCGTCGCGTCCCGGACGCCGTCCCAGCGCCTCGCGGGGCCGGGCGACCGCCAGCGTTCCGCGAAGGCGTAGGGGATGCCCTGGAAGACCCGGTGCTCGTCGGTCACCGCGCCGCGCACGGCTCCCGTCTCGACCCGGACGACCGCGGGGTCCGGCCGGCCCGCCGGTGCCCGCCAGGGACCCCCGGCGGGCGGTACGCTGGCCGCCAGCAGCAGCGCTGCGGTGAGAAGAGTTCGCATGCGTCCACGCTCCCGGACGCCCGCCGGGGCGGGAAGGTCCGTCGATCCGGGATCGACCAGGACAGAAGTACCGCCTCCGGGCCGCCCGCCGGTGAGCGGCCCCGAGCGGCCCCGGGCCGGAGGTCCCGGACGTCCCGGGAGGCCCGGCCCGGCTTCAGGCGCTGGCACCGCCGTCGAGGACGAGGTCGAGCCCCACGGCGTAGCCGGCCTCGTCGGAGGCGAGCCAGAGCACGGTGCCGGTGATCTCCTCCAGGGCGCCGACCCGGCCGATCGGCGACTGCTCCTTCATCCGGGCGGCCCGGTCGGCCTCGGCCTCGCCGGGCCGCATCGACATCGGGGTGTCGAACGGGCCGGGGCTGACCGCGTTGACGCGGATGCCCTCGCCGACGCATTCCAGGGCCGCGGTCCTGGTCAGCGCGCTGACCGCGGCCTTGGACGCCGCGTAGGCGCCGAGTCCGGGGATCCTGTGGTGGGCGCCGATGTTGGAGGCGATGTTGACGATCACGCCGCCGCCCCGGGCGCGCATCGCCCCGATCTCGTGCTTCATCGCGAGGAAGACGCCGGTCGCGTTCACGGTGAGGACCCGGGTCCACTCCTCCTCCGAGGTCTCCGCGACCGGGGCGGCGGTGAAGGTCCCGGCGTTGTTGACCGCGACGTCCAGGCCGCCGAACCGGCCGGTGATCCCGTCGACGAGCGCGGCCACGTCCGCCTCGCGGGTCAGGTCGGCGGTGAACGCGGCGGCCCTGCCGCCCTCGGCCTCGGCCAGCTCGACGGTCCGCTCCAGGGACTCCCGGCGGCGACCGGCCACCGCCACGGCCGCGCCCTCCCGCGCGAATCCCAGGGCGACGGCCCGCCCGATGCCGGACCCTCCGCCGGTCACCAGCACGACCCTGTCGGTGAATCTCATCTCCCGCGCACCTCTCCTGGACACCGGGGACGCGGCGGCTCCGCCGTACACCCCATGTTTTGGACTGATCGTTACTTTATGATGGCACACGTGATCCCCTCTAGGCTCCCGGGGTGCACATCGACCTTTTCACGATCATCGTCGAGGAGTACGACCCGGCGATCGAGTTCTTCACCGGCGTCCTCGGCTTCGACCTGGTGGAGGACTCTCCGTCGCTGACGAACGACGGGCGCCCCAAGCGGTGGGTCGTCGTGCGGCCGCCCGGCGCCCGGACCGGGATCCTGCTCGCCCGCGCCGACGGGGAACGGCAGTTCGCCGCGGTAGGCGACCAGGCGGCCGGCCGGGTCGGGTTCTTCCTGCGGACGGACGACTTCGACGCCGCCTACGAGCGCATGACCGCCGCCGGGGTCGAGTTCGTCACGCCGCCGCGTGCCGAGCCGTACGGGCACGTCGCGGTGTTCCGTGACATCTCCGGCAACCGGTGGGACCTGCTCGGCCCGGCCCGGCCCCGCTAGAGTTCGGGTCCCGGTCGTTCTCCGGAGCGCCCCTCCGGGCCGGGAAACGATGGCCCATCGGCGTCGTCCGGCGCCGCGAAAGGTTCCACGTGGACGTCTACACCCTCGGCGAGGCCTTCGGCGTCGTCACCAGCGGCCGGATCCGGCACGAGCACGAGGCCAGGCTGGACGTGACGGGGGCCGAGTTCACCGTCGCGGTCGGACTGGCCAGGCTCGGGCACGAGGTGGCGTGGCTGGGCAAGGTGGGCGCCGACGAGTTCGGCGCGCGGATCGTCACCGCGCTGCGCGGGGAGGGCGTGGACGTCTCGGACGTCCGGGCCGACGAGGGGCTCGCGACCGCGATGCTGACACGGGAGTGCCGTCCCGGGCAGGCGGCCCGGGTCACCCACTACCTGACGGGCACCCGGCTCGCGCAGGGCAACGTCCCGCTGGACCGGATCGCCGCCTCCCGCGTCCTGCACGTCAGCGGGATCACGGCCGCCCTGAACGCGCGGGACGCCCTGCACGTCGCGGTGCGCGCCGCCCGGCTCTCCGGCGTCGCCGTCTCGGTGGCCGTCGACTACCGCGAGCGGCTCTGGCCGGACCTGCGGGAGGCCGAGGAGGTCCTCGGCGCGCTCGCCCTGTCGGCCGACGTGCTGTTCGTCCACCAGGCCGAGCTGGACCTGGTCAAATCCGCGCTCACCGGCGACCGGGAGGTCATCGTGATGCGGGGCGCGCGGGGCGCCAGCGTCCGGGTGGACGGCGTGCGCCACGACGCCCCGGGCCGCACCGCTCCCGTGGTCGACCCGGGCGGCTCGGCGGAGGCCTTCACGGCGGGATACCTCAGCGCCCTCCTGGAGAACCTGCACCCGGCCGACCGGCTGCGCCGGGGCACGCTGCTCGCGGCCTTCGCGGCCTCCGGCCCCAGCGACTGGCAGGGCCTGCCCACCCGGGCCGAGCTCCCCCTGCTGGACCTCGGCGGCTGACATGGGTGTCGAGAGGACTCGGATCGAGATTCGTTGACGACCGAATTCGGAAGAACCCCTTCAGCCGAGTAGTTCGTCGATGGAGGCGACGGTGCCCGCGCGGCGTCCCCAGGCTTCGATCCGTTCCAGGTCGGTGCACGCCAGGATGAGCTCCCGGGCGTCCTGGGGCACCTCGATGCCCCGGGCGGTCAGGATGAGCAGCAGCATCTTGGCCTCGCCTCGGACTTCGCCTTCCGCGATGCCTTCCGCCTTCCCCTCCGCTTTGCCCTGGCCGTAGTAGTGGCGGGCGTATCGGCTTTTGTACTCGCGGGTTCCGGTGCTCATCATCGCCTCCAGGATCTGCCGGGCCGCTGTGGGAAGCATGGCCAGCACTTCGTCAATATAACCTTGCGCCTGCTCCAACTCGATGTGGTCGAGGGCGTCGAGCATGGCGGCGAAGATCTTGTCGCCGGTGGTGGTGTCGCCGTGGCTGAGAGCCGACAGGACGGCCAGGTGGGGGTTCGCGCGGGCTTGGTGGGGGTCGGTGATGGCGGCCTGCTGGACCAGGCCGGCTGAACGGGGCGGCCGAGCCGCCGCGGCGCGGGTGTCAGACGTTCACCTGCGGCAGCTCGACGGCCACCGTGAGCCCGCCCTCCTCGCGGGGCTCCGCGGCCACGGTGCCGCCGTGCGCCTCGGCGACCACCCGGACGATGGACAGCCCGAGACCGCTGCCCCGGTCGGAGCGCAGCCGGTCCCCGTGCAGCCGCCGGAACGGCTCGAAGATCGTTTCTACCTCGTACGGCGGCACGGGCAGCCCGGTGTTGGACACCACCAGCTCGACCCGGTCGGTCCGCCGCCGGGTGGACACCCACACCTGCCCGCCCGCGTGGTTGTGCCGGACCGCGTTCTCCACCAGGTTCTGGACGAGCCGTTCGACCAGCACCGCCTCGCCCGCCGTGGGCGCCGGGTCGAGCAGCCGGTGGACGGTCACCCCCTGCTCCTTCGCCTCACCGGCGGCCAGGTCGAGCACGTGCTCGGCCACGTCGGCCAGGTCGAAGGGACGCCGGTCCAGCACGGCGCGCTCGCCCTCGGCCAGGGCGAGCAGACCGTTGATCAGCCGCTCGTGCCGGGTGTTGACCACCAGCAGGGACTCGCCGAGCCGTTTGACGTCCTCGCTCGCGTCGGGACGCCGGACCGCCACGTCCACCAGGGTGCGGTTGATGGTGAGCGGTGTGCGCAGCTCGTGCGAGGCGTTGGCGATGAACCGCCGCTGCCCGTCGAAGGAGCGGGACAGCCGGGCCAGGACGAGGTCGACGGTGTCGGCGAGCTCCTTGATCTCGTCGGCCGGTCCCTCGTGCGCGATGCGTTCGGCGAGGTCGTGGCTCTGGGAGACGCGCAGCGCGCTCGCCGTGACCGTCCGGACGGGGCGCAGCGCCCAGCCGCCCGCCCGCCAGCCGGCCGCCGCGGCCAGCCCGCCGCCCGCGAGGACCGCGGCACCGCCCCAGGTCAGCACGTTCTTGATCGTGTTGTCCTGGTAGACGCGCCTGATCTGCGCGGCCCGCTGACCGGCGATGTAGTACTCCTCGCTGCCGGGCCAGTGGGTCTTCCCCGCGACGCGGATCCACTCGGGCTGCCGGAGCCCGTCACGCGGCTCCAGGCTCTGCCGTACGACGAGGGCGAGCGCGGCGACCAGGACGATCCCGACGAGGACGAACACTCCGCCGCAGGCGAGGGCGAACCGAAGCCTGACACTGCTCTTCATGGGCTCCTCCGGTGTGGGGGCTCCGCCCTGGGGGAGGTCACGGGATCCGGTACCCCGCCCCGGTGACGGTCTCGATGACCGGCGGGTCGCCGAGCTTGCGGCGCAGTTTCATCATCGTCGTGCGAACCGTGTTGGTGAACGGGTCGATGTGCTCGTCCCACACCTTCTCCAGCAGCGTCTCGGCGGAGACGACCGCCCCGCGGGCGCGCAGCAGCTCGGCCAGCACGCCGAACTCCTTCCGCGCCAGCGGCACGTAGCGGCCGTCCCGGAACACCTGCCGGTGCGCCCAGTCCAGGCGTACGCCCGCCCGCTCCAGGATCGGCGGGTCGGCCGCGCGGACCCGCCGGCCCAGCGCGTGGACCCGCGCCACCAGCTCCTCGAACGCGAACGGCTTGGGCAGGTAGTCGTCCGCGCCGAGCGACAGCCCCGCCACCCTGGAGCGCACGTCCCCCGACGCGGTGAGCATGAGGACCCGCACGGCCGCGGCGTCGGCCACCACGGCCCGGCACACCTCGTCGCCGTGCAGGCCCGGCAGGTCCCGGTCCAGGATCAGCACGTCGTAGTCGTGGACCCGCACGCGCTCCAGCGCCGCCTCGCCGTCGTAGGCGACATCCACGGCGAGCGCCTCCCCGCGCAGCCCCTCCGCGATCGAGTCGGCGAGCATCCGCTCGTCCTCGGCGACCAGTACCCGCAACGTGCTGCCCCCCATGCCATCGACGTCGTGCGATGCCGTCAGATCGCGCCACCATGCCAGCAACGCCATAACGCGGACATAACCGGATCAGGTGACGACGAGTTTATCGATCGATCGTTTCAGTTCTCCTTCGAAGCCGGGAACCGCCCGGCTCCGAACCGGGGGACCTTCCATGCTCACCTCAACGGCCGGCGTCCGGATCGAACCCGTCATCTCCCCGGGCGGCGCGCGGCACCGCCTGCGCCGGGTGCTCGACACAGGGCACGGCCTGTTCGCCGTCGTGATCGCTTCGGCGGCGGCACTGCGCGCGGTCGTCATGCTCGGCTACGACACCGCCCAGCTCTACTGGTACGACTCGTTCACCTACCTGGACACGGCCGTCCACCTGAAGCCCGGCGGCGCGTTCCACCCCGCCGGCTATCCGGTGCTCCTGTGGCTGCTCCGGCCGTTCCACAGCGTCGCGCTGGTGGCGGGCGTGCAACACGTCCTGGGGCTCGGCATGGGCCTGATGATCTATCTCCTGCTGCGCCGCCGCTCGCTGCCCGCGTGGGGCGCGACCCTGGCCACGCTGCCCGTGCTGTTCAACCCGGCGTTCCTCCGGCTCGAACACGCCGTGCTCTCCGACACCCAGGTCACGTTCCTGGTCATCGCCGCGCTGACGGTCGTCATGTGGCGGGAGAAGCCCTCGCTGCGGTCGGCCGCCGCGGCCGGGGCGCTGCTGGCGGCGGCCGGGCTCACCCGGACGGCCGCGGTGCCGCTGCTCGCCCTGTTCGCGCTCCACCTGGTGCTGCGGCGGGCCGGGTGGCGGCGGGTGGTCGCGCTGGTGCTCGCGGGAACGCTGCCGCTCGCCGCCTACGCGGGCTGGTACCGGCAGCACCACGGGCGCTTCGCGCTCAGCGGCTCGGACGGCGTGGCGCTGTGGGCGCGCACCATGACGTTCGCCGACTGCTCGGAGATCAGGCCGCCGGCCGCCGAGGCGCGCCTCTGCCCGAACGGCACCGTCGTCGACGCGGCCTCGGAGTACGTGTGGGCCGCGGGCGCCTCGCTCAACCGGCTGCCGGGGGACCGGTTCTCCCACAACGATCTGGCCAGGTCGTTCGCGCTGCGCGCCATCGCCGCCCAGCCGTTCGACTACCTGCGCGAGGTCGCCGCCGACGCGTCGCTCGCGTTCGCGTGGACGCCGGTGCGCCACCCGAAGCGGATCGTCCCGGCCCTGACGTTCCCGGCCGGTTCCTGGCCGCTGCCGTCGTTCCCGCTGATCGATCATGTCCGGGGTGAGTACGATCCCGCCATCCGGGGGATGTCGTCCGTCGCGCCGTACGACGCGTTCCTCGCGGCGTACCGCTACCCGGAGGTCCTGCACGGCCCGCTGTTCGCGGTGCTGCTGCTGCTCGGCGGGCTGGGTGCGATCGGACGGCGGCGTGCCGCCCTGCTGCCGTGGGCCGTGGCGATGTTCCTGTTCCTCGGGCCGATCGCCGCGCTCGACTTCGACCACCGCTACATGCTGCCCGCGATCCCGGTGGCGTGCGCCGCCGCGGCCCTGGGCGCGGCCGGCCTGTGGCGCACCCGCTTCGGCCGCCGCCGGTCCCTCCCCGAGACCTAGAGGGTCTTGGCCTCCTCGAAACGCATGGTCACGTGTGCGGCCGTGGCGGTCAGGAGGGCGCCGCCGGGCAGGCCCAGCTCGCTCAGCTCCCTGGCGACGGGGTGGTTGCCCAGGCGGATGAGGGCGCCCGCCGGCCGTACCCGTCCGCCGCGCGGCGTCACCGACCAGGGAACGCGGCGGGTGACGCCGTCCTGGTGGGTGTAGGCGTCGGTGGAGGCGGTCAGGGCGGGCGCGGGCACCGGGACGCCGGGACGCAGCAGGAGATCCAGCACCAGGCGGCCGTCCTGGCGGACGACGCACCGTTTGTAGGGGGACGACACGCGCAGGTCGATGTCGGCCAGCTCCTTGGGGAAACCCCAGATCGTACGGCCGGCCTCCAGGGTGAACCCCTGGTCGACGGGGAGCCAGTGGACGAACAGCCCCGCCCCGGCCCGCAGCGGTTCCGAAAGGCCGTGACGCAGGCCGTGACGTAGGCCGTGACGCAGGCCACGGCGGCGGGGCATCGGGCCCGCCTCCGGCGGCCGGATCAGGAAGGTCATCCCGAACTCGTGGTAGGCCCCCAGGTCCCCCTCGGTGTAGTCCAGGAACGCCAGCGTGCACAGCGCCTTGCCGGGAAGCACCTCGACGACGTCGAGCCCCGAGTAGGCGATCACGGCGCGGGCCGCGTCGGCACGGACCAGGTAGGAAGCCGTGCAGGCCATGGCGTCCTGGACGCGGACCGGTGTGGCGACCTCGCGGCCCTGGATCAGATGGCGTGCCATGGCTCCACTAGACCAATCCTCGATTCTCCCGTCGCTTCCGTTTGGCATACCCGCGAAGAACGCGGCATGCACGCGTCGGGGGACGAACTCCGCGGACGGTCGGACGACCGGGCGGGCAGACGGGCGGGGGCGCGGGGGCAAGCGGTCAGACGAGCAGGGGGCGGGCGGTCAGGCGCGCGGGGACGCGGTCAGGGGCGGCGCGGTCGGAGGGCGGGCGGTCAGGCGGGGCGGAGGCGCGGGGATTGGCGGTCAGGCGGGCGGGGACGCGGTCAGGCGGGCAGGGGGTGGGGACGGGCGGGCGCCGGGGCGGCGCCCGCCGCGGCCCAGCCCTCCAGCAGCTCGACGAACCCGCCCGAGTGGTCGGCCCAGTCGTGGCGGTGCAGCGCCTCCCGGTACCCGCGCGCGCCCATGTCCGCCGCCCGGCCGGGGTCGTCCCGAAGCGTCAGCACGGCGCGCAGCGCGGCGTCCACGTCGCCGAAGGGCACCACCACGCCGCAGCCGGTCCGCTCGACCGCCGCGGCGGCGGCCGGGGCCGGGGTGGTGATCACCGGGAGCCCCCGGGCCATGTACTCGACGACCTCGACGGGCATGGCCCGCCCGGCGCCGGGCAGGTCGCGCGGGAGCGAGAGCCCGGCCAGGGCGCCCTCGGCCATCCGCGTCGCGTGCCGGTCGGGCACGTGGCCGTACCAGTCGAGCAGGCCCGCCCGCTGCGCGTCGCGGACCGCCGGGCGTACCTCCGGGTCGGCCTCGCCGATCAGGTCCGTCCTGATCCCGTACGGCGCCAGCCGCCGGGCCAGCTCGACCAGCTCGGCCACGCCGCCGTCCGCGCGGAGCCGGCCCAGGTGGACGACCCGTGCCCCGGCCGGCGGCCGCGGCGGCCGGCCGGGCACGCGGGCGGCGCCGGGGACCACGGGGTGGGACAGCTCGAACCGCTCCCGCAGGGATTCGTCGGCCAGGATCAGGTGGACGCGGCGCTCGGCACGGGACTCGGCGAGGCGGAGCAGCGGGCGCGGGAGGCGGTGCGGGAGCCCGGGGAACGGGCCCGCCGCCCGCGGACCGGCGGCGTCGTCGCGGACGTCCCAGACGGTGACGGGGCGGCGGCGGGGCAGCCGGAGCAGCGACGCGAGGTCGCAGACGAGGAGCAGGTCGGCGTCCTCGGCCCCGCGCCGCAGCGCTCCGCGCACCGCCCGCAGCGCCCGGCCGCGGTGGGCGCCGAGCGCGCGCGGGACGTCGATCGCGCGGATCCCGGGGATCGGGGTGACGTTGCAGTCGGTGAAAGGGGCGACATAGGTGATCTCGTGCCCCGCGTCGAGGAGGGCCCGGATCTGCCTGTGCATGATCCGGGCGTCCTCGGGATGGTGGATGATCGTCCCGACACATACCCTCATATGCCGATGCTGGATGGAGCTTCGGTCGTCGGCGGGTGTGCCGGGTTAATCACCGGGGAAGCCGGGCTGAACTCTCCCCGCGGGCGGGCCCGGCGGCCGGGTCGGCGGGCGTCGCGGCGGCGGGCATGTCCGCGGCGGGCACCGTCGGGGGCGGGGACGTCGGCTGCCCGGCCGGGCGCCGGTAGAGCCACACCAGACGCGGCTCCAGCAGCCACTTGAAGACCGTGCGGGTCACCGGCAGGCAGAGGATGATCGCCAGCACCAGCGCGCTGGAGGCGATCGCGATCACGCCCAGCGGGCCGTACAGCCAGGGGAAGCTCAGCCACTTCTGGTCCTTGGCGACGAGTACGACGACGCCGTGCAGCAGGTAGGCGTAGAGGGTGCGGGTGCCGAGGTCGGAGAACCACGTCCGCCGCCGCGGCACCACCGCCAGCAGCGCCACCGACAGCGCCAGCCCGGCCAGCAGCATCGCGCCGCGCACGCCGAGCCCGAGCCACCAGCTCATGTCCATGGACTTGAAGCTGTAGCGGTAGTAGACCGGCTTGAGGCTGACGTGCGGGGCGATGAGGATCGCCCCCGCGGCGCCTCCGGCCAGCACGATCCCGCCGGTGATCCGCACCCACAGCGGCTTGAGCAGGTCGAAGTGCTCCGGCTTGAGCACCAGGCCGATCACGTAGAAGGGGAGCAGGCCGAAGAAGCGGTCGATGCTGAAGTCACCGGAGATCTCCGAGAAGCCGGCGACCATGGAGATGACGAGCGCGACGAGCACCGGCTGCCGCATGCGGTTCCAGATGGGCGTGGAGATCCGCCACAGCACCAGGGCGAGCAGGTACCAGTTCAGCCACGCCGGGTCGATGATCGTCAGGGACCACTTCTGGCCGACCGCGAAGCGCAGCAGCGCGTACCCCAGCTCCACGACCGCGTACGGCACCAGCATGGTGTCGACCAGCTTGTTGATCTTGGCGTTGGAGTTCCAGAAGTTGCGCCCGAGATAGCCGCTGACCAGCACGAACGCGGGCATGTGGAACGTGTAGATGAAGAGGTACGCGGCCTTGGACGAGTGCGCCGCCAGGGTGGGCACCAGCGAGTGACCGGTCACCACCAGGGCGATCAGGACGAACTTGACGTTGTCGAGGTACGGCTCGCGCTTCTTCTTCGCCGGAGGGGCGGGAGGCTCCTCCACGGGCCGGGGCTCCTCGTCCGCCTCGGGGTAGTGGCCCCAGTGCGACAGCCGGGTTTGCGGTTTGTCCCAGTAGGAGAACGGCTGCTCGCCGGCTCCGGTCTCCGGCGGTGCCGGGGCGGAGGCCGCCGACGCCCACGCCGGGATGTGCGCGCCCGCGGGCGCCGGCGTCCAGGCCGGGTCCAGCGGGTCCGCCGTCCGCCCGGCGGGGGCGCTCCGCGTGCTCTGCGCGCCCCGGGGGTCCGGGACACCGCCCAGAGGGTCCGGGAGACCGCGCCGGGAATCCGGGACACCGCCTCGGCCGTCCTGGAGACCGCCCCGGGGGGCGGCGTCCGGCGTCCAGGGGTCCTGGGCCGTCCGGCCGGGATACGGCGTCCGCGCCCGCGGCGGGTCCCACGGCTCCTCGACGCCGGCCGGCGCCCACGGCTCCTCCACCCCGGACGGCGCCCAGGGCTCCCCGGCCCCGGACGGAGCCCAGCCGTCCCGCGGAGTGGGCGACTCGGTCCCCCAGCCGGGGGCCTCGCCGCGGCCGGACGCCGGAGCGTGCCGGCCCGGGGCCTCGTGGAAGCCGTGAGCCTCCCGGGCCGGGGTCTCATGGAGGCCGTGGGCCTCCCCGCGCGGGGACTCGTGCGCCCCGTGGGCGTGCCGGCCCGGGGCCTCGTGCGGGCCGGGCGCCGCGGAGCCCGGGGAGCCCCACGAGGAGGCGGACCCGGAGGGGTTCCGGGGGGAGTCGGGCGCCGGGGAGCCCCAGGAGGGGGCGTCCGGCTTCTGGGCGGGCTCACGGTAGGGCGGGTAGCCCCACATGGTGACCTCGCCGGCCTCCTCGTCCCGCTCGTCCCCCCGGTTGTTCCGGTTGTCCCGGTCGTCCCCGAGAGGGTCCCGGCCGTCTCCGTGGTGACCCCGGCCGCCGCCACGGCGGCCCCTGCCGCCCCCGTCCGGCGGCTCCGGCCAGGAGGGCTGGGGCGTCTCGGACGCCGGCCGCCGGCCGGACGCCCGGTCCTGCCCGCCGCCGGACCCGCCGGGGCCGTCGTCTCGGGGAGCCGGTACCTGGAAGGGGAATCGGGGATCACTCACGGGGCAAACGCTCGGCTATCTCTCGGAGGAAGGCGGACGGTGGGCTCGATCGTCTCTCTGAAGCGGGAGCGGTGGGTCGTGCCGGCGGGACGCCCGGGGATCGCCGAGGGATGCGGCAGAGTGGGATCCGCCTCGCCGACCCGACAACCCTAGACCGGGAACGCGGCCGATGTCGCACAACGGCCCCGGTGGACACAGGGTTCTCCGGAAAACGTGACCTGGTGCCCAGCTCGTCGTGACCCGGTCCGCGTCGCCCGGCGTGGCCTCGTGCGTCCGGCCCGGCGCGGGCCGGAGCCCGGCGTCCGGGGCGGCGCCCGCGACGGGGCGCCGTGCCGCGCACCGGACGCGGGCGACGGTGCGCCGGGCACGGCGCGGCACGCCTCCGGCGCCGTCCCGCGCGCCGGAGGCGGGTTCCACGGGTCACTGGCAGGGGTCGGTCTTGCTGTCGACGACGTTGCCCTTGAGAGAGTCGGGGATCTTGGCGGGGACGCGGACGCCCTTCCAGTCGGCGCCGATGACCAGCTGGATGATCGGGCCCTTGGGCGGCGCGGTGACCGGGATGGTCGGCGCGTAGTTCTGCACGTTGGTACCCCGCATCTTGCCCGCGACGGGGGTGAGCTTGTCGCCGGAGAGCCGCAGGGCCAGCGCGTCGCCGTACGCGGGGCCCTCGGTCTCGGCCTTGGCGTAGCGGACCGAGGTGGTGGGGACCCCGGTGGCCGGGCCGGCGTTGCCGACCTGGGTCACCACGAAGCCCTGGGCGACCAGCTTGGTGGCGACCTCGCTGGCCACACCGAACCTGCCGGTGCCGTTCAGCACCTGGACCCGGACCTGCTCGTTCTTCACCTTCGGTTTGGCGGCGTCCTTGGCCGGCGGGGTCACCTCGGTGTCGGCGCGGATCGCCTCGAACAGGGTGGCGGCCTCGGGCTTCCAGACGACCCGGTTCTTGTCGGCCGGGTCGGGCATCCACGGGACGGTGATGGCCTGCAGGCCCTTGGCGGTGAGCTTCTTCGCGCTCTGGGCGATCTCCATCATGCGGTTGACGTTGAGGTGACTGTCCATGGTGAGCGAGCCGGCCGCGGCCTGCAGGAAGGAGTTCAGCTTGATCGGGTCGGTCAGCAGGTCGGAGCTGGTGGCCTTCTTCATCACCTGGTTGAGGAAGACCTGCTGCCGCTTGATCCGGCTGAGGTCGCTGCCGTCGCCCATCTGGTAGCGGGCCCGGACGTAGGCGAGGGCGGTCTCGCCCTTCACGACGTGGGTGCCGGCCTTGAGGTTCAGCTTGGCCTTGGGATCCACCACGTCCTTGGAGACGCAGATCGGCACGCCGTCCAGCGCGTCCACGATGTTCTTGAACCCGGAGAAGTCGACCTTGACGAAGTGGTCGATGTGGATCTGGGTCAGCGACTCGATCGTCCGCCACGTGCAGGCGATGCCGCCCTCGTTGAACGTCGCGTTGATCATTTTGAGACCGGGGGGAATGAGCGCCTTGGTCTGGGGGCTGCGGCACTGCGGGACCTGGACCATGGAGTCCCGGGGGAAGCTGAGCAGGGTCGCCCTGTCGCGGTCCGGGGAGATGTGGAGCAGCATGATCGTGTCGGTCCGCTCGCCCAGGCCCTGCATGTGCTGGCCGTACCTCTTGTTGCCGGCGCCCTCGCGGGAGTCGGAGCCGACGATGAGCACGTTGAGCGCGCCGGTCTCCGGAGGGCGGTTGTTGCCGAGCTCGTCGTCGATGTTCTGCTTCTGAAACTTGCCCTCGATGTCGTGATAAACCTTGTAGCCGCCCAGGGACCCGGCGACCAGCAGGCCGGTCACCCCGATGCCGATCCAGCGGCTCAGGCCCAGCCCGCCGCGCCGCGGTGACCTTCCGGACGAGCGGCGGGACGCCGGGGGCTCCTCGGGCGGAGGCCGGTCGTCGCCGCCCGACCGCCGCGCGGCCCTGCGGCCGGGCCCGGTGGGCTCGGCCCTGCGGTCCTTCACAGCGACTTGCCGATGGTCGCTCATGCGATCTCCTCGCCTGGCGGCAACGTCCGGTGCTGTCTCAGCTCGCTCATTGCGCCCAAAGAGTAGGTCACGAGACGAGTGCCGGACGACATGATGATGTGAACTTGGTCATGACAGCCCTGACAGCCCCCGTGAATGATCCGCGGACAGCATACTCAGATACGGACATTTCTTGGAATGTTATGTAACGAAGGTTTAGAGGTCATAAAAGCGGCGGCAAGGCAGGCCGCCGGTACGGCGGGCAGCACGTAGCGGTAGTCGAACTCCGCCACCGCGGGGGGCATGACCAGCAACGACACCGCCGTCGCCCACGGCAGCGGCCACACCGCCGACCCGGCCCCGGCCGCCTCCCCAGCCGCCTCCACGGGTCCCCGCCGCAGCCGCCACGAGCGCCCCGCCGGACCCCGTCGCAGCCGCCACGACCCTCCGGTACGGCCCCCGGCCGGGCTCCCCGGATCCGTCGCACCGCCCCGCGGCCTCCGCCGCAGCCACCGCGCCGCCGCCGTCACCGGCGGGACGAGGACGATCACCAGCACCGCCGTGCCGGGCAGCCGGGCGACGCGCTGGTAGGCGCGCATCCAGCCCGCGTACGGCTCGGCGATCCGGACGTCGATCGGCCCCCGCTCGTAGCGCCGGGCGAACTCGGCGCCCACCGTGGCCGGGTAACGGCCCGGGGGCGGGGGCGGCGTCGCGGGGAACTCGTAGTAGCCGTAGACCTCCGCGTCGGGGTAGACCGGGCGGCCCGGGGCGAAGGAGCGGGCCAGCTCCGACAGCACCGAGCCGAGGTAGTCGAGCGGCTGGCGGGCGATGGCCAGCGACGCGAACCGCCCGGCCAGCGCCTCGTTCTCCTCGGTGAAGGTGATTCCGGGCAGCCTGACCAGCGGCGAGTCCTTGCTCCAGACGTACTCCTGGGCCGGGGGCCGCTCCGCGGGCGGGCGCGGGTCGCACAGCACCGCCAGGTCGGCCGGCGGCCTCATCACCGCGCAGTCGGCGAAGGTCATCGTCTTGCCGTACAGGAAGACGCCGTTCGCGCCCACCAGGCCGAACCGCTGGTAGGTGGCGTGGAACCAGAGGCCGTACCCGGCGATCGGCACCAGCGCCGCGGCGACCATCACCCCGGCGGTGAGCACCCGGCCCCGCGCCCGGTAGATCAGCCAGGCCGCGAAGAGCGCGACCAGCGGCAGGCCGACCGTCCTGGTCAGCGTCGCCGCCGCCACCAGCAGGCCGATCCCGCCCGCCGCCACCAGCCCTCCCGCCCGGATCCCCGGCACGCCGGACCCGCCCGCCGTACGGCTCCGCGCACCGGACGGGCCTCGGCCCGGGTCGGACGAACCAGACGGAACCGGTCCGGTCGCCCGGGACACGGCGAGGCATACGGCCGACATGACCAGAGTGGCGAACAATGTGTCTGAGACGAGCAGGTGCTCCAGCTCGATCTGGTAGGCGTCCAGGAGCGGAGGAACCGACGCGAGCACCGCCGCCCAGCCCGGGGCGCCCAGCCGCCGGGCGGTGAGGTAGACGAGCACGCCGACCAGGAGACCCAGCAGGTGCTGGACCGACGCGACGAGGGCGAAGCTGTGGAAGGGCTCGAACAGCCGCAGGAACATGGAGTATCCGGCCGGCCGGACCAGGTCGGGCCGGGGCCGCAGGGCGGTGACGACGTAGGTGTAGGAGTCGGGGAACCACAGCGCGGGCCGGTATCCCAGCACGGTGACCACCCGCAGGGCGGTCCCGAGGCCCAGCACGCCCAGAAACCACCGGTGACGCCGCACCCCTCGGGTCACGCCGCGCGGGAGCCGTCCACGCGCCCACCCGCCCGCCTCCCGCAGGAAACGCCGGTATCGCCGCACCCGCCCGCCCACGTCCAGCCCCCTTCGCGCGCTGCGTACGCTACCGGCTCCGACCCGGGCCCCGCGCCCGGCGCGACACCCGGCCCCGTGTCCGGTGTCACGCCGGACGCGACCCCCGGGCCGGCGGCCGGTGTGACACCGGACGCGACGCCCGCCCCGGCTCGGGATACGACGCCCGGCCCGGCGGCCCGTCGCCGCCGGTTCCGGCCGCCACTACGCTCGGGTCCAGCCATGAGCCCGTCACCACCCTCGACGCCGGTCGCCGACGCCGGCCCGCGAGACCGCGCGCACCGGCCCTCGGCGGGCACCGTGCTCGCCGTGCTGTCGGCCGCGCCCGCGCTCGTGCTGGCGGGCTGGCTGCTGGCCGGGCTGCCGCTGCTGCTGCTCGGCTGGTTCCGGCCGCTCGCCGCGGTGCCGCTGGGCCTGTTCGCCGCCGTCGTCCTGTGCGGGTACGGCCTGCGACGCCTGCCCGAGACGGTCGAGGCGACGGCCCGGCAGACCGGCGCGGTCATCGCGGTGGCCCTGGGCTCCGCGGTCTTCAACGCCGTCTTCCACAGCGAGCAGCTCGTCGTCCGCCGCGACCCCGCCACCTACGCGCAGACCACGGTCTGGCTGGCCCGCCACGGCTCGCTGCCGATCCCACGGGACGCCGCGGCCCTCGGCGGCCCCGATCCGGCGCTCCTGTTCGACAGCGCGGGCTTCTACAGCTCGGGCGGCGCGGTCGTGCCGCAGTTCATGCCGGGGCCGCCGCTGCTGTACGCGTTCGGCCACTGGCTGGGCGGCCTGACCGGGATCCTCCTCGCGCCGCCCGTCCTGGGGGCGCTGGCGGTGCTGGTCGTCGCCGGGCTGACCGCCCGGCTGGCGGGCGGGCGCTGGGCGCCGGTCGCGGCGCTGCTGCTCGCGGTGAGCCTCCCCTTCCTCTACACCGCACGCACCACGTTCAGCGAGATCCCGTCCCTCATCCTGATCTTCGGCGGCCTCGTCCTGCTGCACGACGCCCGGACCAGGCTCCGCGCCGGGGTCACCGGCATCGGCTACCTGCCCGCCACGCCCTCCGCCGAGCGGCCCGGAGCGGTCCGGGAGGCCCAGCCGCGCGCCGCGCTGATCGGGGCGGCCCTGGCCGGATTGGTGTTCGGGCTGGCGGTCCTGGTCAGGATCGACGGACTGCGCGACGTGCTGCCGGTGCTCGTCTACGCCGGGCTGCTCATCGCCATGGGCCGGACCGGCCTGCGCGACGAGGGACGGCTCGGCCTCCCGCTGCTCGGCGGGCTCGTCGTGGGCACCGGGCTGGGGGTCGCCGCCGGCTACCTGCTGTCGCGGCCGTACCTGAGATACCTGTCCAGCTCGCTCACGCCGCTGCTGCTCATCTGCGGCGCGGTCGTGGCCCTCACCGTCGTGGCCGCGCTGCTGGCCCGGCCGCTCGCCGCCGCGTTGCGCCGGGTCGCGGCGCTGCGGTGGCTGCCGGAGATCGTCGCCGGCCTGGTGGTCGCGGTGATGGCGGCCTTCGCCGCCCGGCCCTGGCTGCAGCAGGTCACCCGGGTGCCGACCACGCAGGCCGACCGGCTGAACGCCCTGTTCATCAGGACCACCCAGCGGGCCAACGGCCTGCCGGTGGACGGCACCCGCCTGTACTACGAGGACTCCCTGCACTGGGTGATGTGGTACATCGGGGTGCCCGCCGTGGTGCTCGCCACGCTGGCCGCGGCCGTCCTGGCCCGCAGGCTCGCCCGCGGCACCGGGTTCGGCTGGCTGCTGCCGCTGGCCGTGATCGGCTGGACCACCGTCACGACCCTCTACCGCCCGGCCATCACCCCCGACCACCCCTGGGCCTCCCGGCGGCTGGTCCCGGTCGTCGTGCCCGGCCTGATCCTGCTCGCCGTGTGGGGCCTGCGCTGGACGCGCGACAAGATCCGCCGGATGGGCTACGGCCCGGCCGCGCAGCGGAACCTGACCGCCGTGGGCATGGCGCTGCTCGTCGTCCCCGCCGCCGTCACCTCGATCGGCACGGCCTTCACCCCGATCGAGCGGGGTGAGCGCGCGGCCGTCGAGGCGATGTGCGCGGCCCTGCCCGGACGGGCCTCGGTGCTGATCGTCGAGCGGGTCACCGCCGAACGGCTGACCCAGGTGGTCCGGGGGACCTGCGGCGTCCCGACCGGGCGGGTCGCCCCGCTGTGGGGCTCCGACGTCGCCGGGAAGGCCGACGTGCTGCGCCTGGCCGCCCGGATCCGCGCCGCCGGCCGCGTCCCCGTCCTGCTCGCCGTCAAGGAGAGCCAGCTCACCCGGTACGGCGGCACGCCCGTCCAGGTGATGGCGTTGCGCACCCGCCAGGACGAGCGCTCCCTCGTCAGCCCCCCGGACGGCACCTGGTCCACCGCCATCGACGCCTGGATGACCGTCCCCGCCGAGAACCCTCCCGCCGAGCCCTGAACCCTCGGCCCCGACCGGTGGGACCAAACGGATTGACCGGATCCGTGAAGATCGTCATAGTCGGCTCCATGCGCTCACACTCCCTGCCGCTGGTCGCGGTGGCCGTCGCGACGATGCTCGGTACGGCGGGGGCCGCGGCTCCTCTCCCGGGGGACGGCCCCCGGCCCGCGGCGGTGAACGTGCTCCCGCCGCCGGACGGCCCCTGGCCCGAGGGCGGGGAGTTCACCGTCTTCCTGTGCGAGGACGACAGCGTCTTCGCCAGCTGCCACAAGCGGGCGACCACGGGGAAGCAGAAACGCGCGCTGCGGGCGAGGCTGAAGGCCATGCCCGGGGTGGCGACGGTGCGGTTCGAGTCCCGGCGGGAGGCGTGGGAGCTGTTCCGCAGGGTGAACGCCGACAACGAGACCCTGCTCTCCGCGATCAGGGTCGAGGACATGCCCGAGTCGTTCGGGGGCACGTTGCGGCGCCGGGCCGACATCATGCCGTTCAAGTCCGCGTTCCAGAGGAAACCGCAGGCGGGGACGAGCAACGTCGTCGTCCGGGGGCGCGACTTCTGGGAGGACAAGGCCGATCTCCGTATCGACCTCTGCGGTCCCGTGGGGGACACGGAGGCCTGCGAGGGCCGCGGCCCGGCCACCCCAGAGGAGAGAAGGATGATCGAGGCCGAGGCGGCGGGCGCCAGGGGAGTCGAACGCCTCTACCTGGAGGACGCCGAGCACGCCGCGCGGGTCACGTCGTTCGCCCTGACCGGCTTCCTGCGGCCCGGCAGGCGGTTGGACCCGGCGGGATTCTCCGAGCAGTACTACGTCAAGCTCACCGATCCGCGCGGCGCTGAAGCGCTGGCGGAGACGATCGGGAAACTGCCGGGCGTCCTCAAGGCCGAACCGACGGACAACGGCTGAGCGCCGGAGCGTTCGCCTGCTTCCGTGACCGTCCGAGGCGTACAGTCCTCGCATGAGCGAACCCCGGCCTGCGGATCACCCCGTCGAAGCGGGTGATCTCATCCAAGGGGCCGGTCGGCTTCTCGCACGGGTGAAA
This sequence comes from Streptosporangium sp. NPDC004379, assembly GCF_042873875.1. Taxonomy (NCBI): domain Bacteria; kingdom Bacillati; phylum Actinomycetota; class Actinomycetes; order Streptosporangiales; family Streptosporangiaceae; genus Streptosporangium; species Streptosporangium sp. NPDC004379. The sequence goes on from NZ_JBIAMC010000003.1 coordinate 352,741, forward strand.
GCCGGGGAAGCGCTGACCATCATCGATCACGGCGAACCGATCGCCGTGATCCTTCCTCTCGCGGGTGTGAAGGCGGCCGTGCCCGCCGTGGGATACGTCTCCAGCGGGGATCCCGCCTGGGCGTCCCACGCCGACGAGGAGCCGCAAGGCTGACGAGCGGCGTTTCCGCGTGGCCGGATCGCTCGGCGGAGTGGGTGTCCTCGCCCGTCATCCGCGGTGTGACCTCCCCCGGAGGCCCGGGGGCGGTCCCTTCGGGAGGTGCCCGGGTCGGGTGATGTGCCACGGGGCTCGGCTAGGCTGAGTATCCTCGCCGGACGTGAGTACGCCCGAGACGACCTCCGAGAGTGGACCAGCCGTGGACGCAACGCCGTACGTGACGATCGTTCTGCCCTGTTACAACGAGCAGGACCACGTCATCGACGAGGTCGAGCGCATCTGCGCCGCCATGGACGCCAGCGGTTACACCTACGAGCTCGTGGCCGTCGACGACTGCTCCACCGACCAGACCCTGGCCAGGCTCCAGGAGGCCGCGCCGCGGTTCCCGAACATGCGGATCAGGGCGTTCCACCGCAACGGCGGGTCGGGCACGGTCCGCAGGATCGGCACCCAGGAGGCCCGCGGCGAGATCGTCGTGTGGACCGACGCCGACATGACCTACCCCAACGAGCGGATCCCCGAGCTGGTCCAGCTCCTGGAGAAGGACCCCACGATCGACCAGGTCGTGGGCGCCCGGACCACCGAGGAGGGCTCGCACAAGTTCCTGCGGGTGCCGGCCAAGTGGTTCATCCGCAAGGTGGCCGAGCGGCTGGCGGGGCAGCGGATCCCCGACCTCAACTCGGGGTTGCGGGCGTTCCGCAAGTCGGTCGCCAGGCCCTACCTGCGGCTGCTGCCGCCCGGGTTCTCCTGCGTCACCACGATCACGCTGTCGTTCCTGTCGAACCAGCACGACGTCTACTACCTGCCGATCGAGTACAGCAAGCGGGCCGGGAAGTCGAAGTTCAGTTTCATCTCCGACGCCTACCGCTACATCCTGCAGGTGCTGCGGATGGTGATGTACTTCAACCCGCTGAAGGTCCTGATGCCGCCGGCCATCTGGCTGGTCTGCATCGGTATCGTCAAGGGGATCTACGACAACGTCCTTCACCCCTTCTACCTCGCCAGCAACACCATCGTGATCTTCATCTCCGGGTTGCTCATCGGCTCGCTGGCGCTGCTGGCGGACCTCATCGTTCGGTCCAGGAGCGAGTAGATGCGCATCGCGATCGTCGGGCCGGTCCACCCGTACAAGGGCGGCGGCGCCGCGCACACCGCCGAGCTGGCGCACCGGCTGCGCGACGCCGGGCACGACGTGGTGGTCGAGACGTGGCGGGCGCAGTACCCGTCGTTCCTCTACCCCGGGCAGCAGACCGTGGACACCCCGGACGAGCGGCCGTTCCCGAACGTCCGCCGCGACCTCGACTGGCGGCGGCCCGACGGCTGGTTCCGCGCCGGACGCCGCCTCGCGGGCGCCGACCTGGTGATCCTGGTGCTGCTCAGCTCGGTGCAGGTGCCGCCCTACCTCGGCATCCTGTCCGGCCTGCGGCGGCGCACCCGGGTGGTGGCGCTGTGCCACAACGTGCTGCCGCACGAGCGCAAGCCGTACGACGAGCCGCTGGTGCGGGCGCTGCTGCGCCGGGTGGACGGCGTGCTGACGCACTCGGAGAAGCAGGCCGGGCTGGCCCGCGGGCTGACGTCCGCCCCGGTGAAGGTCGCCGAGATGGCGCCGCACCTGCCGCGGGGGCTTCGTGAGAGCGGCCACGTCGAGGGTGTCTCGAACCGGTTGCTTTTCTTCGGCCTGGTCCGGCCGTACAAGGGGCTCGACCTGCTGATCCGCGCGCTGCCCGAGGGCGTGTCGCTGCGGGTGGCCGGGGAGTTCTGGGGGGTCCGCGAGAAGATCGAGGCGCTCGTCAGCGAGCTGGGGCTGACCACCCGGGTGGAGCTGCGGCCCGGTTACGTCGCCGACGAGGACCTCCCGGCGCTGTTCGCCGACGTGGACGCGCTGGTCCTGCCCTACCGCGGCGGTACGGCCAGCCAGCAGGTGTGGCTCGGCCACGAGCTGGGGGTGCCGGTGATCGCCACCCGGGTCGGCACGCTCGCCGACCACGTCACCGACGGTGTGGACGGCCTGCTCGTCGAGCCGGGGTCGGTGGAGGCGCTGCGCGCGGCGCTGGAGAGGTTCTACCGGCCGGGCGAGCCCGAGCGGCTGCGCGCCGGGGTCAAGGCCGTCGACCCCGATCCCTACTGGGCGGCGTACGCCGACGCGCTGGTCTCCGCCGGGGCCTGAGCCCGCGCCCGGCGGCCGAGCAGCCAGCCGATCCCGGCCCAGGCCAGGTCGGTGAGGGTGAAGGCCAGCCGGGAGACGAGGGCGACGACGGCGACGACGGCGACCGTCCGCGCCGACGTCAGGCCGCCTGTGTCCTGGCTCAGCCCCGACATGAGGGCCGCGGCCATCGCGGCCTCGCGCACGCCCACCCCCGCCGGGACGACCGCGATCAGCAGTCCGGTGGCCCAGGCGGCGGCGTAGGCCCCGGCTCCGAGCGCGTAGAGGGAGAAGTCGCCGGTCAGGTCGCCCAGGACGAGCCAGGCGTGCAGGCCGTACAGCAGCCAGCCGAGGAGGGTCCAGCCGAGGGCCGAGAGCAGGGCGCGGCCGGGCAGGACCCGCTCGACCGGCTCCCGGCGGGCGATCCGCAGCGCGAGGTTCAGCCCCCAGGTGAGGACCTTCGGGTGCAGGCAGACCGCGATCACCGGGATGATCAGGACGAGATACCACGTCCGCCCGGCCATCGACCGGGCGGTGAACGGCAGCGTGGCGGCGGCGAGGCCGACCGCGCAGCCCAGCGAGACCAGCAGGGCCATCGAGGTGGCGCTGAAGGTGCGCCGGGGCGGGCAGCCGTGGTCGCGGCCCAGCTCCATCATCGCCGCGTAGGCCCAGACGGACCCGGGGACGTACTTGCCGAGCTGCCCCACGAACAGCACGCGCGCGGCCACGCGCATCGGCAGCGGCGAGCCGAGCCCGGCGACCACCCGCTGCCAGGCGACGAGCATGCAGCCCGCCCCGGCCATCACCGACGCCCAGGCCCCGGCGACCGACCACCACGACAGCTCCGTCAGCGCGCGGCGGGTGTCGTCCCAGTTCCGGGCCAGGCCGTAGCCGAGGAAACCGACGGCGACGAGGGCGAGAAGGACCCGCAGCAGGCGGCTTGTCCGGATTCGGTGGAGCATGCGCACACAGTACGGCCGGGACCGTACCGGGCGGTAGGCAGTGGGCGCGCCGGTACGCTTGGGCGGCATGGCGGCGCGGACGAGAACGCGCCGCCGGGCGACCGGAGACGACGGCCGCCGGCGGGCGGGGACGGACGAGGAGTCGGACGCGCCGCCGGGCGGCTGAAGGCGACGGACGCCGACGGACGACGGGCCGGGCGCGCCGGGTGACGGCGCGGGGCGAGTGGGAAGCGGTGGACGACTCTGTGAGCGGAGAGGCGAGCGGGAGGCCGGGAGGCGGGGCGAGCGGGGAGCGTCAGGCCCAGCTCGAGTACTCCGAGTTCCAGGCGGCGATGCTGGATGAGGAGAAGCGCCGCCGCAAGGCCGCGAAGATCGTGGCGGTGCTGGGCCACTTCCTCGGCCGCGACAAGGACGTCCTCGAAGGGCTGACCGTCGCCGACATCGGCTGCTCCGCCGGGTTCATCGCCGATGAGCTGGCCTCCGCGGGCGCGCGCCGCACCTTCGGCGTCGACATCGACGTGCCCGGCCTGCGCCGGGCGGCGCAGCGGTTCGGCGACCGGGTCCGGTTCGTGTGCGCCGACGGCACCGCGCTGCCGTTCCCCGACTCCTCGGTCGACGTGCTGGTGTTCAACCACATCTACGAGCACGTCGTCGACCCTGACGCGATCATGGCCGAGATGCACCGGGTGCTGGCCGACGGCGGCGTCCTGTACCTCGGGCTGGGCAACCGGCTCGGGGTGATGGAGCCGCACTACAAGCTGCCGTTCCTGTCCTACCTGCCGCCGGCGCTGGCCGACCGCTACGTGCGCCTCTCCGGCCGGGCCGACAGCTACTACGAGCGCTACCGCACCCGCCGCGGCCTGCGGAGGATGGTCCGGGGGTTCACGGTGTGGGACTACACCTTCCCGGTGCTCGCCACCCCCGCCGCCTTCGCCGGGTCGGAGCTGTTCCCGGGCGTCGCGGGCCGCGCGGCCACCGCCGTGCTGTCCCGGCTGCCCCGCCCCGTCCTGCGGGCGCTGCTGCCGGTGGTGCCGACCTACCTGTGGGTGGCGACCAAGGGCGGCCGCCGCCCGGCCGGGTCGTCGCTGCCCCAGCCGCCCGACCCGGTGGCCACCCGGTGAGCCCCATGGGAAACCCCGTGAGTCCCACGGGGGACCCTGCGAGTCCCGTGGCCGGGCCGTGACGGCCGGGGGAGGCCGCATGCCGACGGAGAGGCCCGAGGGCCGCGGGGAAGAGGACGCCGTCAGGCCCGCCGGGCGGGCCAGGCCGCTGCGCAGGCTGGTCCGCGTCGCGTTCCTGCTCGTCGCCCTGGGGTTCGGGGCGTGGGCGGTGGCGAAGCAGTGGACGGAGATCAGCGCCGGCTTCGCGCGCCTGTCCTGGCCGTCGCTCGTGCTGTCGCTGGTCGCGGTGGTCGCGGCGCTGGGCGGCGGCATGATGACGTGGCGGGCGCTGCTGGCCGACCTCGGCTCGCCGCTGCCGGTGCGCGCCGGGGCGAAGGTCTTCTTCGTCGGTCAGCTCGGCAAGTACATCCCCGGCTCGCTGTGGCCGGTGCTCGCGCAGATGGAGATGGGCCGGGAGCTGGGCGTGCCCCGGCCGCGCAGCGCGGCGGCGTTCTTCCTGACGCTGCCGGTGCAACTGGCCAGCGGGCTGGTCGTCTCGGCGGTGACGCTGCTGGTCGCCCTGCCGGGGGCGGCGATGCCGTACGCCTGGGTGTTCCTGCTGGTGCCGGTGCTGGCGGTGGCGTTCGAGCCGCGCGTGGTCAACGCGGTCCTCGGGTTCGGGCTGCGCAAGCTGGGCCGCGGGCCGCTGGAGCGCCCGCTCACCCGCCGGGGCATGCTCACCGCGCTGGGCTGGGCGACGCTCGGCTGGGTCGCCTACGGCCTGCACCTGGCGGTGCTCGTGACGCAGCTCGGCCCCTCCGGGATCCCGGCGGTGCTGTTCTCCATCGGGGCGTTCGCGCTGTCGTGGTGCCTGGGCATCATGACGTTCGTGGTCCCGGCCGGCGCGGGGGTGCGCGAGGTGGCGATGGTGGCCGTCATGGCGCCGGTCCTGGACCGGGGGTCGGCCATCGCGGTGGCGCTCTGCTCCCGGGTCGTGATCATCATCGGCGACCTCGTCTGCGCGGGGGCGGCGGGGCTGGCGGCGCGGCGCGAGGTGCCCTCCCCGCACGACGCCGCCCGGGAAGAACCCGCCTGAGCCGTATGGGACCCGGGTGGGCCGGGCAGGGAGGAACCGTCCGAGCCGGGTGAGCGCGGGTGGGCCGTACGGGAGGATCCGGGTGAGCCGCACGGGGAGGACTCGTGTGATTCGTCGCACGTTTCCCGAGGCTCTGGCAATAGAGTGAGGGACTGGAGAGGGGCGGCCCTTCCGCGCGCATCCCACCGAACCCGTTGGGGGGAGTGATCCTCGGTGACGTTCCGGGTGCTTGTGGACGCGGCCGCGGTCCCTGCGGATCGCGGCGCACTGATCAGATACGTCGACGGGCTGGTCGCGGCGCTCGACCGGGGCGGCGCGGACCTCGCGATCGTCTGCCAGCGCGCCGACGGCGAGCGGTACGCCGCGCTCGCCCCGTCGGCGCGGATCCTCACCGGCCCGCTGCGGATCGCCAACCGCGCGGCCAGGCTGGCGTGGGAGCAGACCGGGCTGCCGTTCCTGGCCCGGCAGGTCGGCGCCACGGTGATCCACGCTCCTTACTACTCGATGCCGCTGCGCTCGGGCCTGCCGACCGTGGTGACCGTCCACGACGTCACCTGCTTCACCGAGCCCGCCCAGCACGACCCGTTCAAGGCGTCCTTCTTCCGCTCGGCGACCCGCACGGCCGTACGGCACGCCGCGCGGGTGATCGTGCCCTCCAAGGCGACGAGGGACGAGCTGGTCCGGGTGCTGGCGGCCGACCCGACCCGGATCGACGTCGCCTACCACGGCGTGGACCCCGCCCTCTTCCACCCGCCGTCCGCACGGGAGGTCAGGCACGCCGCCGACCGGCTCGGCCTGCACGGCACCCCCTACGTGGCCTTCCTCGGCCCGCTGGAGCCGCGCAAGAACGTCCCGAACCTCGTCCGCGGCTTCGTCCGCGCCGTCGGCGACCTGCCCTCGCCCCCCGCGCTGGTGCTGGCCGGGGGCGCGGCCGGCGCCCGCGACTCCGGCGTGGAGGACGCGGTGCGCGAGGCGCCGTCGCGCCTGCGGGTGCTGATGCCGGGGTATCTCGCCTTCACCGACCTGTGCGGCTTCTTCGGCGGGGCGGCGGTGGCGGCCTTCCCCTCCCGGGGCGAGGGCTTCGGCCTGCCGGTGCTGGAGGCGATGGCCTGCGGCGCCCCGGTGCTCACCACGCACCGCACCTCGCTGCCGGAGGTGGGAGGCGACGCGGTAGCCTACACGGAGCCGGACGACGTCAGCATCGGTGAGGCGCTGCGCGCGCTGCTGGCCTCCGGGGAGCGCCGCCGGGCGCTCTCGGCGGCCGGACCGGCCCGTGCCAGGGAGTTCACCTGGGAGGCCTCCGCCGAGGCGCATGTCGTGTCGTATCGGCGCGCGGCCGAATAGTGAGCTAACCTCGCGGGATGATGGAAACCCCTTTGCCGGATCTTGAGGCGATCCTCCTTGTCGGTGGACAGGGCACGCGCCTCCGTCCGCTGACCCTCGGCACGCCCAAGCCGCTGCTGCCCACGGCGGGGGTTCCCTTTCTCGCGCACCAGCTCTCGCGGGCCCGGTCGTTCGGCGTGCGGCGCATCGTGTTCGCCACCTCCTACCGGGCGGAGATGTTCTCCGAGGCGTTCGGGGACGGTTCGGCGTTCGGCCTCTCACTGGAGTACATGACCGAGGAGACGCCGCTCGGCACCGGCGGCGCGATCCGCAACGCCGCCGAGGCGCTGACCTGCGGCCCCGACGCGCCGGTGCTGGTGCTCAACGGCGACATCCTGTCCGGCCACGACATCGGCGCGCAGGTCGCCCTGCACGTTGAGCGGCAGGCCGCCGTCACCCTGCACCTGACCGAGGTGGACGACCCGACGCGCTTCGGGTGCGTGCCGACCGACGACGAGGGCCGGGTGACCGCCTTCCTGGAGAAGACCCCCAACCCGGTCACCAACCGGATCAACGCCGGCTGCTACGTCTTCACCCGGTCGGTGATCGACACGATTCCGGCCGGCGAGGTCGTCTCGGTCGAGCGGGAGACCTTCCCCTCGATGATCGAGTCGGGCGCTCCGGTGCTCGGGTACGCCGACGCCTCCTACTGGCTCGACGTGGGCACGCCCGCCGCGTTCGTCAAGGGCTCACGCGACCTGGTCCTCGGCCGCCTCCACTCGCCGGCCCTGCCCGGTCCCACCGGTGAGTTCCTCGCCCTGCCCGGCGCGGTGATCTCGCCCGAGGCGAAGGTCGAGGGCGGCTCGACGGTGGGCGCCCGCGCGGTCGTGGAGTCCGGCGCGCAGGTCTCCGGCAGCGTGCTGAGCGACGAGTGCGTGGTCCACGAGGGGGCGACGGTGGTCGACTCGGTGATCGGGATCGGCGCCGAGATCTTCCCGGGCGCGGTCCTGCGGGGAGCGGTGATCGGCGACGGCGCGGTGGTCGGCCCCGGCAACGAGCTTCTGACGGGCAGCCGCCTCTGGCCGGGCGTGGTGCTGCCGGAGTGCGCCGTCCGCTTCTCCAGCGACGTCTGACCCGGTCCACGGGCAGCGGCGGGAAGCGGCATGGGAGGGCGTTTCCGCAGGGGCCCCGGCTCGGCCTGGCCGCCGCGCGGCGCGGGCGGCTCCGGGGCGGCCGTCCGGCCAGTGGAGGCTCCTGGCGAGGTGCCCGCCCCGGCCGGCGACGCGCTCCGGCCCTCCGGGACCGGGGCTCCGGTCCGGACCGGGCCGGCGGCGGGCGGCGGGCCGAAGCGGCGTGAGTGGCCGCTGGACCGGCCGCTGGACCTGGAGCTGACCCTGGCGCCGCACCGGCGGGGCGCCGGTGACCCCGCCTGGCGGATGACCCCCGACGGGGCGGTCTGGCGGACGTCCCGTACCCCCGACGGGCCCGGCACCCTCCGGGTCTCGCTGCGGCACGGCCGGGTCAGCGGCGCCGCGTGGGGAGCGGGGGCCGGATGGCTGCTTTCGACCCTGCCGGCGCTGCTCGGCGACGGCGACGACCCCGAGGGGCTCGTCCCGGCGCACGAGGTGGTCCGCGTCGCCGCCGGACGGCACGCGGGACTGCGGATCGGGCGCACGTTCCGGGTGCTGGAGGCGCTGGTGCCCGCCGTACTGGAGCAGAAGGTCGTGACGGCCGAGGCGTGGCGGGCGTGGCGGTGGCTGCTGCACCGGTACGGCGAGCCCGCCCCGGGCCCCGCGCCCGAGGGGATGCGGGTCTTCCCCGCCCCCGAGGTGTGGCGGTCGATCCCCTCGTGGGACTGGCACCGGGCGGGGGCCGAGGCCGTACGGGCGCGGACGATCGCGAACGCCGCGTGGCACGCCGCCAAGCTGGAGGCGGTCTCGGACAGTGCCGGGGCCGACCGGCTGCTGCGGGCGCTGCCCGGGGTGGGGGTGTGGACGTCCGCGGAGGTGCGGCAGCGCTCGCACGGTGACGCGGACGCGGTGTCGGTGGGCGACTTCCACCTGCCGTCGCTGGTCGGCTGGTCGCTGGCGCGGGAGCGGACCGACGACGCGGGGATGCTGCGGCTGCTGGCCCCCTACCGGGGCCACCGGCACCGGGTCAGCCGGCTGCTGGCGCTGTGCGGTGAGCGGCCGCCCGCTCGCGGGCCGCGGCTCGCCGCGCGCGACTTCCGCTCGTTCTGAGCGTTCTGGCCGGGAGGCGGTCCGCGAAGGCCGTGGTGGGCTGCCAGTCACGGCCGTCGCGCGAGTCGGCTCCGGCCAGCGGGCCGAGGACGGCGACGAGGCCGAGGGCGAGAAGAAACCAGATCATCATCGACTCCTGTGAGGGATCTCCGGGGGGAACTCCTCCAATATATGTTTACGCATGCATTTACGTCTATCGAGAGTTCCTTGGCTTGACGATTCAGCTTTGCTGAAGAGTCGAGGGGGTGATCCGGACCCGCGGCGGGCGGGCCGGGGGCCGGGCCGTAATGTGCCCCCATGAGCGTGAACCCCACCGACACCGCGATGCGGCGAGCCCTGGCCCGTGCCCGGGACGGCAAGACCCTCGACGTCACCGAGGCCACCGTCCTGCTGCACGCGACCGGAGAGCACCTCGACGCCCTGCTGGAGCACGCCGGGCGGGTCCGCGACGCGGGCCTCGCCGCCGCCGGGCGGCCGGGGGTCGTCACCTACAGCCGCAAGGTCTTCATCCCGCTGACCCGGCTCTGCCGCGACCGGTGCGGCTACTGCACGTTCGCCGTCGCCCCGCACCGGCTGGAGAGCATGTACCTCGGCCCCGACGAGGTGCTGGACATCGCCCGGCGGGGCGCGGAGCTGGGCTGCAAGGAGGCGCTGTTCACCCTCGGCGACCGGCCCGAGGACCGCTGGCCCCAGGCCCGCGAGTGGCTGCACGCCCACGGCTACGACGACACCCTCTCCTACGTCCGCGCCATGGCGATCCGGGTCCTGGAGGAGACCGGGCTGCTGCCGCACCTGAACCCGGGCGTGCTGTCCTGGCGCGACCTGCAGCGGCTCAAGCCGGTCGCGCCGTCGATGGGCATGATGCTGGAGACCGTCTCGCGGCGGCTGTTCGAGGAGAAGGGCGGCCCCCACTACGGCTCGCCCGACAAGGACCCCGCGGTACGGCTGCGCGTCCTGGAGGACGCCGGGCGCACGAACGTGCCGTTCACCAGCGGCGTCCTCATCGGCATCGGCGAGACCGTCGCCGAGCGCGCCGAGTCGCTGTTCGCGCTGCGCGCCGTGGCCCGCGAGTACGGCGGGCTCCAGGAGGTCATCGTCCAGAACTTCCGCGCCAAGCCCGACACGGCGATGCGCGGCATGCCCGACGCCGACCTGCGGGAACTCGCCGCCACGATCGCGGTGGCCCGGCTGGTGCTCGGGCCGCGCGTGCGGCTGCAGGCCCCGCCCAACCTGGTGGACGGCGAGCACGCCCTGATGATCCGGGCCGGCATCGACGACTGGGGCGGCGTCTCCCCGCTGACGCCCGACCACGTCAACCCCGAACGCCCCTGGCCGCAGATCGACGACCTCGCCGCCCGCACCGCCGCCGCCGGGTTCGCCCTGCGCGAGCGGCTGACGATCTACCCCGAGTACGTGCTGGCCGGCGAGCCGTGGCTCGACCCCCGGCTCGCCGGGCACGTGGCCGCCCTCGCCGACCCGGAGACCGGCCTGGCCCGCGAGGGTGTGACGCCGGCGGGCCGCCCCTGGCAGGAGCCGGACGGCGGGTTCGCCGCGGCGGGCCGTACCGACCTGCACACGGCCGTGGACACCGAGGGGCGCAGCCGCGACCGCCGCGACGACTTCGACCACGTCTACGGCGACTGGGACGCCCTGAGGGACCGCCTGCCCGCGGGCCCGCCGTCCGGGGACCGCGCCGGGCGGGCGCCCGCGGCGCTGCTGGGGGAGGTGTCGGAGGCGCTGCGGCGGGCCGCGTCCGACCCCGCCGGGCTGACCGAGGAGCAGGCGCTCGTCCTCCTCGACACCGCCGGCGACGCCGACGGCGCGGGCGCGGACGACGCCGCTCTCGACGAGCTGTGCCGGATCGCCGACGACCTGCGCCGCCAGGCCGCCGGGGACGACGTGACCTACGTCGTCAACCGGAACGTCAACTTCACCAACGTCTGCTACACCGGCTGCCGGTTCTGCGCCTTCGCGCAGCGCCGTACCGACGCCGACGCCTACACGCTCAGCCTGGAGCAGGTCGCCGACCGCGCCTGGGAGGGCTGGGAGGCCGGGGCGACCGAGGTGTGCATGCAGGGCGGCATCCACCCCGACATGCCGGGCGACGCCTACTTCGACCTCGCCCGCGCGGTCAAGGCCCGGGTGCCGGACATGCACCTGCACGCCTTCTCGCCGATGGAGGTCGTCAACGGCGCGAGCCGGCTGAACGTGTCCGTCGAGGAGTGGCTCGCCGGGGCCAGGGAGGCGGGCGTGGACTCCCTGCCGGGGACCGCCGCCGAGATCCTCGACGACGACGTGCGGTGGGTGCTGACCAAGGGCAAGCTGCCCGCCGCCGAGTGGGTCGAGGTGATCACCACCGCCCACCGGCTCGGCATCCCGACGACGGCCACGATGATGTACGGCCACGTGGACACCCACGCCCACTGGGTGCGGCACATCCGGCTGATCCGCCGCATCCAGGAGGAGACCGGCGGCTTCACCGAGTTCGTGCCGCTGCCGTTCGTCCACACCAGCGCCCCCATCTACCTCGCCGGGATCGCCAGGCCCGGCCCGACGGCGCGGGAGAACCGGGCCGTGCACGCGCTGGCCCGCGTCCTGCTGCACGGCGCGATCGCCAACGTCCAGTGCTCCTGGGTCAAGCTCCGCGACGACCTGTGCCGCCAGGTGCTCCAGGGCGGCGTCAACGACCTCGGCGGCACGCTGATGGAGGAGACGATCAGCCGCATGGCCGGCTCCGAGAACGGCTCCTTCAAGACGATCACCGAGATCGCGGCGATGGTCGCCCCCACCGGCCGCCCGGTCCGCCAGCGCACCACCTCCTACGGCGTGCCGGACGCGGAACGGCTGGCCGCCGCCGCGGCGAGCGACGGCGTCTGCCGCAGCGTACGGTCCCCGCTCCCGCTGGAGACGCGCTGATCCGGACGCTCGGCTCGGTGCCGGACGCCCGGATCGGCACCGGGCGCCCGGCCCGACCGGCTCGGCATGGGGCGCCCGGCCCGACCGGCTCAGTCCCCGCGGCGAAGATCGCGTAGGAACGGGTTGGAGTCCGGGCCGGCGTGCAGTTCCACGGTGTCGGAGCTGTACGGCGTGGCCATCGCGACGATGTAGTCGTCCTTGATCCGGTCCGGGCCGACGGGGGAGCTGACGCCGCTGCCGTCGGCGTTGTTCTCCATCAGGAAGTACCGGATCTTCAGCCCGCGCCGGGCCAGTTCGGCCCTGACCTCCGCGACCGTCCTGCCCTTCACCGGATAGCCGTCCACGGACGCGGTGTCGACGGCCTCGTTGACGGTGGACAGGCCCGCGTAGGGCTCGCCGGGCGCGGCCGGGCGGCCGATGCTCACGGAGATCTTCCCGGTGTAGTCCGCGGGGAAGGTCACCTTTCCGCACCACGCGGATCCGCAGGGTCCCTCCGGCTCGTAGGTCACCCCCGTGCCCGGCGGGAGGTCCCCGACCAGGTCGGGGCCGAACATCTTGCCCACCATCCGGGGCGGCACCGGGATCTTCTCCACGGTGGCGTCCAGCCCGACGGCCTTGAACGCCTCCGCGAAGGCCGCCGCGTCGGCGTCGGGGTCGGTGACGGAGACGGTGAGATACCTGTCGGTCCGCTTCAGTGAGACGGCCGCGTTGGCGTACTCCGTGGCGGGGCCGCCCCAGGGCAGCCCGACTCCGACGACCAGCGCGGCCGCCAGCCCGGCGGCGGCGCCCAGCGTCAGGCCGCGCCGGATCGGCGGGCTCCGGCGCGGCCGCCCGGCCGGCGCCCGCTCCTCCGACATGATCGATTCCATCAGCGCACGCGCCCCGGCGCCCGTGGCCTGCCCTGCCGGATCCCGGGCCAGGTCGTCGTTCCGCACCCGTGCGAGGTCGGCGATGTTCACAGCGGTCTCCCTTCGACGGCGATGAGGCCCGGGTGGTCGATCCCGGCCTTGGCCAGGTCGCGTGCGAAGCGCCTGCGGGCGCGGTAGAGCCTGACGGCCGCGGCGTTGCGGGAGACGCCGAGGACGCGGGCGATCTCCCGCGTGTCGAGGTTCTCCCACGCGACGAGGGTCAGCAGCTCCCTGTCGCCGTCCGACAGGCCGCGCAGGACGTTCCCGACCCGCGAGTAGTCCTCGACGGACGGCTCATCGAGCACCGGTGAGGCGGCGAGCTGCCCGCGCAGCACCGCCGTCCGCTGCCCGTGCCGCCGTTCACCGCGCCGGTGGTTGGCCAGCACCCGCCGGGCCACGCCGAACAGCCACAGCCTGGCCTCCTCCCCCTGGGGCACCTCGTCGATCCGCCGCCACGCGACCGTGAACGTCTCGGCCACCACGTCGGCGGCGTCGTCGGGGTCGGGGCAACGGCGCAGGGCGTATCCGAGGATGGAGGCGTAGGCGGACTCGTAGATCTCCACGAACCGGCGCTCGGGATCCCTTCCCATCCGGTCTCCTCACTTGAGTGGTCAACACCCACCCATGTCCGGATTTCCGGATCTATTACAGGGTCGGGAGTGATGAGGAGGAGATCCCCGGCCGATCAGGAGAACAGGGCGGTGAGCCAGTCCTGCCAGGCGCGTTCGGCCTTGGCGGCGTCGGCGTCGGGGGCGAACAGGTGGTGGCCCAGGACCATCGCGTCGCCCCCCTCCGGGCCGGAGTGGATGAACCGGTGAGAGCTCGGCACCGGATGATGGTACGGCGCCACGGGACCTTGGCGACCGCGAGTCACTCGCTGACATCCGATAAGTAGCTGCCATATGATTTCCTGTGCAGGTTTTCTGCGTTAGAGGGTAGATGACGGGACGGAATTCCCTGTTCTGGTAGGGAGGTTCAACGGTGCTGATCCGCTTCAGGCTGGCTAACCACCGGTCCGTCCGCGACGAGCACGAACTGTCCTTGATCGCCACGGAGTTCGACGAGGGCTCGGCTCGGAAGACCGGTCTCAAGTACCGGGGGCGGGACGTCTCGGTGCAGCCGGTGGTAGGCGTGTTCGGGGCCAACGCGTCGGGAAAGTCCAACCTGCTCAGCGGCTTCCAGCTCATGCGTGACGCTGTGCGCGACTCTTTCGCCGACTGGGCCAAGATCCCGGAGGCGGTTCCCCGCCAGCCTTTCAAGCTCGATCCCGCCTCCCGCAGGGAGACGACGCTGTTCGAGATCGATCTCGTGATGGGCCGGGACCCCGTCCGTTACACCTACGGCTTCGAACTGTCGGACGAGCGGGTGGAGGCGGAATGGTTGCACGCGTACCCGCACGGCCGCCGCAATGTCTGGTTCGACCGGGAGGCGGGCCGCCCGGAGGCGGAGGGCGGGGAGTTCGTCTTCCGAGGGGAGGGTTTCAGGGGAGAGCGGGACGCCTTGGTCCGGCTGACCCGTCCGAACGCCCTGTTCCTGTCGGTTGGCGCGACTCTCAACGATCCCCAGCTGTCGGCGGTGCACGGGTGGTTTCTGAGCCATCTGTGGCCGGTGTCTCCGGGCAGAGACATCGAGACCCGGCTGCGCTGGACCAGATGGCGCCTGGCTCACCCGAGCCAGGAGGGAGACCACCGTCAACGGATCGCGGAGCTGCTGCAAGCGGCAGATCTGGGAATCACCCGCCTCGACACGGACCCCGAGACCGGCGAGGTCAGGTTGTGGCACCGTACTCCGGACGGCGGGGAGACGCCGTTGGACTTCCACGCGGAGGAGTCCATGGGAACCCATGCCTGGTTCGCCTTCCTGGGGCCCATGCTCACCGCGCTCGACCAGGGATCGGTCCTGCTGGTGGACGAACTGGACTCCAGCCTTCATCCGGCGCTCGCGGCCGAGGTCGTGCGGGTCTTCCAGGATCCCGCATCCAACCCGCACGGAGCCCAGCTCATCTTCACGACGCATGACGCGACCCTGCTAGGCAGTGAGGTGCTCGACCGGCCGCTCAACCGTGACCAGGTGTGGATCACAGCGAAGCGGGGCTCGGGGGAGACGGAGATCTACCCGCTTACGGAGGCCAAGCCCCGCAAGGAGGAGAACCTGGAGCGAGGTTATCTGCGCGGTCGTTACGGCGGAGTACCCCGGGTCACCGCCGGGAAGATCGTCCGCGGGCTGTCCGGACGTGAGACGAAGGCGACGGCGTGAGCGGACCGATGGGGACGTGAGCGGACCGATGGGGAAGGGCGAGAGGCGGACGGCACGGAGAAGGCGTGGACGCCTGGAGGACGAGCGGTCACTGGCTCCGAGATCCGGTTCGCGCTCGCGCGGGGTACGAGTGCTGTATGTGGCCTGCGAGGGTGAGTCCACGGAGCCGGACTACCTGGAGTACCTGAACGAGCGGTTCGGAGACGGCGACGACCGGAAGAGGCGGTCTTTCAAGATCCAGCCAGTCTTCCGTAAGAACGGGATGACCCCTTCTGGGGTCGTCGAGGCCGCCCGGAAGGTCGCCCGTGAGGACGAGGCATGGGCGCTTTTCGACCGCGATCAGTGGGATGACATCCCACAGGCGATCAGAGTCGCGGCCGAGTCGAAAGTCGAGGTTGCGTTCTCGCATCCGTCGTTCGATCTGTGGCTTCTGCTTCACTTCCAGCCGTTCGCCGGGGCACAGAGCGGCAGCAGCGGACTCGTGGTCGAGAAGCTACGGCGGGCGAAGGGCGCCGACGCCTTCAAGGACTACGACAGGAGAGGCGACAAGAATGTCAGAGGAGCCCGGCGTGACGCCCTGAATTCGAAGGAGGGGAGAGCGGTGAAACACGCCCGGAGCCTGGTCGGCTCCTGTGCCCGGGGAGACTGTGATCCCGATGGCGCGCGGTTCGAGCCGGTCGGCCGCGATGCCGGGCCGTGGTCACCACGGATGTGGACGGCCCGTTCCGGGCACGCCCCGGACTGCCCGATCCTCCATCGTGATCCGTCCACCGACGTGTGGCGTCTACTGGTCGCGCTGGGCATCGGTGAGCGGGAAGCGGACGCGTCCAGGGACGAAAACGGGTGACTCCACGCCCGTCCAGATCGCGACACGGATAGGCGACCGTGATACGCATCCGCCGCGAGCCCTCTCGCGGGAGAGGACCCAGCGGCGGATGGGCCGGCTTCCGGGTGGGACAGGCCGGTGATCAGGAGAACAGGGCGGTGAGCCAGTCCTGCCAGGCGCGTTCGGCCTTGGCGGCGTCGGCGTCGGGGGCGAACAGGTGGTGGCCCAGGACCATCGCGTCGCCCCGCGTCGGGCCGGAGTGGATGAACCGGTAGAGGCCGTCGGCGGTGCGCACGCCCAGCAGGGACGGTCCGGCGGCGTAGTCGACCACGCCCTCGACCGGGGCGAGCCCGTCCACCGTGACGCGGGCCGGGTCGCCGGCGGCGGGGTCGCCGGGCAGGCCGAGCGCGCCGGTGAGCAGCGACCAGGCGCGGTCCTGGTCGGCGGAGCCCGGGCGGAAGGCGGAGACGACGGCCGTGGCGGTGCGGCCGGGGAAGTGGAGCAGGTAGGCGGCCAGGGTGTGGAGGTACATGTCCCAGCCCTCCTGCATGGCCTCGTACTCGGCCTCCCAGTCGTCGCCGAGGAAGCCGCTCTGCGCCAGTCGCAGCACGGTGCTGCCGCCGTCGCGTCCCTCGATGAGGTACTCGAAGGCCATGAACCTGCCGTCGGGGGCCTCCTCGCCGCGGTGGGCGAACCGCTTGCCCGGCTCCCAGGCGGTGATGGTCGAGCCCTCGGTCATGCCGCCGACGGTCAGCCGTGTGCTGCCGCCCTCACCCCCGAGGACCTCGTTGCGTCCCATGAACCACGAGTCGATGCCGGGACCGGTCGCGATGGCCTCCCAGACCTCCTCGGGGGTGGCGGGAAGGGTGATCTCCTTGTGCAGATCGAACTCGTGCAGCATCAACTCTCCTCGGTGCCGTCGGACCCGGTGGTCCGAGTCTGCACCGATTCTGGGTCGACGCGCGGATGAATCGCGACGATGAGGCGGTGGGGCCGCCCGCCCTCGGCGGTCTCGTCGTGGTATTTGGCGACCAGCGCGGTGACCGCGCCGGACAGTTCCTCGGCGAAGGCGGCGCGGTCGGCCGCGGAGGCGAAGCGCACCTCACCGTCGATGGCGAACGTCGCCACCCGCTTGTTCGCCCTGGTCGCGCCACTGATCAGCTCGCCCACGTCGCGCACCAGCCGGGAGGCGACGGCCAGCAGCCAGCGGGCCGACAGCCGGTCGGGCGCGCGCGACGGGTCGGGCGCCACCGAGGCCAGCGCGACCGGGGAGATGACGTAGGAGGAGGCGGTGGCGCGCATCACCCGTTCGGTGACGTTGCCCTTCCTGCGCTCCTCGACGAGCTCCACCAGGCCGTGCTGCTCCAGGGTCTTCAGGTGGTAGTTGACCTTCTGGCGGGGCAGGCCGACCTTGGCGGCCAGCATGGTGGCCGAGGCCGGCTCGGCCAGCTCGGCCAGCAGCCGGACCCGGATCGGGTCCAGGGAGACCTCGGCCGCGGCCGGGTCGTCGATCACCGCCACATCAAGCATGCCACCACTGTATCCGACAATCTTTCTTGTCGGAAGGGCGGGATTCCCAGCCCCGGTGTTCCGGGCCCGGAACACCGGTTCCGCTCCCGGCCCGGGGCCCCGGGCCGCGGACTCCGCCGCGGCGCGTCGTCAATGCCGGTGGCCGCGTTCCTCGGCGAGGCGGTGCGGCACCCGCGCCAGCCGCAGGAAGGTCACCAGCCCGACGCCGCCGACGAGGTTGCCCAGGATGGCCCAGCCCAACGCCGCCAGCCAGTCCAGGTAGCCGAACGGGGCCCGGCCGGTGATCAGGGCGGCGAACATCAGGATCGAGTCCAGCACGCTGTGGAACAGCTGACCGCCGGCCAGCAGGGCGCCGAACAGCACGGCGGGCACCAACCGGACCCCGATGTCGTCGGTGGCGTGCTGCATCCGGGTCATCAGCGTGATCACCATGCCGGCCAGCACCGCGAGAGAGAACGAACGCAGGTTCACCCCCAGCTCCGCGAAGTGGGTGCCGGCCTTCACGGCGGTCAGATGCAGCCGGGGAAAGGCCTGCATGATCAACCAGGCGATTCCCCACCCACCGGCCAGGTTGGCCACCAGCGACACCGCCCACAATCTGGCCAGTCCGCCCAGAGATCCGTGCCGGGCCGCGACCGCGGCCACCGGTACCAGGAAGTTCTCGGTGAACAACTCGCTACGGGCCAGCACCAGCGCGACGAAACCGATGCTGAACGCCAGCCCGGCCACAATCGTGGACCCGGTCGCCTCCTCGACCAGCAGGTACGCCAGCACCCCGGTGCCGATGTCGATCCCGCCGAGCAGGCCGGTCACCACCAGCGTCGACCACGGCCGCGCCAGCCGCCCCGAACCCTCGTCGACCAGGCGGTCGAAGGCGTCCTCAAGCTCGGGCTCCGGCTCCACCGGGGGCTGCGTCAGCCCGTCACCATGGCGGTAGCCGGACTCCGGGGACTCACTCACCGAGACGTCATGCCCCCTGCGGCGGCCGCTACTCCTCGTGTGCGATGAGTGGCGCACGGTGCGCCGTCCAGGCGGGTGGATCCGAGTCCGTGCGGGCCACGGGCGCCACGGGGGGCGCCGGACCTGCTCGTCGAGGCTCTGTTCCGCGGACCTCCTCGCCGTGGCGAAGATCCACGGAACCTAGCGGACCGCGATGAAGTCGTCCGCCTTCCTCGGCGCCCGCTCGCGCGGCGGCGCGGCCGGGCGGCCGATCGCCACGGCGCCCATCGGATCCCACGTCGCGGGCAGGTCCAGCACCTCGCGGACCACGTCGCGGCAGAACATGGTGGACGACACCCAGGCCGACCCCAGGCCCTCCACCGCGAGCTGGACCAGGAAATTCTGCACCCCCGCGCCCGCTGCGACCACGAACATCTCCCGCTCGGCCGCCGCGCGGCGCGGGTCGGGGTAGGTGTGCGAGCCGTCCATGACCAGGCAGGGCACCGCGAGGTACGGCGCGGCCCGCAGGACGTCCCCGCGCCTGATCCGCCGCTCGATCGACGCCTCGGAGAAGCCGTCGCCCCGCAGGTCGGAGATCCACGCCTCCCGCATGGCGTCGAGCAGCCGCAGGCGGGCCCCGGCCGACTCCAGCAGCACGAACCGCCAGGGCGTCGTGTGGTGCGGCGCCGGGGCGGCGATCGCCGCCTCCACCGCCCGGCGGACCTTGGCGCCGTCCACCGGCTCGGCCGCGAACCCGCGGACGGTACGGCGGGCGAAGACCACGTCGCGCGAGCCGTACCGGAACATGTCGTCCTCGGACTGGCGGACCAGCTCCCGCACGCCCGGCCCGTCCTCCTCGGTGGTGTACTCCGCCATGCCGCGGATCACCGCCACCGGGGTCTGCGCGATCTTGCCCTTGACCAGGTCGCCGGCGGCGGCGAACTCGTCGGCGATCGCGGTCAGGGTCACCTCCAGCGGGTTGCCGTAGTCGTCGGACAGGCCCCGGTAGTCGAGTACGGCGGGCATCCCGGCCACGCCCACGGCCATGTCGGTCTGGCCGTTGCGCCAGGGGCGGCCGAAGGTGTCGGAGACGATCACCGCGACCGAAACGCCGAGCCGCTCCCGGACGCTCCTGCGGACGGCCACGGCGGAGGCGTCGGGGTCGACCGGGAGGAGCACGACGGTGCCGGGCTCGGAGTTGGAGGCGTCCACCCCGGCGGCGGCCATCACGAACCCGTGCGAAGTCTCGGCGATCACCGTCTCGCCCCGCCGGGCGACGACCCGCCGGGTCTCGTCGGCGATGGCCTCCGACCGGCCGACACCGCGGCGGACCCGGCCCTCGGCCTTGCTGGAGATCTTGGAGGTGACCACGAGGATGTCGCCGTCACGGAGGTCGGGCATGGCCGCGGCGATCAGCGCGCCGACGTCGTCCCCCTCCCGCACCTCGGGCAGCCCGGGGACGGGGAAGATCTCCAACCTGGTCTCGACGGGCTGTTCGTCCTGCTTGCGGCGGGTCCTGCTCATCTTTCCTCTTCGTATCGCGTCCCGGCGGCCTCACTCCGTGCCCCGGCGTCGTCCGGTGCTCCGGCGACTTCGTCTCGTGTCCCGGCGTCGTCCGGTGCTCCGGCGGCCTGGCCGCGGGAGGCCGCGAGGCCGGTGACCATGTCGAGCGCGGCGCGGGCGATCGCGGCCGCCGCCTCGATGTCGTGCATGATCAGGGGACGGGCCTCGACGCGGACGCCGTCGAGCCGGACCCCGGCGTCCTCCTCGGCGACCAGCCAGCCGTCCAGCAGCGGCGAGCCGTACAGTTCCAGGACGGCCTGGGCGGTGGTCTCCACGCCGATCGCGGTGAGGCAGGCGTCGGCCATGCCGCGGACCGGGGCGCCGCCGACGATGGGGGAGACACCGACCACCGTCTTGCCCTCAAGAGCCTCCCGGATGCCCTTGATCTGCAGGATCGTGCCGATGCTGACCACCGGGTTGGACGGCGGCAGGATCACCGCGTCGGCCTCGGCGACGGCCTCCAGCACACCGGGGGCGGGCCGGGCCTCGTCGGCGCCGACCAGGACGATCCGCTCGGCCGGGACGGACGCGCGCATCCGCACCCACCACTCCTGGAAGTGGATCGCCCGGCGGCCCTGCTCGTCGGAGACGACCACGTGGGTCTCGACGCGGTCGTCGGTCATCGGGATCAGCCGCACGCCCGGCTCCCAGCGGGCGCACAGGGCCTCGGTGACCGCGGACAGCGGATACCCGGCCCGCAGCATCTGGGTGCGCACGATGTGGGTGGCGAAGTCGCGGTCGCCCAGACCGAACCACTGGGGCTCGACGCCGTAGGCGGCCAGCTCCTCCTTGACGGCGTGCGACTCGTCACGCCGGCCCCAGCCCTGCTCCTCGTCGATGCCGTCGCCGAGGGTGTACATCACGGTGTCCAGGTCGGGGCAGACCTGGAGGCCGTACAGGACGATGTCGTCACCGGTGTTGCCGATGACCGTTATCTCCGAGTCGGGGGCCGCGGCGCGCAGGCCGCGCAGGAAGCGGGCGCCGCCGATACCGCCGGCGAGGGACACGATGCGCATGACGTCCAGTCTTCCACTGCCTCGTGGCCGCCGGTCCGGCAAAATCTGCGCGGGGCGGCGGCCGCCTTGTCGTGATCGTTGCGAGGGCCGTCCGCGCAGGCGGGAGGGCCGATATGGCTGTCCGAAATATATGACAGTGTCCTTAATGGTTGGCTTGTGGGGCTGGCGAGGTTGCGGAGAGTTCCGACACGTAAGTCGGCCATGTGCAAAACTGGCTCGGATTTACCTGACGACCCGGTGGGGGTAGTTGTGAACAACGTCGAGGCTGACCGGCTCCGCGGACCGGCCGCGTGGCTCATGGTCGCCACGGCGGCCCTGAGCGTCCTTTTCGGCGTCATACGGCTGTTGTTCGGATTCTCCGGCTCCAGCGAGGCGACCTTCGCCGTCCGTGCGCAGGCGGTCCTGAGCGGCCTCACCTCCCCGGTGCTCGTCGCGCTCCTCGTCGGCGGCGTCCTGCTCGGAAGCCACTTCGGCCCGCCGGTCGCACGGCTGAAGCTCATGACCCAGGTGGCCGTGGCCGCCCTCGGCCTGATGACGCTGTTCGGCGCGATCGGCCTGATCGGCGGGCTGTTCGCCGGTGACAGCGTGATGGGCCTGCTGGAGTTCCTCCTCCTCAGCGTTCCGGCGCTGGCGCTCGCCGCCGTCGGGCTGCTCCACCTGCTGCCCCGGATGACCGCCGCCGCTCCCAGGACCCGGCCCGCCGGGTTCACCGAGGGGAACGGCCTCGGCGCCGTCGGCGGCCTGGGCGGCATGCAGGAACAGCGCCCGCAGGAGCAGTCCTTCCCGGCGCCTCCGCAGGCCGGGCACGCGGGGGTCCAGCAGGACCAGCCGTTCCCGCCGGGCTTCCCGCAGAACCCGGCCCAGCAGCCCGGCTCGCCGCAGGCCCCCCAGCAGGGCTTCCCGCAGGCCCCCCAGCAGGGTTTCCAGCCGCAGGAGGCCGCCTTCCAGGGCCAGCAGGGGCACCAGGGCCAGGGGCACCAGGGTCAGCAGGGCTTCCCCCAGGGCCGGCAGGGCTTCCAGGGGCCGGGGGTTCCGCAGGGTCCCGCCGAGCAGATGTCCGCCGCCCAGCACGGCCTCCCGGACCAGGGCTTCCCGGACCAGGGCACGCAGCAGGGCTTCCGCCCGCAGGAGGCCCAGCCCGGCCCCCACGTCCAGCCCCAGCACCTCCGGGGCCTGCCGGCCCTCCCGCCCGCGCAGAGCACCCAGGGCTCCCAGGACGCCCAGAACCCGATGGCCTCCGAGGGGCACGGCGGCGGTCACGGGTCCGAGGAGCATCTCCGGTCCGCCGCGACCACCGCCTACCCGGCGCAGCCGGGCGAGGGACACGCGTCGGCCTACCCGCAGGCCGGTGAGGGACACGCCCCCTCCTACGCGTCGCCGTCCGGCGACGGGCACGCCCCGGCCTACGCGTCGCAGGGCGGTGAGGGTTACGCCTCCTCCTACGGGGCCCCCTCCGGCGACGGCCACGCCCCGGCCGCCTACGCGCCGCCGACCGGCGACCAGGGGTACGGCGCGCAGCCTCCGGTCTACAACCCGGCCCCGACGCAGCCCTCCCTGCCCCCGCAGGCCTCCGCCGCCCCGGCCGAGCAGCCGTACGCACCCGGTCCGTACGTGGCGGCCGACGTCCAGCACACGGCCGCGCCGTACGAGCAGCCCGCCCCCTACGCCGTCCAGGCCGACCACGGCCGGCTCCCGGCCCACGGCGAGCAGCGGTTCCCCGGCTACGACCGCCCGGCCGACGGCGGGCTGCCCGGCTACGACCGGCAACAGGCCGAGGGCGGGACGGGCGGCGGCCACGCTCCGCAGGCCGAGCAGCAGACGCCGTTCTACACGCCCCCGCAGGAGAGTTACTCCCCGCCGGCCGAGGCCGGGGCGCACACCGCCTTCGACGGCCGGCCGCAGCAGTCCTTCCCGCAGCCGCCGGAGAACTACGGCCAGCCGCTCACCGGATACTCCGGCGGCGAGTTCGCCCGACAGGCCGAGCAGCAGGGCACGCCCTACCAGGCGCCCGCCCCGGTGGACCCCCGTTCCCAGCAGATCGCCCAGGCATACCAGCAGGCGGAGAGCTACGCCCAGCAGGCGCAGGGGACCGAGCCGCAGCTGCGCGTCCCGGAGTACAGCTCCTCTCCCGGCTCCCCGGGCCCGCAGACCGGCGGCTACGACGACCCCTTCGGGCACCCGCAGACCCACCAGACGCCGCCCGCGGCGCAGCCGTACCAGCAGCAGGGGCAGCAGCCGTACCAGCAGCAGGGCGGCGAGCAGTGGGACGCGCAGGAGGAGTCGACGATGCGCCTCGGCTCCGGCGCCTACCGGGGAGACCCGCTGAACGATCCCGACCCCGGGATCAGGCCGTGGGACTCCCGCCCGACCATCGACCCGACCGCGATCTACAAGCCGGAGCGCTCGGGGCAGGTCACGGGGGAGGAAAACACGGATAGAGAAAGGGTGGGCCCCGGTCAGGAGCAGAACATGTCCTGGTACGGTTCCGACCGCCGGGAGCACTGAACGACCAGGCGATCGTCATGATCGCCTGCCGCTCGCCCTCGTGGCGAGGAGCCGTGACACGCCGACCGGGGAGAGCGGGTCTTTCCCCGGACATCGGCATGCCGCTTGACGTCACACAGGCCACGCGCGTGTAATTACACACGTGTTGTTACGCCTTCCGCCTGCTGGGTAGGAGGGAGGCGTTCATAGGGGGGCTCGGATTCGCGGGCGGGCGGCAGGGAGGTGTGCAGTGGCCGACCTGGTCATCGCACAAGACGGCATCGCCGAGGAGCAGCTCGGCTGGCAGGAACGCGCGCTGTGCGCGCAGACCGACCCGGAGGCGTTCTTCCCGGAGAAGGGGGGCTCCACCCGGGAGGCCAAGAAGGTCTGCCGCTCATGTGAGGTGCGTGCCGAGTGCCTGGAGTACGCGCTGGAGCATGACGAGCGGTTCGGCATCTGGGGAGGGCTCTCGGAGCGCGAGCGCCGCCGGATCAAGCGTGAGGCGGTCTGAGCGCGAGGCGGTCTGAGGGTTCCGGCAGACGACGAGGGCGTCCGGAAAGGGCGTCCGGTGACATGACGAAGGGTCACGTGACCGTGGGGGGCGCGTGGCCCTTTTTCGCGCCCGCGTCCTGCCCGCTCACGTCATCTCCTCTCAGGCCCGCGCCCACGCTCACGTCCTCTCCGCTCACGCCTCCGCCCTCTGTCCTCTCCGCCCTCACGTCCTCTCCGCTCATGTCCGCGTGTGTCCGCGTCGTCTCCGCCCCCGTCCTCGTCCTGCCCGCCCATACGGCGCTCCGCCGTCCGCGGGCCCCCTGACCGTCCGCCGTACGGCCCGCCGTCGTGTGCGGGAGGCCGGTGTTCCTTTCCGGGCACATGATCCTTCCCCGGCGGGCATGACCTTTTCTCCGCCCCTGACATGGCCTGACGGCCGTGTCGTATCGTTGTCGCCGATCATCACCCCCTCATGGACGCGAGACGCATGTCCGTCACCGACGCACCCTCGCCCCCCGACACCGTGACCGCGATCATCGTCTGCCACGACGGCGCGCGATGGCTGGGGGAGACCCTCGACGCGCTGCTCGGGCAGACCCGCGCGGTGGACCGCGTCGTCGGGGTGGACACCGGCAGCCGCGACGGCGCCGCCGCGCTGATGAGGGGCGTCCTCGGCCCGAACGCCGTGCTTCCCCTGCCCCGCCGGACCGGTTTCGGCGAGGCCGTCGCCGCGGTGCTCGACCGGCTCGGCCCGGCGGACGGGCGGGAGTGGCTCTGGCTGCTGCACGACGACTGCGCACCCGACCCCGGCGCGCTGCGGGCCCTGCTGCGGGCGGCCGGCGACGACCCGGAGATCGCGGTGCTCGGCCCCAAGCTCCTCGACTGGGCGGACCGGAGGGTCCTGCTGGAGATCGGCGTCACCGTGGACCTGACGGGACGCAGGGACACCGGGCTGGACCCCCGCGAGTACGACCAGGGCCAGCACGACGCCGACCGCGACGTGCTGTCGGTCTCCACCGCCGGGATGCTCGTCCGCCGCGACGTCTGGGAGGAGGTGGGCGGGCTCGACCCCTTCCTGCCGTTGTTCCGCGACGACCTCGACCTGTGCTGGCGGGTATGGTCCGCCGGGTACCGGGTCCGGAACGTCTCCGGCGCCGTCGCCTGGCACGCCGAGGCGGCCACCCGGCGCCTTCGCCGCGTCAGCGTCGGTTCCGGTTCCGGTTCCGGCTCCGGCTCCGGGTTCGGCGGAGACACCGGAGGAGACACCAGAGGAGGCATCGGCTTCGGTTCCGGCTTCACCAGAGGCTCCGGCACCGGTCCGGGCAGGGGCGGCCGACTCCGCCGCCTGGACCGGCGCAACGCCGTGTTCGTGGTCATGGCGAACCTGCCGTCCCGGTCGCTGCCGTGGGCGCTGGCCCGCAACCTCGCCGACTCCGTCTGCCGCGCCCTGCTGCTCCTGCTGGGCAAGCGGCCCGCCGCCGCGCTGGACGAGATCGCCGCGCTCGGCTCGGTGCTCGCCCGCCCCGCCCGGCTGGCGGAGGCCCGGCGGGCCCGCGCCGCGGGGCGGCGGCGGTCCCACCGGGCGGTCGCCCGGCTGCTCACCCCGCCGGGGGCGGGCTACCGGCGGATGGCCGAGCGGCTGGAGAGCCGCCTGTCGGGCGCCGGGATCCCGGAGTCCGCGGGCCGCCACCACGCGGTGTCCACACCCGAGGAGGGCGACGAGCTGCTCGCCGACGCCGGGGGGATGCAGCGGTTCCTCGGCAACCCCGGCGTTCTGCTCTTCCTGGCGCTGACCGCGGTCACGCTGGCCGCCGAGCGCTCCCTGCTCGGCGGCGCCCGGCTGGGCGGGGGCGCGCTCGTCCCGGTGATCGGCGGGGCGTCCGACCTGTGGGACCTCTACACCGGCGGGCCCCGTCCGGCGGCGCTGGGCGGCGACGCGTGGGCCCCGCCGTACGTCGCGGTGCTGGCCGCGGTCTCCACGGTGCTGCTGGGCAAGACCTGGCTCGCGGTCTGGCTGCTGCTCCTCGGCTGCGTGCCGCTGGCCGGGGTGTGCGCCTACGCGGCGGCCCGCCCGTTCGTCCCCGGCCGGTGGGCCCGGGCCCTGCCGGCCGCCTGCTACGCGCTCCTGCCGGTGGCCACCGGCGCGATCGCCGCGGGACGGCTCGGCACCGCCGTGGTCTTCGTGCTGCTGCCCGCCTGCGCGGCGCTGGCCGTCACCGTGCTCGCGGGCGAGCACGGCCGCGCCCGCCGGGCCGCGTGGGCGCTCGGCCTCCTGCTGGCCGTCGGCACGGCCTTCGCCCCGCTGCTCTACCCCCTCGTGCTGGTCCTCGGCGCGCTGGCCGCGCTGGCCTTCCCGCGCCGGGGCATCGCGGCCTCGGTCGCGATCGTGTCCGGCGTCCCCGTGGCGCTGCTGCTTCCCTGGCTGGCCGGGATCGCCGCGAATCCGGGGCGGCTGCTGCTGGAAGCCGGTCTGTACCGGTCCGACCTCGCCGATCCCGCGCTGCCCGCCGGGACGCTGCTGGCGCTCGGCCCCGGCGGGCCGGGCGTGCCGCCGGCCTGGGTGACCTGCGGGCTCGTCGCCGCCTGCGTCGTCGTGACGGCCACGACGGTCATGCGCCGTGACCGCCCGGTCGCCGCGATCGGCTGGGGGGTCGCGCTGTTCGGCCTGCTGGTCGCGATCCTGGTCAGCCGTACCACCGTCGCCTCCCCGAACGGCGACGTCCAGGGCCCCGCCTGGCCCGGCGTGCCGCTCGCCTTCGCCGCCGTCGGGATGCTGACGGTGGCTGTCCTCGCCGCGCGCCGGGCCGCGAGGTTCCTGACGGCGGGCACGGCGGGCCGGACGGGTACGGCGAGCGCGGCGGACCGGATGGGAACGGCGGGTACGGCGGGCCGGGCGCGCCGGGTCGCCGCGCTCGCCGTCGTGGCGGCCGCCTGCTCCGCGCCCCTGCTCGCCGCCGTCACCTGGGTCGCCCGGGGCGCGGACGGGCCGATCAGCGGGAACGTTCCGGACGCGATGCCGGCGCTGGCCGCGGTCAACTCCGGCGACCGCGACCTGACCCTGCTGCTGCGCGCCCGGGGCGGCGGCTTCGCCTTCACCGTGCTGCACCGCCGTACCCCGCTGGTCGGCGAGGCCGACGTCCCCGTGCCCGCGGGGCCGCGCGACCGCGTCGCCGTCGCCGCGGCCGGGCTGGTCTCGGGCCGGGGCGGCGACGACGTCCGGGTGCTGGCCGCCCACGGGGTGCGGTTCGTCGCGGTGGCCTCGCCGGTGGACCCGCGGGTCAGCCGCGCGCTGGACTCCCAGCCCGAGCTGGCCAGGATGAGCCTGTCGCGCAGGGTGGGCGTGTGGCAGGTGACGATCCCGGTCACCCCCCTTCCGGCGGCCCCGGACGATCCGTGGCACGGTCCCTGGCTCTGGGTCCAGGCGGTGACGGCCGCGGCCGTCGCGATCATGGCCGCGCCCGGGGCGCGTGACGAGCCCGCCGCGGGCGAGCCTCCGGGGGATCCCGGGGGCGCCGCCCGGGGAGGCTCACGGGACGCCTCCCGGGGCGTCTCCCGGGCGGGCGGGAAGGCGGTGGCCCGTTGAGAGCCTCCGCCGAACGCCGCTCCGGCCCGCCCCGGCTCGTGCTGATCGTCCTTTCGGGCCTGGCCGTCCTGTACGGCTTCGCCGCCGCGACCCGGCCCGGGACCCCCGCCGCGCCCGCCCCCGTGCCGCGGAAGGTGCCGGTGGCCTCCGTGACGGTCGTCTGCCCCGACCCCGGCGGCTCCGACGTCGGCGTCGTCACCCCGCCGGGCGGCGGCGGGCAGGGCGCCGCCGCGCTGGTCGCGGGGGAGAGGACGCTGGCCACCCTGACCGTTCCGGGCGGCCTGTGGCAGGAGAGACAGAAGGCGGGATCGCCGCCGATCGTCGCGACGGCCTCCGGGAACATGGCGGCCGGGCTGGAGGCGGCGCAGACCCGCCGGGAGACCTCGGGCGAGCAGCGGGGGCTGGCCGGGGTGCGGTGCGTGGAACC
Organism: Streptosporangium sp. NPDC004379; assembly: GCF_042873875.1. NCBI lineage: Bacteria > Bacillati > Actinomycetota > Actinomycetes > Streptosporangiales > Streptosporangiaceae > Streptosporangium > Streptosporangium sp. NPDC004379. Next base: position 380,701 of record NZ_JBIAMC010000003.1, read on the forward strand.
GGGCGCGAGCGCCTGGCTGGTCGGACCGGGCCCGGCCGCGGCCGACGTCACGCTCCACCTCGCCAACGCCGACCTCGCCCCGGCCGGCGTGGAGATCACGGTCTACTCCGGCGAGGGCCCGGTGGCCGGCGGCTCCGGCGACACGATCATGATCGAGCCGGGTGAGAGCCGCGCGATCAGGCTGCGTGACATCGCCCCCTCCCCGCTGGTCATGGCCGTCGAGGTGAGCACCGCCTTCGGCCGGGTCACCGCGGCGGCCCACGCGGTCATGAGCGGGGGGCGGGGCGTCGACTGGCTGCCGCTCTCCGCGGGTCCGGCCACCCGGGTCGTGGTGCCCGGCGTCCCCGGCGGCGGGGGCCGGCGCGACCTGCTGGTCGCCTCGCCCGCCGGGACCGACGTGATCGTCGAGGTCCGGGTCGTCACGCCCGACGGCACCTACGCCCTGGACGGTCACGACGCGATCGAGGTGCCCGCCGGGTCGGTCGCCGTCATGGACCTGTCCGCCGGCCTGGACGGCAGGCCCGCCGCGGTCCTGCTCACCTCCCCGGTGCCGGTCGTGGCCGCGGTGGCGGCCACCGGGACGGGCAAGCGGGTCGATGTGGGCTTCACCGCCGGGGCCGCCCCGATCGACCTGGGCAGCGTGGTCGCCGGCAACCGTACGGGCGGCAAGAAGAGCTCCCGGCTGGTGTTCAGCGCGCCGGAGGCGGCCGGGAGGGTGAGCGTCACGATGCTGCCGCGCAAGGGGAAGGCGCCAGAGCCGATCGAGGTGGAGATCCCCGCCGCGCGCACCAAGGAGGTCGAGCTGCCCGACGTGGAGGGCGCCTTCGCGGTGGTCGCGGAGCCGCTGCCGGGGTCGGGGCCGGTGTACGGCGCGCGGGTGATGGACGAGCGCCTGGCGGACGGGCGGGCGCTGACCGTGCAGCCGCTGGCCGCGGCCCGGGTCTGGGCGCTGGTGCCGCCGATGGCCGAGTCCGCGGCGGCCGTGCTGCCCTGAGACGCCGAGGTCCTGAGACGCTGAGGCTGGGAGGCCCTGAGTCCCTGAGGCCCTGAGGCTAGGGGCCCGCCCCGGGAACCCGTCGGAGGCGGGACCCCTCAGTCCTCGCCTTCGTAGCCCGGGTCCACCGTCTCCGGCGACAACCCCAGCAGCCCGGCGACCTGCTCGACCACCGTGTCGTGCACCAGCGCGCCGAGCTGCTCGCGGTCGCGGGCCCGGGCCTCCAGGGGGCGCCGGTAGACGACGACGACGGCGGGCCGTTTCCCCGAGGCCGGCTCGGACCGGCCGAACGGGATGGGCTCGCCGTCGAGCAGCCCGGGGCCGTCGCTCAGATCGGCCGCCGGGGGCACCTCCTCGACCGCGAACCGCACGGCGGCCAGCTGCTTGCCCCAGCGGGGCTTGAGCCGGTCCACGGCGTCGAGGACGAGGTCGTCGAAGCGCTCGCCGCGGGACTTGGCGATCGGCACGTGAGAGGGCGCCAGCGGGCCGCGCATGCCGCGTCCGTGCCGGTCGCGGCGGCGGGGAGGGCGGGGTCTACCGGGTGCCGAGCTCACGGGCCAAGCTTAGGCCGTGTTCCTCCGGCGTTCCCCCGGTGTTCCCCCGATGTCCGCTCCGGCCCCTGTCTTGCTCCCGTCGTGCCATCCCGCCTCCGATGTCCCCCCTGATGTCCGCTCCGGCCCCTGTCCCGCTCCCGCTGTGCCATCCCGTCCCCGGTATCCCCCGAGGTCCGCTTCGCCCCCTGTCCCGCTCCCGTCGTGACGCCCCGGTCCCGCCGCGGCCGGGGGCAAGCCGTACAGGCGGGTGAAAGCCGGGACACGTGTCCGAATTGTGGCGACACGCTCGTTAAGAGCGCTCAGGTAGTGGCGCCCCGGACGCTTACCGGATACGGTCCCACCGTGAGCCCCGTCCGCCGCTGTTCCCGCACCGCGTGCAGTCAGCCTGCCGTATTCACGCTCACGTACGTCTACGCCGACTCGACCGCCGTCCTCGGACCCTTGGCGACGTACGCCGAGCCGCACTGTTACGACCTGTGCGCCGAGCACGCCGAGCGGCTGACAGCGCCCCGCGGCTGGGAGGTCGTCCGCCTGCCCAGCGAGGGCGCTCCGCCGAGCACGGACGACCTGGAGGCTCTGGCCAACGCGGTGCGCGAGGCCGCCAGGCCCGCCCCGGGCGGCGGCACCGAGCCGGTCGGCCAGGGGGTCGAGGTCGGGCGGCGCGGTCATCTCAGGGTGCTCCGATCGGCTCAGCCCCAGCGTGACCGCTGACCCTACTAGGCTGGGGTCGGCAGACACGACATAAAGGGGCGGAGCTGGAGTGGGCGACCTCGCCAGGATCTTCAAGGCGTACGACGTTCGCGGCGTCGTGCCGGACGAGTTCGACGAGGAGACCGCCGAGGCGGTCGGTGCGGCGTTCGCGGAGGTGACCGGGGCCCGCACCGCCGTGGTCGGCCGCGACATGCGCGACTCCTCCGAGCCGCTGGCCGCGGCGTTCGCCCGCGGGGCCGCCTCGCGGGGGACCGACGTGGTCGACATCGGCCTCGCCTCCACCGACATGCTGTACTACGCCAGCGGCAGCCTCGGCCTGCCCGGTGTGATGTTCACCGCCAGCCACAACCCGGCCCGCTACAACGGCATGAAGATGTGCCGGGCCGGAGCCGTGCCGATCGGCGGCGACACCGGGCTCACCGTGATCCGCGACCGGGCGGCCGAGCTGCTGGCCGGAGGGGTCGGCGGGCCCGGCGGCGGGAGCGTGTCCCGGCGCGACCTGCTGCGGGGGTACGCCGACCATCTGCGCACGCTGGTCGACCTGTCCGGCATCCGGCCGCTGCGGGTCGTGGTGGACGCCGGCAACGGCATGGGCGGCCACACCGTCCCCACGGTGTTCGACGGGCTGCCGCTGGAGCTGACCGCCCTCTACTTCGAGCTGGACGGCGCCTTCCCCAACCACGAGGCCAATCCCCTGGAGCCGGAGAACCTCCGCGACCTGCAGAAGGCCGTCCTCGACGTCGGCGCCGACATCGGCCTGGCCTTCGACGGCGACGCCGACCGCTGCTGGGTGGTCGACGAGCGCGGCGAGTCGGTCTCCCCCTCGGCGATCACCGCGCTGGTCGCGGTGCGCGAGCTGGCCAAGCGGCCCGGCGCCCGGATCATCCACAACCTGATCACCTCGCTGAGCGTGCCGGAGATCGTCGCCGAGCACGGCGGCGAGCCGGTCCGCACCCGGGTGGGCCACTCGTTCATCAAGGCCGAGATGGCCAGGACCGGCGCGGTCTTCGGCGGCGAGCACTCCGCGCACTACTACTTCGGGGACTTCTGGTCCGCCGACACCGGGATGCTCGCCGCGCTGCACGTGCTGGCCGCGCTGGGCGAGCAGGACCGTCCGCTGTCGGACCTGCTCGCCGCCTACACCCGTTACGCCGCCTCCGGCGAGATCAACAGCACGGTCGCCGACCAGGGAGCGGCCGTCGAGCGGGTCCGCGAGCGGTTCGCCGCCCGTGACGGCGTCACCTTCGACGAGCTGGACGGCCTGACCGTGTCCGGCCCCGGATGGTGGTTCAACCTCCGTCCGTCCAACACCGAGCCGCTGCTCAGGCTGAACGCCGAGGCGGCCGACGACATTCAGATGGCAGCGATCAGGGACGAAGTCCTCGCTGTCGTGAGGAGCTGAGCGAGTGAAGATCGACGACTGGCTGCTTGAGATCCTGGCCTGCCCCAACTGCAAGTCACCGCTGCGCGCCAAGCCGGAGGCCGACGAGCTCTCCTGCACCTCGCCGTCCTGCGGCCTGGTGTACCCGGTCCGCGACGACATCCCGGTGCTGCTCGTCGACGAGGCCCGGAAGTCGTGAGCTGGGAGCCGGACCGGCTCGACGACCAGGAGTGGCTGACCGCGGGCGACCCCTCGGGGATGCTGCCCGCGGTGGCCTCCTCCGCCGCGCAGGTCCGGACCTACCACCGGGCCGCCGCCGAGGCCGACCTGTCGTCGCTCGCCGACGACGGCAGGCCCCGGGCCGTCGTGGTCGTGGGCATGGGCGGATCCGGCATCGCCGGTGACATCCTGGGCGCGGTGTGCGGCCCCGGCGTCCCGCTTCCCATCGTGACCGTACGGTCCCTGCGGCTGCCCGGCTGGGTCGGCGCGACCGATCTGGTGATCGCGGTGTCCTGCTCGGGCCGTACCGAGGAGACGCTCGCGACGGCGATGGAGGCCGTCCGCCGCGGATGCCGCCTGCTCGCCGTGGGCGCGCCCGACTCGCCGCTCGCGTCGGTCGCCCGGCAGGCGGGCGCGCCGTTCGTGCCCGTCACCGTCGGCGGACAGCCGCGCGCCGCCGTCTGGGCGCTGTCGGTGCCGCTCGTCGTCGCCGCCGCCCGGATGCGGCTGGTCGAGGCGCCGGACGAGCTGTTCGAGGGTGTGGCCGCACGGCTGGAGGACATCGCCCACCGGTGCCGTCCGGCCAGCGAGTCGTTCATCAACCCCGGCAAGTCGCTGGCCATGGAGCTGGCCGAGACGGTGCCGATGGTCTGGGGGTCGTCGCCGCTCGCCGCGGTCGCCGCCTACCGCTGGGCCTGCCAGCTCAACGAGAACGCCAAGTATCCGGCGGTCTGGGGTGAGATCCCCGAGGTCGGCCACAACCAGGTGATGGCGCTCGACGGTCCGCTGGCCACCCGTGACATCTTCGCCGACGAGCAGTCGCGGTCGCTGCGGCTGGTCGTGCTGCGCGACACCGAGGAGCACCCCCAGGCGGCGCGCCGCCGCGAGGTCTCGGTACGGCTGGCGGAGGACCGCGGGGTGCCCGTCACGCAGGTCTCCGCCGAGGGGACGCACCCCCTGGAGCGGCTCGCCTCTCTGATCGGGCTGGGAGACTACGCGAGTACGTACCTCGCTCTCGGGTACGGGATCGACCCGTCCCCGGTGGGGGCGATCACGGAGCTGAAGGCGAGGATCCCGCAGTAGGCGGGACGGACCGAATGGGATCGATTGTGGAAGCAGCAGGGAGGCCGGCGTGAGCGCGGGCGGCGGTAACAAGGCGATCATCGCGGCGCTGGCCGCCAACCTGTCGATCGCGGTGGCGAAGTTCGTGGCCTTCCTGATCACGACGTCGTCGTCGATGCTCGCGGAGTCCATCCACTCCGTGGCCGACTCGGGCAACCAGGTGCTGCTGCTGGTGGGCGGAAAGAAGGCCGAGCGCAAGCGCACCCGTGAGCACCCGTTCGGCTACGGACGCGAGCGTTACTTCTACGCCTTCGTCGTGGCGGTGGTGCTGTTCACGATCGGCGCGCTGTTCTCCCTCTACGAGGGCTGGCACAAGATCTCCGACCCGCACCCGGTGGAGACGCCGGTCGTGGCGTTCGGCGTGCTGATCTTCGCCATCATCGCGGAGGGCTTCTCCTTCCGCACCGCCATCAAGGAGTCGAACCCGATCCGGGGCAAGCAGTCCTGGCTGCAGTTCATCCGCCGCTCCAAGTCGCCGGAGCTGCCGGTCATCGTGCTGGAGGACTTCGGCGCGCTGGTCGGACTGGTGCTGGCGCTGGCCGGCGTGACGATGGCCGTGATCACCGGCAACGGCGTGTGGGACGGCGTCGGCACGATGGCGATCGGCGTGCTGCTCGCCGTCATCGCGGCGATCCTCGCGGTCGAGACCAAGTCGCTGCTGATCGGTGAGAGCGCCGGTCCGGAGGTCGAGCGGAAGATCTGCGCGGCCCTGGAGGGCACGCCGGAGGTCGCCCGGGTCATCCACATGCGGACTCTGCACCTGGGGCCCGAGGAGATCCTCGTCGCCGCCAAGATCGCGGTGGACCACGACGACACGGCCGCGATGGTGGCGCGCGGCATCGACGAGGCCGAGCAGCGCATCCGCGCCGCCGTGCCGACGGCCCGCGTCATCTACCTGGAGCCGGACCTCGACCGGGCGGCGGCAGGTGGCTCGCCGGCCCCGGCTGACGGCTCGTCGGCTCCGGCCGGTGACTCGCCTGCTCCGGCCGACGACCCGTCGCTGAGCCGCCCGTAACGTCCGCAGCGCTCGTCCCGGAAGGGGCCCGGCCGTCACGCCGGGCCCCTTCGGCGTCTCCGGGTGCTCTTTCCGGCGGATCCAGCCGCTCGTCCCACCGTAGGAAGCGCGAGGTCCTGGAGGTCACGCCGCCGGGTCGCCCCTCACCGGTTCCCTGTGCCGTGGGAACACCCTGTTCCTTGCTCGCGGGTTCCTTGCTCTCGGGCGGATGTGATCAGCCGAGTTGCTGGCCCAGCTGATCGACGGCAGCGGTCAGCACCTGGTCGATCACCTCGGTGATCTCGGGCCAGCGCGCGTCAGGGGCGTCGCTGAAGACAAGCGTCACGCTGTCGTCCGGAGTCGGATCACAGGCCCAGACAGGGACCGGGAGGTCGTTGCTTTCGATCTCTCCCGGTGGTGACACGGCGGCCGAGACGGTGAAGACGAGTGCGCCTGTGTTCGGCGGACCCGCCTTGATGATGGCCGTGTGGAAGTGAAGCGCGTATCCCACGATCTCCATGTAGAGAGTGGCCCACCAGACGCCCTCGTTCAGGTTGGGACGGAATCCGGCGCTGTTGGCCATGGCCCGGAAGCGGTCCCTGTGAAGCAGGGACCGCTGGCTCGGCGGTTCGGCGTGGTGAACGTGGACGACCGTCTCCGGGGCGATGGTCGCGAAGGCGTCGCGCAGAGCGTCTCCCTGCTTGCGCAGGTAGTGGGTGATCTTGGTCTGCAGCGAGCCCGCCAGCCGGACGGCGGGACCCGAACGACCTGCGGAGTCCTTCGCCACGAGGTTCAGGCGTAGCCGGTCGGCGTGCGCACGAGCCACCTCGGCCGCTCCACCGGCGGTCTCCCGAAGGACGGAGGGGGCTTCCAGCTCGAACCGCAACGCACTGATCTCCAGGCGGGCGAAGAGTCGGATCAGAGGGGCCAGGTCACCGGCATTCGCCTGGTCGAGCGCGTCGATGTACCGGGCCCGTTGCGAGCGGTCCACGACCAGCGGGGCGTAGTTGTCACGAAGGAGAACCAGCAGCGTCAACGCGCGCGCCACCCTGCCGTTGCCATCCTCAAAGGGATGGATGCGGATGAAACGGTGGTGCAGCCACGCCGCTCGCGTGATCGGATGCGCCGCCTCCGTTTTCTGGTAGATCGCGATCAGCTGGTCCATCTGAGCCTGCACGTGCTCGGGCGGGGTGTACTCCAAGAGTGTGCCGTCCGGACGGACGACGTGGTTGGGATGCCTCTTCCACTCGCCGTGCCGCATCGGGGCTTCGAAGACGCGTCCCAGGGTGTCGGTGGCGCCGTAGGTGAGCTGGCGTCGGGTGATCGCCTGGTGGAGTTCACGCACGAAGTGCACGCTCAGGTCCCTGCCTCCTCTGGCCGCGTCGGCCAGGAACTCCAGGGCGTCGTACTGTGAGCGGATCACCGCCAGGGTGTCATCGCTGATGCCTCCCTCGCGGGCGGCCGCTTCCTGGGTGAGGCCTTCGGCGACCAACGCGAGCGTCACGCCCCAGTCGACGTCGTAGAGACGCTCGATGATGCCGGTCTCGATGGCGTGCCTGCGCAGGCTGCGCCGGCGTGTCCGGCGGAACTCCTGCTCGTCGATGTGTTCGAGCCAGTCCTCCCAGGCACCCTTCAGCGCGTCGGCCGAGGCGAGGATCGCCGAGATCCCACCATTGAGATCAGGGAGCGGTTCGACGTCTTGCCAGCGCATGAGGCAAGGATAAGACCCGGGATGATGCCTCACCGGAGGTTCGGCCCATCGGGGGAAGGCAGACCGATGCTTCGCCGCGCGGCCTGGTCAACCGCGTGGGCGCGCCGGTGGGACCCGCGTGCCGCGCCGCGCCGCTGAGGAGGTCGGCGGGGCTTCCGCCGTACCCGGGGGGCGGCTCCGGGGCGGGGCTTCCGTCGCGCCAGGGGGGCGGCCCTGCAGCAGGCGCAGTGCCTTCTCCTTCTCGAAGTCCAGTGCCCGGCGCGGGGCCTGCAGCCTGCCGATCCGCAGGCCGAGGTCGCGTACGGCCTGCGCCACCGCCGGGTCGCTCAGCACCCGCAGCCCGAAGGCCAGTTCGGCGGGGGAGACGTCGAACCGCCTCTCCAGCTCCACCCCCTGGGCCACCGCCGAGAGCTCCTCGGGGCCGAACCGCCGGTGCGAGCCGCGGCTCCTGACCGGGGGCAGCAACCCGAGGGCCTCGCGGTAGCGGAGCATCCGGGGGGACATCCCGAGCCGCCGGGCCGCTTCCGTGATCCGCATCCCGGCCTCCCACCGATTCTTACATTCTTCTGTCAGGTTACCCGTTTGGAAGATGCGCCCGGCCGGATCGGCCGCCTAAACTCGGACCGACGGCTTTCCGACCGAGTGGCGAGCCGGGCCCCCGAGCGAAGCGGGGCCGCCGGGCGCGGCGGGGCCCGGGACGAACGCGACCACTGATCAAAGGGGTAACACATGGACTTCAAGGTCGCCGACCTTTCCCTTGCCGCCTTCGGGCGCAGGGAGATCCAGCTCGCCGAGCACGAGATGCCGGGCCTGATGGCGATCCGCAAGGAGTACGCCGAGGCCCAGCCCCTGGCGGGTGCGAAGATCATGGGCTCGCTGCACATGACGATCCAGACCGCCGTGCTCATCGAGACCCTGGTCGCGCTCGGCGCCGAGGTCCGCTGGGTCAGCTGCAACATCTTCTCCACCCAGGACCACGCCGCCGCGGCCGTCGTCGTGGGCCCCGAGGGCACCGTCGACGACCCCAAGGGCGTCCCGGTCTTCGCCTGGAAGGGCGAGACCCTGGAGGAGTACTGGTGGTGCACCGAGCAGGCGCTGGCCTGGCCCGGCGGTGACGGCCCCAACATGATCCTCGACGACGGCGGCGACGCCACCCTGCTCGTCCACAAGGGCGCCGAGTACGAGAAGGCCGGCGCCGTTCCCAGCGCCGCCGAGGACGACCCGGAGGAGTGGCAGGTCATCCTCGACCTGCTCCGCCGTACCGTCTCCGGCGAGAAGCGGTGGACGAAGATCGCCTCGCAGATCAAGGGTGTCACCGAGGAGACCACGACCGGCGTCCACCGCCTGTACGAGATGTTCAAGGCCGGCACGCTGCTCTTCCCGGCGATCAACGTCAACGACTCGGTCACCAAGTCGAAGTTCGACAACAAGTACGGCTGCCGCCACTCCGTCATCGACGGCCTCAACCGCGCCACCGACGTCCTCATCGGCGGCAAGGTCGCGGTCGTGTGCGGCTACGGCGACGTCGGCAAGGGCTGCGCCGACGCCCTCCGCGGCCAGGGCGCCCGCGTCATCGTCACCGAGATCGACCCGATCTGCGCCCTGCAGGCGGCCATGGACGGATTCCAGGTCACCACGCTGGACGACGTCGTCGGGATCGCCGACATCTTCGTCACCACGACGGGCAACTTCAACATCATCACCGCCGCCCACATGGCGAAGATGAAGCACAACGCGATCGTGTCCAACATCGGCCACTTCGACAACGAGATCGACATGGCCGGGCTGGCGAAGACCCCCGGCATCGTCAAGACCGAGGTCAAGCCGCAGGTCCACACCTGGACCTTCCCCGACGGCCACGCCATCATCGTGCTCGCCGAGGGCCGCCTGATGAACCTCGGCTGCGCCACCGGCCACCCCTCGTTCGTGATGTCGAACTCCTTCACCAACCAGGTGATCGCCCAGATCGAGCTGTTCACGAAGACCGAGCAGTACCCGATCGGCGTCTACGTGCTGCCCAAGCACCTCGACGAGAAGGTCGCCCGCCTCCACCTCGACGCGCTCGGCGTCAAGCTGACCACGCTCACCAAGTCCCAGGCCGACTACATCGGCGTGAACGTCGAGGGCCCCTACAAGCCCGACCACTACCGCTACTAGGACTTCCGGGACTCCCTCCCCGGCCCCCGGGGCCGGGCGGAGATGATCCGGTGACAGGTCCTCCGGCCCCCGCGGCGAACCGCGGGGGCCTTCGGGCACATGGGGCTCCGGGCGTACGGGGATCCGGACGTACAGGGCTCTGCGCGCGTGGGGCTTCGAGGCACACGGGGCTCCAGGGCGCATGGGGTTCCGGGACGCACGGGGTTTCGGGCAGGTGGGGAGAGACGTGGACAGCGAGCTCGTGGCCGCCGGAGAACGGCGGATCGGCTGGGCGGCGCGGGCGATGCCGGTGCTCACCGCCCTCGGAGAGCGGTTCGCCGCCGAGCGGCCCCTCGACGGCCTGCGGATCGCCGCGTGCCTGCACGTGACCGCCGAGACCGCGGTGCTCATGGGCGCGCTGCGGGCGGGCGGGGCCGAGGTCGCGCTGGCCGCCTCCAACCCGCTGTCCACCCAGGACGACGTCGCCGCCGCCCTGGCCGGATACGACGTGGCCGTGCACGCGCTGGCCGGGGTGGACCGCGCGGCGTACTACCGGCACATCCACCGGGCGCTCGACATCGGCCCGGACATCGTCCTCGACGACGGCTGCGATCTGGTCAACATCCTGCACACCGAGCGGACGGAACTGCTCGACGGGGTCACCGCGGGCTGCGAGGAGACCACCACCGGGATCATCCGGCTGCGGCAGATGGCGGCCGAGGGGGCCCTGCGGTTCCCCGTCGTCGCGGTCAACGACACCCGGACCAAGCGGATGTTCGACAACCGCTACGGCACCGGCCAGTCCACGATCGACGGCATCATGCGCGCCACCAACACCCTGCTGGCAGGCAAGACCGTGGTGGTCGCCGGGTTCGGCTACTGCGGCCGGGGCGTGGCCGAGCGGGCCAAGGGGCTGGGCGCCCGGGTGGTGGTCACCGAGATCGACCCGGTCAAGGCGCTGGACGCCTCGCTGCAGGGCTACGAGGTGCGGCCGATGCGCGAGGCGGCCCCGGCGGGAGACGTGTTCGTCACCGTCACCGGCAACCGCGACGTGATCAGGAGCGAGCACCTGGCGGCGATGAAGGACGGCGCGATCCTCGCCAACGCCGGGCACTTCGACGTGGAGATCGACGTGCGGGCCCTGGACGACATGGCCATGGCCGTGCACCACGGCGTACGGCCCAGCACCGACGAGTACGTCCTCGCCGACGGCCGGCGGCTCCTGCTGCTGGCGGAGGGCCGCCTGGTCAACCTGACCGCCGCCGAGGGGCACCCGGCCGCCGTCATGGACATGTCCTTCTCCGCGCAGGCACTCGCGGTCGAGTGGCTGGCCCGGGAGGGCGCGGAACTGGCGCCCGGCGTTTACGACGTGCCGGAGGAGGTGGACGTGGAGGTGGCGCGGCTGCGGCTGGCCGCCGCCGGGATCGAGGTGGACGTCCTCACCGGCGAACAGGAGAAGTATCTCCACTCCTGGCGGCTCGGCTCCTGACGTTCCACGAGGCCACGATCTCCTTTCGGGAGGAGGCCCGCGGACGGACGGCCGCGTCGGCCGGAGGCGTCCGCCCGACGCGGTGACGGCGCGCCATGCCGCCGCCGTCCACGCGTCGTCACCGATTGGCTCGTCCGTCGGCGGGACGCGCGGCATCTCGATTTCCAGCGCTTTTCGAAAAGCCTCGGCAGGCGTTCGGACCGTGAAATTTTCACATTCACCGTGGCCGGTCCCCGCGGGATCGCCATTCTCCTGAGCTGCGGGAACACCGTTGACGGCGGTGATGAAATCCGAGTGTGGGCCGACGGGTGGGTTGACGGGGTGCTTTTCCGTTCTTACGGTCTGAATCGTTTTACGGTAGCGATTCGGTAATCGCTGTGCGACGTTCGGAAAAGAGCGGCCGGCATGCGACCGGGGCCGATGGCACGGCCCCGGAGGACCACGCGGAACCGGCCACACCGCGGGGCCGTCGACGAGGCGGTCCGAACATCCGGCGCGGAGCCGGGCAGTGCCCGGCGGCGCCGTGCGCGGTGGTTCCCGGAGCGGTCGCCGTGCGGTCACCCCGCCGCAGGAGAAAAGGACCGCGATGAGACTCATGCGCCTCGCCGCCGTGGCCACCACCCTCGCGGCCGTGCTCGCGGCGTCGCCCGGCGCCGGGGCCGCCACCGGGGACGGGACGCCGGCCGATCCGAACATCCGCTTCGTCGGCCGCTGGGACACCCGCGCCGCCGGCGCCTACGTCCCGGGCTGGGCCGGCGCCTACCTCACGACCGGCTTCACTGGCACCACCGTCAAGCTGAGGCAGCGCGACACCATCGACCTCTACTACAGCATCGACGCGGGCCCCGACGTGTACCTGCAGAACGTGCGTGGCACGGTCGACCTGACGCCGAAGCCGTTGCCCGCCGGCGACCACACCCTGCGCGTGTCCTACCGCGTGGTGGCCGGCTCCTACCACGGCGACGCGGTGTTCCAGGGGCTGGTGCTCGACCCGGGCGCGCACACCCTGCCGGCCCGGCCGGCCCGCGGCATGGTGGAGTTCGTCGGCGACTCCATCACGGTCGGGACCACCACCTCCAAGAACGCCCTCACCGCCTACGGATGGCTCGTCGGCGAGCGACTCGGGCTGGATCACACGCAGGTGGCCCAGGGAGGCGCCTGCCTGGTCACCACCGCCGACGGCTGTGTCGGCCTGGACCGCCGCTTCGTGAAGGTCAGCGCCGTCGACGGGGCCGCCGACCACGACTTCTCCCGATACCAGGCGGACGTCGTCGTGATCAACCTCGGCACCAACGACGTCGGGCACGGCGTGTCCTCGACGCAGTTCCAGACGTCCTACGCCGGGCTGCTGCGCACCGTCCGGAGCAGGTATCCGCGGGCCGCGATCCTGGCCCTGCGGACCTTCCGCGGGCGGTACGCCGCGCAGACCCAGGCCGCGGTCCAGACCGTCAACGACGCCGGTGACCGCAACGTCTTCTTCGTCGACACGGACGGATGGGTGCCGCCCGACGGACTGTCCGACAGCGTCCACCCCAATGACGCCGGGCACCGCGCGATCGCGGCCGCGCTGGCGCCGATCGTGGCCGGGCACCTCGCTCCGAGCCCCACCCCGACCCCGACGCCCTCCGTACCGCCCGGCCCCACGCCCTCGGCGTCACCCACCCCCACGCCGAGCGGGGCGGCGCTCAGCTGCGAAGTGCGCTACACCGTGACCAACCAGTGGGCCGGCGGCTTCCAGGGCGATGTACGGGTCACCAACACCGGCGGCCGCACCCTCGACCCGTGGACGCTGCGCTGGACGTTCGCCGACGGCCAGCAGATCGGCCAGGGCTGGAACGGCACGTTCGCCCAGGCCGGGGCGTCCGTCGCCGTCAGCGGCCCGGACTGGGCCACGTCACTCGCCCCCGGCGCCTCCGCGACCGTGGGCTTCACCGCGACATGGAACGGCGTCAACGGAGTACCGGCCTCCTTCACCCTCGACGGCGCCGGGTGCCGGGTCACCTGACGGCGCTTCCGCGGGCCGCCCGCCGGCCCGGCGAACCGAACCACCCGAGTGCACGGTTTCGGCCACGCGGACCGGCCCGGAGCCGGCGGACCCCCGGAAAGTGAGACCGCGGATGAACATGTTCCGGCGACGGGCCACCGCCCTGATCGCTTCGGCTCTGGCGGCGTTGACCGGAGCGCTGACCTGGGCGGCCGGGGCGCCGGCCGCCGGTGCCGCCGTCGGATGCGCCGTCAGCTACCGCGTCACCGATCAGTGGACCGGCGGGTTCGGCGCGGACGTGACCGTGACCAACCTCGGTGACGCCGTCAACGGGTGGACGCTGGCCTGGACCTTCACGGCGGGCCAGCGCGTCGAACAGGCGTGGAACGCCACGGTCGTCCAGAGCGGCGCCGGCGTCACCGCGAGGAACGTCGACTACAACCGGACCATCGCGACAGGCGGATCGGTCAACTTCGGGTTCAACGGCGCCTGGAGCGCCGGCAATCCGGTGCCCGCCTCCTTCACGCTCAACGGCAGCCCCTGCACCGGGGCGGCCGGTACGGCCTCACCGTCCCCGAGCCCCTCCGGCCCCGGCTCCAGCCCGACGCCGAGCGGCACCCCGACGCCGAGCAGTACCCCGACATCGAGCCGGATCACGGTCTGGCTGGCCGGTGACTCCACCGTCGCCAACAGCTCCAGCGCCTCCATCGTCGGCTGGGGCAGGGAGCTCGGCCAGTACCTCACCGCGAACGCCACCGTGGTCAACAGCGCCGTGGGAGGGCGGAGCGTCCAGACCTGGCTGTACGAGTCGGCCGTCACCGACCGCATGAACTCCGCCGGCGAGTGCGTCCTCAGCTCGACCGCCTATGCCTCCCGCTGGCAGGCCATGCTCGACGCGTCGACCGGGATGAAGGCCGGCGACTATCTGTTCATCCAGTTCGGCATCAACGACGGCTCCGCCACCTGCCCCCGCCACGTCGGCGCCGCCAGGTACCGGGAGCTGCTCACCGCGATGGTCGGCGCGGCCCGGCAGCGCGGCGCCAACCCCGTGCTCGTGACCCCCGTGGCCGCCCTGACCTGCAGCGGAAGCACGGCCACACCCAACCGCGGGTTCGTCACCGACACATTCGCCGTGGGCACGGCCACCGGCGCGCCGGTCGTCGACCTGCACAGGCTGAGCTACACGCTCTACAACAGCCTGCGCTTCTGCCCGTTCAACGGCGACTACACCTCCGGCCCGGTCGGAGCCTTCTTCGCCGACGACCACACCCACTTCGAGGCCGCCGGGGCCCGGCAGATCGCCGGCCTCGTCGCCGGGGCGGTGCGCGACCAGCGGCTCGGCCTCGCGGCGTACCTGCGATAGCGGCGGCTCAGAGCCCGGCGAGGATCTCCCGCATCCTGTTGATCTCGGCGGTCTGGCCGACGGAGACCTCGTTGGCCAGCTCCTCGATCTTGATGTGCGAGCCGTCGACCAGGACCTGCTCCGACATCGTGAGGGCGCCGCGGTGGTGGGCGGTCATGAGCTCCAGGAAGAGCCGGTCGAAGTCCTCTCCGGAGGCGGCCCTGAGTGCCGCCATCTGCTCGGGGGTGGCCATCCCCGGCATGGCGGGCATGGCGGCGTGGTCGCCGTGCTGGTCGGGGACCCGCTGGCCCTGCTGCTGCAGCCAGGCGGCCATGTACTGGATCTCCGGGCCCTGGGCGTCCTTGATGCGCGCGGCCAGTCCCTTGACCTTGGCGTTCCGGGCCCGCTCGGGGGCCAGGGACGCCATGTCGAGCGCCTGCCGGTGGTGGACGATCATGTCCTGCACGTACTCGACGTCGGCGGCGTTGGCGGTGGGGGAGGGCACGGCGGTGGCGGCCTCACCGGGGCTGAGCGTCCGGGCGGGCTCGCCGGGGCGGCCGGGCGCGATGATCGGCGCCGTCTGCTGCGCCGCCTGGACGGAGGGGCGGTCGGCGCCCACGCTGCACGCGCTCAGGCACAGGACGGCGGCCACGGCGACCAGCGCTCCGCGCACCCGACCTCCTCAAACGTATCCCGGTAGCAACGTCGGAACACCCTAATATGCCCATAAGGGGTAGGTAAATAGAGCAAAACGGAAAAACTTGCTGACACTGTGAAGGCTTGTCCGATCATCGGTCTGGGATGAACGATTCAGGCATTTATGCGACTTTTATGGCGCATATGGCAAGGAGGTTCATCAGTGTTCACCCCCCGTGGGAAGGGTCTGACCGGCCGCTTCCTCGTCGCGGTGGGCGCGGCGGCGGCGCTGTCGCTGTCCACCGTGCCCGCTCAGGCCGCTGACATCCCCGCCCCTGGCGAGATCGTCATGAGCTCGAACATCGAGCATGTCACCAACGTTCCGAAGCCCGCGGCGCTGACGGACATCAACACCGACATCGCCTTCCAGGGCGACTACGCCTACGTGGGCAACTACAGCGGCTTCTCCATCTACGACGTCAAGCACCCCAAGCGGACCTCGGTGGTCAGCTCGGTGGTCTGCCCCGGTGGCCAGATGGACATGGCCGTCTACGGGAATCTCCTCTTCGGCGCCGTCGACTCCTCCCGCAACAACGACTCCTGCAGCAGCACCGGCCAGAGCGCGGCGAACAAGGACTCGTGGGAGGGCATCCGGATCTTCGACGTCAGCGACAAGAAGAACCCCAGATACGTCAAGGCGGTCGAGACCAACTGCGGCTCGCACACCCTGACCCTGGTGCCCGGCAAGGGACGTGACCGGCGCAACGTCTACGTCTACGTCTCCTCCTACGGCCCGAACGACAACTTCCCGGACTGCAAGACGCCGCACGACAAGATCTCCATCATCAAGGTGCCGCTGGAGAAGCCGGCGGACGCGGCGGTCGTCAACACCCCGGTGCTCTTCCCGGACGGAGGCAACCCCGGCGAGCCGGACAAGCAGTACCCCTACCGCACGTCGGCGACCACCGGCTGCCACGACATCACCTCCTACCCGGAGAAGAACATCGCGGCCGGCGCCTGCATGGGCGAGGGCATCCTGATGGACATCTCCGACCCGGTGAACCCGAAGGTCACCTCGACCGTCCGTGACGACGAGAACTTCGCGTTCTGGCACTCGGCGACCTTCAACAACGAGGGCACCAAGGTCATCTTCACCGACGAGCTCGGTGGCGGCGGCGCGGCCACCTGCAACGAGGCGATCGGCCCGAACCGCGGCGCCAACGCCTACTACGACATCTCCGGCACCGCGCTGACGTTCCGGAGCTACTTCAAGATCCCGCGTCACCAGGCCGACACCGAGAACTGCGTCGCGCACAACGGCTCGCTGATCCCGGTCAAGGGCAAGGACATCATGGTCCAGGCGTGGTACCAGGGCGGCATCTCGGTCGTCGACTTCACCGACTCGGCCAACCCGCACGAGATCGCGTTCTTCGAGCGCGGCCCCGACAACACCGCTCCTCCGCTGAGCGGCGGCTTCTGGTCGGCCTACTACTACAACGGCTACATCTACGGCAGTGACTTCAACCTCGGCTTCGACGTCCTGCGGCTCAACGACCCGCGGACGAACCAGGCCAGGAGCGTCAAGATGGACATCTTCAACGCCCAGACCCAGCCTTCCTACGGTCACGGTCACTGACCGCGTGCCTGACGGCTCTTCCTGAGCGAACGCCGAGGGGGCGGTGGGAGTGATCCCGCCGCCCCCTTCGCGCGCCGTACGGCGCGCCGCGCCCGCGGGCCGTCCGCACCGCACCCGCGGGGCACGTGCCGTACGGCGCACCGCGTCCTCGGGTCGCGCGTGCCGGGCCCCGGTCCGTGCGTGCCGTACGGCCCTCGCGCGGGACGCCGGTGGTACGGCGGTGTGCCGGCCCGGTCAGGCCGGAGGGACGAACCCGCCGGGGGTCGTCCCGGAAGCCGGACCTCCCTGAGGCGGCGCCGGGGGCCGGTCCCGCACCGCGGGCGGCCGGCCGTACGGCGCGGCGGCCGGAGGGCCGTACGGCGCGGCGGGCGGCTGGGCGGAGGGCGGCGGATAGGCGGCGGGCGGATAGGCGGCTGGGAAGGGCGCGGCGTGCGGCGGGTGCCCGGGTGCGCCGCCCCGCCCGGACAGCCGCGCCTGGTCGCGGCGGCGGCGCTCGGCCAGGACGGCGGTCAGGTAGGCGAACGGCGGGACGCCGGGCGGCGGGGGAGGGGAGACGAAGGCCGACATCTCGGCGGCGATGCGCGCGCCCATCTCGTGCTGGACGGCGGGTGACAGGTCGTTCCGGCGGGTGAGGTACCGGACGGCGGTCGACGCGACCTCCTCGGGCAGCCGGGACAGCTCCAGCGTCGCCGCCCACGAGGCCAGCGGCGGCGGCATCTCCAGCGGCGGGCCGTACCGGCGGGGGGCGCGCTCGGCGATCACGATGGTCCCGGCGAAGACGTCGCCGAGGCGCTTGCCCTTCTCCGAGATCAGCGAGCTGATCAGGGCGGGGGCGCCGCTGAGCGTCCAGATCTCCAGCACCCCGGCCAGGCCGCGGAACAGGGCCTGGCGGAACCGCTCGGGGCCGCCGTCGTCGCTGACCACCCGCAGGCCCAGGGCCAGCTTGCCGAGGCTGCGCCCGCGCGAGAGCGTCTCGAAGACCACCGGGTAGCCGACCAGGACCAGCACGGACAGCGTGATGTACACCATCGCGGTCAGCGCGGGGTCGGAGACGAGGAGCAGGGCGCCGGCCGCGAAGGACGCCCCGGCCAGCGTCACGAGCTGGACCAGGATGTCGATGAGCAGCGCGGCGACCCGGCTCGGGAGCTGGGCGATCCGGACTTCGACGACGACCGCCTCGCCGGTTACGACCTCGGACACACAAGAACCCTACCGGCGGCCGGTCCCGCGGCGCCCGCCCCGGCCGGGTCCGGTTCCGCCCGTCCCGGCGGTTCCCGCCGGTCCCGCGGCGCCCGCCCCGGCCGTCCCCGCGGCGCCCGGCCCTCCCCGTCCCTCTCCGCCCGATGTCCCGCGGTGCCCGCCCGGGGGCTCTCCGCCCGCCCCCGCCCGGCCCGTCCCGGATGCCCGCCGGGCGGGGGCGGACACCACCTGAATCCGGGGTCCAGGAGGCGGAAACGATCTGTGACGCAGGTCACTTCGATGCGAGTGGTGTTCATGTAATCGATTACATACCCTCATGTAATCGATTACACGGGAGGGCCGGTGGCACGTATCAAGGATGTGGCCGTTCGCGCGGGTGTGTCCGTCGCCACGGTCTCCCGGGTCCTCAACGCCAGCCCCTCGGTGTCCGAGGAGACCCGGAACCGGGTCTACACCGCGATGACCGAGCTGAACTACGTCCCCAACGCGGTGGCGCGCTCGCTGCGCACCGAGGCGACCCGGACGCTCGGCCTGATCATCGGCGACATCCTCAACCCGTTCTTCGCCGAGCTGGCCCGGTCGGTCGAGGACGCGGCACGCGAGGCCGGCTACACCGTCGTCATCGGCAACGCCGACGAGCGGCCCGAGGAGCAGGACCACTACGTGCGCACCCTCATCGAGCAGCGGGTGGACGGGCTGCTGATCTGCCCCACCGCCGAGGTCACCCCGCTGGTGGAGCAGGCGGCCGCGACGGGCGGCCCGCTGGTGTTCATCGACCGCGTGCTCCCCGGCATGGACGTGCCGTCGGTCCGGGTCGACGGGACCGCCGCGATCGGCGAGCTCGCCGGCCACCTGAAGAGGCTGGGGCACCGGCGGGTGGCCCTCATCTCCGGCCCGCTCCGGCTCTCCACCGGCCGCGAGCGCACCGACGCCTTCGTGAAGGCGGCGGCAGAGCACGGGATCGAGCTGCGCCCGGAGTACATTCGGTCGGGGGACTTCCAGCTGGGCAGCGGCCGGGAGCTCACCGCCAGGCTCCTGGACCTTCCGGAGCCGCCCGAGGTGATCTTCGGGGGCGACAACCTGATGACCCTGGGCGCGCTGGACGAGATCCGGGCGCGCGGTCTGCGCATCCCCGAGGACGTGGCACTGGTGTCCTTCGACGACGTGCCGTGGTTCCCCCACATGAACCCCCCGATAACAGCCATCAGCCAGCCCGTCGCCGAACTGGGCGTGCGCGCCGTGCGGGTCATCCTCGACCTGCTCCACGGGCGGCCCGCCGGATCGGTGGTCCTGCCGGCCGTACTGGTGCCCAGGCAGTCGTGCGGGGAAGGAAGGAACGTCTCGTGACGAACGACGACAGCACGCGGGGCGGGGCGGCCGGGGGTGAGATCCTCCGCGTCGAGGGACTGCGCAAGGAGTTCCCCGGCGTGGTGGCGCTGGACGGGGTCGACTTCGACCTGCGGGCCGGCGAGGTCCACGTCCTGCTCGGCGAGAACGGCGCGGGCAAGAGCACGCTGATCAAAATGCTCTCCGGGGCCTACCGCCCCGACGCCGGACGGATCGTCGTCGACGGCGCGCCCGTCGAGATCCGCGGCGCCGGAGACGCCCAGCGGCTCGGCATCGCCACCATCTACCAGGAGTTCAACCTGGTCCCCGAGCTCTCCGTCGGCGAGAACCTCGCGCTGGGCCGCCCGCCCCGCCGCTTCGGGCTCGTCGACACCAGGAGGATGCACGAGCGGGCGCGCGAACTGCTGGCCCGGGTCGGCGTGGACGTCGACCCGCGCACCCCGGTCGGCCGCCTCGGCATCGCCCGCATGCAGATGGTCGAGATCGCCAAGGCGCTCGCCCTCGACGCCCGGGTGCTCATCATGGACGAGCCCACCGCCGTGCTGACGACCAGCGAGGTCGAGCGGCTGTTCGCCATCGTCCGCCGGCTCCGCGACCAGGGGGTGGCGATCGTGTTCATCACCCATCACCTGGAGGAGATCCCGCAGGTCGGCGACCGGGTCACCGTACTGCGGGACGGCCGCTCGGTCACCCGGGTTCCGGCGAGCACGCCGGAGAACGAGCTGGTCAGGCTCATGGTCGGCCGTCCGATCGACCAGCGGTACCCCCGGGAGCCCGCGGCGCCGGGCGAGCCCCTGCTGCGGGTCCGCGGCCTGGGCCGGCGCGGCGCGTTCGAGGACGTCTCCTTCGAGGTCCGCGCCGGCGAGGTCGTCGGCCTGGCCGGGCTGGTGGGCGCGGGCCGTACGGAGGTCGCCCGGGCGATCTTCGGCGCCGACTCCTACGACACCGGCGAGGTCCTGGTGGACGGCCGCCCGCTGCCGCGCGGCGACGTCCACGCCGCCATGGAGGCCGGTCTCGGCCTGGTCCCGGAGGACCGCAAGGGCCAGGGGCTGGTCCTCGGCGCCGACGTCGCAGAGAACCTCGGTCTGGTCACGCTCCGCCGGGCCAGCCGCGGCGGGTTCGTCGACCGGGCCGGGCAGCGCCGGGCCGCCGCCGACGTCGCCGGACGGCTCGGCGTGCGGATGAGCGGCCTCGCCCAGGAGGTCCGCACGCTCTCCGGCGGCAACCAGCAGAAGATCGTCATCGGGAAATGGCTGCTCGCCGACGCGAGCGTTCTCATCCTCGACGAGCCCACCCGCGGCATCGACGTGGGAGCCAAGGTCGAGATCTACCAGTTGATCAACTCGCTCACCGCCTCCGGGCACGCGGTTCTCATGATCTCCAGTGATCTCCCCGAGGTCCTCGGGATGAGCGACCGCGTGCTGGTGATGGCCCGCGGCAGGCTCGCCGGAGAGCTCGCCGCGCGTGAAGCGACACAGGACTCGGTGATGGCCCTGGCCGTCAGCGAGGTGGAGGATGCACGTGTCCACTGATGTGCTCAACGGGCCCGCCAAGGCGACGCGGCGCCGGCACCCGGCCGCCGCCTGGCTGGCCGAGAACGGCGCGCTGGTCGCCCTGGTCGTGCTCGTGGCCGGTCTGTCACTGCTGTCGGGAGACTTCCTGACGGTGACGAACCTGCTCAACGTGGGCGTCCAGGCGGCGGTCACCGCGATCCTCGCCTTCGGCGTCACCTTCGTCATCATCACCGGCGGCATCGACCTGTCGGTCGGCTCCGTCGCCGCCCTGTCGGCGATCGCGCTGGCCTGGCTGTCGACCGACTCGGGCCTGCCGTGGCCGCTGGCCGTCGTCGCCGCGCTGGTCGTCGGCCTGGTGTGCGGGCTCGCCAACGCCGCCCTGATCGCGTACGGCAAGCTGCCGCCGTTCATCGCCACCCTGGCCATGCTGGGCATCGCCCGCGGCCTGGCCCTGGTCATCTCCCAGGGCAGCCCGATCGCCCTGCCCGACGCCGTCACCCACCTGGGCGACACCATCGGCGAATACCTGCCGATCCCGGTCCTCGTCATGATCGCCATGGGGCTGATCACCGCCCTGATCCTGAGCCGGACCTACTCCGGGCGGGCGATCTACGCCATCGGCGGCAACGAGGAGGCCGCCCGGCTCTCCGGAATCAAGGTCGACCGGCAGAAGCTCATCACCTACGGCCTGTCCGGCCTCTTCGCCGCCATCGCCGGCATCGTCCTGGCCAGCCGGCTCGCCTCGGCGCAGCCCCAGGCGGCCTCCGGCTACGAGCTCGACGCCATCGCCGCCGTCGTCATCGGCGGGGCGAGCCTGTCGGGCGGCAAGGGCCGGGCCTTCGGCACCTTCGTCGGCGCGCTCATCCTCGCGGTGCTGCGCAACGGCCTCAACCTGCTCTCCGTCTCCGCCTTCTGGCAGCAGGTCGTCATCGGAGTGGTGATCGCGCTCGCGGTCCTCTTCGACACCCTGCGCCGCAAGGCCACAGCCTGAGAATCACCCCGAGGGGAACGAAATATCATGATCAAGCGCACCATCAGCCTCGCCGCGGCCGGAGCCGCGCTCACCCTGGGCCTCGCGGCCTGCGGCTCGGGCGGTTCGAGCGGTTCCTCCGACGGCGGCTCGGGGACGTCGGGTGGGGACATCAAGATCGGCATGTCGGTCTCCACCCTCAACAACCCCTACTTCGTCCAGCTCCGCAAGGGCGCGGAGGACGAGGCGAAGAAGGAGGGCGTCGCGCTGACCGTCACCGACGCCCAGAACGACGCCTCCCAGCAGGTCAACCAGATCCAGAACTTCGCCGGCCAGAGCATGAAGGCGATCATCATCAACCCGGTCGACTCCGACGCCGCCGGGCCCGCGGTCAAGGCCGCGGAACGCTCCAAGATCCCGGTGGTAGCCGCCGACCGCGTCGTCAACGGCGGCACCGTCGCGCAGACCGTCGCCTCCGACAACGTCGAGGGCGGCAAGCTCGCCGCGCAGGAACTGGCCAAGGAGATGGGCGAGAAGGGCAAGGTCGTCGTCCTCCAGGGCGTGCCCGGCACCTCCGCGGCCCGCGACCGTGGCCAGGGCTTCACCGAGGGGATCAAGGCGTTCCCCAACATCCAGGTGATCGCCCAGCAGCCGGCCGACTTCGACCGGACCAAGGGCCTGGACGTCATGACCAACCTGCTGCAGTCCAACCCCGGCATCACCGGCGTGTTCGCCCAGAACGACGAGATGGCCCTCGGCGCCGTCAAGGCGCTGGGCGCCAAGGCGGGCAAGGAGGTCAAGGTCGTCGGCTTCGACGGCACCCCCGACGGGCTCAAGGCCGTCCAGGACGGCACGCTGAGCGCCAGCGTCGCCCAGCAGCCGGCCCTCCTCGGCCAGCAGGCCGTCCAGGGCGCCGTCAAGGCCGCCAAGGGCGAGAAGGTGGAGGCCACGGTCGCCGTGCCCGTCAAGATCGTGAACAAGGACAACGTCGCAGAGTTCGCGGGCTCGTGATGAGCGGCCACATCGACGGGTCCCCCCGGCCGGGGGCCGGCCCCGGCGGCCGGCCCGTGTCGCCGTACGACGTGGTGGTCGTGGGGTCGGTCAACGCCGACCTGGTGGTCCATGTCGCCCGGCGGCCCGCGCCGGGCGAGACCGTGATCGGCTCGGAGCTCGCCACCCACCCCGGCGGTAAGGGCGCCAACCAGGCCGTCGCCGCGGCGCGGCTCGGCGCCCGGGTCGCCATCCTCGGCAGGGTCGGCTCCGACGGCCACGGCGAGTTCCTGCGCGAGGCGTTGCGCGCCGACGGCGTGGACCTCGGCCACCTCATCGAGACGCCCGGCCCGAGCGGGGTCGCGCTGATCTCCGTGGACGCCGGCGGCGACAACAGCATCATCGTCTCGCCGGGCGCCAACGGGCTGCTGACCGAGGACGACATCACCGCCGCCGAACGCCTGCTGTCCTCGGCGCCGGTCGTCTGCCTGCAGCTGGAGAGCCCGCTGGCCACGGTGGTGGCGGCGGCGCGGGTCGCGAGCCGGGTGGTCTTCAACCTCTCGCCGCCGGCGGTGGTGCCGGACGAGCTGCTGGAGGCGTGCGACCCCCTCGTCGTCAACCAGCACGAGGCCGCGCTGCTCCTCGGCAGCCACGCCGACCCCGTACGGCAGGCACGGGAGCTGCTGTCGCTCGGCCCCCGCTCGGTGGTCCTCACCCTCGGCGCCGACGGCGCGGTCGTCGCCGACGCCGGGGAGGTCACCGCGGTGCCGAGCCCCAGGGTGGAGCCCGTGGACACCACCGGCGCCGGCGACGCGTTCACCGGTGCGCTGGCCTGGCGCCTGTCCCAGGGCGACCACCTGGCCTCCGCCACCTCGTTCGCGGTCCGGGTGGGCGCCGCGTCCGTCCGCCTGCACGGCGCGCAGAGCTCCTACCCCCGGGTCGGGGACCTGGAGACGCTGTGAACGTGAAGTCACGTGTGGTCCCCGTGGCTCCGGACTCGTCGGGGGCCCGGAGCCGCGGGGAGGGCGACGTGGTCGCCGTGAACCGGGAGCCGGGGTGTCGCGGGGAGGACGACGGGGTCGCCGTGAGCCGGGACCCGCGGTGCCGCCGGGAGGGCGGGGTCGCCGTGAGCCGGGATCCGCGGTGAAGCGCGCGGGAATCCTCAACGCGGCCCTGTCGGGCGCGCTCGCCCGCCTCGGCCACACCGACGAGGTGCTCGTCTGCGACGCCGGGATGCCGTTGCCGCCCGGGGTCCAGGTAGTCGACCTCGCCTTCCTGCCGGGCGTCCCGGCCTTCGCCGACGTGCTGGACGGCCTCCTCGCCGAACTGGTCGTGGAGGGCGCCGTCGCGGCGGAGGAGGTCAGGACGGCCAACCCCGCCTGCCACGCGCTGCTGGGCGAACGGCTGCCCTCCCTGGACCACGTCCCGCACGAACGGCTCAAGGAGAGGTCCCGCTCCGCCCGGCTGGTGGTGCGGACCGGTGAGGCGCGGCCGTACGCCAACGTGATCCTCCGCTGCGGCGTCGCGTTCTGAGCCGCTGAGCCGCTGAGCCGCTGAGGCGCTGAGCCGCTGAGTCACTGAGCGGCTGAGCCATTGAGCGGCTGAGCCATTGAGCCCTTGAGCCCTTGAGCGGCTTAGCGGCCGCTCCGGCTCCGGCTCACCCCGAGCCGGTCGCGGAAGTCCCCGCCGCCTGGAAGGTGGATACGCTTTCCGGGTGGACATCGACGCGTTCGTCACCGCGCACCGCCCCTCCTGGGACCGCCTGGAACACCTGGTACGGCGACGCAGGTCGCTGGACGGCGCCGAGATCGACGAACTCGTGGAGCTCTACCAGCGGACCGCCACCCACCTGTCCATCGTGCGTTCCGGCCCCACCGACCCGATCCTGGTGAGCCACCTGTCGTCGCTGGTCGCCCGCGCCCGCTCGGCGGTGACCGGCGCGCACGCCCCCGCCTGGCGGGAGCTCGTCCGCTTCTTCACCGTCTCGTTCCCGGTGGTCGCCTACCGCGCCCGGTGGTGGTGGCTCGGCACGACCGCCGCGTTCCTCCTGGTCTCGGCGGTCGTCGCGGTCTGGGTGGCGGGAGACCCGGCCGTGCAGGCCGCGATCGGCACACCGGAGGAGATCACCCAGCTCGTCGACCACGACTTCGCCGACTACTACTCCGAGCACCCCGCGGCCTCCTTCGCCGGGCAGGTCTGGGTCAACAACGCCTGGGTGTCGATGCAGGTCATCATCATGGCCGTACTGCTCGGCCTGCCGATCCCGTACGTGCTGCTGCAGAACGCGCTGAACGTCGCGGTCTCCGCCGGGCTGATGGCCTCGCGCGGCAAGCTCGACATCTTCTTCGGCCTGATCACCCCGCACGGCCTGCTGGAGCTGACCGCGGTGTTCCTCGCCTCGGCCGTCGGCATGCGCCTGGGCTGGACGGTCGTCGACCCCGGCCCCCGCAGACGCGGCGAGGCCCTCGCCGAGCAGGGCAGGGCCGTCATGAGCGTGGCCCTCGCGCTGGTCGTGGTGCTGCTGGTCTCCGGGCTCATCGAGGGGCTCGTCACCCCCTCGCCCCTGCCCACCTGGGCGCGGATCGGCATCGGGGTCGTCGCCGAGGCGGCCTTCCTCGCCTACGTGGTCTACTTCGGCCGCCGCGCCCTGCGCGCGGGCGAGACCGGCGACCTGGAACGCGCCCCCGACGTCACCCCCACCTCCGGCTGACCCCGGACCGGAGCGCGGAAGGCCACAGGAACACCTGTGAACGGTCTTTCCGTCACACCCACTGCACGCGCAGAATGTAGATCTCGCGCTGTGGCTCCAGGACCAGATAGGTCACCAGACCGCCTTCTCCGAACGAGATGATCCGCATGTTTCCGTCGGGACTGGCGGGGTTCGCCGGCCTGCCGGTCCACGGAGCGGTCTCCAGAAGGGCGAACACCTCGGCGAGGTAACGGGCGGCTTCGGTCGGCAGTGCCGCGATCTGTTCCTCGGCGA
Source organism: Streptosporangium sp. NPDC004379 (assembly GCF_042873875.1). Lineage (NCBI taxonomy): Bacteria > Bacillati > Actinomycetota > Actinomycetes > Streptosporangiales > Streptosporangiaceae > Streptosporangium > Streptosporangium sp. NPDC004379. Next base: position 406,614 of record NZ_JBIAMC010000003.1, read on the forward strand.
GAGGATCGGGCGGCGTGATGGTGTACACCTACGTGTCGGTCCCGCGCTCAGCCAGTATCTCCCGCCAGGACCGGTTCCCCCGGGGAAGCGGGCGGCCCTGCTCGGCCAGAGCCCGCGCGTGGGCGGCGCGTTCGTACATGTCCTCGCGGCCCGCCCGATCGCGGACGGAGTCGCAGGCGATCAGCCACCAGCTGTGCACGAACTCGGTCAGCCTCCCCAGGTCGAGGCTGACCCGCACCTCGTCCAAGGCGAGTCGCAGACCCGCGTCGAAGGCGGCGCGATCCTGTGGCAGAGCGAGTGCGGCGCGGATCGACCGCAGGTTCTTCTCGGGGAGAGGCGCATCCGCGCCGGAGACCTCATGTGGCTGAGCTGTCATCGCTGTCCTCTCCGCTGTCGTCCCGTCCCAAGTCTAGGAGGCTCCGTGCCGGAGGGGCTCTGCCGAGCCGAACACACGCCGGGGCGGTGGGGTCGTGCCGGGAGCGCCCCGGCCAGGCGTCGGAGCAGGGCGGCCGTCGGGGCGGTCCCGCCCTCCTCGATGCGCTCGATCTCGTCCTCTGTCAGGGCCGCGCGCCCGGCGAGCTCGGCGATGCTGAGCCCCAGCGCGTTGCGCCGGTCGTACAGGGCCTTGCCGAAGGCCAGCGCCTCCGGGATCAGGACGCGCTCGGGATCGTCGGCCTGCGGCTCAGGTCGCGCCCAGCGGATATGACGATCGGCCACCCGGCCGTCACCAGGAGTCATGGTCAAAAGCTATCGATGACGATCAGGGGATGTCCGGCGTTTCATGTCATCCGGTCCGGCGGGACGGTGGCCATCGGGCCCGGCGGGACGGGGGTCAGAGGCGGCCGGCGGCCTTGAGGGCGAGGTAGGCGTCGGCGAGGGCGGGGGCGAGTTGCTCGGGGGCGGCGTCCACGACCTCGACGCCCTGGCGGCGCAGGCGGGCGGTGATGCGGCGCCGGTCGGCGCCCTGGCGTTCCGCCGCCGCCGCGTCGTACACCAGCTCGGGGGTGCCACGCCCGGCGGCCATCGCCGCGACCTGCGGGTCGGACGCGGCGGCCACCAGCACCAGGTGCCGGGAGGACAGCTGGGGGAGTACGGGCAGCAGCCCCTCCTCCAGTGACGCGGCGTTGAGGTCGGTCAGCAGGACGACCAGGCAGCGCCGCCTGGCACGGGCCAGGACGGCCGCGACCATGCCGGCCGCGTCGGCCTCGACCAGCTCGGCCTCGATCGGTGCCATCGCGTTGACCAGCGACGACAGTAGCTCGGTACGACCCGCCCCGGACACCCAGGCACGCACCGAGCGGTCGTGGGCCATGAAGTCCACCCGGTCGCCGGCTCGGGAGGCCAGTGCGGCCAGCAGCAGCGCCGCGTCCATCGACCAGTCGAGCCGGGGCCAGCCCGGCGCGGTCCACACGCCGCCCCGCCCACCGGGAAGCCCGCCGGAAAGACCGCCCGGAAGCCCGGTCGAAAGCCCGCCGGGCCCGGCTCCGCGGCCCGCGGGGGACCGGTCCTCCTGACCGGCGAGCGGGATCGGGGCGGTGCCGACCCGGCCGGCCGAGGTGCGCCCGGTGTCCAGGACGATCAGCACCCGCCGGTCGCGCTCGGGCCGCCAGGTGCGCACCACGACGTCGGAGCGGCGGGCGGTGGCCCGCCAGTCGATCGACCGCACGTCGTCGCCGGGCACGTACTCGCGCAGCGAGTCGAACTCGGTGCCCTGGCCCCTGACCATCGACGGGTGCGCGCCCTCCAGCTCCCTGAGCCTGGTCAGCTTGGCGGGCAGGTGCTTGCGACTGAGGAACGGCGGCAGCACCCGTACCGACCACGGCACCCGGTGCGAGCCCTGGCGGGCCGCGATGCCCAGCGGGCCCAGCGACCGCACCGTGACGGCGGCGGCCTCCCGGTCTCCCCGGCGGGCCGGGGTGAGCGTCAGCGTGAGGCGGCGGCGCTCCCCGGCCGGGACGTCCAGCGCGAAGTGCCGGGGGACGGCTCCGGCCGAGGGCGGCCAGGCGTCCCGGAGCAGGCCGCGGACCCGGCGGCGGCCGGGGTTCTCCACGACCAGGTCGACCGTGGCGGTCTCCCCGAGCCGTACCAGGCGGTCGCCGGAGCGGGTGAACCGCAGCGGGCGCACGCCCCCGGCCAGCAGCAGGTCCACCGCGACCAGCGCGGCCAGCAGCAGCGCCACCCCGGCCACGGCCGGTCCCGGCCGCGGCGCGAACAGCACGACCAGCGTGCCCAGCAGGGCCAGCAGGGCGGCCCGTCCCGTCAGTGCCATCGTCGCTTCAGCGGGGGACGGGGACGGCGGCGAGGACGGCGTCGATCAGGCCGTCGGCGGACGCGCCCTCCAGCTCGGCCTCGGGGCGGAGCTGGACGCGGTGCCGCAGGGCCGGCCGGGCCAGGGCCTTGACGTCGTCCGGCGTCACGTAGGTGCGGCCGGACAGCCAGGCCCAGGCTCGGGCGCCCGCCAGCAGCGCGGTGGCGCCGCGCGGCGAGACGCCGAGCTGCAGCGACGGCGACTGCCGGGTGGCGCGGGCGATGTCCACGATGTAGCCGAGGACCTCGGGCCCGGTGTGCACCTGGCGGACCGCGGCGCGCCCGGCCTCCAGGTCGGCGGCGGTCGCCACCGGCCTGATGTGTGACAGGTCGCGCGGGTCGAAGCCGAGCGCGTGCCGCTCCAGCACCGCGACCTCCTGCTCGCGGGAGGGCAGCGGCACGGTCAGCTTGAGCATGAACCGGTCGAGCTGCGCCTCGGGGAGCTGGTAGGTGCCCTCGTACTCCACCGGGTTCTGGGTGGCGGCCACGATGAACGGATCGGGCAGGTGGCGCGGCACTCCGTCCACGCTGACCTGCCGCTCCTCCATCGCCTCCAGCAGCGCCGCCTGCGTCTTGGGCGGGGTGCGGTTGATCTCGTCGGCGAGCAGCAGGTTGGTGAAGACCGGTCCGGGGCGGAACTCGAACTCCGAGGTCTTCGCGTCGTAGACCAGGGAGCCGGTGACGTCGCCGGGCATCAGGTCGGGGGTGAACTGCACCCGCTTGAAATCCAGCGACAGCGCCGCGGAGAGGGTCCGCACGAGCAGGGTCTTGGCGACCCCGGGTACCCCTTCGAGCAGTACGTGTCCCCGGCAGAGCAGGGCGATGACCAGCCCGGTGACCACGGCGTCCTGGCCGACGACGCCCTTGGCGACCTCGGCGCGCAGCGCCCCCAGCGCCTCCCGGGCGGCGTCCGCGCCGCCGTTCGCGCCGCCGTTCGCATCAACGGCTCGCTCGTCACGCACGTTCACGAATCTCTGACCTGCCTCTCCAACATGTCCAGATATGCGGCCAGGGCGACCAGCCCGGCGTCGTCGGCCGGCGGCGGGCCGTACAGGGCGGACGCCACCTGCGGCGCCGGCTGCCCGGTCCGTCCGGCGAGCGCGCTCACCCTGGCGTCCGGCCCGGCCGCCGACGGCAGCCCGAGCCGGGGGACGACGCGGTCGGCGAAGCCCTCGCGCAGCGCGGCGGCGGCGCGGTCACGGGCCCGCCTGGCGCGGTACAGCCTGGCCCTGCCCTCCGCGGTCTCGGCGGCCCGCACCACCACGGGCAGGCGTTCGGCCACCACCGGGCCGAGCCGCCGGCCCCGCCAGAGCGCCAGCAGCACCACCGCCAGCGCGAGCTGCGCCGCGGCCCATCTGACGCCCGGCGGGACGAGATCGTAGAGGCCCTGCTCGCCTGACGCCGCGGGCGCCTCCCCCGGGGGCGGCGGGACCAGCCAGACGAGCGTGGGCCTGGCGCCGGCGAGGTTCATCGCCAGCGCGGCGTTTCCGTCCTCCGCCAGGCGCAGGTTGGTCATGAAGTCGCCGTCGCCCACCGCGGTGATCGTCCGGTCTCCGTCGCGGTAGGCGACCAGCGTCGGGTCGTCCCCGGCGGGGTAGCAGCCGGTCCCGCCCCGGGGGACGGAGAAGGTCGTCCCGCCCAGGTGGGCGCTGCCCGCGGCGGCCGCGGCCGGCAGTGCGCAGCGGGGCTCGCGTGAGCGCGGCCGGGCCTCCCCGGTGGCGAGCAGGCCGGGGGCGAGCGTCCGCAGCCGTCGTCCGGCGCCGACCAGCAGCAGGTCGGCGGGTGCCCCGGCCAGCCGCGAGGCGTCCGCGGCGGTGAGCGGGAAGGCGTCGGTGACCAGCAGCGTGCTGCCGGCGGTCGCGGCGGCCCGCGCGTCGGCGGCCGAGGTGACCCGGGCGATCCGCACGCCACGGCCCTCCAGCAGCCGGGCGAGGGCTCCCGCGCCGGACAGCGAGGTGTCGTCGGGGTCGAGCCGCCGGTCGGGTCCGCCGGTGCCGCCGAGGAGAACGCCGGCGACGGCGGCGGCCACCACGATGAGGGCGACCAGGAGCACGCCCCGGCCGCCGCGCCACAGGCTCGCGGCGGTGGGGGAGACGGACGTCGAACCGGTCACCGGGGCGGCGGCGAGGCCGACGTCCGCGGGGTCCGCCGCCCGTGCGTCGGCGGCGCCGGCGGTGTCCATGGTGCCGGTGGTGCCCGTGGTGCCCGTGGGGTCGTTCATCGGGGCCCTCCCCACGCGGCCGCGCCGCCGGCCGCGTCCGCCGGGGCGGGGACCGCGTCCGCCGGGCGCGCCGCGCGGAGCCGCTCGTCGAGGTCGCGCAGCGTCTCGTACGCCTCGGCGGTGCCGGGGGTCTCGCCGTACGTCACGTCGTCGAAGGTCCGGGCCGCGGCGACCAGGGCGGCGGCCAGGCCGGGCAGCGCGCGGCCGGCCTCGGCGGCCAGCTCGGCGGCGGTGCGGCCCGGGACGGGGTCGACGATCGCGCGGTCCTCCAGATCACGGGCGACGGCCCGCAGCCGCTCGCGGACCGCCTCGGCCCAGCGGCCCTCGGCGGCCAGCCGCTCGGCCGCGGCGCGGTGCTCGGCCGCGGTGCGCCGGCCGTCGCCGAAGACCTCCTCGCGGCGGGCGGCGCGGCCCCCGGCCGTCCGCCGCGCGACCACGGCCAGCGCGACGATCGCGGTGACGACGAGGGCGACGAGCACCACCCGGACGGTCACGCTTCCCACGGTCCCGAGGGAGTCCTGGTCGGTGAGGTCGCCGATGAACTGGTTCACGGCCCGGACGGCGCGGTCGAACGCCGACTCCCTGGCGTACCCGGCCCGGAGCAGCTCGCGGGCCGCCTCGCGGCGGGCCTCGTCACGGCCGACGTCGACCGGCGTGCCGAGATTCAGGAGGGTCAGGAGTGGGGCCACGAAGCTCCCTGTCCGGCCTGCGGGTGCGGGCCGGGTGCGCCGGGCGTGGCGGAGGGAAGCCACAGGTCGTCGGCCGTGGCGTGCACCCAGCCCTGGCGCCGCTGCTCGATCGCGGCGGTCTGCAGGACGAGGTCGAACGCCTCGGACCGCATCCGCCGGTCGGCGTAGAGCAGGCCGTTGACCCCGGCCAGGAACGGATAGGTGATCATCGCGCCGACGGTGCCGCCGATCGCGATCAGGACCGCCGTGGCGACCTGCGCGCCGGTCGAGCCCGGCACGCCGATGCTGACGAGGGCGGCGCCGAAGGTGAAGGGGACGGCGACCACGAAGGTGATCAGGAACGTGATGATCCTGGTGAGGATCAGGATGCCGAGGGTGCGCCAGAAGCCGCCGTTCACCAGCCGCCACGACCTGCGCATGGAGTCGAGGGCCCCGCGCCGCTCCAGCACCGCGGCGGGCGCGGCGAGCGCCAGGCGGGTGGAGACGAACGCGGCGTAGGCGATGTAGCCGAGCACCGCCAGCGCCCCCACTGCGACCGCCGTCCCGGCTCCGGCCCCGGCGTTCGCCAGCGCCACGATCACCAGTGAGATCAGGACCACCGGCACGAGCATGAGGAGCGCTTCGAGGGCCACCAGCCCGAACAGCGCGGGCATGCGGCCGCGGGACAGCCGCCACGCCTCGCCCGCGGTCGTCCGGCCGCCGAAGACGGCCCGGCCCAGGATCCGGGTCAGCACGCCGGTGAGCAGCGTCACCACGACGAACTCCACGGCGTAGGAGACCAGCACGTCGCCGTACTGGCCGAGGAAGCCGCTCTCCCCGACGCCGTCCAGCGCGGAGGGGTCGTTCACGGCCGCGCCGATCTGGCCGAAGACGACCGCCTGGCCGACGGCGGTGGGGATCACGCCGAGCACCGCGGCGATCGCCGAGAGGCCCAGGACGGTCTTGGGGTTGGAGCGGATCAGCTTGATCGCGCCGTCGAGGATGTCGCCGAGGCCGAGCGGGCGCAGCGGGATGATCCCGGGCCGCAGCGCGGCCGGCTGCGGGTGCCTGCCGTACGGCGGCTGGGGTCCCGGGCCGTACGGCGGGGCATCCGGGCCGGGGCCGTACGGCCCGCCGGGGTGGGGCGGCCCGCCGTACGGCGGGTGGCCGCCCTGGGCGGGTCCGGCGGGGGAGGCGGGCGGCGGCCCGGGGGCGGTCCACGGCGATCCCGGGACTCCCTGGTAGGGCGGGGGCTGGTGGGCCGCCCAGCCGGAGGGCGTGTCGGGAGCGGGATCGTGACCGTCTGACATATCCCAATCCTGGCATGTCGTGGGTGCCGATTGTGATGGGCGGGATGACTGATCCGGGTTTCCGGCCTCCGGATCGGCCGGATCGCGGACGACCGAGACGCCGCAGGGATGGCCGAGACCGGGTTCTTTACTCCAGACTGGGAAGGTCACCACCTCCGCTTGGCGTCCGGGGTCGCCGGGAACGGGGAGGGTGGCGCGGGGGCCGGGCCGAGGCTTTGCCGTACGTGGGCCTAAAATTCGCCTTCCGAATGCTCGACGTCGGTGCCGGTGTCACCCACTGGCCAGGCAAGGGTAATCTGCGTTAACCGTGCATTCCCCCCGAAAACTCCCAGACGGCGTAACGAATGAGGGGCCATGAAAGGACGCGTGCTGGTCGTCGACGACGACGCCGCTCTCGCCGAGATGCTCGGCATCGTCCTACGGGGAGAAGGCTTCGAGCCCTCCTTCGTTTCCGACGGCGACAAGGCGCTCGACGCCTTCCGCGACACCCGGCCGGATCTCGTCCTGCTCGACCTGATGCTGCCGGGGGCCGACGGCATCGACGTCTGCCGCCGCATCCGCGCCGAGTCCGGCGTGCCGATCGTCATGCTGACGGCCAAGAGCGACACCATCGACGTGGTGCTCGGCCTGGAGTCCGGCGCCGACGACTACATCGTCAAGCCGTTCAAGCCCAAGGAGCTGGTCGCCCGGGTCCGCGCCCGGCTGCGCCGCACCGACGAGCCGACGCCGGAGATACTGCAGATCGGCGACATCACCATCGACGTGGCGGGACACTCGGTCAAACGCGGCGAGGAGACGATCAATCTCACGCCGCTCGAGTTCGACCTGCTCGTCGCGCTGGCCCGCAAGCCGCGTCAGGTCTTCACCCGCGAGGTGCTGCTGGAGCAGGTGTGGGGCTACCGCCACGCGGCCGACACCCGCCTGGTCAACGTGCACGTCCAGCGGCTCCGGGCGAAGATCGAGAAGGACCCCGAGCACCCTGAGATCGTGGTGACGGTCCGCGGGGTGGGCTACAAGGCCGGACCCGCCTGAAGACCCGTCGCGGCCTCCCCGGGATCCCGACATGCCCTCCAGTAAGCGCCTCCGCACCCCGCGCCGGGTGGCGCGGGGCCTCCGCCGCCGGGCCCGATGGGCGGCCGGCTGGGTGCGCCGCGTCTTCTGGCGTTCCCTCCAGCTCCGCGTGGTCACCAGCACGATGGTGATCTCCATCGCGGTGGTCGCCGTGCTGGGGGTCTTCCTCATGCAGCAGATCGTCGCGACCACGCTGGAGTCCCGGGAGCGCGCGGCCAGGAGCGAGGCGCAGGCCGACCGGAAGGCCGTGCTGGGCTACCTGAAGAACCAGCCCGACGGTGAGACTCCCAAGCAGCAGGCCGACATGGCGGGGGCGCTCCAGGCGGGCGGGGACAGCCCGCTCGGCCAGGCGATCGTGGCGCTGGCGGGCCGGGCCGGCGCCGTCCCCCGCTACTCGGTGGTCATCCGCAACGACAACCGGCCCGGCGAGTTCTACGTCACCACCAACATCGACCCGGTGAGCATCCCCGAGCGGCTCCGCGCCGACGTGCTGAAGAAGCAGCCCGAGGAGGTCACCACCTACTACGGCAGGCTGCGCTACGAGGGCGGCGACTCGCGGCCCGGCATGATCCTCGGCACCCGCCTGGACACCTCCGGCACACCCCTGGACAGCGGCTACGAGATCTACCACCTCGTCCCGCTGGACCAGGAGGAGAAGACCCTCACCTCGGTCCTGCGGATGCTCATCCTGGTCGGGGTCGCCCTGGTGCTCCTGCTGGCCGCCATCGCCTCACTGGTCACCCGCCAGGTGGTCACCCCGGTACGGCTGGCACGCCAGGCCGCCGAGCGGCTGGCCGCCGGGCGCCTGGACGAGCGGCTCAAGGTCCGCGGCGAGGACGACCTGGCCCGGCTGGCCGCCTCCTTCAACGAGATGGCCGCCAACCTGGCGCTGAAGATCCACCAGCTGGAGGAGCTGTCGCAGGTCCAGCGGCAGTTCGTCTCCGACGTCTCGCACGAGCTGCGCACCCCGCTGACCACCGTGCGGATGGCCGCCGACCTGCTCTACGACGCCCGGGAGGACTTCGACCCGATGGCCGCGCGGTCGGCCGAGCTGATGCAGAACCAGCTCAACCGGTTCGAGACGATGCTCGCCGACCTGCTGGAGATCAGCCGCTACGACGCGGGCGCGGCCGAGCTGGACATCGAGCCCGTCGACGTGAGAGACGTGGTGCTGAGCGCCGTCGCCGACTCCGAGGCGCTGGCCGAACGCCACTCCACCCGCTTCGACCTGCGGCTGCCCGGCGAGCCCTGCATGGCCGAGATGGACAGCCGGCGGATCGAGCGTGTCCTGCGCAACCTGCTGTTCAACGCGATCGAGCACGGCGAGGGCCGCGACATCATCGTCACGGTCGGCGCCGACCGCGACGCGGTGGCGGTGGCCGTGCGCGACCACGGCGTGGGCCTGAAGCCGGGCGAGGAGAACATGGTCTTCGACCGGTTCTGGCGGGCCGACCCCTCGCGGGCGCGCACGATCGGCGGCACCGGACTGGGACTGGCGATCTCCCGCGAGGACGCGATGCTGCACGGCGGCTGGCTCCAGGCGTGGGGCTCGCCGGGGGAGGGTTCGCAGTTCCGGCTGTCGCTGCCCAGGACGGCCGGGTCGCCGCTGCGCGGGTCGCCGCTGCCGCTGGTCCCGCCGGAGGTGGAGATGCGCCGGACGTGGCGGGCGCACATGACGCCGGTGCTGTCGCCGGCGACGGCCGACGGGGGACGCGATGCGGACTGAGACGCCGTTCCGGGAGACGGAACGGCCCGCGCCCCCCGGGCGGGCGGCGGGCGGCCGGCGGCCGGCCCGTACCGGGCGGCGCGTGGGCGTGGTGGGCCTGGTACTGGCGCTGGGCTGGATGTCCGCCGCCTGTTCGGTCATCCCGGTCGGGGGCCGGTCGGCCGTCGTGGACGACGTGCGCAAGGGCAACCCGCTGGGCGACCCGTACGCGCGGGTCATCGCCGTGCCGCCGGAGGCCGGCTGGACGCCCGAGCAGGTCGTCGCCGGGTTCCGCGCCGCGATGGCCAGCGTCGACGACCGCGACCGCGGCATCGCGCGCAGGTACCTCACCGACGACTTCGCCGGGAAGTGGAAGCCGCAGAGCGGGGTGACGGTCTACAAGCAGGGCGAGGTCCAGCCCCCGCCGGAGCAGGGCGACGGGACGGCCCGGGTCGTCCTGAAGGGGACCCTCACCGCGATCATCGACCAGGACGGCCGCTACCGGCCGACCGGCGGCCCGCTGAACGAGCCGTTCAGCCTGGTCAAGGGGCCGAACGGGTGGCGGATCAACGCGGCGCCCGACGGGCTGCTGCTGTCGGAGGCCGACGTCGAGCGCGCCTACCTCAAGGCGGACCTGTACTTCCTGGACTCGGCGTGGAAGGGACTGGTGGTCGACCAGGTACGCGTGCCGATCGACCCCACCGCCAACTTCGCCAAGACGATCGTCCAGAGGCTGCTGAAGGGGCCGAGCAGCCTGCTCAAGGGCGCGGTGAACACCGCCTTCGAACCCGACACGCAGCTCCTCGGCGTCGACACCCAGGACGACCGCGTGGTCATCGACCTGTCCAAGCCGGTCGACTCCGACCTGATCGGCCCGATGTCGGCCCAGATCGCCGGGACGCTCGCCGAGCTGACCAAGGGCGGCTGGGACTTCGAGGTCCGGGTGAAGGGCGAGCCGTACTACTCCGACAGCCTGCTGCCGATCGACGCCCAGGAGCACATCGACTTCGACGCCTGGATGACCCCCGGCGACATCCACCCCTACTTCCTCGCCGACGGCGCGCTGCGCACGCTGGGCCGGGACAACGTCGGCCAGCCGGTGCCCGGCCAGGCGGGGGGGAAGGACGGCTCCCGCACCCGTCCGGCGATCAGCGACCAGTGGCAGGTGGCGGCGTTGTCGTCCGGCGACCGGGAGGTCGCGGTCGCCCCGATGAACCCCGGCGGCCAGTGGCGGCCCTGGATCTCCGGCACCTCCCTGACCCCGCCCTCCTGGGACCGCTACCACACCCTGTGGACCGTCGACCGGCCCGACGACCACACCTCGAAGGTGCTGCGGCACGACGGCCGGAAGCAGTACGCCGTCTCCGCCCCCGACCTGGAGACGGTCTACGTCAAGGCGCTCCGGGTCGCCCGGGACGGGGTGCACGTCGCGGCGGTGGTGCGGAGCGGCACCGAGGAGGAGGTGAAGATCGGCACGGTCATCGGCCAGGGGGCCGCCACCAAGATCACGAATCTGCACCCGGTGGTGAACGTCGAGCCGAACCAGACCATCAAGGACATCGCCTGGAAGGACGGCGCGACCCTCTACGTCCTCACCGGCAAGTCCGAGCTGCTGGAGGCGTCCGTCGTCGCCGAGCCCAAGCAACTGCCGTCCAACCCGCAGATCCAGAGCATCACCGCGCTGAACGGCTCCCTGCTGGCCGGAGCGAAGGACGACGACGGCAACTGGCAGCTGCTCTCCTGGAACCGCAACTCGGCCCAGTGGGAGGCCGTGGTCAAGAACGAGAACGGCTCCGCCTCCTTCACCAAGGACGGTCCCGCCTACCCCGCCTACCCGCTGGGCTGAGCCGCGGCACGGCGCTCCGCCGGAGACGCGGGCCGTGCCGGGTGGTCCGGCCGGAGGCGTGAGCCGTGCCGGGTGGTTCGGCCGGAGGCGTGAGCCGTGCCGGGTGGTTCGGCCGGAGGCGTGAGCCGTGCCGGGGAGCCGCGCCGGCGTTCCGCCGATGGCGCGGGCCGTGCCGGGGAGCCGCGTGCGCGGGCTCACGGGCGTTTTTGTCGGTGGCGCGTGAAACCGTGGGCACGTGTCGACCGCTCTGCTCGATCTGGTCCTGCCGCCGCGCTGCGCCGGGTGCGACGCCCCGGGCGCCCTCGTCTGCCCCCGCTGTACGGCGGAGCTGCACGGCGAGCCCGCGCGCCGGATGCCCAATCCCCGCCCGTCCGGCCTGCCCGAGTGCTGGTCGGCGGCCGAATACGCCGGCGGCCCGCGGCGGGCGATCCTCGCCTACAAGGAGCGCGGCCGTACGGCTCTCGCCCACCCGCTGGCCGGCGCCCTGGCGCTGACGGTGGCCGCGGCGGCGGGCGAGCGGCCCGTCATCCTGGTCCCGGTGCCCAGCGCCCGGCCCGCGCTGCGGCGGCGCGGGCACGACCCGGTGGCCGGGCTCGCCGAGCTGGCCGCCGGATATCTCCGCGCCGCCGGGTGGCCGGCGACCGTCGCCCGGGTCCTCACCCAGCGCCGCCGGGTCGCCGACCAGGCGGGCCTGAGCGCCCGCAGGCGGGCCGAGAACCTCGGCGGGGCGTTCCGGGTCGCCGGAGGCCACAACCGCGCGCGGCTCGGCTTCTGGGCCGGGCGAGGGGCCGTCGTGCTGGTGGACGACGTCCTCACCACCGGTGCGACGCTCGCCGAGGCGGCCCGGGCGCTGCGCGAGGCGGGCACGGAGGTCCCGCTGGCCGCCACGGTCGCCGCGACACGCCGGGAGAGCGGATTCCGGAACGATCACCGTACGTAATGTAACGGCCGGAAAACGGTCTCGTCCGGTGCCGGCGTCCCCCTGTCCGGATCGGCTCCGTCCGATCCGCCCGGTCCCCTGAGAAGCGGGCGCGCGCCGCGGCCGCGCCGGGGAAACGGCCGCCCTCCCCCCTCGGCCGCGCGGTGAAGATGACGCAAAGTGACCGGCAAAGGCGGGGCCAAGCTGACATTCGGCCGCGATGCGGATAGCGTCTGAACATGGCACCCGCCCGGGTCCGTGGTTGCGCCGGACCGGCCCCCGCGAAGGGGTCGGCCCGGCTAGCCGATGCCAGCCGCAGGCTAAACGGTCCACGTAAGACGACTTCTCGTCGATCGATCACGGTGCGGCTTAGAGGTAAGTCCTGCCTTCCCGGGGAGCCAGATGTTCCTCGCCAGAAGAGAAGGGCAGTAGTGGCAGAGAGCTGCGAGACCCTCAGCAGGCGGATGTGGGGACGAAGACCAGGTCGGCCGGGTGGGTGCCGCCGCTCCAACACCGTCGAGGTTTCGAAGGGGGGCTGTGCATGGACATCATCGTCAAGGGTCGGCACACGGGAGTGAGTGACCGGTTCCGAGACCACGTGAGCGCCAAGCTGGCCAAGATCGAGCGTCTGGACAACAAACTGATCCGGATCGATGTGGAGGTGTCGAAGGAGACGAACCCGCGCATCAGCGGCCAGCGAGAGCGGGTCGAGCTCACCATCCACTCCCGGGGTCCCGCCATCCGTGCGGAGGCCTCGGCCGACGACCGTTTCTCAGCCCTCGACATCGCACTCGGAAAGCTCGAAGGCAGGCTCCGGCGCCTCGCCGACCGGCGCAAGGTCCACTACGGCAACCACTGTCCCCCCTCGGTGGCCGAGCTGACCGCCGGCGCGCTCGCGGAGTCCTTCGAGATCGACCCCGCCGGGGTCCGCGTCGAGCCCGCGACCGTCGGCGGCGGCGGCGACGAGTACCGCTTCGAGCCCGGGCCGTCCGCGGAGGCCGACGACCTCTCCGAGGACAGCGCGATCGTCCCCATCCAGATGGACGGCGACGGGCCGCTGGTGGTCCGGGAGAAGACCCACAAAGCCGATCCGATGACCATCGACCAGGCGCTGCTGGAGATGGAGCTGGTCGGCCACGACTTCTACCTCTTCCGTGACAAGGAGAGCGGCCTGCCGAGCGTCGTCTACCGTCGGCGAGGCTACAACTACGGAGTGTTGCGGCTCGTCGAACCCTGACGAACCCGGACGAAGATCCTCTCCGACCACCCCGAGGACCTGAAACCGTGTAATCATGGCGGTCCAACGGCTCTGGCCCCCCGAGGAGGAGGCGTGACGGAATCCGATGAGACGACCCGCCCTGCCAGGAGCGGTGACCCGATCCGCGTGCTGATCGTCGACGATCACGCGTTGATCCGCCGCAGTCTGGAGATGGCGCTGTCCACGGAGACGGACATCGAGGTGGTCGGCGAGGCGAGCGACGGGCAGGAGGCGGTCGAGTTCGCCGACCGCCTCACCCCTGACGTCATGCTCATGGACGTACGGATGCCCCGCCGGAGCGGCATCGAGGCCACACGCGAGATCAAGGCCTCGGTGCCGAGCACGCGGATCATCATGCTGACGGTGAGCGACGAGGAGGAGGACCTCTTCGAGGCGATCAAGGCGGGGGCCACCGGCTACCTGCTGAAGAACGTGCAGCTCGACGAGGTGCCCGAGGCCGTCCGCGGCGTCCACGAAGGGCAGTCGCTGATCAACCCGGCGATGGCCGCCAAGCTCATCACCGAGTTCGCGAACATGAGCCGCAAGGAGGCCGAGCGGCCTCCCCAGCTCCCGGTCCCGCGCCTGACGGACCGCGAGATGGAGGTGCTGCGCCTCGTCGCGAAGGGGATGAACAACCGCGAGATCGCCAAGCAGCTGTTCATCGCCGAGAACACCGTGAAGAACCACGTCCGCAACATCCTGGACAAGCTCCAGCTCCACTCCCGGATGGAAGCGGTGGTCTACGCGGTCCGCGAGCGGATGCTCGAGATCACCTGACCGGCGGGGCCCCGTGAGCCCTTCCTCACGGGGCCCGTCCGGCGTGGTCTCCGCGGTGCCCGGCGGTGCGCCCCGAGCCCGCCGCGGGCCGGGCCGGGTGGTACCGGTGGTCCTCGGCGGTGTGCTCCGAGCCCGCCGTAGGCCGGCCCGGCGTGATCCCGGTGGTCAGAGCGCCTCGTCGAGCGCCGCGGACAGCGCGACGGTCACGGCCGGATCGGCCCGCTCGACGCGTACGGCGTCGCAGCCGACCCAGGCCGCCGCCTCCGCGAGGGCCCCCGCCAGCGCCTCGACGGCTCCGCGGCCCGCACGGGGTTCGAGGCCGACCTGCCGGGCGACCAGGGTGGTGCCCTCCCGCGCCGGGTCCACCCGGCCGATCAGGCGGCCGCCGGCCAGGACCGGCATCGTGAAGTAGCCGTGGACCCGCTTGTCCTTCGGGACGTACGCCTCCAGCCGGTGGTCGAAGCCGAAGACGCGCGAGGTGCGGGGGCGGTCCCAGACGAGGGAGTCGAACGGCGACAACAGGGTGGTGCGGTGCCGTCCCCGCGGCTTGCTCTCCAGCGCCGCCGGGTCGGCCCAGGCGTCCGCCGCGCGGTCGGGCCAGCCGGAGACCCGCACCGGGACAAGCCCGGCGGCGCCGGTGGCGAGGGCCCCGTCCAGGAACACGGCCTCGGGCGCCTTGAGACGGAGGAAGTCGACCAGGTCGGCCCGGGTGGCGACGCCCAGGGCGCGTCCGGCGGTCCGGGTGAGGCGGGTGACGCACTCGGCGTCGGAGAGGTCCTCGGCCAGCAGGTGGGCGGGGACGGCCCGCTCGGTCAGGTCGTAGACCCGCCGCCATCCGACGCGGCGGGCGCAGACGACCTGCCCGGTGTCGAGCAGCCACTCGATGGCGATCTTCGCGTCCGACCAGTCCCACCAGGGGCCGCCGTTCTTGGCGCCGCCGAGGTCGGCGGTGGTGACCGGGCCGTTCTCCCGCACCTGGTGCAACACCTTGTCGACAGTCGGCGGCACCTCGTGCCAGCGGTACTTCCTGGCCGCGTAGTACCGGCGGCGGAAGGCGTAAAGGGGCCAGTCGCCGATCGGCAGCACGCACGCGGCGTGGCACCAGTACTCGAACGCGCGGGCCGGGTCGTCCCAGTAGGCGCGCTCGACCTTCGCCCGGCCGACGGCGCCGAGACGGGAGTAGGCGACGAGCTCGTGGGAGCGGGCCAGGACGGAGATCGTGTCGAGCTGGACGGCGCCCAGCCGGCGCAGCACGGCGGGGACGCCGCCGCGGCGGGCGTCGGCGCCGAGGAAACCCTGGGCGCGCAGGATGATACGGCGGGCCTCGTCGGCGGAGAGCGTGACCGTCATGAGCGGCCCCGGGGCAGGCATCGCGTCAGCATGACGCCGAGACTAGCGCCCCACACCGACGAAAACGGTATGCCGGTTAGCGGGCCCGGGTGCGGGGCCGGTCGGCGTCGCTGTGCGCATGGGCGTGAGAAGGCGGGCAGGCCGGCCGGGTGAACCGGGGCAGAAGGGTGTGGCGGGCCGGTCAGCCGCGCGGACCCGGGGCGGCGCGGCCGGTCCGGGCGTCCGGGAACTCGCGCGGGACCTCGACCGAGACGTCCCGGAACGCGCCGAACGCCACGATGAGGACCCCGCCGATGACGCAGACGGCCGTGCCGGCCCAGAGCAGCAACCAGTCGGGACCGCGGCACAGGCCGATCCCTGCGGCGGCGAAACCCAGGATGAGCACGGTCACGGCGAGCCAGGACGAGGCCCTGCCGCCGTGGCCCGCGCCGTGGTCGGAATGAGGGGGGCCAGGTGCGCCGTCCGGCATGGCGGCGTCTCCTTCCGAGGGGGGTGACCCGAGGGGGCGACGCGCCCGTACGGCACCGGCCGTCATCGTGCGCGTGGGGCAATCGGCATACCCTTTAGTCTGGGAAGTAGTCCTGATACACGGGACGCGATGGACCCCGCGGTCGTGGAAGGCGTCGCCGAGGATGGCTGTGCCGGGTGGCGGAACCGCCTACGATGGCTGCGGAGAACCATGTCTCGTCCTCATCCGGGCCCGTCCGGTCCGGAAGACCTGCGAGGAGCCTTACCTAAAGTGCCAGCCTTTCTCGACAAGATTCTTCGCGCAGGCGAAGGCAAGCTTCTGCGTAAGCTCAAGCGGATCGCCGACCAGGTCAACTCCATCGAGGACGACTTCACGAGCCTGACCGACGCCGAGCTGCGCGCGCTCACCGACGAGTACAAGCAGCGCCACGCCGACGGCGAGTCCCTCGACGATCTGCTTCCCGAAGCCTTCGCCACCGTCCGCGAGGCCTCCCGGCGTGTGCTGGGCAAGCGCCACTTCGACGTGCAGATCATGGGCGGGGCCAACCTGCACATGGGCAACATCTCCGAGATGCGCACCGGTGAGGGCAAGACCCTGACCTGTACGCTCCCCGCCTACCTCAACGCCATCTCCGGCAAGGGCGTGCACGTCATCACGGTCAACGACTACCTCGCCAAGCGCGACGCCGACGAGATGGGCCGCATCCATCGCTTCCTCGGCCTGGAAGTCGGCGTGATCCTGGCGAACATGGCGCCGGAGGAGCGTCGCAGGCAGTACAACGCCGACATCACCTACGGCACGAACAACGAGTTCGGCTTCGACTACCTGCGCGACAACATGGCCTGGTCGCTGGAGGAGTGCGTCCAGCGCGGCCACAACTTCGGCATCGTCGACGAGGTGGACTCGATCCTCATCGACGAGGCCCGCACGCCGCTGATCATCTCCGGCCCCGGCGAGCAGTCCGGCAAGTGGTACGCCGAGTTCGCCAAGATCGCGCCCCGGCTCCGCCGCGGCACCGAGGGCAAGGACGGCGAGGAGAGCACCGGCGACTACGCCGTCGACGAGAAGAAGCGCACCGTCGGCATCTTCGAGTCCGGCGTGGAGAAGGTCGAGGACTGGCTCGGCATCGACAACCTCTACAAGCCCGAGCACACCCACCTGGTCGGCTTCCTCAACAACGCGCTGAAGGCCAAGGAGCTCTACAAGAAGGACAAGGACTACATCGTCGTCGAGGGCGAGGTCCTGATCGTCGACGAGTTCACCGGTCGCGTCCTGCACGGCCGCCGCTACAACGAGGGCATGCACCAGGCCATCGAGGCGAAGGAAGGCGTCAAGATCAAGGACGAGAACCAGACTCTCGCCACGATCACGCTGCAGAACTACTTCCGCCTCTACACCACGCTGTCCGGCATGACCGGCACCGCGGCGACCGAGGCCAACGAGTTCCACCAGACCTACAAGCTCGGCGTCGTCCCGATCCCGACGAACCGGCCGATGATCCGCAAGGACCAGGCCGACGTGGTCTACAAGACCGAGGACGCCAAGTTCCTCGCCTGCGTCGAGGACATCAAGGAGCGCTACGACCGGGGCCAGCCGGTCCTGGTCGGCACCACCAGCGTGGAGAAGTCCGAGCGGCTCTCGAAGGAGCTCAAGCGCCGGGGCGTCCAGCACGAGGTCCTCAACGCCAAGAACCACGCGCGTGAGGCGGCGATCATCGCCGAGGCCGGCCGCAAGAACTCCGTGACCGTCGCCACCAACATGGCCGGTCGAGGCACCGACATCATGCTCGGCGGCAACCCCGACTTCCGCGCCGACCTGGAGCTGCGGAACCGCGGCCTCGACCCGGTCGAGACCCCGGAGGAGTACGAGAAGGCCTGGCCCGAGGCGCTGGAGAAGGCCAAGGCCGCCGTGGCGGCGGAGCACGACGAGGTCACCGAGCTCGGCGGCCTGTACGTCCTGGGCACCGAGCGCCACGAGTCGCGGCGCATCGACAACCAGCTCCGCGGCCGGTCCGGCCGTCAGGGCGACCCGGGCGAGTCGCGGTTCTACCTCTCCCTCGAGGACGACCTCATGCGCCTGTTCAACTCGGCCCGGGTCGAGATGATCATGACGCGGCTCAACATCCCGGACGACGTGCCGATCGAGTCCGGCATGGTGTCGAAGGCCATCGCCTCCGCCCAGCACCAGGTCGAGCAGCAGAACTTCGAGATCCGTAAGAACGTCCTGAAGTACGACGAGGTCATGAACCGGCAGCGCAAGGTGATCTACGCCGAGCGTCGCCGGGTGCTGGAGGGCGCCGACCTGCACGAGCAGATCCGCGGCTTCGTCGGCGACGTCGTCGACGGCTACGTCACGGGCGCCACCGCCGAGGGCTTCGCCGAGGAGTGGGACCTCGACAAGCTGTGGAAGGCGCTGGGCCAGCTCTACCCGATCACCCTCACCGTCGACGACGTCGTCGAGGAGGCCGGCAGCCGCGAGGAGCTCACCGCCGAGGTGCTCTCCGAGAAGATCAAGGCCGACGCGCTGGCCGCCTACGACCGCCGCGAGGAGGAGCTGGGCTCCGAGGCGATGCGGGAGCTGGAGCGCCGCGTCATCCTGTCGGTCCTCGACCGTAAGTGGCGCGAGCACCTCTACGAGATGGACTACCTCCAGGAGGGCATCGGCCTGCGCGCGATGGCGCAGCGCGACCCGCTGATCGAGTACCAGCGCGAGGGCTTCGAGATGTTCTCCGCGATGCTGGAGGGCATCAAGGAGGAGTCGGTCGGGTACCTGTTCAACCTCGAGGTCGAGGTGCAGACCAACCCGATCGTCGAGGAGCACGACCACGCGCACGAGGACTCGGCGATCGCCGAGACCCGTTCGATCATCGCCCGAGGGCTGCGCGGCCCGGAGCGTCCCTCCGAGCTCGAATACTCCGCGCCCGGTGAGAGCGGCGAGATCGAGCACACCCGCGTGAGCACGAAGGCCGAGCGTGACGCCTACGGCGACGTGGAGCGCAACGCCCCCTGCCCCTGCGGCTCGGGCAAGAAGTACAAGCGCTGCCACGGCGACCCGAGGAACGTCCAGGCCTGACCCGCCACACACCCGAAAAGGGGCTCGCACGGCCGACGTGCGGGCCCCTTTTCGGGCTTTCCAGGGCTTCGAGGGCTTCCGGGGCTTTTCAGGGGGTGGTCTCCACGTCGGTGCACAACCACCGCGCCCCCCGCCGTTCCAGGCGCAGCGCCAGGACGCGAGGCCGGTCGCCGCAGTGCACCAGGACGCACATCTCCACCACCCCGTCCTCGGGCTGGGACACGTGCGGGGTGCCGACCAGCGGCGGCCGGGCGCCTCCGATGACCTTCCCGGCTCGGACCAGCTCGGCGTGGGCCCGGACGGTCATGTGGGCGGACAGGCTCGCCGTCGGCCGGCGCCCGGACAGGGCCTCGGCGACGGCCTGGCCCAGGGCGCGCAGCCGCCGCCCGTCGGGGACCGGGCCCGGCTCCCCCCACACCGGCGGCAGACGGTCACCGCGCCCGGCGGGCCGGGGCTCCCGGACCCGGACCGGCCCGGGCTCCCTGGTCCGGGCCGGTCCGGTTTCGCGGGCCCGGGTCGGCTCGGGCTCCGGGACTCCGGCCGGCTCGGGCTCGCCGGCCAGCGCGAGGGCGCCTTGGACGTACGGCGGGCCGGGCGGCGGCGGGTGTTCGTCGTCGTAGGGCGGCTCCGCCGAGGGGTGCGGCGCGAGCCGGGGGAGCGGCACGGGACGCGGCGGACGGGAGAGGCGCGGCGGGCGTGGCGAACGGAGGGAACGCTGCGGGCGTGGAGGGACCGGCAGGCCCGGAGGGTGTGGAGGACGCGGCATGGGGGCTCCGATCGTCGTCGGCTTACCTGACGCGTTCAGGAGTTTCCGGCCACCCGTCCAGATACCGCCGCCGCCAACTTTCCACTCGGCCGTGCCGGTTCGTCCCGGTAGGAGAGGAAGGCCACGTCGACCTGGTGCGGTCCCCAGCCGGGCGGGACGGGTTCCGGGACGGCTCGCGATGTCCGGCGGACGTCCGGAACGCCCCTCACAAGGCCCGGCGGGACCTCGGAAGACCCCGGCGGGACCTCAGGGCTCGGCGGGACCTCAGAGTTCGGCGGGACCTCAGGGGGTGGACTCCGCAGAGGGAGCGCCCTCGTCCGGTTCCCGCCCCGGCGTGGCGAGGTTCATCCTCCTGATCAGCACGGTGAACAGCAGGTAGTAGACGACGAAGTAGACCAGCCCGAAGCCGATGACCAGGACGAGCCGGTGGGTGTTGGACTTGCCCGCGTTCAGCAGCATGTCGATGGCGCCCGCGGAGAAGGTGAACCCCAGGCGGGCGTCCAGCTCGGCCATCAGGGCCATCGACAGGCCGGTGAGCAGCGCGTGCACCACGAACAGCACGGGCGCGACGAAGATGAAGGCGAACTCCAGCGGTTCGGTGATGCCGGTGACGAAGGCGGTGAGGCCGGCAGACAGCATGATCCCGCCGACGGTCGCGCGTTTGCCGGGCGGGGCCGCCCGCCACATCGCGATGGCCGCGCCGAGCAGGCCGAACATCATGACCGGGAAGAACCCGGTCATGAAGATGCCGGCGCCGTCCTGGCCGGCGAAGTAGCAGTTCAGGTCGCCGGCGGCGTTCCTGGTCGCGCCGTCGACGCCCGCCCGGCACTCCGGCAGGGTGAACCAGACGATCGTGTTCAGGAAGTGGTGCAGGCCGACCGGGATGAGCAGCCGGTTCGCCACGCCGTACACGCCGGCGCCCACCGGGCCGTGCAGCGCGAGCCAGTCGCCCGCGGACGCCAGCCAGTCGCCGACCGGCCGCCAGAGCAGGCCGAAGACCACGCCGAGGAGCAGCGCGGCGACGGCGGTGACGATCGGGACGAACCGCCTGCCGCCGAAGAAGGCGAGCCAGGCGGGGAGCTTGATGCGGTAGTAACGCTGCCAGAGCAGGGCCGCGACGATGCCGATGACGATGCCGCCCAGGACGCCGGTGGGGTTCTGGGCGCCCAGGTCGAGCGCGGGCGCGGGCCGCCCCTCGGGCCCCACGACGGTCAGCGCGACCTTACGGTAGACCGCCGAGTCCTGCGGGGCGGCGAAGAACAGCGTCCGGGAGACCCGGTCGAAGACGAGGTAACCGACGAGCGCGGCCAGGGCGGTCGAGCCGTCGCCCTTGCGGGCGAACCCGATCGCCACGCCGATCGCGAACAGCAGCGGCAGGTTGTCGAACAGCGCGCCGCCCGCCGCCGCGAACACCCCGGCCAACTGGTCGAGGACGGGATTGTCGGTACGGCCGAGCAGGTCGTCCTGGCCGAAGCGGAGCAGGAGCCCGGCGGCGGGCAGCACCGCGATCGGCATCATCAGCGAGCGCCCGACCCGCTGGAGCACCGCGAAGACCGACGACCACGCCGACGACCACGGCGACGGCCGGTGCTCCGCCGCCGCGCTCATCCCGCGCCTCCCTCACCGCGTGGGACGCGGGGCGCGGGACGGGCCGCCGGACCGCCCGGGAAGACCGCCGGGCCGTCCGGGAAGACCGCCGGGACAGGAGCCGGGAAAGAGGATCGCTTCACTGGTGTTGTCCCTTCCGTTCGCAGGCGGGCGGGGGCGTGTCAGGCGCGACGCGGCGTCTCCAGGACGGTGCGCAGCTGGTAACGATCGGCTCGGTAGGTGGATACCCCCAGCTCGGCGCAGACTCCCCCGGCGAAGGAGCGCCGCTGCAGCAGCAGCACGGCCCCGCCGCGCGGCAGCTTCAGCAGGTCGGCGTCGCCGGGGTCGGCGATGCCGCCGTCGATGGTCAGCTCGCCCGCGTCGAGCACCAGCCCGTAGCGGGTCTCCAGCAGGGCGTACAGCGAGCGGCCGCTCAGGTCGTGGTCGCCGAGGTCGGGTGCGAGGGAGACCGGGATGTGGGCCCGCTCGATGCACATGGGCTCGGCGTCGGCGGTCCGCAGCCGTTCGATGAAGTGCACCTCCTCGCCGGGACGGATGCCGAGTTCCCTGGCGAGGTGGGCACTGGCCCGGACCACGCGGCGGTCGAGGTCGCGGGAGCCGGGCTCCATGCCCCGGGAGCGCATCTCGTCGCTGAACGAGGTCAGCCGGAGCGCCATCTCGATCTTCGGGCGGGCCACGAAGGTGCCCTTGCCCGGGACGCGTTGCAGCCTGCCCTCGGAGACCAGGTGGTCGACCGCCTGCCGTACCGTCATGCGGGACAGGCCGAAGCGCTGGCAGAGCTCGCGTTCGGACGGGATCGCCGTGCCGATGACCAGCTCGTCACTCTCGATCATGTCGAGCAGGATCTCCCGGAGCTGGAAGTATTTCGGCACCGGGCTGTCCGGATCGATCCGGGCCACGGCGTCCCCCTCTCTGACCGGCAACCAGCCACTCGATCTGTATGTGGTGATGAGCTATGGTTCGTACTGGTCTAGTCCGGACTAGACCACGTGCTGGAAAAGGGTGTCAACGTACGGACCGGAGACGGATGGATAACGGCCCGATCTCGTCCGTCCGAGCCGAAGGATGAACGAGATGACGACCAAGATGCGCAGCGAGATCGCCGAGCAGCCCGCCGCGTTGCGCGCCACCCTGGACGCCCTCCTCCCCCGGGTCGGAGAGGTGGAACGGCTCGCCCGGCGGACCCGCCAGCTGCTGTTCATCGCCCGCGGCACCTCCGACAACGCCGCAGTCTACGGCCGTTATCTGGCCGAGGCGCACGCGGGCCGTCTGTCCACCCTCGCCGCGCCGTCGATCGCCACCACCTACCGCCGCAGGCTGGATCTCGACGGTGTCCTGGCCGTGGCGCTCTCCCAGTCGGGCCGGACCGAGGAGATCGTCGAGACCCTCTCCTGGGCCAAGGACTGCGGCGCGACGACCGTGGCCGTCACCAACGGCGGCGAGGGCAGCCCGCTCGCCCAGGCCGCCGACCTCGCCCTGTGCACGCTCGCGGGCGAGGAGAAGGCCGTCCCGGCCACCAAGACCTACACCACCCAGCTCGCCGCCCTGGCCGTCCTGGGGCTGGGCCTGGGAGCCGACGTCGATCCGGGCGACCTGCGGCGCGTGCCGGACGCCGTGGAGAAGCTGATCGCCGAGCCGGGGGACCTGGAGGCGGTCGTCGAGGGCCTGGCCGACAAGCCGGGCGCGGTGGTCTCCGGCCGCGGGCTGGCCTTCTCCACCGCCCTCGAACTGGCCCTCAAGCTCAAGGAGGCGTGCTACCTGCACGCCATGGGCCTGTCGTACGCCGACCTGCTGCACGGCCCGATCGCGGTGGTGGACGCCGACACCCCCGCCGTCCTCGTCGCCGCGGGTCAGGGCCCCACCCTGGCCGGTACGGTGGCCCTGGCCCGGCGGGTCACCGAGGCGGGCGCCCAGGCGTTCACCGTCGGCGGCGGCACCGAGCTCGCCTCCGCCTCCAGCGCCGCGCTGAACGGTCCCGACCTGCCCGAATGGGTCGCCCCGCTCGGGCTGATCGTCCCGGGGCAGCTGCTGACCGAGGCACTGGCCCGCAGGCTCGGGATCGACCCCGACGCTCCGCGCGGCCTGAACAAGGTGACGCAGACCGACTGATCACCGAGCGTCGTTTAGCCTGGTCACAGACCGACGGCAAGGGAGGACGACATGGCGGCTGACGCCGACGCGATCATCGCGGGTCTCGGGGGCGCGGGCAACATCATCGAGATCGAGCCGTGCATCACCCGGCTCCGCACCGAGGTGCGCGACGCCTCCAAGGTCGACCAGGCGGCCCTCAAGGCCGCCGGCGCGCACGGGGTGATGGCCACCGGCAACGTCGTCCAGGTGGTCGTGGGCCCCGAGGCCGACACGATCGCCGGTGACATCGAGGACATCATCGGCTGACGCGCCGGTCCTCCCCCGCCCCGGCGGGGGAGGACCGGACACCGATCCGCGCGGCGGCCCGCGGGCGCCCCGCCCCGGCGAGCGGGGGAGGACCACGGGCCGGTCCCGCCCGGCGGCCGGACGCTGTCCCGCCCCGGCACACGGGGAAGACCGAGGGGGATTTGCGATGATCACGGTTATGACCCCCGTCACGGGGACGGCGGTGGGTCTGGACGCGGTGCCCGACCCGGTGTTCTCCCAGGGCCTGGTCGGTCCCGGGATGGCGGTCGAGCCCGAGCGGACGGCCGGCCGGGCGGTCTCGCCGATCACCGGCACGATCGTGAAGCTGCACCCGCACGCCTTCGTCGTCGTCGGCGACGACGGCCGCGGGGTCCTGGTGCACCTGGGCATCGACACCGTGCAGCTCAAGGGGGAGGGCTTCGAGACGCTGGCCGCGGAGGGGGAGCGGGTCGGCGCGGGACAGCCCGTGGTGGCCTGGGACCCGGCGCGGGTGGCGGCGGGCGGGCGCTCGCCGGTCTGCCCGGTGGTGGCCCTCGACGCCCTCTCCGAGGCCGTCACCGCGCTCGCCCGGGGCCCCGTGCGCGCCGGAGACGAGCTCTTCCGGTGGACGTGAGCCCCTTGAACCGGTACGCCCCGTCCGGGCGCGCCCGGACACGTCCGGGCCCCGGCACGGCGCGCACGGGCGCGTCCGGTGCCCGGTACGGCGCACGCCGCATGGCCGGGTCACGCGCGGGCACGGGACCCGCAGCGGCCGATCACCGGCCGCCGTACGGTGGAGGCCGCCCGGGTTCCGCCGGGCGACAGGACGCCGGGTGGTCTGGACCGCCCGGCCGGCACTCGCAGGAGGAGTCCGTGAACCAGCGTCAAGTCACCGTCGAGGCCGAGGTCGGCCTGCACGCCCGCCCGGCGGCGATGTTCGTGCAGACCGCGGCCAAGGCCCCCTTGGAGATCACCATCTCCAAGGGGGGTGGCAAGCCGGTGAACGCCAAGAGCATCCTGTCGGTCCTGTCGCTCGACGTGCGCAAGGGCGACACCGTGGTGATCGCCGCCGAGGGCGACGGCGCCGACGAGGTCCTGGACCGGCTGGCCGAGATCGCATCGGCTCCGTGAACGAGCTGACGGGGACGGGCGTCAGCCCCGGCGTCGGCTTCGGCCCGGCCTTCGTGCTCGACTGGGAGCCGCCCGTCCCCGAGCCGGGATCCGGCCACGGCGGCGACGCCGAGGCGGAACGGGCGCGGGCCGAAGGCGCCCTCGCCGACGTCGCCGCCGACCTGGAGGAGCGCGGGGCCAGGGCCGGCGGCGAGGCCCGGGAGATCCTGGACGCCCAGGCGATGATGGCGCGCGACCCCGGCCTGGCGTCCGGGGTGGCCGAGCTGATCGACGCCGGGAAGTCCGCCGCCCGCGCCGTCTACGAGGCGTTCGGCGGCTACCGCGCGATGCTGGCCGACGCCGGGGGATACCTGGGTGCGCGCGTCGCCGACCTGGACGACGTCCGGGACCGGGCGATCGCGGTGCTCGACGGTCGGCCGCCGCCCGGCCCGCCGTCCTCCCTGGACGCCCTCGACGGCCCGCCGGGACCGTACGTCCTCGTGGCCCGCGACCTGGCGCCCGCCGACACCGCGGCGCTGTCGCCGGACGTGGTGGCCGCCTTCGTCACCGAGGAGGGCGGGCCGACCAGCCACACCGCGATCCTCGCCCGCGCGATGGGCGTACCGGCCGTGGTGGCCTGCCCGGGGGCGGCCTCGATCGCGGCGGGCACGCCGCTGCTGGTGGACGGCGCGGCCGGGACGGTACGGACCGCCCCGCCGGACGCCGACGTGGCCGCGGCCCTCGGGGTCGCGGCGGACAGGGAGGCCGCCCTGACCGCGGCCACGGGCCCCGGGGCCACCGCCGACGGGCACCCGGTGCCGCTGCTGGCCAACATCGGCGGCCCGCACGACGTCGAGGCGGCCCTCGCGAACGGCGCCGAGGGCGTCGGGCTCTTCCGGACCGAGTTCCTCTTCCTGGACCGGACCGCGGCGCCCGGCGAGCGGGAGCAGGAGGAGGCATACCTCGCGGTGCTGGACGCCTTCCCGGGCGGCCGGGTGATCGTCCGGACGCTCGACGCGGGGGCGGACAAGCCGCTGGCGTTCCTGCCGCCGCCGCGCCCGGAGCCCAACCCGGCGCTGGGCGAGCGGGGCCTGCGGCTGCTGCGCGCCCACCCGGGGATCCTGGAGACGCAGCTGCGCGCCCTGGCCCGCGCCGCGTCGCGTTCGCGGGCGGATCTCCGGGTGATGGCCCCGATGGTCGCCACCGCGCGGGAGGCCGCCTGGTTCGCCGCCGCCTGCCGGGAGGCCGGGCTGCCGTCCGCGGGGGTGATGATCGAGATCCCGTCGGCCGCGGTGCGCGCCGCCGACCTGGCCGCGGAGGCGGACTTCTTCTCCGTCGGCACCAACGACCTGGCCCAGTACACCCTGGCCGCCGACCGCCAGGTGGGGTCGCTGAGCGCGCTGCAGGACCCCTGGCAGCCGGCCCTGCTCGACCTGGTCGGCCTGGCGGTGGCCGGCGCGGCCGAGCGCGGCAGGCCGTGCGGGGTGTGCGGGGAGGCGGCCGGCGACCCGGCGCTGGCCTGCGTGCTCGTCGGGATCGGCGTCACCTCGCTGTCGATGGCCGCGCCCGCGTTGCCCGCCGTACGGGCGGCCCTGGCGCGGCACTCACGGGAGGAGTGCGTGCTCGCCGCGGCGGCGGCCGTGGCCGCGGGCTCGCCGGACGAGGCGCGCGCCGTGGCGCGGGCGAACCTGCCGGGCCTGGCGGAGCTGGGCCTTTGACCGGGATGGCCGGGATGACTGGGATGGCCGGGAGATGGGGGATTTCCGGTCCGGAGATGGGGCGGCGCGGCGTGTCCGCCCGCGGACGCGGATAGCGTGGGGCGCATGGTTCGGTGCATTCGTACGACTGGTCTGGCAGTGATCGCGACTATGGTGGCCGGCTGCGCCGCCTCGGGAGCGGACTCGCCCGCCCGGCCCGCCGCGGGCCGGGACGACGGCGCCGTCGCGAGCGCCACCGCCACGTCCGCCGCGCCCCCCACCCCGTCCGCGACCCCGTCCGCGACCCCGGACGGATCGCAGGCGCCCCCGGCGTCCCGGGCGTCCGCCTCCTCGAAGGTCGAGGCCGTGCTCGCCCGGATGAGCCTGGAGGAGAAGGTCGGGCAGCTCTTCATGCCCGTGGTGTACGGCGCGGCCCCCGACACCGCGTCGGGGGAGAACAGCGCGCGGTTCGGCGCGGACACCCCCGCCAAGGCCGTGGCGAAGTACCGGCCGGGCGGGGTGATCCTGTTCCCCTGGGCGGGCAACGTCAAGAACGTCCGGCAGCTGGTGTCCCTGACCAACGGGCTGCAGAAGGCCTCGCCGAAGATCCCGCTGCTGATCGGCGCCGACCAGGAGAACGGCCGGGTCTCCCGCCTCGCGCCGCTGGTCACGACCATGCCGGGCGCGTCCGTCATCGGCTCGACCGGTGACCCCTCGCTGGCACGGAAGGCCGCCGAGGTCACCGGGAGCGAGCTGCGCGTCCTGGGGATCAACCTCGACTTCGCCCCGGTCGCCGACGTGAACATCAACCCGCGCAACCCGGTGATCGGCCCGCGCGCCTACGGCTCCGACCCGGCCAAGGTCTCCCGGATGGTCGCCGCGGCGGTCAAGGGTTTCCACGACGCGGGGACGGCCACGGCAGCCAAACACTTCCCCGGCCACGGCGACACCGACGTCGACAGCCACACCGGGCTGCCGGTGATCCGGCACTCCCTGTCGCAGTGGCGGAAGCTGGACGCCCCGCCGTTCGCCGCCGCCATCGGCGCGAAGACCGACGTGGTGATGAGCGCTCACGTGGTCATGCCGAAGCTCGACCCGTCCGGGGATCCGTCGACGCTGTCCAAGCCGATCCTGACCGGGCTGCTCCGCGACCGGCTCGGGTTCGACGGGGTCGTCTCGACCGACGCGCTCGACATGGCCGGAGTGCGGAAGAAGTACGGCGACGCGCAGGTGCCGGTCCGGGCCATCCTGGCCGGGGTCGACCTGCTGCTGATGCCGCCGAACTTCACCAAGGCGTACGACGCGGTGCTGGCCGCGGTGAAGTCGGGGAAGATCACCCGGGCGCGGCTCGACCAGTCGGTGCGGCGGCTGCTGACGCTGAAGGAGGCGCGGGGGCTGCTGGAGCGCGCGCCGGTGGCGGACCCGGCGAAGGCCGAGAAGACGCTGCGCTCGGCGGAGCACCGCAGGGTGGCCCGGCTCATCGAGTCGCGGGCCCGCTGACCGGGAGGCCGGGGCCGAGCCGGGTCTAGACCGGCTGGAGGCCCCGGCGCTCCAGGACGGAGGCGACGATCGCCCGGATGGCGTAGGCGGCGATGGCTTCGAGCGCGATGACGGCCAGCTTGGCCAGCAGCGACGTCAGGATGGCGGGCATGACGACCTCACAACAGGGGAGAAATCCTCTTATAAGCAATAATTCATGACAAACATGGACTAAACGCCCAGGTCAGGTTACCTCGGGATGAACAGGCGATGACACCTTGCGGGCCGACGCCTGCAGCGCCGTCTCCACGACCGTCGCGGCGACGGCGCTGCCCAGGGCGACGGTCCACCCCACCGGCCCGAGCGGGCGGGAGCCGAAGAACCGGCTCACCCCCGGAGCCGACACCGCAAGGCCCAGCACGGCCAGCGAGACGGCCGAGGCCAGCAGGACCACCCGGTCCCGGCGGCCGAGCGCCAGGGTCTGGAAGAGCTGCGCCGACACCAGCGCCACCAGCCCCATCGTGTTCGCCCGGCCCGCCGTGCCGGTCATCCGGCCGATCCACCAGGCCGCCCCGGCCGCGCTCGCCGTGGTGACCGCCCGCAGGTAGATGTCCCGGGTCAGGGAGGCTCCCAGGGACGCCTCGGGCCCCTCGGCCAGCAGCTTCTCCGGGCTCGTCGCCGCCGGAGGCCGGACCGCCACCGCCAGCGCCGGCAGCATGTCGGTGAGGAGGTTGACCAGCAGCAGCTGACGGGCGTTCAGCACGTTCCGGCCGGACAGCAGGCTGGAGCCGACCGTGAAGACGATCTCCCCGATGTTGCCGCCGAGCAGGACGCTCAGGGCGTCGCGCACCGAGCTCCACATGGCCCGGCCCTCGATGATCGCGTCGACGATCGTCTCGATGCGGTCGTCGGTCACCACGACGTCGGCGGCGGCCCGGGCCGCGGCGGTGGCGCGGGAGCCCAGGGCGATGCCCACGTCGGCGACGCGGATCGCGGGCGCGTCGTTGGCGCCGTCGCCGGTGACCGCCACGACCTTGCCGGACCGGCGCAGGCAGCGGACGATCCTGGCCTTGTGCGCCGGGGTGGTCCTGGCGAGGACGGCCGCGTCCGACAGCGCCTCGGCCAGCTCCTCGTCGTCCAGGTCGTCGATCTCCGGGCCGGTCATGACCCGCCCGCCGTTCAGCGCGTCCAGCTCGGCGGCGATCGCCTCGGCGGTGCTGGGATGGTCACCGGTGACCATGATGATCCGGACGCCCGCCCCCATCAGCCGGCGGACGCTTTCGGCCGCCGTGGGCCGGATCGGGTCGGCCAGGCAGAGGAACCCGAGGAAGCGCAGCTCGCGGATGCGCTCCTCGTCCAGGTCGCGGCGGTCGGAGGCTCCGCGCTCGGCCACCGCGAGCACCCGGTACCCCTGCAGGGCCAGCCGGTTCACCTCCTTCTCCAGCTCCGCGCGCACGGGATCGGTCATCGGGGTCTCGCGGCCGTCGCGCAGCACCGCCGTACAGCGGGTGATCACGATCTCCGGAGCGCCCTTGACGCTCAGCAGCGCCCCCGCCCCGCCCGCGCCGAGCACGGCGTGGTAGCCGCGGCCGGGTTCGAAGGGCAGCTCGTCGATCCGCACCCACCCCTCAACGCCGTCCTCGGGCGTCACCTCCAGCCGCCGGGCCCCCTCCAGGACGGCGCGGTCGGTGGGATGGGCGACGGGCCGCCCCGGGTCGCTCCGGGGCCCGGCCCGCATCCCCGCGGCCACGATCCGCCGCAGCTCCGGCGTCAGCGCCTCCACCGGCTGCTCGGTCCGGCCGTCGGAGACGCGCCGCAGGTTGATGCGTCCCTCGGTCAGGGTGCCCGTCTTGTCGAAGCAGAGCACGTTCACCCGGCCCAGGGCCTCGATGGTGGAGGGGTTCGGCACCAGGGTGTTGCGCCTGGAAAGCCGCCGGGCGGCGGCGAGTTCGGCGACCGAGGCGACGAAGGGCAGCCCCTCGGGCACGGCGGCGACGGCGAGGCTCACCGCGGGCGCCAGTGCCTGCGCCGCCGACCTGCCCCGTGCCAGGTCGGCGACCAGGAGCAGCAGGCCGGAGCCGATCGCGACCGGGAGGATCTCCCGGCTCAGCCGCCGCAGCCGCAGCTGCACCCCGGTCGGCGGGGGCCGCTCCGCGGTGATCCCGGCGGTACGGGCCGCCTCGGTCGTCCGGCCCGCCGCGACGACCACGGCGAGACCGTGCCCGGCCGCCACCGTCGTGCCCTCGTAGACCATCGAGGTCCGCTCGGCCAGGGCGGACGCGCCGACCGGCGCCGGTGACTTGGTGACGAGCTGCGACTCGCCGGTCAGGCTCGCCTCGTCGACCTCCAGGCCCACCGCCCTGACCACCCGGCAGTCGGCGGGCACCGCGTCGCCCGCCCGCAGCTCGACGACGTCGCCCGGCACGAGGTTCTCCACGGTCGTGCTCTCCTGCCCGCCGGGGCGGCGCAGCCGTACCCGGAGCGCGACGGTCTCGGTCAGGCGGCGCAGGGAGCGGTCGGCGGCGAACCGCTGGCCGCCCCCGATGAACGCGTCGATGACCATGACCGCGGCGATCAGCACCGCGTCGGGGACCGAGCCGACCAGGGCCGACAGGCCCGCGCCCGCGGTCAGGACCGGTGTCAGCGGGTTGGCCAGCTCCTCGGCGGAGGCGCGCAGCAGTGAGGCGGGGGCCTCCGGACGGGCCCCCGAGGCGGTACGGCGCCGCAGCGCCTCGGCCTCGCTGAGGCCCCGGGGCGAGGAGCCGAGCCGGGCCAGGACGTCCTCGGCCCGCATGGCGTGCCAGGGGGTCGGGTCGGTGCGGACCGGCGCCGCCACGCGTCCGGCGTCGCGGCCCGACCACTCGCCGACCGCGATGGCCACCAGCGCCGTGCCGTCGCTGACGAGCTGTGCCCAGCGCACCGTCGTGGCCCTCGGTCCGAGGAAGGTCAGGCCGGTGCCGAGCAACGCCGTCGCGACGCCGAGCCACACGCACCGCTCGCTCGTCCGGCGCGCCGGGCCCAGGGAGCTCAGCAGCAGGTGGGCCTCGCCGGTCTCGCAGATCACATCCGCGTCCCACGGCACCGGGCCCGACGGCCGCAGCACGCCGACGCCCAGGTCGGCCTGGGCCAGCGCGGCGAGGGGACGGTCCGACACCACGGCCACGCCGTGCCCGTCCGCCTGGAGCGCGCGGACCCTCGCGGCGAGCCCTGAGCCGCCAGGGACGCTCTCGGCGACCCCCAGCCGCCGGCCGAGTTCCGCGAGCTCCGCGAGCTCCGCGAGCTCCGCGGGTTCCGCGGCCCCTGTGTGCTTCGCGTGTCCCGCGTGCTCCGGGCGTTTCGCGCGGCCGCCGGCGAGCAGTACGGTGCCCGCACCCCGGGCCGCGGCGACGAGGGCGTCGGCCAGGGGATCGACCCCCGGGGCCACGCCCACCAGGGCCACCGGCACGCCCTCCCTCCTCACACCGACCGCCCGCAGCCCCCGGCTCTCCCACTCGCCGAGGTCGTCCGGCGGGGGAGGACCGCCCGACGGCAGGAACCCGGCCGGGTCGGCGAGCGGTTCGGCCGTCCACCCGTCGTGCTCGCACCGCGCGGCGGGGTCGGAGAGGTCGATCAGCCCGTACAGCCGGGCCCGCAGCTCGTCGCCGTCCGTGCCGCCGTCCGTGCCGCCGTCCGTGCCGCCGTCCGTGCCGCCGTCCGCGCCGCCGTCCGCGCCACCGGTCGCGTCGCCGGTCAGCGGGACGACGCGGTCGATCGTCCAGGAGCCCGTCGCGAGGACTCCGGCGTCGAGGATGACCGTGTCCACGCCGTCCATCCGGCGCAGGGCGTCGCCCCTCAGCACGATCGCGCCGCGCCCGGCCGCGGCCCGGCCGACCGCTCCCGCGAACGCCTCGCGGCCCAGCTTCGCGGCCTTGGGCGTCGCGTTGACCAGCATGGCCAGGCCCTGCTCGCGGCTGCCGCTGAGCAGTCGGGTCAGGCCGGAGACGCCCACCGCCAGCGGGCTCGCCGCGCGCTCGAACCGGTCCACGGGGCTGCGGGCCATCGGGGCCGTACGGGGCGTCCGCGCCGACCGGATGTGACGGTAGCCCCCCTCTCGGTTGGCCAGCTCCTCCTGGTGCTCCCGCCAGGCCCGAAGGGTGCCGCGCGTCTCCGCGTAGCGGGCGGCCGCGGTCACCGACTGGACCACCATCCCGAACGGCCGCAGCGCGAACGTGTGGCCGACGATTCCGGCGGTGGTGAACAGCGTGTCGGTGACCGCGCGCCCGAGGCGGCGCTCCAGCGCGGTGCGGACGAACGGGGTGGAGTCGACCAGATTGAGGATGGTGGGGACGGAAGGGGGGAGCGGCGGCGTCCGCAACGCGCGTCCGGCGACGGCCAGCCCGGCCCCGAGCACGCTCGCGCCCAGCCGGAGGCCGGCCCGGGCGTGGTTCTCCGCCAGCCGGGACGAGGGGGAGCGCGGGCACCGGTCCTCCGTGGTCTCGGCCTCCTCCACGGGGCCCGGTTCGAACTCCTCCTCCCCGGCCCCGCCGTCGAACTGCTCGACGATCGACAGCAGCCTGCCCAGGTCGGCCGCGGCGCTGTCGCAGCCGACGAAGACCCAGCCCAGAACGCCGTTGACCTCCGCCCGGTCGACGCCCTTCACCGACAGCAGCCGGTCCTCCAGCCGCCGCGCCATCCGGCCGGTGCCCGGACCACCGATTCTCCGTAGATCGATGCGGACCCCGCCGGGACAGGCCCGCGCCTCACGGGAGCCCGGAAGGGCGGCGCGGAGCGGGTCGGGCACGAGTCCCCAGAGCGCCTCGATCGGCGATCTGAGTGCGTGCGGCACGAAGGTCACCCGGAGGCGCTCTTCGCGGTGGCGGCCCGGGTGGTCCGTGATGCGGATCGGGCGGTCGGTGTGGCGGCCCGGGTGGTCCGTGATGCGGCCCGGGTGGTTTTGGCGGCCGGGGACGCCGTCTTGGTGGCCGAGGCGGTGGCCCGGGTGGTCCGCGACGTGGACCGGGCGGCCGGCGTGGCGGCCCGGGTGGCTCGTGACGTGCTTCCGCCGCCCGTGGCGGATCGGGTGGCGCGCGTGGTCCCTCCCGTGGCCGCGGAGGTGGACCGGGTGGTCCGGGCGGTGCCGCCGGTGGCTCGTGACGCGCTTCCGGGGGTCCGCGCGGTGCTCCGTGTGGTGGCGCGGGCGGTGGTGCGGGCGGCCCGGGTGCGCGAGGTGCCCGCCGTACCGGTCTTCCCGGAGCCTTCGGCGACGTCCGGGGCGATCACGGAGCCCGGGACGGGCGACGCGGCCTTCGAGGAGCGGGAGGCGGCCCGCTCCCGGCGGGCGCGCTGGGCGATCACCGTACCGACCCCGATGGCCGCCGCCACCGGCCACTCGATCAGTCCCGCGACCGCGAGCGCGCCGAGCCCGCCGTAGTAGACGATCCGTTCCGGTGACGGGAGGAGTGACCGGGCCGTGTCGACGGCTTGGCCCGCCTCCTGCCGGCTGAGGTGCGGTAGATGCATGTGCGGGGGACGCAGCTGCACGGTCAGCATCGGCAGGTTCAGCGTCAGCGCGTGACCGTCGGTGCTCTGCCCCGCGGTCCCGTGCCGCTCCGTCTTCCGGCCGGTCGTCGCGGGCGCCGACGCCTTCGCGGTGGAACCCGTCGCCGCGCGACTGCGCGACGGCCGGGACGCCTGACTCGACGCCCGGGTCGCACCCCGGCTCGACGCCCGGGTCGGCGTCCGGCTCGAAGTCCGGCTCGACGTCTGGCTCACTGTCATGGTCCCTCCAGGACGGAGTTCTGAGAAACGATCGGAACAAAGCCCGCAGAGGCCCCATAAGGCCATCTACGTACGGTTCCATGGTCATGCCGCCGTTTCCATAGCGTTCCTCCCAAGCCGCGTCCGAAACGCGTTTCTCCTGCTCAGGTGGGCATTCGCCATGCAAAGGCGTCTGCATTCCACGCGCTTTCCCGAAACATCAAGAAGAGACGATGAAGGGGGTGTTTCGCCCCTCGGCGATCAGGGGGAAGATAAGACCCCCGTTGAGTTCGTCCGGATACGTCATAATCTGGGGCTGATGTCGAGAAGGAGGCGGGATGCTCAAAGGTGTGCTCATCGACTGGGGCGGGGTGCTGACGACGAACCTGTCCGAGGCGATCGCCTCCTGGATCGTCGCCGACCGGATCGACGCCGACCACTACCGCGACGTGATGCAGCAGCTGGTGCAGCACGCCTACGAGGGGTCGGGCGCGGCCGAGAACGTCGTGCACGCCCTGGAACGCGGGGAGATCTCCGGGCCCGACTTCGAACGCTCCCTGGCGGCCATGCTGGTGACGACGGACGGCGTGCCACCGGCCGCCGAGGGGCTGCTGGAGAGGATGTTCTCCGGGTTCCTCCGGATCGAGCCGATGTACGACATGCTGCGCGCGGCGCGCGCGGCGGGACTGCGGACCTGCCTGGTCTCCAACTCCTGGGCCAACGAGTACCCCCGTGACGGCTGGGAGGAGTTCTTCGACGAGGTCGTCATCTCCGGCGAGGTCGGCATGCGCAAGCCAGAGCCGAGGATCTTCGAGCACGCCCTGGGGCGGGTGTGCCTGACCGGTGAGGAGTGCGTGTTCGTCGACGACATCGAGGCCAACATCGTCGCCGCCCGCGCGCTGGGCATCGTCGGCGTGCACCATCGGGAGGCGGAGGAGACCATCGCGGAGCTGGAGACGCTTCTCGGCCTGCCGCTGCGCTGACGCCGCACCGCCGTCCCCGCCCCGGTCCACTCGTCCCGTCGCGCCGTACGGCCGTGCCCGCGCCGTACGGCCGTGCCCGCGCCGTACGGCCGTGCCGGTGCCGCGGCTACGGCAGTGCGGCGCCCGCCGGGCGGCCGGGTGTCCGCGTCGCGTGCGGCCCGGCCGTCCGGGCTGGCACACTCGATGGGTGATCGGCGCCGCACCGGCGCCGGTGTGGGATGAACAGATCGAGGCATGGATGCGCGTCTACCTGCCCTGCACGCTTCCGGCGCTGGCCCGCGTGCTCGCCGAGGGTGAGCTCGGCCCCGCCCCGCTGACCGGTTACGCGGTCACGCCCGCGCTGGTCGAGTGGTACGCCTCGGGTGACACCGAGGAACTGGAGTACGTCGCCCTGACCGACGCCGCCCGCGCGTCCCTGCGGATGCTGGCCGCCGACCGCGCCGACGGGGTCAAGGCGGCCGCGCGCCGGGTCGTCGTCGCCGCCGAGGTGCCGGACGGCGAGGTGGGCATGGGCGCGGATCTGGAGGAGCGCGCCCGGGTACGGCTCGCCGCCGCGGTCCCCATGGCGCGGATCGCCGCGGTCCACGTGGACGAGGAGGCCGCGGTGGCGGACGTCGAGGCCGCGATCGCCGCGCTGCCCGAGGCCGACCTCGCGGACGAGGACGCGCGGTTCACGGTGGACGGCGCCGAGGCCCACGAGCTGCTGTGGTACGCCACCCAGGAGATGCCCGACCTGGTCGGCTGACGGTGGCCGGCTGATGGCGTACGGCGAGGTCAGGCGGCTTTTCTGGCTTAAAATCCGATATTTGCTTATTTCCCTTTACTTTTCGGTCTAGGGTTGATCCCCGTCTTCAGATCCACATCCGAAGAAGGGGGCACAAAATGAGGATTCGAACGGTCGCGACCGCGCTGGCGGTCGCCGGCGTGACCCTGGTCGCCGCGGCGCCGGCGAACGCGCAGAGTTACTACGACCACAAGGATCCGTACCGCACCGGCTGTGGCAACACGGCCCGGGTGGTGAAGAAGGCCGACATCACGAGCCGGGCCAACGGGACGGTCGGCACGGTCAGGCTCATGTGGTCCAGCCGCTGCAAGACCAACTGGACCGAGATCTCCGTCAGCAGCACGGCCCGGGGGTCGGTCCGTGTCTACACCAACCGGAGCTCGGACACCTTCCGCTTCAAGGCGGGCAACCACGGCCGGCACTGGGGCAACATGCTCCGGGCCCCGGGTGTCTGCGCGTGGGGCGCGGCGAGCATCCAGTGGGGCACGGGCGCCGGCGGCCAGAACGGGGCCGGCGTCACCGCCAAGGCCTGCCGCTGACCATCCCTGGAAAGCGCCGGCCCCCGCGGGGAGCCGGCGCTTTCCAGGTGGGTCGAGCCACGTCGGACGGTGACGGCGTCCATGGCCCGCATGCCCTGTCGGTGCGGCGGCCCGGCCCGGCCATGCCGAGGCGGCACGGTTTCCACCGAACCGGCGGGCGACGCGGAGCGTCAGCGGTCGTCCGCCGCCTGGCCGTACCGTTCGCTGCGGTTACGGGCGAGGCGCTGCTGAATCCGGGCGTACAACAGGCCCATGCAGCCGGAGAGGGCGGCGATGACGATCACGGCCGGAATGCGTCCGACGGGGACGATGCCTGCCACGACGAGCATCGACACCAGGAACGCGGCGAGGCCGAGCGCGGCGTAACCCCTGTTCTGAATGTCCTCCCAACGCCGCATTCTTGGGCTGGCCTGCGGGTCACCGCTGCGGGTCTCGATGAACAGGACGATCAACAGGACGGGGACCACCTGCATCGCACCTTCGTAAAGGGTCATGCTCATTACCTTTTCGGCTCATTCGTCGCCCGCAGGGCGAGGGGAGGGGAGGGGTTCAGGCGGATCCGCACCGTTCCGCCGTGACGGTACGCGCCGTCGTCAGGACCGTTCCGACCGCGGCCACGAGCACGGCGCCGGCGCCACCGGCGGGCTCGGCGCCCCGGTCATCAGTTCGTCCGGATGAGGCGTCTGGTGCTGCGCCGGAAAGCCCACAGGACCACCAGCGCGGCCAGCACGGTGAGCGGGGTGCCCATGGCCACCCGGGCGATGCCCAGGGCGCCGGTGCTGTCGGCCAGATAGAGCCACTGCTGAATCACGAACCGCGCCCCGAACACCGACGCCGCGGCGAGGGTCGCGACATCGTGCGCCACGCACACGGGGCGGTCGGACCGCCACGCCCACGTCCCGCCGTGCAAGGCGTTCCAGATGACACCGGTCAGCGGCCGACGGGCCAGCACCGACCCGAACGTGACGACGAACCCGGCCAGCGACGCCCAGATCCCGATCACGAAGAAGTCCCGCGCGGAGCCGGTCCACACGACGATCCCGGCGGCCAGCGCCACCCCGAGCAGGCTCCCGGCCGCGGAGACGAGGCGTTCCCCGCGCGACAGCCGGAAGACGGACAGCGCCAGCCCGGTCGCGACCGCGATGCCGACGGCGACCGGCAGCGGCAGGAACGCGTTCGCCGTCACGAACACGACAACCGGAACCGTCGAGTAGACGAACCCGGCGGTGCCCCCCATCTGGTGCAGCACGGTGGGCTTCGGGGCCTCGACACCGTCGTCAGGGCGGGCAGGCCCACGACTCTGCTCCGGCGTCACGTTCGGTTCTTCGTCGGTACGCATCCGAACGATTAACGGGTATGCCGCCACGGCACACTCAAGCCCGTACGACGCGAGTGTGACCGATCTCATGATCGGATGAGCCGGCCGCCGCGTAGCCCGGGCGGCTTCACCCGGTGAGGGCGCTCCAGCCGATGGGTTGAGTGTGCCGCCACGGCACTCGGCTCGGCGTGGTCCACGCCGAGATGTTCCCCCGAGAACGTACGGGCACTGGTACCGGACGGCGTGACGGACCCCACCCTGGAGGACCCGCCGCGGCGGCCGTACTAGGCTGGAACGGCTATGGCGAAACACATTGTCTGGGACTGGAACGGCACCCTTTTTCACGACATCGACGCCGTGGTGGAGGCGACGAACGCGGTCTTCGAGCCCTACGGTCTGGCCCCCTACGACGTCGAGGGCTTCCGGACGGTGTACTCCCGTCCCATCTGGACGGCCTACGAGCGCATGCTCGGCCGTTCTCTCCTCGACGGCGAGTGGGAGAGGCTCGACGTCGGGTTCCACGACCACTACCACCGGCTGATGCCGGGCTGCGGTCTGGCGGCCGACGCGCTGGCCACCCTGCTGAGCTGGGAGGAGTCGGGCGGCGGGCAGTCGCTGCTGTCCATGTGGGCGCACGACCGGCTGGTGCCCAAGGTGACCGAGCTGGGGATCGCCCGGCACTTCCTGCGGATCGACGGCCTGCTCGCCGGTTCCGGCAGCCGCAAGGCCGAGTCGATGGCGGCGCACCTCGCGGCGCTCGGCACCGATCCCGCCGACGTGCTGGTGATCGGTGACAGCCTCGACGACGCGCACGCGGCGCGGCACGTCGGGGCGCGGGCGGTGCTCTACAGCGGCGGCGTGACCGGCAGGGCGGCCCTGGCCACCTGCGGCGTCCCGGTCGTCGACACCCTCGCCGAGGCCCTCGACCACGCCTGACGCGCACCGGGCCGGACGTTCTCGGCATCGGGTGGAGCGCGGGCCCGGCGGCGGCCGTACCCTTGGCATCCGTACCACCGGCGTCCGTGAACCCCCACCCCGGTGGCATCCGCGCCCCACCCCCGGGAGGCCACGATCAACCGCCTGGTTCTCTGGAACATCGATCTCACACTGGTCGACGTGTCCATCGTGACCCGCGACGCGTACGCAGAGGCGTTCCGGCGGGTCACCGGCCGTCCGCTGGTCAAGCTGACCCAGCACAACGGCCGCCCGGACTCCGAGATCGTCTTCGAGATGCTGGCCCTGAACGGGGTCGTCGCCACCGACGACCACCTGCCTGCGTTCCTCGACGCGCTGGCCGACGCCTTCGCGGCCCGGCGCGGCCTGCTGGCCCGGAACGGCCGGACGATGCCCGGCGCGGCCGAGGCGCTCAGAGCCGTGGCCAGGCTGGAGGGCACCGTCCAGGCGGTGCTCACCGGCACGATCAAGAGCAACGCCGTGCACAAGCTGACCGCCTTCGGTCTGGACCGGCACGTCGACTTCGAGGTCGGCGGCTACGGCGAGGAGGTCTATCCCAAGGCCACCCTGCTCCAGGTCGCCCAAGGCCGGGCCAAGGCCAAGTACGGCACGGCCTTCGACGGCGGCAACACCGTGATGATCGGCGACTCGGCCCGCGACGTCCAGGCGGCCCGGATCGCCGGGGCCGCGATGATCGGCGTCGCCACCGGCCGTTCCCTGCCGGCCGAGCTGCACGAGGCGGGCGCCGACGTGGTGCTGCCCGATCTGGCCAACCCCTCCGAGGTCGTCGCCGCCGTGGCC
Source organism: Streptosporangium sp. NPDC004379 (assembly GCF_042873875.1). Classification (NCBI taxonomy): domain Bacteria; kingdom Bacillati; phylum Actinomycetota; class Actinomycetes; order Streptosporangiales; family Streptosporangiaceae; genus Streptosporangium; species Streptosporangium sp. NPDC004379. The sequence continues at coordinate 445,738 of NZ_JBIAMC010000003.1, forward strand.
GGCCTGACCTCCCCGTCCCGCAGGGCGGGCTGAACCGCGCGCGTCCCGCGCCGGCCGATGGCGTCAGGGCCTGGCCGTGACCGGTGCCGCCGTGCCTCGGCATTCCGCCGGGCTCACGGTGAGGCGAGGCCGTCGAGGAAGCGGGCGGCGATCGGGGCGGCCACCGCGGCTCCCTCGCCGCCGCCCTCCACGATCACCGAGAACGCCAGGTCGCCGCGGTAACCGATGAACCAGGAGTGGGTGGGCGGTTCCTTCCCCGAGGTTCCCGAGCCGAACTCCGCGGTCCCGGTCTTGCCCGCCGTACCGGGGGGGAAGGAGACCCCCTTGGCCGTGCCGTCCGTCACCACCGCGGGCATCAGGGTGCGCAGCGCCCGCACCACCGAGGGCTCCAGCTTCCTGGACGGGGCGGCCGGCAGCAGGGAGGCGTCCACGAGGCGGGGCGGGCGCCAGGAGCCGTCGGCGATGGCGGCGGCGACGGTGGCCATGTTCAGCGGGCTGGTCAGGACGCGGCCCTGCCCGATCGCGGCCGAGGCGAGGTCGGTGTCGTCCTTCGGCTTCGGGAACTGCGCCCGTACGGCGGGCACCCCCGGGTCCACCGGCCCTCCGAACCCGAAGCTCGCCGCAACCGAGGCCAGGCGTTCGGCGCCGAGCCGTTCCACGCCCAGCGACCCGAACGTGGTGTTGCAGGAGTGCGCGAACGCGGCCCGCAGCGGCACCGTGCCGAACTCCTCGAAGCCGGCGTTGTGGAAGGCGTAGCCGCCGATGTTCCGCTCGGCGGGGCAGCCCACCGGCTGGTCGGCCGTCATGCCGCCCGCCACCAGCGCCGAGGCCGTGACCACCTTGAAGGTGGAGCCGGGCGGGTAGTGGCCGAGCAGAGCCCGGTTGAACCCGCCCGGCTGGTTGGCCACGGAGAGGACCTCGCCGGTCGAGGGGCGCAGCGCGACGAGCGAGGCCGGCTTGGTCACGCCGTCCATGGCGTCGGCGGCGGCGCGGTGCACCCGCAGGTCGATCGTGGTGGTCAGCTTCCGGCCGGGCCGCGCGCCCGCGGTGGTGAGCGTGGCGACCCGTTCGGCGCCCCGTACCAGGTCCACCCGGCCGCCGGAGGAGCCGGTGAGGCGGGCGGCGTATCTCTCGGAGAGCCCCTCGACGAGCTGCTGCACCGAGCCGGGCGCGGAGGGGGTGTCGATCCTGGCGCCGTCGGCGGCCAGGATCGGCGCCCGCTCGGACCGCGACGGCATGGCTTTGATCCGCAGGCCCCGGCCGAGGCGGGGGTGGATCGCCGCCGGGGTCCACCGCACCCGCCAGGCCCGCTCGTGCTCGACCACCCGCAGCGACCCGTCGTAGGACCAGGGCACCGGGCCGTCCAGCGTCGCCCGGAACCTGACCGTGGAGCCGTCGGAGCCGTCGGAGCCGCCCGAGTCGCCCGAGTCGCCGGAGTCGCCGGAGTCGTCTGAGCCGCCGGAGTAGTCGCCCGCGGTTACCCGGAAGGCGGCCTTCGACAGCTTCAGGTCGGACCGGAAGCGGGTGTACCAGCGGTCGAAGTCGTCCGGCGGGTCGACGGTCAGCGCCCGCATCGCCCGGTGGTCCTGGCGGGCCCAGGCGGCGAGGAAGTCCCGGGCGGTGTCCTCGGGCGACCCCGGCGTGCGCAGCAGCCACACGCCCGCGCCCGCCGCGACGGCCAGCGTCACCGCCGCCGCACCGTACCTGTATGTGTTCCTCATGGTTCGTCCCCCTGTCTCGCGGATCGAGGAGACCAGAGGGATCCCGGTGGTGTCCAATATTGATATCTGGAGTCACTCCATAGCGGAACCGATATGGTTGCTGCTCATGGACATCGTCCGCCATCTGCGCTACTTCACCGTCGTCGCCGAGGAGCTCCATTTCGGCAACGCGGCGATCCGGCTCGGCATGGCCCAGCCGCCGCTCAGCCAGCGCATCCGGCGGCTGGAGGAGGAGCTCGGCGTGCGGCTGTTCGACCGCTCCGCCCGCCAGGTGCGGCTGACCGAGCAGGGGCGGCTGCTGCTGCCCGAGGCCCGTGAGATCGTGTCGCGGGTGGAGCGGCTGCGCGAGCTGGCCGGGCGCGGCGAGGGCGCGGTGCTGCGGGTGGGGGTCCTGCCCGACCTGGGGTCGGCGGTGATCGCGGCGCTCATCGCCGGATTCCGGGAACGGGCCCCCGACGTACGGCCGGCGCCCGCGGAGATGTGGAGCGCCGACCAGGTCGCGGCGCTGCTCGACGGCGCCCTCGACGTGGGCGTGGTCCGCCACCCGGTGGCCGTGCCGGGCCTGCGCTTCGGGCCGGTGCTCGTCCAGCGCCCCGGCGTGGTGCTGGCCGAGTCCGACCCGCTGGCGGCGTCGGCGTCGGTGCACCTGGCCGACCTGGCCGGGCGGCGTCTCGTGCTCTACCCTCACGAACCCGGGCTGCATGAGGAGACGCTCACCGAGTGCCGCCGCCACGGGTTCGTCCCGGAGGAGGTCCACGAGGCGCAGACCCTCGGCCTGGTCATGGCGGGCACGGCCGTCGCCTTCGGGCCGCAGGTCACCCTCCCTGGGCTGCGCTGGCGGCCGCTGCTGGGGAGTCCGCTGACCTGGCAGGTCTCCACCGCCTGGCGGGGAGAGCCCGGAGAGGCTGCCGTAGCCTTCGGTGCGGTGGCGGCACGAGTGCTGAGGGAGAACGCCGGGATGACGGACGACGGTGTGGCGCCGGCCCGGCGGGTGCGGGCCCGCCCCGCCTCCGGGTTCCTCGCGTGACCGCCTCCGCCCCGGCCCCGGCGACCGGGCTTCCCCCTCGCAAGGAGATTCGATGACCGGCCTCGGCACCCTCTTCCGCTCCGCCGGGGTGACGGGTTTCCTGCACGCCGTGGACATCGACACCGGCGCCGACGTCGCCCACGGCGCCGACGAGGCCGTGGTCACGGCCTCGGTGTTCAAGGTCGCGCTGCTGGTGGAGTTCTTCCGGCAGGCGGACCGTGGGCTGCTGGACCCGGCCGAGCGGGTCACGGTCATGGCGGACCGCCACACTCCCGGGCCCACCGGGGTGTCGGCGATGTCCGACGACGTGACGATGTCCCTGCGCGACCTGGCCTATCTGATGATGGCGGTGAGCGACAACACCGCCGCCGACACGCTGATGGGCCGGGTCGGGCTGTCGGCGGTCAACACCATGCTCGCGGGTCTGGGGCTGACCGGCACACGGGTCGAGCACGACTGCCGCGAGCTGTTCGCGAGCATCGTCGAGGACGCCGGGCAGGAGGAGATGCCCACCGACCCCTCGGTGCTGGCGCGGCTCCGGGTGCTCGACCCCGCGCGCACCAACCGCAGCACCCCGCGCGAGACGACGCGGCTGCTCGGCATGATCTGGCGCGACGAGGCGGCCTCGCCCGGGTCGTGCGCCGCGATGCGCAGGCTGCTCGGCCTGCAGGTGTGGCCGCACCGCCTCTCGGCCGGCTTCCCCTACGACGACGTCGCGGTCAGCGGCAAGACCGGGACGCTGCCCACGATCCGCAACGAGGCCGGCGTGGTGGAGTACCCCGACGGCGGGCGCTACGCCGTCGCCGTCTTCACCCGCTCGTACGGCACGGCGTACAACCAGCCCCGCGCCGACGCGGTGATCGGCTCCGCGGCGCGGGCCGCCGTGGAGTGGCTGCGCGATTGAGCCACGTGTCCGGCCCACACCCCGCACCCGGCCGGTGTGTGCGTCCCGGGGATGACATTCGGGCGGGCCGCCGACAGGATGGGGACCATGGTTGAGGAAGGTGCGCTGCTCTGGGAACCCGCCCCGGAGGTCGTGAGGGACGCCAAGGTGACCCGCTACATGGAGTGGCTCGGACGGCCGGGCGACTACGACTCCCTGTGGCGCTGGTCGGTGGACGACCCGGCCGGGTTCTGGACGTCGGTCTGGGACCACTTCGGGGTGGTCGGCGAGCGCGGTGACGGGCCCGTGTTGTCCGGGACGATGCCCGGCGCGGAGTGGTTCGCCGGCTCGACGCTGAACTACGCGGCCAACGCGCTGCGCCGGGCCGCGTCCGACCCGGACCGCCTCGCGGTGGTGTCGCGCGGCGAGACCGGTGAACGCCGGGCCCTCACGTTGGGGGAGCTGGCCGGAGAGGTCGCGCGGGTCCGCGCGGGCCTGGCGGCGCTGGGCGTCGGCAGGGGCGACCGGGTCGCCGCCTACGCGCCGAACGTGCCGGAGACGCTGGTCGCCTTCCTCGCCACGGCCTCGCTCGGGGCCGTCTGGTCGTCGTGCTCCCCGGACTTCGGCGCCTCCAGTGTGATCGACCGCTTCACCCAGATCGAGCCGAAGGTGCTCATCGCGGTGGACGGCTACCACTACAACGGCAGGCGGTTCGACCGCTCCCAGGTCGTGCGGGACATCGCGGCCGAGCTGCCGACCCTGGCCGCCCGGGTGCGCATCCCCTCCCCGGGAGAGTCCGCCGGGGCGGCGGCCCCAGAGGACGCCGGGGACGGCGGGCGGGTGATCGACTGGGCGGAGCTGCGGGCCGCCGAGGGGCCGCTCGACTTCGAGCCGGTGCCGTTCGGCCACCCGCTGTGGATCGTCTACTCCTCCGGCACGACGGGCCTGCCCAAGCCGATCGTGCACGGCCACGGCGGCATCGTGCTGGAGCACCTCAAGTCGCTCTCCTTCCACCAGGACCTGGGTGAGGACGACGTCTTCTTCTGGTACACCACCACCGGCTGGATGATGTGGAACTACCTCGTCGGCGGCCTGCTGGTCGGCGCGACGGTGGTGCTCTACGACGGGTCGGCCGCCCACCCGGGCACCGACGCGCTGTGGCGGCTGGCCGCCGAGGAGGGGGTCACGTACTTCGGCGTCGGCGCGCCGTACATCGTGACGTCGATGAAGGACGGGGTGCGGCCGGAGGGGCTGGAGGCGCTGCGCGGCGTGGGCTCCACCGGCTCGCCGCTGCCGCCGGAGGGGTTCGCCTGGATCGCGGAGAGGCTGCCGCGGGTGCAGCTCGGCTCGTTCTCCGGCGGCACCGACGTCTGCACCGGCTTCGTCGGCGCGGTCCCGCTGCTGCCGGTCCGCGCGGGCGTCATCCCGTGCCGCTGCCTGGGCGCGAAGGTGGAGGCGTTCGACCCGTCGGGGCGGTCGGTGGTCGGCGAGGTCGGCGAGCTGGTGCTGACCGCGCCGATGCCCTCGATGCCGGTCATGTTCTGGAACGACCCGGACGGCGCCCGCTACCGGGAGAGCTACTTCGCCGACTACCCCGGCGTCTGGCGGCACGGCGACTGGATCAAGATCCTGCCGGACGGCGGCTGCGTGATCTACGGCCGCTCCGACTCCACCCTCAACCGGGGCGGGGTGCGGATGGGCACCAGCGAGTTCTACCGGGTGGTGGAGCGCTTCACCGAGATCGCCGACAGCCTGGTGATCGACACCGGTCAGCTCGGCCAGGACGGCAGGCTGCTGTTGTACGTCACCATGGCCGAGGGGGCCGGGCTCTCCGACGACCTGCTGGGCCGGCTGCGCACGGCGCTGCGCGAGGAGCTGTCGCCCCGGCACGTGCCGAACGAGATCATCGAGGTCCCGGGCATCCCGCGCACGCTCAGCGGCAAGAAGCTGGAGGTTCCGGTGCGCAAGATCCTCCTCGGCGTCCCACCGGAGAAGGCCGCCAACCTCGACGCCATGGCCAACCCTGAGGTGCTGTCGCACTTCACGCCGAATCAGGAGTGACCCAGATCACTAAACTGCAGTTGACTAAACTCTAGTTTAGTAGAATCGGCACATGCCGGTTGCCAAGCCTGAACGAATCTTCGATCGCGACAGCGACTGGAACGCGCTGGTCTCGTTCGTCGAGTACGCCGAGCCGGAGCCGACCCTGGGAGTGATCAGTGGTCGGCGACGGCAGGGCAAGACCTACCTGCTCACCGCGTTGGCCGAGAGCATGGGCGGCTTCTACTTCCAGGCGGACGAGTCGACCGAGACCGAAGCGCTGCGCATGTTCGGCGCGGCACTCGCCCGCTTCACGAACGCTCCCACGCCGATCATGTTCTCCGGCTGGGACGACGCCCTGACGCACTTCTTCTCCCTGGCGGCGGACCGGCCCATCCCGCTGATCATCGACGAGTTCCCGCTCCTGATGAAGGCGAGCCCCGCACTGCCTTCGATCGTGCAGCGTCACCTCGACACGTACTGGCACGTCAGCCGTGAACGGTGCTTCGCCCGTGTCCTGCTCTGTGGGTCGGCGATGTCGGTGATGGGCGGTCTGCTCTCCGGGCAGGCCCCGCTCCGGGGGCGTGCCGGACTCGAACTGGTCGTCAAGCCGTTGCGCTACCGGTCCGCCGCCGCGTTCTGGGGAGCGGACGACCCGACGCTCGCCGCCCTTCTCCATGCCGTCGTCGGCGGCACGCCCGCCTACCGGCGCCAGTTCGTCCGCAACGACGCCCCCGATGGACCGGGCGACTTCGACGACTGGGTGCGTCGCACGGTTCTCAACCCCCAGACGCCGCTGTTCCGCGAGGCGCGGTATCTCCTCGCGGAGGAGATGGGAGCGCGGGACTCGGGCCTCTACCACTCGGTTCTCGGTGCCATCGCCGCTGAAAACTCCACCAATGGTGGGATAGCCGCTTATGTGGGACGCAAGTCCGCGGAGATCGCTCACCCGCTCAACGTGCTTGAGGACTGTCAGCTGATCGTGAAGGATCACGACGCCCTCAAGAGCGGTAAGCCCGTCTATCGGATAGCGGAACCCCTCATCACCTTCTACCAGGCGGTGATGAGGCCGCAGTGGGCCGCTCTCGAACTCGGGGAGGCCGAGCGGGTGTGGCGGGGTTCGCGGCCGAGGTTCCTGTCCCAGGTCGTCGGCCCCGATTTCGAACAGACATGCCGCGACTGGGCGATTCTGGCTGATGACGCCTTCGACGAGCCACCCGGAGAGGTGGGCTCCACTCTCGTCGTCGACCACGCGAAGCGGGAGAACAACAAGATCCAACTTGATGTGGTGGCGGTGTCGCCTTCGTTGCTCGGCGAGAAGCGGCGGGTCCTGTCGATCGGTGAGGTGAAGTGGGACAGGGTGATGGGGCTCGGGCACCTGGAGAGGCTGCGTCGCGCCCGTGAGGTGCTCGCGGCACAGGGGCACAGGGTGGAGGAGGCGAAACTGGCCTGCTACAGCGGGGCGGGGTTCGACGCCGATCTCACCGCCGCCGCCCGCCGGGACGACCGCGTCCTCCTGGTGGACCTTCCCGCGCTGTACGGCTGACGCCGGGCGCGCTGATCGGCTCACTCGTTCGATCGGCACCCGGAAGCGGCCCCGATCACTGAAGTACGGTTCGCTGAACCGTACTTCAGTGTCCTGCTTCCCGAGGGAAGTCATCGAGGGCCGTCCTCCCGGACCATGAACGAGATCCAGAGGTCCATGTCTCCCTCGCCGGAGGAACGCGTGGCGAGGTGACGTCCGAGGCGGTCAGCCGCTCTCCGTCGTACGGCTGACGCCGAAGAGCGGCAGGCAGGGCTCCAGTCCGTGGATCTCGACGTCGTCCCGGGCGGTCCAGGCGTCGCGGGCCAGCCGCAGCCGGAGGAGCTCGGCGGGCTCACCCCTGCGGCTGCGGATCTCCACGCCGTCGGGGGCGTAGCCGAGCCTGCGGGAGACCCCGAGCGAGGCGTGGTTGTCGGCGAACGCGCCCGAGACGGCGTGGCGGGCACCGAGACCCGCGAAGGCCAGGTGCAGTACGGCGGCGCGCATCTCGGTGCCGATGCCCCGCCCCTGGAACCGGCGGCCGATCCACGAACCGGTCTCGGCCTGCCGGGTGACGGCGAAGTCGGAGGCCCAGACCTCCTGGGTGCCGGCGACCTCCCCGTCCACGACGGTGACGAAGGCGCAGGCCCACTTCTCCGGGGACCAGTCGCCCCACTGCCGGAAGTGGTAGGAGACGCTCCTCCGCGCCCGCTCGGCGGGCTCGGCGTCGGTCCACGGGAACAGGAACGGCATGGCGTCGGGGTCGTGGACGCCTTCGGCGGCGAGGTCGGCCAGGGCGTCGAGGTCGTCGAGGGACGGGAGTCGCAGCTCCAGGCGAGGGGTGGTCACCCGCAGTCCGAAAACAGGCCAGTTGCGCATCTCCCGATGGTGTCAACCCGGGCGGACGGCGCTCCACCCGTTTTCGGCGGACCTCCGGTGATGCGCGAACCCCGCGAAGACGCCCTCCAGGGGCTCTACCATGGGGGGAGGGCGGGGTTTCCCCTCGCCGCCCGGATCGCACGAGGCGCCCCCGGTATCCGGCCGGACCGTTCCGGCGGCCCGCCGGAGCATCGACGCCACGTTGACGTTTCCTGGCTTTTCGGGTGATATGCAGGGCGGCGGCATATTCCGGTCAACGGGGACCGGGACAGCGGCCGCTGGAGGTGTTGTGCCGCGGGCCACGCCCGGTGGGCGGAGTTTCGGTGAGCGGGGGGGCGCGGTGTCGCCGCCTCATCCAGGCCACCCTGTGCGATGCTGGCCTCACCGCCCGCATCCGGCGGGGACCGTCCCTCCCGCACCACGGGACCGCCGGTCCCGCGCAGGCGACGGCGGCTTCCGCGCCGACGGCGGCGGGGAGCCGCGGGGCCCACGACGCACCCTGCCACGGCGACCGGCGGCGACCGGTCATCCGCCGCGACGGTCACGCCGGTCCTTTCGCCCGTTCCGCCGCGGGGACACCGCGCCGCACTCCGCCTCCGCTCCCGTCCGCGCCGGGCGCGGGCCGTCCGGGGGCGAGGTGCCACGGTGTGGGCCGTGCGGGCGCGGGCCGTACGGCGGGAGACCCGCCGCCGGGAGATCCGCGGCTTCCGTATTACTTCCTCCGCCCCTGGGAACTACGGATTAAGCCGTAGATCCCTCCAACTATGAAAAATCCCTCACAAAGGAGTGAGAGCGACATGCCGCTCAACGAGGCCAAGGACGAGCTACTCAGGGGTGCCGCCGAGATGTGCGCGCACACGCCGGGTAGCGAGCACGTGGGCACCGAGGAGGCCCTCGCCTATCTGCGGCTGTACTACCGGCATGTCGCCCCCGAGGACCTGCTGAGCCGCGACCCGGTCGACGTCTACGGCCCGGCCATGGCCCAGCGGCAGCTCGCCGAGCGGCGCCCCCAGGGCCGCGCCCTGGTGCGGGCCTACAACCCCACGCTGGAGGAGCACGGCTGGGACCCCGGATACTCGGTCATCGAGGTGGTCACCGATGACATGCCCTTCCTGGTCGACTCGGTGACGATGGAGCTCGACCGCCACGAGATCGGCGTCCACCTGGTCGTCCACCCCCAGATGCGGGTGCGCAGGGACATGACCGGCAGGCTGCTCGGCCGCGGCGAGGACGACACGACGGGACAGATGCTCGTCGAGTCCTGGATGCACTTCGAGGTCGACCGCCAGGCCGACGCCGCGACCCTCAGGGTGATCGAGGAGGACCTGGAGCGGATCCTGTCCGACGTGCGCTTCGCCGTCGAGGACTTCGTCAAGATGCGGGCCCTGGCCGTACAGACCGCCGAGGACGTCTCGCTCAACCCGCCGCCGCTGGAGCCGGCCGAGGCCGAGGACAGCCTGGAACTGATGCGCTGGCTGGCCGACGGCCACTTCACGTTCCTCGGCTACCGCGAGTACCGCCTGGAGGAGGGCGAGGACGGCGACAGCCTGCGCCAGGTTCCCGGCACCGGCCTCGGCATCCTGCGCCACGACAAGGCGGGCTCGGAGAGCTTCGCCGCCCTCAGCCCCGAGCTGCGCGCGAAGGCCCGCGACCGGCAGCAGCTGATGATCATCACCAAGGCCAACACCCGCGCCACCGTGCACCGCCCGGCCTACCTCGACTACGTCGGCGTCAAGATGTTCGACGCCGCCGGGGAGGTCGTCGGCGAACGGCGCTTCCTCGGCCTGTTCACCCACGTGGCCTACAGCGAGTCGATCTCCCGCATCCCGGTGCTCCGCCGCAAGCTGGCCGAAGTCCTGGACCTGGCGGGGTTCGCCGCCGACAGCCACGACGGCAAGGACCTCATCGAGATCCTGGAGACCTTCCCCCGCGACGAGCTCTTCCAGACCTCGGTGGAGCAGCTGCTGCCCATCGCGCTCGGCGTGCTCAGGCTCCGCGAGCGCAAGCAGGTCAGGCTCTTCCTGCGCCCCGACGACTACGGCCGCTACATCTCCTGCCTGATCTACCTGCCGCGCGACCGCTACACCACCAAGATCCGCGTCAAGCTGCAGAACCTCCTGCTCAAGGCGATCGGCGGCACCTCGCTCGACTACAGCGCCATGATCGGCGAATCGGCCCTGGCCCGGCTGCACGTGGTGGTGCGCGGCGAGCGCGGCCGGCCGCTGAGCGCCGACGCGGTGAACGTCGAGGAGCTGGAGGCCAAGCTGGCCGCGGCCACCCGCTCCTGGGACGACGACCTCGCCTCCGCGATCGTCGAGCTGAGCTCCGAGGAGGAGGCCCCCGCCCTCGTGCGCCGCTACGCCACGGCGTTCCCCGAGGGGTACAAGGCCGACTTCCCGCCGCGGATGGCCGTCGCCGACCTGCGCCGCCTGGAGGAGCTCGCGGAGTCGTCCGACGAGCTCGGGATGAACCTCTACGAGCCCTACGACGCGGCCGAGGGCGAGCGCCGGTTCAAGATCTACCGGATCGGCGCTCCCGTCTCCCTGTCGCAGGTGCTGCCGCTGCTGCAGCGGATGGGCGTCGAGGTGGTCGACGAGCGGCCGTACGAGATCGACCGCGACAACGACCCCGACACCAAGGACGCCTGGATCTACGACTTCGGCCTGCGCTACACCCCCTCGCAGGAGGTGGACCGCGACGAGTTCAAGCGGCTGTTCCAGGACGCGTTCGAGGCGCTGTGGCACGGCCGGGTGGAGAGCGACGGCTTCAACGCGCTGGTCCTGGCCGCCGGCCTGACCTGGCGGCAGGCCGAGATCCTGCGGGTCTACGCCAAGTACCTCCGCCAGGCCGGCACGACCTTCAGCCAGCACTACATCGAGCAGGTCCTGCTCGGCAACGTCCGCGTGGCCCGGCTGCTGGTCCGCTACTTCGAGGCCAGGCTCGACCCCCGCCGCGCCGAGGACGTCCGCGCCGAGCTGCAGGACGCGCTGCACGAGGAGATCCTCGGCGCCCTGGAGGACGTCGCCTCCCTGGACGAGGACCGCATCCTGCGCGCCTACCTGGAGATGATCGGCGCAACCCTGCGGACCAACTGCTTCCAGACCGTGGACGGCGAGCGCAAGCCGTACATCAGTCTCAAGCTGGACTCGCCGTCGATCAGCGTGCTGCCGCTGCCCCGGCCGAGGTTCGAGGTGTTCGTCTACTCGCCGCGGGTGGAGGGCGTGCACCTGCGCTTCGGCAAGGTCGCGCGCGGCGGCCTGCGCTGGTCGGACCGGATGGAGGACTTCCGCACCGAGGTGCTGGGCCTGGTCAAGGCGCAGATGGTGAAGAACACCGTCATCGTCCCCACCGGTTCCAAGGGCGGCTTCGTCGTGAAGAACCCGCCGAGGTCGGGCAACCGGGAGGAGGTCCTGGCCGAGGGCGTCGCCTGCTACCGGATGTTCATCTCCGGCCTGCTGGACATCACCGACAACCTCGTCGACGGCCGGGTCGTCCCGCCCGCCGACGTGGTCCGGCACGACGAGGACGACACCTACCTGGTGGTCGCCGCCGACAAGGGCACCGCGACGTTCTCCGACATCGCCAACGAGGTCGCCAAGGACTACGGCTTCTGGCTGGGCGACGCCTTCGCCTCCGGAGGCTCGGTCGGCTACGACCACAAGGCCATGGGCATCACCGCCCGGGGCGCCTGGGAGTCGGTCAAGTACCACTTCCGCACCATCGGCGTGGACGTGCAGAGCACCGACTTCACCGTGGCCGGCATCGGCGACATGTCCGGCGACGTGTTCGGCAACGGCATGCTGCTGTCCCAGCACATCCGGCTGGTCGCCGCCTTCGACCACCGGCACGTCTTCGTCGACCCCGACCCGGACGCGGCCCGCGGCTACGCCGAGCGCGCCCGGCTGTTCGCGCTGCCCCGCAGCTCCTGGGCCGACTACGACACCTCGCTCATCTCCAAGGGTGGCGGCGTCTGGCCCCGTACGGCCAAGTCGATCCCGGTCTCCCCGCAGATGCGCGCCGCGCTCGGCCTGGCCGACGAGGTGACCTCGCTGGCGCCCAACGACCTGATCAGCGCCATCCTGCGGGCCCCGGTGGACCTGCTGTGGAACGGCGGGATCGGCACCTACGTCAAGGCGTCGAGCGAGTCCCACGCCGACGTCGGCGACAAGGCCAGCGACGCGCTGCGGGTCGACGCCGCCGAGCTGCGCTGCAAGGTGGTCGGAGAGGGCGGCAACCTCGGCTTCACCCAGCTCGCCCGGATCGAGTTCGCGCTCAACGGCGGGCTGGTCAACACCGACTTCATCGACAACTCCGCCGGCGTGGACACCTCCGACTACGAGGTGAACATCAAGATCCTGCTGGACCGCGCGGTCCGCGACGGCGAGCTGACCGACAGACAGCGCGACCAGATCTTCCTCGACATGACCGACGAGGTCGCCGACCTGGTCCTGCGGGACAACTACGACCAGAACGTGGTGCTGGCCGCCGCCCGCGCCCAGGCGCCGGAGATGCTGCACATCCACGCGCGCCAGCTCCGCAGGCTGGAGCGGGCCGGGCTGCTCAACCGGGAGCTGGAGTTCCTGCCCTCGGACAAGACGATCGCCGAGCGGCGCCAGGCCGGGCTCGGGCTCAGCGCGCCGGAGTTCTCGGTGCTGCTGTCCTACACCAAGCTGGTGACGGACGCCGAGATCCTCGCCTCCGACCTGCCCGACGACCCCTACCTGGCCTCCTGGCTGGTGTCCTACTTCCCGTCGGCGCTGCGCGAGCGGATGCGCCCCCACATGGACGCCCACCCGCTGCGCCGGGAGATCATCACCACCTGCGTGGTGAACGACATGATCAACTCCAGTGGGACCACCTTCATGTTCCGGCTGGGGGAGGAGAGCGGCGCGTCCGCCCCCGACATCACCCGCGCCTACCTCGTCACCCGCGAGGTGTTCGACCTGCCCAGCTTCTGGCGGCAGGTCGAGGAGCTGGACAACAAGGTGGACACCGCCACGCAGATCGCCATGGAGCTGGAGGCGCGCAAGCTGGCCGAGCGCGGCACCCGCTGGCTGCTCGGCAACCGCCGGGCGCCGCTCGACCTGGCCTCCACGGCCGACTTCTTCGCCAAGGGCATGAACGGCCTGCTGCCGCACCTGCCCAAGCTGCTGACCGGCTCGGACCTGGCGGCGTTCGAGGAGCGCCGCGACTCCTTCGTCGCCCGGGGCGTCCCCGGGGAGCTGGCCGAGCGGGTCGCGTCGATGGTCCCGGCCTACTCGACGTTCGACCTGGTGGAGGTCGCCTCACAGCTCGGCCGCCCGGTCGGCGAGGTGGCCGAGGTCTACTTCGACCTGGCCGACCGACTCCAGCTGGCCGGGCTGCGCGAGCGCGTCATCGCGCTGCCGCGGGACAACCGGTGGAACTCCATGGCACGGGCCGCGCTGCGCGACGACCTCTACGCCGCGCACGCCTCCCTCACCCGCGACGTCCTGGCCCACAGCTCGCCGGGCCTGTCGCCGGAGGAGCGCCTGGCCCGCTGGACCGAGGCGAACGCGGCGGCGGTGGCCCGTGCCCGGCAGACCCTGTCGGAGATCTGGGAGAGCGACAACTTCGACCTGGCGACGCTGTCGGTGGCGCTGCGCGCGATCCGCGCGCTGGTGGCCACGGTCAACCTGCCGGTCCGCGAGGCGTGACCCCGTAGGGGCCCCGGTGACCGGCCGGTCACCGGGGCCCCTCGGCGGGTCATGTGGGGGCCGGGCAGGTCAGGCGGGTCAGGTGCCGAAGACCTTGGTGACGGAGCCGAGATAGGCGATGATCCGCGCCGGGGCGTGGGCGTTGCGGCGCGGGACGACGCTGACGTAGGGCTGCGTCTCCGCGATCCGCAGCTCCTTGACCACCGTTTTCGGGCCGGAGTACAGCGGCTCCAGGTGCTCCGGCACCCTGATCATCGCGCAGGGCGGGACCTTGTTCGTCAGGGTGTCGGTCCTGATCAGCGCGTACATGACCATGGCCCCGCCGTCGGCTGTGCGCAGGGCGCGCACCGGGTAGCCGCTCGCGCCGAAGATCGAGTCGTAGCCCTGGCAGTCGTCCTTCTTGTACTTCGCCCGCTCGGCCGCGATCTCCTCGGCGTAGCCGGTGGTGCGCCGGCCCTTCTCGACCAGTCCGGCCGCGATCCCCCGGGTGCCCTGCTCCGCCGCGGTCGCGTGCAGCGGCGGCATCAGCCGCGGGCTGATCTCCACCGACCGGTCGTCCTGGTCGAGCGCGGTGGCGTAGCCCTCGGCGTCCTCGGCGATCTCCGGGACCCGCTCGCCCGGCTCCAGCAGCGCGGTGGAGCTCACGCACCACCTGTCGTCGCGCTCGGTCAGGGTCAGCACGGCGGTGCGGGAGCCGCCCGCGGAGTCCTCGTTGCTCACCACCGCGGCGAACCAGTAGGGCGCCCGCTGGACGCGGGGGACCAGCAGCCGCGGCCGGCCCCAGGTGCGGTGGGGCGGCGCGTCCCGGGAGACCTTGAAAGCGGCGAAGGTGATGTCGTACTGCGCGTCGCAGGTCTGGGCCAGCGCGTTCCTGCGGTCGGCGCTCAGGTGCGGCGTGGCGCCGTTCAGCACGCCCTCGACGGCCAGGACGCCCTCCAGGGCCTCGTCCGCCTCCGCGAGCGTGACCGGCGGAGCGGCCAGGGCCGCGGGGGTGGAGGTCGAGCCGGGCGGCATCCCGCCCTTGAGCGGCGTCTGGTCGCCGGGGCCCGAGCAGGCCGCGGCGCAGGTCACCAGCGCGAGGGCGAGCGCGAGCGGCCCGCGTCTCCGATGTGCTCGCACTGCCGGCCTCCTCGTGGTCCCCTCGCGCGCCCATGCTAGCCACCGGCGGGACGCGAGCCGTACCCAACGGGGTTCGGCGGTCGCGTACCCTTTACAGACGTGGCAGTCATCGATCCGGCCGAAGAGATCAACGAGCTTACCGGCACGCTCGCCAGCATCCAGGACGTCCTCGACCTCGGCGTGATGCGCAAGCAGATCGAGGAGCTCGGGGAGCAGGCAGCCGCGCCCGACCTGTGGAACGACCAGGAGCGGGCCCAGCAGGTCACCAGCAGGCTCTCCTACCTCCAGGGCGAGGTCAACAGGATCGAGTCGCTGGGGCGCCGCCTGGAGGACCTGGGGGTCCTGTACGAGCTCGCCGCCGCCGAGGACGACGAGGAGACCCGCGTCGAGGCCGACCGCGAGCTGGAGTCGCTCAGGAGCGACGTCGGAGCCCTGGAGGTGCGCACCCTCCTGTCGGGCGAGTACGACGCCCGCGAGGCCGTCGTCACGATCAACTCCCAGGCCGGCGGCGTCGACGCCGCCGACTGGGCGCAGATGCTCCTGCGGATGTACCTCCGCTGGGCCGAGCGCAAGGGCTACCCGACGGAGGTCTACGAGACCTCCTACGCCGAGGAGGCCGGTATCAAGTCGGCCACCTTCACCGTCAAGGCCCCCTACGCCTACGGCACGCTCCGCGGCGAGCACGGCACCCACCGCCTGGTGCGGATCAGCCCGTTCGACAACCAGGGCCGCCGCCAGACCTCCTTCGCCGGCGTGGACGTGGTGCCGGTCGTCGAGACGACCGACCACATCGACATCAACGAGGACGACCTGCGCGTCGACGTCTACCGCTCCTCGGGGCCCGGCGGCCAGGGCGTCAACACCACCGACTCGGCGGTCCGCCTGACCCACCTGCCCACCGGGATCGTCGTCTCCTGCCAGAACGAGCGTTCGCAGCTGCAGAACAAGGCCACCGCCATGGCGGTCCTGCAGTCGAAGCTCCTGGAGCGCAAGCGGCAGGAGGAGGCCGCGGCGCTGAGTGAGATCCGGGGTGAGGCCACCACGTCGTGGGGCACCCAGATCCGCAACTACGTGCTGCACCCCTACCAGATCGTCAAGGACCTCCGTACGGGCTCGGAGGCCGGCAATCCGGCCGCGGTGCTCGACGGCGACCTCGACCAGTTCATCGAGGCGGAGATCCGCTGGACGCGCCGCCAGGAGGCGGGCGCCGAGTGACGGCCGGGTGACGCCGGGCGTCGGGCGACGCCGCCGGGCGTCCGGGCGGGACCGCCGTACGGCGGGGCGCCTGGGCGCCGTCCGGCGCCCGTCGGGGGCCTTCTCAGGTCCCCGTGAGGTGGTTCAGGGCCAGGGACAGCAGGAGCAGCGCGACCAGCGCCAGCAGCACCAGCGTGGCCGCCGTGCCGTCCAGGCCGTGGTGGTGCATCCGCTCGCGGGCGGCGCGGCACTGAGGACAGCGGCCCTCGGCGACAGGGTGCGCGCACCGCGCGCAGACCAAGTCCTCACAGCTCATACGTCCTCCTTCTAGCCTTCAGAACCACTTTATGCGGTCGTTACCGGGCGGCCGAATCGTTTTGTTTCCGTTATGGACTTTCCAGGCCGGTCTTCCCTCTAGACTGGGCTCCGCCCACCGGAACGTCGATCGTCGGTAAAGACCGGCGCCCCCCGGCCGGCGAGAGGCGAAGGCGAAGCTCCGCCACTACCTCGACCGTCCTACCCCCTAGACTGGCATGCCGTGATGCGCCCGTGATCCATTTTGATAATGTCACCAAGGTCTACGCGAACCAGAACCGGCCCGCGTTGGACCACGTCAGCGTCGATGTCGACAAGGGTGAGTTCGTGTTCCTCGTCGGCCCCTCCGGGTCGGGGAAGTCCACCTTCCTGCGCCTTGTCCTCAAGGAGGAGCGCCCCGACTCCGGGGTGATCCAGGTGGCCGGCAAGGATCTCGCCCGGCTGTCCAACTTCAAGGTGCCGCACCTGCGGCGCCGGATCGGCTGCGTGTTCCAGGACTTCCGGCTCCTCCCCAACAAGAACGTGTACGAGAACGTCGCGTTCGCCCTGGAGGTGATCGGCAAGCCGCGGCGGTTCATCCGCAAGGTCGTGCCCGAGGTCGTCGAGCTCGTCGGCCTGGAGGGCAAGGCCCACCGGATGCCCGACGAGCTTTCCGGTGGTGAGCAGCAGCGGGTCGCGATGGCCCGCGCGTTCGTCAACCGGCCGATGATCCTCCTGGCCGACGAGCCCACCGGCAACATCGACCCGGCCACGAGCATCGGCATCATGAAGGTGCTCGACCGCATCAACCGGACGGGCACCACCGTCGTCATGGCCACGCACGACGCGGCCATCGTCGACTCCATGCGCAAACGCGTAGTGGAACTGGAGGACGGCAAGATCGTCCGAGACCAGTCGCGTGGCGTTTACGGCCAGGCGTACTGACACACCAGTACCGGCAGCAGCGACAGGAAGAGCATGCGGGCAAACTTCATCTTCT
This sequence comes from Streptosporangium sp. NPDC004379, assembly GCF_042873875.1. Classification (NCBI taxonomy): domain Bacteria; kingdom Bacillati; phylum Actinomycetota; class Actinomycetes; order Streptosporangiales; family Streptosporangiaceae; genus Streptosporangium; species Streptosporangium sp. NPDC004379. The sequence goes on from NZ_JBIAMC010000003.1 coordinate 463,092, forward strand.
CCGAGGTCTGGATCGGCCTCCGGCGTAACCTCACGATGACCGTCGCGGTGATCGTGACAGTGGCGATCGGCATGGCCCTGCTGGGCGTCGGCCTGATGATCAACTCCCAGATCTCCACCATGAAGGACTTCTGGTCGGACAGGGTCGAGGTCTCGGCCTTCCTGTGCAAGAAGAACGACCCCTTCCCGCAGTGCAAGGGCAGCGGCGGGGTGAACGCCCAGGAACAGGCGGCCCTCAAGCAGCGGATCGAGTCGCTGCCCCAGGTGGAGTCGGTCTCCTTCGAGGACGCCGCCCACGCCTACGAGGTCTTCAAGTCGCAGAACGCCGGCAACACCGTGCTGCTCTCGGCGATCCGGGCCGAGGACATGCCGGAGTCGTTCCGGGTGAAGCTCAAGGACCCCGACACCTACCCCGCGGTGATCGAGCAGCTCAAGGGGGCCCCCGGCGTCTCCAACGTGGTGAACCAGAAGGAGCTCCTGGAGAAGTTCTTCGCCCTCCTGGAGAGCCTGCGCTGGGCCGCCCTGGTGATCGCCATCATCCTGGTCTTCGCGGCCACGCTGCTGATCGGCAACACCGTCCGGCTGTCGGCCTACAACCGCAGGCGCGAGACCGGGATCATGCGGCTGGTGGGCGCCTCCAACATCTACATCCAGCTCCCGTTCGTCATGGAGGGCGTCATCGCCGGCCTGATCGGCGGTGTGATGTCCGGGGTGCTGCTGATCGTCAGCAAGGTGTTCCTCTTCGACAAGGTGCAGGTCTACCTCGCCAACACCGTGCTCACCTGGGAGAAGGTGACCTCGGTCATCCTCCTCACCCTGGTCATCGGTGTGGTGATCTGTATCCTGGCGTCGTTCGTCACGCTCCGCCGCTACCTGCGGGTATGACGCCGCGATGACCCCCGCGCCGGACATGCGCGCGATCTCGGGCGCGGTACGCCGTCCCGGTCACCGGTAGGCTCGAAGGCATGCCACGTGAGACCGGGCGGAAGGTCATCGCCCAGAACAAGCGTGCCTGGCACGACTACCACATCGAGGAGACCTACGAGGCGGGCCTCGTGCTGCAGGGCACCGAGGTCAAGTCGCTCCGCCTGGGGCGGGCGTCCCTCGTCGACGGGTACGCCACGATCAAGGACGGCGAGGCCTGGCTGATCAACGTCCACATCCCCGAGTACACGATGGGGACGTGGACCAACCATGCGGCGCGCCGTACCCGGAAGCTGCTGCTCCACCGCAAGGAGCTCGACAAGCTGGCCTCCAAGACCAAGGAGGGCGGTCTCACACTGGTGCCGCTCGCCCTGTACTTCAAGGACGGCAAGGCCAAGATCGAGATCGGCCTCGCGAAGGGCAAGAAGGACTGGGACAAGCGGCAGACGCTGGCCGAGCAGCAGGCCAAGCGGGAGATGGCGCGCGCGGTCCGGTACAGGAACAGGTAACCGTGACGAGGAAGGCTCGGCGCGCCGTCGCCGCGGCGCTCACACTGGCCGCGACCGTCCCCCTGCTGTCGGCGTGTCTGGAGGAGCCGTCGGCCCACGAGGCGGTCCGCGACTTCCTGGTCGGCTGGCAGACGGGCGACTACGCCGCCGCCGCCAGGCGCACCGACGGCGACGAGAAGGCGGTCCGCACGGCGCTGGAGGACGCGAAGGTCCAGCTCGACGCGGCCTCGTTCCGCTTCCGGCTGACCGGCCTGCGCGCCGGGCAGGACGAGCAGGCCGAGGCCGACTTCGCGGCCGAGGTCGACCTGGGGGAGAACAACCCCCTGTGGGAGTACGACGGGCGGCTGCCGCTGCGCCTGGTGAACGGCCAGTGGAAGGTGCACTGGTCGCCCAGCGTCCTCCACCCCGACCTGCACGAGGGCCAGCGGTTCGCGGTGGACATCAAGCCCCAGGGGCGCAACCCGATCGAGGACCGCACCGGCGCCCCCCTCCAGCAGGAGACCACCCTCTACGTGGCGAACGTCACGCCGGCCGAGCTGAAGAACCCGTCCGAGGTCTGCGAACAGCTGGCCAAGGTCACCGGGTTCCCCCAGGACCGCCTGCTGAGCCGGATCCGGTCGGCCCGGCCCGACGCGGCCGTGCCGCTGGCCACCTTCGGCGGCCGGCGCTACGCGCAGCTGGAGTCGCAGCTGAAGGCCATCCCGGGCATCACCATCGCCAAGGACCCGCAGCCCCTGGCGCCCGACTCCCCGAAGCAGATCGTGGGCGTCGTCTCCGCGGTCACCGCCGACCTCCAGCAGCAGCTCGGCGGCCCCCAGCGGGCGGGCGACACGGTCGGCCGCACCGGGCTGCAGAAGGCCTACCAGGAGTACCTCACCGGCTCGACCGAGACCAGCGTGATCACGCTGGACGTCAGGACGATGAAGGAGGTGGCCGAGCTGAAGAAGTGGTCCGGACGGCCCACCTCGCCGGTGCGGACCACCCTCGACCGCGGCGTCCAGAAGACGGCCGACGACGCGTTGCTCGGCATCACGCCCGGCATGCTCGTCGCGGTGCAGGCCTCCACCGGCGAGGTACGGGCCGTCGGCGCGACCAAGGAGTACAACCAGAAGGAGGACGCCCTGGCCGGGCGGTTCCACCCCGGCTCGGCGTTCTCACTCATGGCCGTCGAGGGGCTGATCAAGGCGGGGACGAGTTTCAAGCAGAAGCTCGCCTGCCCCGGGGAGCGGAGTGTCGGCGGTGCCCGCTTCCGCCAGTCCGGGCCGCCCGCCCCGAGCACGCCCACCGTCCAGGGGGCGTTCGCCACCGGCTGCGTGACGGCGCTGGCCTCGCTGGCCCGCAAGGTGGACGGCGCCGAGCTGGAGGCCGGCGCGAAGAGGTTCGGCCTGGGCACGCGCTGGAACCTGCCGCTTTCGACCTTCAGCGGCTCGATACGGCCCCTGAAGGGCGACGCGGCCACGGCACGGGCCATCGTGGGTCAGAACGTGCTGGTCAGCCCGCTGACCATGGCCCTGGTGGCGGGGGCGGTCGCCTCGCCCACGGGCACCTGGCACCCGCCCGTCCTGGTCACCGATCCCAAGGAACCCGACCCCTCGGCCGAGACCAGGCCGGCGCAGCCGCCCGCGCCGATCAAGCTCGACGACAGGACGGTCGCCACCCTCAAGACGCTCATGCGGGCCGGGGTGACCTCGGGTTCGGCCCGCGCCGCCGCGGCTCCGGGTGACCCGGTGTACGGCGTCACCGCCACCGCCGTCCGCGGCCGCAAGCCCCTGTCGTGGTTCGTCGGCTGGCAGGGGGACACGGCCGTGGCGGTGCTGATGGAGAGCTCCGACCCCGCCGCGGGGGCCACCGTCGCCGGGCGGTTCTTCCGGGGGCTGCGCGCGGGCCTGTGACCCGCCGCACGCGGGAGCCGGCCGTGTCACCGGCCTCGCACGCATTCCCGGCGACAATCTCGCGGCCCCGAGCAACCATCGGGCGCCCGCGCTGCGTCCTTCCAGGTGACCGGGCACCGCCTGGGGGGTTGCGGGCCCGGTCACTGTGATGGGACCGGGGCCTCGTCTCGGGGAGGCCCCGTAGGCCCGGACCGGCTCGACCCTGCCGGTCGATCCCGGGGGCGCGCGGCGCGACGCCCGCGCCCCCAGGATTTTTGGATCTTCCCGCCCGGAAGGGCTCCCGGGCGGGAATCAGGTTGGCATCGACGGTGTTGTTACGGGTATCTTCGGATAGCCCGCCCTTCGGGGTCGGGTTGACAACTCAACAGGGGGGTGACTGGTTTCGACTTTGGCTTTGCATCTCAGGGGAAGCGGGTCGAGGACTGCGGACATAACCTCGTTAACACTGTGACCGCGACCAACAAGTGCCAATAAGACGCACTCCGAGGTCAGCCAGGGCAACCTGGCCCTCGCCGCCTAAGCAGCGAGTGACCTCTGCCGGCCCGGGAGCGCCTCCGGCCCGGATCCGGCATCGCTAGGAGGCTCAACCGATCGACCCGGCCACGGGGGAGATCGGGAAATCTAACAGTGGCTGAGCCCGTCGGCGACTTGCCTGCGTGATCGCCGGGGCTGAGAAAAGCACAGCGGGCTGCACCCGGAGAAGCCCTGTTTTGGAGCTGAAGGACGCGGGTTCGATTCCCGCCACCTCCACCACCCCGTGAAGAAGCCCGCCGGGGCGAGTAGCACTCGCCCCGGCGGGCTTCTTCGTTCCGTCCACCCCCAGGCGGGACGGATGCGACCTCGGCTCGGCTTCGTTCCGTCCGCCTCCAGGCGGGACGGATGCGATCTCGGTGGCGTCCACGCCGCGGGTCCGCGGGATCTCCTCGGTCCGTTCCTTCGGGTGCGGCCTTCCCGGCTTCCCCGGCCGTCCGGCGAACCGTGCGGTGCGCAGGGCAGGGCCGGACGTGAGAGCAGCGCGTGAGAATCGTGCTGGAAAGCTACGCTAAGCCCGATGAATCCTTCGGAACGGGGCATATCGGCCGAGCAGCCCGCCATCGGCGGGTACCTGCTCCGGCGGGTGCTCGGGCGCGGCGGCATGGGCACCGTCCACCTGGCGACCTCCCCGACCGGGGCGCTGGCCGCGGTGAAGGTGATCAACCCGGAGCTGGCCCGCGACCCGGATTTCCGCAGGCGCTTCCGGCGCGAGGTCGACGCGGCCCGCCGGGTGGCCCGGTTCTGCACGGCTCCGGTGCTGGACGCGGGCGTCGAGGGGGACGTCGCCTACCTCGTCACCGAGTACGTCAAGGGACCCGACCTGGCGCGGGCCGTACGGGAGCGGGGGCCGATGACCGGCTCCGACCTGGAGGCGCTGGCGGTCGGGGTCGCGGTGGCGCTGAACGCGATCCACGGGGCCGGAGTGATCCACCGGGATCTCAAACCGTCGAACGTGCTGCTCTCCCCGATGGGACCGCGCGTGATCGACTTCGGGATCGCGAAGCTGGTGGACGGCGAGAACCTGACCAGTCAGGTGATCCTGGGAACCCCGGCGTTCATGGCTCCCGAGCAGGTGCGCGGAGAGGAGCTCACCCCCGCGGCCGACGTCTACGCGTGGGGCGGCGTCATCGTCTTCGCGGGGACCGGGCGGCTGCCGTTCGGCGGCGGGGCCCCGGCGGAGGTCCTCTACCGGATCGTCAACGAGGGCCCCCGGCTCGACGGCCTGGACGAGCGGATGCGCGGTGTCGTCGAGCGGGCCATGGCCAAGGACCCCGCCAGGCGGCCGAGCGCCCGGGAGCTGCTCGCCGAACTGGTCGGCGGGCCGGAGCTCACCCCGGACACGGCCACCCGGGTCGTCGAGCGCACCTGGACCGGCGGCGTCATGGAGACCGGTCCCGGCCCCCGGTACGGCACGGCCCCCGCCTCCGCCCCCGGGCCCGCCCCCGCCTCCGGGCCCGCCCCCGGTCCCGGGGCGGCCCTTGACCGCGGGTTCGCGTCCGAGCCGTCGCGCGGTCACGCGCCCGGCGCGGTGGCCGGCCCTCCGTCCGCCTCCGGTACGGCGGACGCCCGCGCCCCGCGGCCGGCGCCCGCCACGAGCGGGTGGGGCGGCCCACCGGCGTCCCCTGCCCCGCCCGGCACGGCCGGTACCGCGCCTGACACGGCCGGGCGGGATGAACCCCGGGCCGCCGGGCGCGGACGGCGGATCCGGCCGACGGCCCGTCTGGCCGCCGCGGCGGTGGCGGTGACGGTGGTGGCCGGCGGGGCGGTGTGGTGGGCGACGACCCGGCCGGGCGGGCAGTGGTCGTTCCAGGCCGGCTTCGGCGACGCCCGGCGGCCCTGGTCGGAGGGGACCACCGACGCCGGAAGCGCGCGGGTGACCGATGGCGCCTACCTCCTGTCGGTGAACCCGGGGTGGCGGCTGTGGAAGTCGGCGCCCGTGCCGGACGAGCCCGAGACGGGAACGGTCGTCACCGGTTCGGCCAGGCTGACGGACGGAACCGGCGAGTTCGGCGTCTGGTGCCGGGGCGGCGCGGGAGGCGGCGACCGCTACGAGTTCGCGGTCGGCTCCGCGGGAACGGTGTCGATCACCAAGCGGCGGGCGGGCCGCCCGCCCGCCGTCCTCTACGGTCCCGTCAAGAACGCGGAGGTCAGGGCGTCGGCGGACAATCGCGTCGTCGCCGAGTGCCGTCCCGACGGGCGGAGGATCGCGCTGCGCATGTGGGTCAACGAGGGCTTCGCCGGTGAGGCCGTCGACAGTGATCCGTACGGTCCCGGGCAGACGGGCGTGTACGCGGCGCCGTACGGTGACGCGGTGGTGCGGGTCCGGTTCGCCTCGTTCGGCGCGCGCCCGGCAGGGGACTGACCCGTGCGGTTCGGCGTTCTGGGACCGCTGGAGGTCCGTGACGGCGGCCGTGACCTGACGCCGGGCCCGGCCAAGCATCGGGCGGTCCTGGCGGCGCTGCTGCTGAACGCCGGGCGCGTCGTCACGCTCGACCGCCTGGCCGCCGCGGTGTGGGACGAGGGACCACCGGCCTCGGCGGAGGCGGTCCTGCGGGTCTACGTGAGCGCGCTGCGCCGGTCGCTGGGCGCCGCGACGATCCGGACGGCCCCCGGCGGCTACCTGGCCGACGTCGATCCCGTCCGGGTGGACGCGCACCTGTTCGGCCGCCTGGTGGAGCGGGCCCGCCGGGCGCGCGACGCGGGAGCCGCAGCCGAGGCCGCCGAGGGGCTGCGTGAGGCCCTGCGGCTCTGGCGCGGACCGGCGCTGGCCGGCGTCGACTCGGCCGAGCTGTGGCGGACGCAGGCCGTACGCCTGGAGGAGGCGCGTCTCGCCGCCACCGAGGAGCGGATCGACCTCGACCTGGTGCTCGGCCGCCACGGGGAGGTCGTCGGCGAGCTTCGCGCGCTCGTCGCCGCCTACCCGCTCAGGGAGCGGTCCTGGGCACAGCTGATCCTCGCGCTGGCCTGGGCGGGCAGGCGGTCGGAGGCGCTCGCCGCCTACCAGGACGCCCGCCGCGTTCTGGTGGACGAGCTGGGACTGGAGCCCGGGGCGGAGCTGCGCGCGGCCCACGACAGCGTGCTGGCCGGGCCGGAGCCGCACGCGGCCCGCGTGCCGGCCGGGTCGTACGGCGTGCACACCGTGCACGTCGCCGGGGGATCCGCCGGGGGACACGGCTCGCCGCGGGGGCACGGGCCGGGCGGCGGAGGTCCCGTCCCGCAGGAGACGCCGCCCGACATCGCGGACTTCACCGGCCGCGCGGCGGTGATGGACTGGATCGCCCGTGAGGCCCCCGATCCGGACGGCGCCCCGGTCCACCTGGTGCTGCACGGTCCGGCCGGGGCGGGGAAGACCGCCGTGGCGGTCCACGCCGCCACGGTGCTGGGCGGGGACTTCCCCGACGGGCGCCTGCACGCCGCGCTGAGGGCCGGGGGAGACCGCCCGGCGGCTCCGGGCGCCGTGCTGGAGGACCTGCTGCGCTCGCTGGGCTGCCCCGAGGGCGCGGTCCCGGCGGGCATCGAGGACCGGGTGCGGCTCTACCGCAGCATGGTGTCCGGCCGGAGGCTGCTGGTGGTGCTGGACGACGCGGTCGGTGAGGCGCAGGTCAGACCGCTCCTTCCGACGGGACGCGGCTGCCTGACGCTGGTGACCAGCAGGTCGCCGCTGTACGGGCTGGAGGCGTCCCGCGCCTTCGAGCTGGAGGTCCTCGACGAGGCGGAGGCGACGGCGATGCTGGCCGGGGTGGTCGGCGCGTCACGCGTCCTGGCCGAGCCGGAGGCCGCGCGGCGGATCGCCGTGTCGTGCGGCGGCCTGCCCCTGGCGCTGCGGATCGCGGGCTCCAGGCTGGCGCGGCGTCCCGGCTGGACGCTGGCGCACCTGGCCGGGCGGCTGGAGGACGAGCGGGGGCGGCTGGACGAGCTGACCGCGGGCGACCTGGCCGTGCGGAGCAGCCTCGCCCTGGGCTACCGCGACCTGGCCGAGGAGGAGCGGCGTCTGCTGCGCCGCCTCGGGGCGCTGTCGGCGCCGGACGTCGCGCCGTGGGCGGCCGCGGCGGTCTTCGGGGCCGTGCGGGTGGACCGGGAACTGGAGGAGCTGACCCGCGCCGGGCTGCTGCAGGCGCGGGGACTGGACGACGCGGGGCAGGAACGCTACGGCCGCCACGACCTCACCCGTCTCTACGCCGCCGAACGCCTCGCCGAGGAGGAGGGGACGGCGGAGCGGGTGCTCGCCGTACTCGCCCGGGAGGTCCTGGACCGGGTCCGGCGGGCCCGCGCGCTGCTGCTGCCGGCCGAGCCGGGCACCGGCCGGACGCTGGCCCGCACGACGGAGCGGGGGCTCGCCCCCGAGACCGTCCACCTGCGCGAGCCGGTCCGGTGGCTCGCCGCCGAACGCGGGTTCCTGGTCGCGGCCGTCGCGGACTTCCACCGGGCGGGACTGGACGAGGCGGCCTGGCGGCTGGCCTTCTACCTGACGCCGTTCTTCGAGCTGCGCGCGCATCGGGAGGACTGGCACGCGACGAACCGGATCGGTCTCGCGGCCGCCCGGCGGGCGGGCCACCGCCACGGCGAGGCGCTGCTGCGCCGGGCGCTGGCCGACCTGCACCGGGCAGAGGGGCGGCTGGACGACGCCGCGCGGGAGCTCGGGGAGTCGCTGTCGTGTTTCCGCGAGCTGGGCGACGGGCCGGAGGCGGCACGCGCCCGGTACCGGCTCGGCCTCGTCCTTCTCGCGCGGGGGGAACCGGTGGAGGCGGAACGGCGCCTGTCGGAGTGCCTGGCGGAGTTCGAGGCGGCCGGCGACGCGCGCGGCCGGGCGGACGCGCTGCGCGCGCTGGGCTCCGTACGGCGGGCCGAGCCCCTGCTGTCGGCCGCTCTCGACGCCTACCGTGAGCTGGGCGACCCCCGGGGCGAGGCGGCGGCGCTGCGCGACCTGGCCCGGACGCACCTGGAGGGGCGGCGCGTGGCCGCGGCGCGCGACCGCGTCGAGCGCGCCCTGCGGATCGACCGGAGGCTGGGCGACCGGTTGCCGGAGGCGGCGGGCCTGCTGCTGCTGGCGCGGGTGGCGCGCGCGGAAGGGCTGCCGGAGCCGGCGCGCGTGGCGGCGGGTGAGGCATCGTCGATCTTCAGGGAGTACGGTGACCGCCGGGGCGCGGCCCGCGCGGCCCTCGTCCTCGCGGGGGCGCACCTCGACCTCGACGAGGTGGATGAGGCGTTCGCGATCGTCTCCGCCGCCATGGAGGAACTCGACGTCCTCGGTGACCGGCAGGGCCTGGGCGAGGCCCGGGAGCTCGCGGGTGAGGCGCGCCGACGGCGCGGCCTGCGGCTGTAGCGGACCGGTTATAGCGGACTATACGGATCCTTAAGGTCGTCTCGGTAGGTTCGGGACCGACACCGACCCCGACGAACAGAGGTGACCCAGGATGCGAAGGAAGATCGCCGTCGCGGTGGCCGTACCCGGACTCGCGCTGGCCCTGACGGCGTGCGGCGCGCTCGACGGCCTGCAGCCGGGCGGCGGCGGTCAGGAGCGCCAGGCACGGTCCGCGCAGGCGGAGACGGCGGAGACGGGCGGCGAGGCGCCGCGGGACGGCGGGACCGGCACGGCGGGGCCGGGCGACCAGGCTTCGCCGGACACGCGGACCAGCGCCCCCGCCCAGCAGGGAACGGTGATCGCCACCCGCGACGCCAAGATCGAGGGCACCGAGCTGACCGCGGACATCACGGGGCTCAGGCGGCAGGGCCGGATGGTCACGCTGAGCTGGACCATCACCAACACCGGTGACACCGACTGGAGCATGTACACCCGCCTGGGGGACGAATCCACCCACCTCGGCCTGACGGTGGCCGGGGTGAGCCTCGTCGACCCGGTCAACGCCAAGCGCTACCGGGTGGCCCGCACGGGCGAGGGCACCGGGACGAAGTGCGTGTGCTCGGCGTACGAGAACTCGATCGACGCGGGGGAGGTCGTCACGATGTACGCGACGTACGCCGCGCCGCCGCCGGACGTGCAGAAGATCAACGTTGAGATGCCGGTCCTCGGGGTGTTCACCGATGTCCCGATCTCCTGAGCGCGCCCGCCGCGCCCTGACGGCCGCGGTGCTGACGGCGGCGCTGGCGGCAGGGCTCGCCGCCGGGACCGCGTCGCCGGTGCTGGCGGAGCCGGACCCGCCGGACGGCACCACGGCCCCGGTCGACGACATCGCCCTGCCCGTCGAGGACATCCTCGCCGAGACCGAGTCCCTGGACGGCAGCGAGAGCGAGTCGAAAACCGGTGAGACGGTCACCCTGGCGATCACCAGTGACGTGCTGTTCGCACTGGACCGCGCCTCCCTCACCTCCGGGGCGTCGGCGCGGCTGCGCGGGGTGGCGGACCGGATCGCGGCGGAGTCGGCCGGCGGGGTGGTCAAGGTCGTGGGGCACACCGACGACCAGGGGGCGGACGCCTACAACGACCGGCTGTCCCTGCGGCGGGCGCAGGCCGTGCGGCGGGCGCTGCTGCCGCTGCTGGCCGGGCGGAACGTGACCTTCCAGGCCACCGGCCGCGGCGAGCGGGAACCGAAGGTGCCCAACGTCGTCGACGGCAGGCCGTCCGAGGAGAACCGGGCCAGGAACCGCCGCGTCGAACTCGTCTTCACCGCCGGCTGACCCCGGCACCCGCCCCGTGACGCCCGCGGGGGCGGGTGGCACTCGCCCTCGCGGACTTCGTCGTTCTGGCCGGCCCCTCAGGCGGGATAGATGTGGATCTCGGCTCGGTGGGCGCCCTCCGGAGCGCGGGCGAATTTGGCGTCACAGGTGAGCAGGGGCTGCTCCAGGGCTTCGGCGAGCACCACGTAGGCGGCGTCGTACGCCGTGAAGTTGTGCCGTAAGGCCAGGACACGTGGGCCCAACGGAGCCACCTCGTGCCGGGTGATGCGCAGGGCGTTGAGTTGTCCGGCCATGCGCCGGGCCCGATCTTCGGGGATCTTCCCTCCGGCCAGCAGTCCCCTGATCGCGGAAAGGACCTCGATGTCGAGATGGGCCGGGGCGTGCAGGCTGCGTCCCACCCCTGCCAGGCGTTGCCGCAGCAGGTCGTCGCCTTTGACGGCGAGCAACAGCCGCACGATGATCGAGGTGTCGACGACGGTCACCAGGAGCGGTCCTTCTCCACATAGGAGCGAAGTTCGTCGAGACTCACGTCCACCGGTTCTTCTTCGGCTATCCGGGCGATGACCTCGGCGTTGGTCATCCGTGTCGCCTCGTCGTGCAGGATGTCGCGGACGTAGGCCGACAGGGACTTCCCTTCCTTGGTCGCCCGCTCGCGCAGGATGGCGAGGTCTGCGGTGTCCACCTCGCGGACCTGCAGGATCTCTTTGCTCATGCTCATAATGTACTGCAAGGCGCATGAATCTACGTGCACTCTCTTCAGTACAGAAGATCTTGTGGTGAGCGTGACGGCCGGGTCAGCCGGCGCCGGGGAGTTCGCTCAGGGTCACGGTGACGGCGGTGGTGGAGCCGTCCGTGCGGCGCAGCTCCACCCGGGCGCGGTCGCCGGGGTCGAGGCCGGCGAGGACCTCCGAGAGCGCCTGCGTCGTCGGGGTAGCGGTGCCGTTGATGGAGACGATCAGGTCGCCCGTCCGGATCCCCGCCCGCGCGGCGCTGCCGCCGGGGTCGACCCGTACGACGCCGGTCCCCGCCGGCAGGCCGTCGGAGCCGATCACGGTCTGCACGGTGACGCCGAGGGCGGCCCGGCGGGTGTTGACGACCTTGCCCTTCTCGATGATCTGCCGGGTGATGTCCACGGCGGTGTCGGAGGGGATCGCGAAGCCGATGCCGGCCGCCTGGCCGCCCCCCAGCTCGGGGTTGACGGCGGTGAGGGTGGGGATGCCGATGACCCTCCCCGAGAGGTCGACCAGGGCGCCGCCGCTGTTGCCCGGGTTGATCGCCGCCGACGTCTGGATGGCGTTGGTGATCGTCGCGGCGGGGCCCTCGCCGTCGGCGGGTTCGGTGACCGTACGGCCCAGCGCGGAGACGATCCCGTCGGTGACGCTGCCGGACAGGCCCAGCGGGTTGCCCATGGCGAGGACGAACTGGCCGACCCGCAGACGGCCGGAGTCGCCGAACGCGGCGGGCCGCAGCCCCCTGGGGTCGTCCACCTTGATCACGGCCAGGTCGCCCAGCTCGAAGGAGCTGACCAGCCTGGCCGCCCGGGGCGGGCCGCCGCTGGCGAGCGTCACCTGGAAGCGCCTGGCCCGGCCGACCACGTGGGCGTTGGTCACGATGTGCCCGGCGGTGTCGTAGACGACCCCGGAGCCGAGACCCTCACTCGTGGTGATCTGCACGATCGACGGCAGCACCGCGGTGATGACCTGCTCGTAGGCCGCCTGGAGGGACTGCGGCGAGACCGGCGTCCCGGGGCCGGCGGGCGTGCCGGTCGGGGAGGCGGGGAGCCCGCCGGCCGTGGCGGTCGGCGGGCTCCCCGGCGGTCCGCCGGCCGAGCCGGAGACCGAGTCGGAGACCGAGCCGCTCAGCCCCGTCCCGCCGGTCCCGCCGCAGCCCGCGAGTGCCACGGCGACGGCGATGGTGACGGCCGCCGGCAGCGCGGCCCGCGATGTCGATCCCCCCATGCAGGGATATCTTCCCGGACACCGGCGGCGGTACCCTGCCGAGGTTTTGATCGGGTCCGGGTTCATCGTTCGGGGTCCGGTGACGTAGCCTGACGACCATGGCGGACGTTGACGGTGACTCCTCCGGGCGTTCTCACGAGAGATACATCCCGTCGTACGAGGCGCCCACGGCGCCCATGCCCGCGGTCCAGGCCGAGGACGGCACCATGATCGGCACCCGGGTGCCCCGCCGGTTCCCCATCGGGGACGGCGAGGAGACCCTGCTGGTCCCGAGGATCGACCCGGATGGACCGTTCCCCGCGCCGGAGCGGCCGTCGCCCGCGGGCGACCGGTCAGGACGGGCGGAGCCGCCGGTGCCGCCGGTGCCGCCATCGCCGTCCGGGGGCTCGCCCACCGGGCCGGCGCGGCGCGGCGGGCTGTCGCTGCGGGCCGTCTACAGCATCGTCGCCGCGCTCCTCACCGCCGCCGCGGTCGTCCTGGTCTTCGTCCTGTTCTCCGGGGACGAGCCGCCGGAGCGGAGCGCGCAGCCCCGCCAGGAGGGCGCCGCCGCGCCCGGCGCGAAGGCCGTCCCCACGATCACGCTGCCCGGCAGGCCCAAGATGAAGGCCCTGGCGACGCTGCCCGGCACGCCCAGCGGGGTGGTCGGCTCGGTGACCGACACCATGGCCGACATCACCTACGCCAAGCTCGGCAGTCCCTGGAAGACCGCGGCCGTGCCGTCCTTCTCGGTCGGCCAGCAGGTCGGCGCGGCGCGGCTGCCGCGCACGGTCGTCGGCTCCGGGATGCTCCCCGGCGCGACCCCGGCCACCGCCCTGAAGACCTACACCGCCCTGCGGACGGCGGCGATGCAGGCGGTGAAGTGGACGGCCGCCAACCACCACCCGCCGGGCGGGAAGATCACCTGGACGGCCTCGCAGAAGGCGGCCGGCGGCAGGGGCTGGACGCTCGGATACCGCGTGACCTACGTGCTGGACGGCAGGAAGCGCACCTCCCAGGCGGCGGTCACCGTGCTCGACGTCGGCCGCCGCAAGCCCGCCATGCTCTTCGTGACCGTGCCCGACTCGCGCAAGCAGCTCTGGGCGGACATCGCCCCCCTGATGGCCAGTGCCCGGCCGTTGTGATGGAAGCAACTTCTAGAATATGGTTCTGGCAGAGAACCGTATCTGGAGGCTGTCATGGCGATCGGACTGAGTGAGGAGCACGAGGCGCTCCGCGAGTCGGTGACCGGCTGGGCCGAGCGGAACATCCGCCCCGAGGTCGTGCGCACCGCCGTCGCGGCCGGGGACGGGGAGCGCCCCGCCTTCTGGCCCGCCCTCGCCGGTCAGGGTCTTCTCGGCCTGCACCTCCCCGAGGAGTACGGCGGCAGCGGCTACGGCCTGCTGGAGGCCGCCGTCGCCGTCGAGGCCCTCGGTGAGAAGGCGGCCCCCGGCCCTTACGTCCCCACCGTCCTCGCCGCCGCCGCGATCCTGGCCTCCGACGGCAAGGCCCGCGCCGAACTGCTGCCCGGCCTCGCCGACGGCACGCTGACCGGCGCGGTCGCGCTCGGCGGGTCCCTCACCGGCACCCGTGACGACGCCGGGGCGCTCACCGTCACCGGCACCGCCGCGACGGTCCTGGGCGGCGCGCTCGCCGACGTCCTGGTGCTCCCCGTGGACACCGGCCGGGACGAGGCGGAATGGGTCGTGCTGGACGCCTCCGCGGTGACCGTGACGCCGGTCGCGTCCCTCGACCTCACCCGCGGCGTGGCCAGGGCCGAGCTGGACGCGGTGACCGTGCCCGCCGGGCGGGTGCTGGACGGCCTCACCGGCGCCGAGGTCCGCGACCTCGCGGCAATCCTCCTCGGCGCGGAGGCCGCGGGCGTCGCGGCGTGGTGCGTGCGCGCCGCCGCCGAGTACGCCAAGGTGCGCGTGCAGTTCGGCCGCCCGATCGGCCAGTTCCAGGGCGTCAAGCACAAGGCCGCCCGGATGCTCGTCGCGCTGGAGCAGGCCCGCGCCACGGTCTGGGACGCCACCCGTGCCGCGGCCGAGGCCGCCGGGGAGGGGGACGGCGCCGCCGCGGTGGCCGCCTACACCGCCGCGATCGCCGGGGTCGTCGCGCCCGACGCCGCCGTGCAGTGCGCCAAGGACGCCATCCAGATCTTCGGCGGCATCGGCTACACCTTCGAGCACGACGCCCACCTCTACTACCGCCGCGCGCTGACCCTGCGCGCGCTGCTCGGCCCCTCGGCCGAGTGGGCCGAACGGGTCGCCGGGCTCGCGCTCTCCGGCGTGAGCCGGGAGATGGAGATCGAGCTCCCGGAGGAGTCGGCGGCGCTGCGCGAGGAGATCCGCGCCGAGATCGCCCAGATCGCCGCGCTGGAGGGCAAGGAGCAGAAGCGGGCCCTGGCCGGAGCCGGGTTCGTCATGCCGCACCTTCCCCGCCCCTGGGGCCGCGACTCCAAGCCGCTGGAGCAGGTGCTGATCCTCCAGGAGCTCAAGGCCGCCCGCGTCCGGACGCCTCAGATGATCATCGGCGCCTGGGTGGTGCCGTCGATCGTCGCGTACGGCACGCCCGAGCAGCAGGAGCGCTTCCTGCCGCCCACGCTGAGCGGCGAGATGATCTGGTGCCAGCTCTTCTCCGAGCCGGGCGCCGGCTCCGACCTCGCCTCACTGCAGATGAAGGCCGAGAAGACCGAGGGCGGCTGGCGGCTCAACGGCCAGAAGATCTGGACCTCCGTGGCCCACGTCGCCGAGTGGGGCATCTGCATCGCCCGCAACTCCTCCGAGGGGTCCAAGCACGAGGGCATCACCTACTTCATCGTCGACATGAAGGCCCCGGGCGTCACCGTCCGGCCGCTGACCGAGATGACCGGCGAGAACCTGTTCAACGAGGTCTTCCTGGACGACGTCTTCGTCCCGGACGAGCTGGTCGTCGGCGAGGTCGGCCAGGGCTGGAAGGTCGCCCGCAACACGCTGTCCAACGAGCGGGTCTCGCTGTCGGCGGGCTCCGGCGGCACCGGGGCGTCCGTCCCCGACCTGATCGGCCTGGCCGGGCGGCTCGGCCGCGAGCTGACCCCCGCCGAGCGCCAGGAGGTGGCCCGGGTCGTCTGCGAGGGCCACTCGATCAGCGCCCTCGGCATGCGGGTGACGCTGAAGCAGCTCACCGGCGCGGAGCCGGGTGCCGACGCCTCGGTGCGCAAGCTGCTGTCCACCTCGCACGCCCAGCACGTCTCGGAGTGCGCGGTCGGCCTGCTCGGCGCGGCCGCGGTGGTCGCGGCCGACATGAAGCTCGGCGACGCCGGCTACTGGAACCGCGCCGTGCTCGCCACCCGGGCGATGACGATCTACGGCGGCACCACCGAGGTGCAGCTCAACATCATCGGTGAGCGCATGCTCGGCCTGCCGCGCGACCCGGAGCCGGGCCGGTAGCTCGCGGCGGCGGCGCCTCCGAGCCCGTCCGTGGCCGTCCCTCCGGGACCGGCCGCGGACGGAGCCGCTTCGAAGGGGATCGTCCATTGTGGGTGACCGGTTAGGGTCGGTCCTTGTGTGGAGCAGGCTCGCCGGGAGGGCGGTAAGATCCGCCCCCGCCCTGCTGGGACTGGCGCTGGGGATGCTGGCCCTCGGCCCCGCGCTGGGCCCGGGGTTCGTGCTCCGCTATGACATGGTCTTCGTGCCGGACCCGCCCCTGGCGGCGGCGGGGGAGGGCTTCCCCCGGGCGGTGCCCAGTGACCTGGTGGTCGCGCTGCTCGCGCAGGCCGTGCCCGCCCAGGTGGTGCAGAAGGCCGCGCTGCTCGGCGTCTTCGTGCTGGCGGCCTCGGGCGCGGCGGCGCTGGTGCCCTCGCGGCGTCTCGGCCCGCGCCTGGCGGCGGCGGCCTTCTATGCCTGGAACGCCTACCTCGCGCAGCGGTTGCTGCTGGGCCAGTGGGCGCTGCTGCTCGGGGTGGCCGGGCTGCCCTGGGCGGTGCGCGCCGCCGCGGCGCACGCCTTCCGGGGCGGCCCGGCCCGGCCCGCGGAAGCCGTACGGCAGGACGCGCGGGCTCCGGGGCGGCGGTCCCCGGGGACGTGGCGGGCGCGGGCCGTCTGGCCGGTACGGCTGGCGGTCGCGCTGCTGCCGGCCGCGGTGGGCGGGTTCCAGGCGATGCTGGTCTCGGCGCTGGCGGTGCTCCCGGTGGCCGCGACCGCGCGGCCCCCGGCCGTTCACCCGCCGCCCGCCGGGCCGCCTGGTGCGGGTCCCGGGGGACCGTCCGGAGTGCCGGGGGAGGCCGGGCGTCCCGGTGAGCCCAGCGGGGACGGTGACCGGTGGCGGGCCGGGGCCGCGTTCCGCCGGGCAGGCGGGGCCGCGGCGGTCGTCGTCCTGCTCAGCCTGCCGTGGCTGGTGCCGGCCCTGGGTAGCCGCGCGGTGACGGACCCGGCGGGGGTGCGGGCGTTCGCGGCCCGCGCCGACGGCCCCTTCGGGACGGTCGGCAGCCTGCTCGGGCTCGGTGGGATCTGGAACTCGGACGCCGGCGTGCCGGGGCAGGGCACCTGGTGGTCGGCGGGCGTGCGGCTGGCGCTGGCGGCGGTCGCGGTCTGGGGATACGCGTTCACGCGCGCCGGGCGGGCGGCGCCGTACCGGACGGGACTGGCGACGGCGGCGGCGGCCGGGCTGGGTGTCGCCCTGACGGGCGCCTTCGCGCCGGGGGTGCTGGGCGGCCTGGTCGGATGGTGGCCGGGGTTCGGGCCGCTGCGGGACGGTCAGCTCTACCTCGCCCCGTTCGTGTTGTTGCAGGCGGTGGGCCTGGCGTGCGCGGTGGAGCGCTGGAGCTCGCGCGCGGTGGAGGCGGGGACCGGCCGCGCCGGCGAGGCGCCGCGCTCGCGCTGGAGCTCGCGCGCGGTGGCCGCGGTCGCGGTGGCGGTCCCCGTGCTGGTGCTTCCCACATTCGCGATGGGGGCGTTCGGCAGGCTGGCCGCGGTGGACTACCCGGACGAGTGGCGGCGGGTCCAGGCGATCGTGAACTCCGATCCGGCGCCCGGGGCGCTGCTGTCGCTGCCGTGGGGCGCGCACCGGGCGTTCGGGTGGAACGGCCACCGGGTGATCCTGGACCCGGCGACCAAGATGTTCCGGCGCAGGGTGCTGTGGAACGACGCGCTGCTGGTGGGGCTGCCCGGCGGCGGGCGGCTGCGGGTGGCGCCCGAGGACCCGGCGACGGCGGGGGTGGACGCGGCGCTGCGTGCCGGACCGGGGGCGCGGGAGGCGGCGCTGGCGCGGCTGGGGGTCCGCTACGTCCTCACCCGGGCGGGCGACGACACGTTCCGTGACGCGGTGACCGTGTTCACCGGCCCGGAGATCCGGCTCCTGCGGCTTGACCAGGGCCTCTGAACAGCTTGATCGACGCTCTTGGGCGGGGTGTATCCCCAGCTCGGAGGAGTACCCAACGGTAACTTTCTTTGTCACGTTTTAACCAAAACCATGGCTTATGCGCGAATCACGTTCTAGTCTCGGCACACTGTCCGTCGCTGAAGGGAGCCCAGTGATGCGAGTGCTCTTGGCGCTGGCCATCGGAGCGATCCTCGCGGTCGGCGCCTCCGTGGCAGTCGTGAACGTGGGCTCGCCGACCCCGGAGCCGCCGAACCGGCCCCTGTACAACTACGGCACCAGGTGACCTGAGGCCGCGCGGCGGCCGGCGGGCGCACCGCCCCCGGCCGGGCCGCGGAGATCATCCACCGGCACGGAGCGCGGTTTCACCATGCCCTGGAACGGGCGCGCCGCCCCGGACCGAGGTGGCGTGGGCGGCGGCGCCCTACCCGGACCGGATCGGCCCGGACCGGATGGGGCGTCCGGCGGCGCCCGCACGGACGCGGGGGACAGGAGAGGCCGCGGAGGACCGCGGACCGAAGGAGCAAGGAGGCAGCGTGGCCCTTTTCGGCCGGAGCGCGAGCGCGGGGCCGCGCCCGCCCGCCCCGTCGCGGCCCGTCCTCAGCGTGGAGACCGAGGGGACGCCCGAGGCGCCGCTGCGCGGCGTCCGGGTGGCGGTGCTGAACTTCCGCGAACCGCAGCAGTCGGTGGCGGGCGGCGCGGAGGAGTACGCCTGGCAGGTCAGCCGCTACCTGACCGGCCAGGGCGCGAAGGTGTGGTTCGCCACCGCCCGCGAGCCCGGCCAGCCCGCCGCCGAGCGGCGCGACGGCGTCGAGCTGCGCAGGATGGGCAACCGCTACCTCGTCTACCTGCTCGTGCCGCTCTGGCTGCTGCTGCGCCGCCGCCGGTTCGACGTCGTCATCGACTCGATGAACGGCATCCCCTTCTTCTCCCCCCTGGTGGTGCGCCGTCGCACCGCGGTGATCTGCCTGGTCCACCACGTGCACGACCGGCAGTTCCACGCCTTCTTCCCGCCCTGGCTGGCCAGGATCGGCTGCCTCGTCGAGGGGCCGGTGGCGCGGCTGCTCTACCGCCGCCGCACCACGATCACCGTCTCGGAGTCGTCCCGGGAGGACCTGCGGGCGCGGCTGCGCTGGAAGGCGCCGATCCACGTCGTGCCCAACGGCAGCCCCGCCGCCCGCCCGGTGACGATGCGGGAGCTGCCCGGCGACCCGCTCGTGGCCTACCTGGGCAGACTGGTCGGGCACAAGAGGGTCGAGCGGGTCGTCGGCCTGGCCGCCGAGCTGGGCGACGCCCGTCCCGGCCTGCACGTCCACGTCGTGGGCCGGGGACCCGAGAGCGGGGAGCTCGCCCGCCGGGCCGCCGAGCTGGGCGTCTCCGACCGGGTGCACCTGCACGGCTTCCTCGCCGAGCCCGCCAAGAACGCCGTGCTCGGCGCGGCGCTGCTGAACGTGACCGCCTCGGAGTTCGAGGGGTGGGGCCTGACGGTGATCGAGGCCGCGGGCTTCGGCGTGCCGACCGTCGCCTACGACGTCGCCGGACTGCGTGACTCGGTAAGGGACGGGGTGACCGGCTGGCTGGTCCACGACGGCGAGACGCTCGCCGAGGTGGTGGACCGGGCGATCGGGGAGCTGTCGGACCCGGCGCGGCGCGCGGAGATCCAGGCGGCCTGCCGGGCGTGGGCGGGCGAGTTCACCTGGGGCCGGACCGGCGCCGCCGTCACCTCCCTCATCACCGCCGAGCTCCGCGAGCTCCGCGAGCTCCGCGAGCTCCGTGAGCGCCCTGAGCGCCCTGAGCGCCGCGCCGCCCGTACGGCCGGCCCGCTGCGCGGCGTCGCGGCCCCCGGTCTCCTCGCCCCTGGGGAGACCGACCCCGCTTGAACACGGGACCCGCCTCCGAGACCGCCGGAACCGCCGCGCCCGACGACGCCGTGGCCGGCGGTCGCGGCGTACCCGCTGAAAAGACCGGAAAGACCGAGAACGCGGGGAAGACCGAGAACGCGGGGAAGACCGAGGACGCGGGGAAGACCGAGGACGCGGGGAAGGCCGGAGGACCCCGCACGGCCGGCGGCTCCGAGACCGGCCGGCTCCGGCACGGCCTGCGCCTGCTGGCAGGCTGCCTGCTGCTCGCCGCCGTGGCGTTCAACACCTCCCCCGGCCAGGTGATCGGCGAGACCAAGCTGGACATGGCGATCAACCCGGTCGCCTTCCTGGCACGGGCGGCGCACCTGTGGGACGACGCGTTCTTCGGCCACCTGCAGAACCAGGCGCACGGCTACCTGTTCCCGATGGGCCCGTTCTACGCGCTGTTCACCGCGCTCGACATGCCCGCCTGGAACATCCAGCGGCTCTGGATGGCGCTGGTGCTGTGCGCGGCGTTCCTCGGCGTCGAGCGGGTCGCGCGGGCGATGGGGATCGGCACCCCCGCCACCCGCGTCCTCGCCGGGCTCGCCTACGCCCTCGCCCCGCACGCCGTCGCGCTGATCGGGACCAACTCCTCGGAGTTCCAGCCGAGCGCCGTGCTGCCGTGGGTGCTGCTGCCCCTGATCCGCGGCACCCGGCCGGGGGCGAGCCCGCGCCGGGCCGCGGCGCTGTCGGCGCTGGCGTTCGTCCTCGCCGGGGGGATCAACGCCGTGGCCGAGCTGGCGGTCCTCGTCGTGCCGCTGCTGTACCTGCTGACCCGGTGCGGCGGCCCCCACCGGCGACGCCTGCTCGCGTGGTGGCTCGCCTGCGTGGCCGCGGTGTCGATGTGGTGGCTGCTGCCCCTGCTGGTGATGGGCCGCTACATCTTCTCCTTCCTGCCCTTCATCGAGACCGCCGACGCCACCACCGGCGTCACCTCGCTCCTCAACACCCTGCGCGGCACGTCGAGCTGGATGTCCTTCCTGCCGATCGACGGCCAGGCGTGGCTGCCCGCGTCGTTCGAGCAGGCCACCGTACCGGTGATGATCGCGCTGACCGCCGCCGTCGCCGCGCTCGGCCTCGCCGGGATCGCCGCCCGCGCCACGCCGGAGCGGCCCTTCCTCGCACTCAGCGTGCTCGCCGGGGTGGTGATCGTCACCGCAGGGCACGCCGACGCGCTCGTCCACCCGTGGACCGAGCAGGTCCGGGCGCTGCTCGACGGGCCGCTGGCGCCCTTCCGCAACCTGCACAAGTTCGACGCCCTCATCCGGCTCCCGCTGGCCCTGGGCCTCGCCGCGCTGCCCCTGGCCGGTCCGGTACGGCTGCGCAGGCCCGTCCTGGCGGGCGCCGCCGTACTGGCGGCCCTGGCCGCGCTGCCGGTGGCCACCGCCGGGGCGACCCCCGCCGGGGGGTTCGAGGCCCTGCCCGGCTACTGGCGGGACGCCGCGACCTGGCTGAACCGCAACACCGGCGACGGCATGGTCCTGGCCGTGCCCGGATCACGCCGCGGCGACTACCTGTGGGGCCGTCCGATGGACGAGCCCATGCAGTCGCTGCTGAACGTCCGCTGGGCGACCCACACCAACGTCCCCTGGGGCTCCCCGGGGCTGGCGCGGCTCATCCAGGCGGTGGACGAGCGCTTCGCCACCGGCCGCGGGTCGCCGGGTCTCACCGCCTCGCTGCGCCGGATCGGCGTGAAGTACCTGCTCGTCCGTAACGACCTCGCCCGGCAGAGCCTCGGCACGGCCTGGCCCGCGCGGGTCCACGAGACCCTCGCCGAGTCCACCGGCCTGCGGCGGGTCGCCGGCTTCGGCCCGGAGATCGGCCTGCGGTCCAGCCCCACGGCCGCCGGCTGGTTCGAACAGCCCTACTCGGCGCTGGAGGTCTACGCGGTGCCCGGCCCCGCGCCGCTCGCCGCGACCGTGCCGCGCGACGGGACGCTCCGGGTCACCGGCGCGCCCGAGGCGGTGCTGGACCTGGCCGAGGAGGGGTTGCTCACCGGCGACCGGCCCGTCGTGGTCGGGGACGAGCCCGGGGCGCCCGCCGTGTCCGCGCGGGACACGGTGGCCACCGACACGCTGCGCCGCCGCGAGATCCTCTTCGGCGACCTGCGCCGCATCGCCACCCCCGCCATGACCGCCGGCCAGCCGCCCGAACGGGACCGGGGGACCGACCTCACCGACCCCGCCTGGTCCGGCGCGACCGTCACGGCCGCCTACACCGGCGTCCGGGACGTGCGGGCCTCCTCCGCCGAGTCGGGCATCGAGGCGGGGGAGCGCCGCGATCCGGGCCGCCAGCCGTACGCGGCGTTCGACGGCGACCCGCGCACCGGGTGGCGCTCCGACGGCTGGGACGGCGCGGTCGGGCAGTGGCTCCAGGTGCGCTTCACCGCGCCGATCGACATGCCGCAGATCACCGTCGCCTTCGAACGGTCGCCGGTGCTGCCGCAGGTGGCGGAGGTCTCCCTGGAGACCGAGGCGGGCGCCCGCCGGGTCGCGGTGAGCCCGGACGCCGCCCCGCAGCTGATGCGCCCGCCCCTCGGGCGGACCTCCTGGCTGCGGATCCGGGTGACCAGGCTGGCCGCCGAGCTCGCGACGCCGACCGGCGCCCGCGTCGGCGTCACCGAGGTCGCGATCCCCGGCGTACGGCCGGGCCGGACCCTCGTCGTCCCCCCGGGCGGCCCGCGCGACCCCGGGACGGTGCTGCTGACCCGCCGGGGCACGGCGAGCGCCTGCATGCGCGGATCGTCCACCTGGACCTGCGACCCCGCCACGCTGCAGATCACCGGCGAGGACGGCGACGGCTTCGACCGCTCGTTCACCGTCCGCGAGGGCGGGAAGCGGTCCATCGGCGGCGACGCCGTGCTGACCGACCCCGTCTCCTCCCGCCTCGTCACCACCCTGCACGGCGTCCACCCGCAGGTGACCGCCTCCTCCACGCTGACCGATCATCCGGCCGTCCTCGGTCGCGCGGCCATGGACGGCGACGTCTCCACCGTCTGGTACGCCGACCCCGCCGACCGCCACCCGTCCCTGACGGTCAGGCTGGGCAGGAAACGGACGATCTCCCAGATCATGGTGCTGTTCCCCGACTCCTTCCTCGGGCAGCCGCCGGTCCAGGTCAGCGTGAGCGGCGGCGGGCAGACCACGCGGGGCTGGATCCGCGCCGACGGCCGGGTGGTCTTCCCCAAGATCACCACCGACACCCTGGAGATCGGCTTCACCGCCCCGGCGTCCCGGCCGATCGAGGTGTCGGAGGTCACCGTCCCCGGGGTGAAGCCGCTCGGCTCGATGGAGAGGACCCCGCTGCGGCTGCCCTGCGGGTACGGGCCCACCCTCTCGGTGAACGGCAAGGCGGTGCGCACCGAGGTCGTCCGGGGCACGATGGGCGACGTGCTCGGCGGACGCCCCGTCGGCTACCGCGCCTGCGGACGGGTCGAGCTGGAGCCGGGCACGGCCCGGGTGAGCGTCGCCCCGGCCGACGCCTTCCGGATCGAGTCGGTCGTGGTGCGCACCGCGGACGGCGGGACGGCGGACGGCGGGGCGGACGGCGGGACGGCGGACCGGAGGACCGGGTCGTCCTCGGACTCCTCATCCGGATCAACTTCCAACCCCCCGAAGTCCCCGAAGTCCTCGAAGTCCTTGAACGCGTCGGAGTCCACCGGGTCCACGGCCTCCTCCGGTTCCCCCGGGGCCGGTCCGGGGGGTGGCGTCGTGACGGCCGCGCCCGTGACCACTCAGGCGTGGGGACCGGCCGAGCGGCGGGTCCGCTTCTCCGTCTCCGCCCCCTCCTACCTGGTGGTCAACGAGAACCACAACGCGGGCTGGCAGGCGTACCTCGGCGACGGACGGCTGAAGCCGGTCCGGCTGGACGGCTGGCGGCAGGCGTGGGAACTGCCCGCCGGGCAGGGCGTGGTGACCATGCGCTACGAGCCCGACTCCGCCTACCGCGCGGCGCTGCTCGGCGGCGGGTGCCTGGTGCCGCTGGTGGCGGTGCTCGCGCTCGTCCGGCCGCGCCGTACCGCGCCCCGCCGGGCCGGGACCGGGGCCGCCGCGGTCCGCGCGGCCTGGTTCTGGCCGCTCGCCCCGGCCGTCGGCCTGTGGACCGGCGGCGTCGCGGGCGCGCTGGCCGTCACCGCGGCGGCGGCGCTGTACGCCCTGGCGGTCAGGCGCTGGAGCGCCCGCCCCGGCGGGTCCGTGCCCGCGACGCTGCTGCGGTGGGCGCCCGCGGTCCCGCTCTGCCTCGCCGGTCTCGCGCTCGCCGCGGGCACCGCGTACGGCGGGACCGCCCTCGCCGGGGCGCTGACCGGGATCGTGCCGCAGGCGCTCTGCCTGCTGGCGCTCGCCTGGCTGCCGGTCGCGGCCCCGGAACCGGCCCCCGCCGACCCGGCCGCCCCGGGGCCGGAACCGGCGCGACACCCCGAGCCGGTCGCGGCGGCGGTGCGCCGGTGACCGGCCCGCGGGTCCCCTGGACCGCGTTCGCGGCGGCGAGCGCCTTCTTCGTCACGCTGGCGGCGCTGCTGCGCCTGTACGTCTACCCCAGCGCCCTGGTGATGCCGCTGGAGCAGGCCAGGACGTACCGCATGACGGCGTCCGGCGCCCAGTACTTCGACACCGCGACGCTCACCTCCCACGCCGGGGTCTCGCTGCTGTCCACCACGACGGTGAGCGGGGACGCCGGCGCGGGCGGCCCGGACACGGCGGTGTGGGTGGAGTTCACCTCGCTCACCGCCGAGGGCGGCGACCGGATCGACTACCACGAGCGCCGGACCGCCTTCGACCGCAGGACGGGCCTGGCGGTCGCCTGCTGCGACGGGTACGTCGACGACGACCCCGGAGCCCGGCAGGAGGGAATCGCCTTCCGCCTGCCGTTCCGCGCCGAGCCGCGCACCTACCCGATGTACGACGTGCTGCTGCGGACGGCGGTCCCGCTCCGCTACGAGCGGCAGGAACGGGTGTTCGGCCGGCCCGCCTACCGCTACACCTACACGGCGGGCCCGATCAGGATCGAGGACGTCCCCGGGCAGCTCCCCGGAAAGGCGCTCGGACTGCCGGAGTGGCGGGCCGTCAGCGTCTCCCGCTACGCCGAGGTGACCCGGACGATCTGGGTGGATCCGGAGAGCGGCCTGACCGTCAAGGTGCGCGAGCACCAGCGCCAGGCCCTGCGCACCCCCGACGGGGTCGAGCGCAAGGTGACCCTCCTGGCGGACCTCGACATGACGCCCGAGGACGTGGCGGACCGGGTGGCCGACGCGGGGGCCTTCGACCGCTGGGTCCTCCTCGTCCGCGACCTGCTGCCGGGCGTGTTCCTGGCGGCCGGGCTCGCGCTGGTCCCGGTGGCCCTCCGGCGGCGGAGGCGGGACGGGCGGCCCGGCCCGGACGGTGACCCGGCCGTGGCCGGGGCGGAGACGGGCTCGGCCGTGTCCGAGGCGAGGCCGAACGGCGTGACCAGGGCGGAGACGGGCGCGGCGGAGGCTCGGACGGGCACGCGCACGGGGACAGGCCGTGACCCGGTCCGGGCGGACGGGGAGCGGAAGTGAGCGGCGCGGCGGCCGGGGTGGGGCGATGACGGGGACGGGCGGCGGCCCGGTCGAGGTGGAGCTGCGGCTGCCGGCCTGGGCGCGCGGCGTCCCGCGGCTCCGGTACGGCCTCACGGCCGCGGCGCTGCTGCTTGTGGCCGCGAGCCTCGTGCTGAAGGGATGGCTGCTCAGCCGGTCCTACTTCACCGAGGACGACATCGTCTTCGCCGGCCGGGCCGTCACCGAGCCGTTCGGCTGGGCGCACCTGCTGCGGGTGCACATCGGCCACCTGATGCCGGGCGGTCTCGCGCTGGTCCGGGCCCTCACCGCGATCTCCCCGTACGACTGGGGACTGGTCTCGGCCGTGGTCCTCGTCCTGTCCGCGGCGGCGTCCCTGGCGCTGTACCGGCTGCTGCGCCTGCTGTTCGGGCCCCGGCCGATGATCCTCGTCCCGCTCGCGTTCTTCCTGTTCTCACCCGCGGCCTTCCAGGCGACCGCCTGGTTCGCCGCGGCGGTCAACATCCTTCCCCTGCACATCGCCATGCTCATGGCGATGTGCTCGCAGGTGCTGCTGATCCGCACCGGCCGCCCGCGGCATGCGGTCGCCGGGCTCGCCTGGACCTGCGCCGGGCTGCTGTTCTTCGAGAAGGCGGTCCTCATCCCGCCGGTGCTGTTCCTCCTCACCGTCGTGCTCCTCGCCGGGGAGCGCGGGGTGCTCGGCGCCGCGCGCCGGCACCTGGGCCTGTGGCTCGTCCACGCGGCGGTGGCCGGCGCCTACCTCGCCGCCTACCTCACGGCGTCCGGGCGGTCCGGCGGCCAGGGGGTCATACCTCCCGACTTCTACACGGCTGTGGACTACGCCGGGACGTTCCTCGGCGGCACGGTCCCGACCCTGCTGGCCGGGGGACCGCTGACCTGGGGGCCGGTGACGTCGGCCGGCGCGCTGGCCGGTCACCGGCCCGTCGAGATCGCCGTGGCCTGGCTGGCCCTGGCGGCCGTCGTGGCGGGCACCTGCCGGGCACGGCGCGCGGCCGTCCCCGCGTGGCTGCTGGCGGGCGGCTACCTCCTGGTCGCGGACGGCCTGCTGATCATGATCGCCCGGGGCGGGTCCTGGCGCGCCTTCGAGAGCCGCTACATCGCCGACGCCCTCCCCCTGCTCGCCGTCTGCCTGGCACTGGCCCTCATGCCGTGGCGGGGCGCGGCGCGGGACACGGAGGCCGTACGGCGGGGCGCGGCGGGGAGCACGGCGGACCCGGTGGCCTCCGGCCCGGAGGCGGTCCCGGCGGTCCCGAGGGTTTCGGCGGCTCCGGCAGTGGAGTCGGTCCCCGCGGTCCGGGCAGGCTCCGGTCCGGAGGCGGTCCCGGCGGTCCCGGACGGGGGCGCGCCGACCCTTCCGGTGTACGCCGTACCGGCCGTATGCGCCTACGTGGCGCTCGCCCTGGTGTCTGCGTCGGTCTTCGGCCCCACGCTCCCCGGCAGGACCGGCCGCGCCTACTTCGACGCGGCCCGTGCGGACCTCGCCGCACTCGGCCCCGAAACCGGTGTGTACCCGGGGCTGGTGCCCGAGCGGATGATGTTCCCCTGGCAGCCGCTGCCGGACCGGCTGACCTCCCGGGCACTCGCCCCGCTCGCCACGGGCGCGCTGCGCGAGCGGATCATCCACCCCGGGGTCGCCTACGACGCGGTGACCTTCGACGACCGGGGGCACCTGGTGCCCGCCGCGGTCCTCGGCGGCTTCGTGACCGGGAAGGACGGCGGCTGCCTCCCGTGGCGCGGCGGCGCGGTCACCGCCGATCTCGCCGTCCGCGAGGGGAACGTCGTCCGCCTGCACTACCGCGTGCCCCGCGACACGCGTGTCACCGTGACCGCAGGGGAGCGGCGGACCGAGGTCACGCTGCGGGCGGACCGGGAGCGGGTCCACCTCGTGACGCCGCCCGCCCCGGGGCCGGTCCGCGTCACGCTCCCGGACGGCTCACGCCCGGACGTTGCGCGCCGGGACGTTTCGCGCCCGGACGTTTCGCGCCCGGAGGGCTCGCGCCCGGAGGGCTCGCGCTCGGACGGAGGCGGGGAGAGCGGTGTCTGCCTGCGCGCCGTGGTGGTCGGCGCGGCCGTGCCGGAGAACCCGGAAGGGGCGGTCAGTGACGGCGCAGGATGAGCAGCAGGTTCCAGCTCACGATCTCCCGCAGCCCCGGGACGCGGATCACCGGGGTCGCCCAGCGCGGGTGGTAGCGGGGCAGGGCGTCCAGGACCGTGACGCCGGGCTGCCGCCGTGCCCAGCGCAGCGCGGCGCCGACCGAGACGGGGTAGAGGCTCTCGCCGTAGACGTTCTTGGGGCGCCTGCCGTACCGGCGGGTGTAGCGGGCGGCGGCGCGGTGGCCGCCGAGGTAGTGCCAGGGCGAGGTCTCGTGGCCGCCCCAGGGCGACAGCCAGTTGGTGAACGACAGGTACACCACGCCGCCGGGCCTGGTCACCCGTACCATCTCGGCGGCCATCCGCCACGGGTCGGGCACGTGCTCCAGCACGTTGGAGGAGAAGCAGACGTCCACCGACCCGGTGGCCAGCGGCAGGTCCAGCGCGCTGCCCAGCACCGCCCCCTCGGGCGTGGCGCCCCGGCGGGCCATCATCTCGCCGGCGTCGCAGTCGACGCAGACCGGGCGGGCGCCCGCCGCGCGCAGCACGTCGGTGAAGTATCCCGGGCCGCCGCCGACGTCGGCGACGAGCGCGCCGTCCAGCTCGGTGTAGGAGGCGAGCTGGGCGACCGTGTCGCGGGCCAGCATGCCGTAGAAGAAGTCGGGGTCGGTCTGCTCCTTGCGGAAGGCGCGGAGGAGCGCGACAGACCGGCCCAAAGTGGCCCGGAACGGTGCCTGCGGGGTCTCCAACGCTGCTCCTCACCGCAATTGGACAAACCAGGTGGGCCGGAGCATAACACCGCATCATCTCTGGTCCTGACAGCTCGTACGGTGTTCCACCGGAACACCGGATCGTAGGGAGACGCCTGGTGGACGCCACGAAGGACACGGGAACCGCCGAGGGCGGGACGGAGGCGGGGCCGCCGGCGGTGCGGCTCACGCTGCCCGGGTGGCTGGCGCGCCTGCGCGGCCCGGTGGCGCTGGGCGGGGCGGCCCTCATCGCGGCGTCGCTGGTGCTGCGCGTGCTGGTCCTGCGCGACTCCTACTTCGTCGAGGACGACCTGCTGTTCGTCGGCAACGCCTACGGCGAGGACTTCACGCTCGACTACCTGACCCGGGTGCACAAGGGCCACTTCATGCCGGGCGCGATCGCGCTGACCTGGGTGCTGTCCCGCGTCGCCCCCTACGACTGGGCGCTGGTGTCGGCCGTCACGCTCGCCGCGCAGGCGCTGCTCGGCGTGCTGGCGCTGCGGCTGCTGCGGACCCTGTTCGGCGTCCGGCCGGCGATCCTGCTGCCGCTGGCGCTGTTCCTGTTCTGCCCGCTGACCTTCCCCGCGTTCACCTGGTGGGCCGCGGCGATCAACGCGATCCCGCTTCAGCTCGCCCTGGTGCTCGCGCTCACCGCCCAGGTGCGTTTCGCCCGCGGGGAGGGCGCCGGGTACGGCCGGCGCGCGCTGATCTGGTGCGTGGCCGGCATGGCCTTCAGCACCAAGGGCGTCTTCGCGCCCTTCCTGCTGTTCGCGCTGACCACGGCGTTCCTGCGGGACCGGGAGACCGGCTGGCTCCGCTCGATGTGGCGGGAACTGCGGGCGAACCGTTGGCTCTGGGCGGCGCACGCGGCGGTGCTGGCCGCCTACACGCTCGTCTACCTCGACCGGATGGACACCGCGCCGGGCGAGGGCGCCTCGGCTCCCAAACCCGGTGTGGCGGCCGACCTGGTCTCCCTGCTGCTGGGCCGTACCTTCCCCAGCGGGGCGGTCGGCGGGCCGGTGTCGTGGACGCCGACCCCGGCGGGCGGCCTGGCCGCGCCGTCCGGCTTCGTCGTGGCGCTCTCCTGGACGGTGCTGGCGGTCACGGTGGTGGCCACGCTCGTCTACCGCCGCCGGGCGCACCGGGCGTGGCTCACGCTGGCCGGGTACCTGGTGCTCGCCGACGCGATCCCCACGGTGATCGCCCGGGGCAGCTACCTGGGACTGGTGGGCGCCGAGACCCGCTACGTCGCCGACGCCGCGCTGGTCCTCGCGGTCTGCCTGGGCTGCGCGCTGCTGCCGGTGGCGGGGGAGACGGACGCCTACCGCCGTCCGCTCCCCGAACGGTCCTCGCTCGCCCTCGTCGCGGGGCTCACCGCCGGGGCCTACCTGGTGCTGTCGGTGTTCTCCGTCGAGGCGTACCGGGCGACCCTGAACGGCCAGCGCGTCCGGGCCTACCTCGACGCGGCCGCCGCGGAGCTGGCCGCCGCCCCGGACACCGCGGTGATCTACCCGGCGCCGGTGCCGCCCGACATCGTGCTGCCGGTGAACGGCGAGCGGCGGCTCACCGACCGCCTGCTCGCCCCGCTGGCCCGGCCGGCGCTGCGGGCGAGGATGGCCCACCCCGAACCCACCGAGGACGCCCGGGTCTTCAACCGGCAGGGGAAGCTGGTGCGGATGAACGTCGTCCCCGGCTTCTTCGCCACCCGGGGCCCGGACGAGCGGTGCATGCGGACGCTGCTGGGCGCGATGTCCTTCCCCGACGCGGTCTCCTTCGGCGGCCGGGCCACCGTGGGCGGCCTGTCCTACTCGGCCGACCGCCCCGCCTCGGTCACCGTGGAGGTCGGCGGGGAGCGCACGGTCCTGTCGCTGCGCAGGACCGCCTCGGGGCTGGTCCAGTTCCCGGTGCACGGGATCGGACGGGGGATGCGGATCGAGATGAACGACCCGGAGGCCCCGGTCTGCGTGATCGCCGTCGCCCTGGGCTCTCCGGCCCCCGAGGGCGAAAACCCGTCCTGACCTGACCTCAGAGGTCGCCGCACCCGCTGCTTTCAAGCGGATCGTGGAGCTCGTCATCGATCGTCGTGTCCAGATCAGCCCGCACCTCGTCCCAGTCGATGGCCGGGGCGGTGGCGAAGACGGACTGCGCCTCAGCCGTGGGAACGAACCGGCGACGCTTGATCGGCTTCACTTCGGCGAGCGGCTCGCCGTTGAGCGTCAGAACGTATCGTCTTCCCTCACGCAGGCCGCGTGTGACGCTGCCGGAGTCGTTGACGAACTGACGCACGCTCACCTCGATCGAACGAGGCTTTGGAGCGTCCATGGCTCGATCGTACCCCCGCGTACCACGGCATCACAGTTGTTGATCTCCAGGTCGAAGGTACCGTCCGGACGGTGGCGGACACCTTTGCGGGATCGGGTCGCCAGGACATCCGATCGCGCGGAAGCCCGCCGGAGTATGTTTCTCTTGTGGCTGGTACCACACGCATCACGGTGACTCTTCCCACCGAGCAGCTGGACGAGCTGAGGAAGCTGACCGACGACGTCTCGGGCTATGTCGCCGAGGCCGTGGCACGTCGGATCAGGCACCACCTGATCGCCGAGGACCTCCGCCGCTATCAGGAGAGGGAGGGCGCCTTCACCGAGGAGGAGCTGGCCGAAGCCCGAGCGAAGATCTTCGGTGGCCGCTCCGATTAACCTGTTTTCTCGGGGCCGTACCACTGGAGGGCCTGGCCGGTGACCGAGGCGATGCATTGGAAGTCGCGGTCGCGGTGGAGCAGGGTGAGTCCTCTCAGCTCCGCGGTGGCCGCCACCACCAGGTCCACCGGCACTGCTGAGCGATGCAGCCCTTTGGAGGTCAGGAGGGCCTGAACCTGCCATGCCCGGTCGTAAGCACGGTCGTCAACGGGCACCCATCCGAACAGACGACGTATCTCCTCGATGCCCTGCTCGCGATCTGCCGGTGATCGCGCGCTGTAGAAGAACTCAAGCTCGGTGACGGGGCATACGGCGACCAGTCCCGCCGTGACGGCCTGATCCCAGCCGTACGTCTCGGCTTCGCCACGCATGAACCTGGCCAGAGCGCTGGTGTCGATGAGGAACCGCGCGGCGCTCACCGGCGGTAGTTCGCCTTGTCCTCGAACATGTCCAGGTCGAAGGCGCCGTCGGCGGCGGCCGCGCGCAGCCGCGTCAGTGCCAGCGCGCGTCGCCGGTTCTCCAGCACCTCGCGCAGAGCGGTGTTGACCGTCTCTCGCTTCGTGCCGGTTCCCAGTGCCTTGGCCACCTCGGCCAGGAGATCGTCATCCAGATCGATCATGGTTCGACTCATCGCGTCTCCCTTGTATGCCTAGATATGCATCAAATATACATCGCGATGTGTCATCGCATCGGCTTTCGGCCTTCTCCTCGTCCGAGATGGGCCAGCCGGTAGGCGGGGCGTTCGATGAAGCGGTGGGTCAGGGCGGCCAGCGCGAGGGTGATGGCCGCGATGGGGACGAGGTTGGCGAGGAAGCCGCCGGTGAACGACGGCTGCCCGGTGAAGCCGTACCAGAGATGGATGGCCACGAACTGCCAGAGGAACACCCCGTAGGAGATCCGGCCGAGGTAGGCCATGACCCGGTTGCCGAGCAGCAGCCGGACCGGGGAGTCGCCGGGGGGCGGCAGGGTGGCCGGGACGAGCAGGCACGCGGCGACGACCGTGTAGAGGACGATCTCGAACAGGCCCGACCAGAAGCCGTCGATGCCGAGGAAGCGGGTGCCGGTCACCGGGGAGGCCGCGAGCGCGTAGGCCAGCGCGGCGACCAGCCACCACGAGCCGGGGGAGGCGGAGGCCGCCCGCCGGAACCGGCTCGCGGGAGAGTCTCCGGCGGGGTCGGCCCGGTCCCAGGCCAGCACGACGGCCAGGGCCATCCCGGCAGCGAAGAAGATCGCCGACCGGGGCGCCCAGGAGTTCAGGTAGGGGCGGTACTCCGGGTAGTAGGTCAGCAGGGTCCAGACCAGCGACACCGCCCCCAGCACGGCCAGCCCGGTCAGCAGCCGCCGGGCCCGGACGTCCGTGTCCGGGCCGCCGCGCCGGGCGAAGGCCGCGAGCCCGGCCGCCAGCAGCGGGAGGGCGACGTAGAAGGCCGCCTCCACCGACAGGCTCCACATCTGGGCGAGGCCCTTGGGGCCCAGGCCGAACCACCAGGGGTGGGTGTCGTAGTTCTGGGTGAGGGTCAGCAGCTTCAGCCAGGTCCAGCCGTCCGACAGGTGGTCGCGCGACCACAGGAGCAGGGCGGCGGCGACCGCCAGCCAGTAGGCGGGCAGGATCCGCAGGGCGCGCTTCCACAGGTAGGACCGCACGTGGACGGGCGCCTCCCCGGCCAGCAGCGACGCCGCGAAGGGCCGGTAGAGCAGCAGCCCGGAGAGCGCGAAGAAGATCGGCACGGCCACGTCGCCCCGGGAGAGCAGCGCGCCGCCGAAGCCGGGCGCGAGCGCGGCCCCGCTCTCGGTCGCCACGTGGAAGACGAGGACGGCGAACGCGGCGACGGCGCGCACGCCGTCGAGGGTGTCGAGCCGGCCGTCCCCGGTGAGCGTCGCGGGCCCGTCGCCGGAGGGCGTCGCCGGGCCGTCCTCGGTGAGCGTCGCCCGCCCGGTCCCGGACGGCGGCCCGGACGGCGTCGCGGGCGCGTTTCCAGCGGCCGGTATGGCGGGTTCCGGGATGTCCCCTGGGTCCGGGAGGCGCAGTTCGGGGGTAGTTTTGCGGGGGGTCGCGGGATCCGGGCCGGAGAGGGCCTCCGTGGCAGAACCTGTTTCGGTCACTTTTCCGCATCCCTACGTGACGACGGTCACTCTCGGCAACTAACATACTGGCCAGTAGCCTCGTTAATCCAGATATATCCCCCTAATTCTCCCAGGTCGGGACCCCCAGGAGGCCAGATGCGCCGGACCGTCGGACTAGTCCTCATAGCATTGGGGGCGTTCCTCATCGTGCTGGCGCCGCTCGTGCGGTTCCAGGTCGGACCGAAGCTGATCGCCGCCCCGGCCGACTACTACGGGATCAGCGAGCTGACCGCCCCGGGCGCGCGGTACTTCAGCGCCGGGGACCTCAAGGTGATGACCGGCGACGCCGACATCACCGTGACCACGCGGGGGGACGTCTCCCAGGCCCAGGGCGACCGGGTGGTCTGGGACGAGGTCATGGCGGTCAACGACGTGACCAACGACAACCCGCTGATCTCGCTCGTCCCCCGCCGCAGCGCCTTCAACAAGTACACCGGCGAGGCCGTCGACTGCTGCGCCGCCAACATCGACAAGAAGCCGGTGAAGCTGGAGGGGCAGGTCTACCTGTTCCCCTTCGACGTGCAGAAGAAGACCTACCGGGTCTTCAACGCCACCGCCGGCAAGGCGTTCGACGCCCGCTTCGTCGGTGAGGAGAACGTCAACGGGGTGCGCGCCTACCGGTTCGAGCAGGACGTCCCGAAGACGAAGACCGAGACCCGCACCGTCCCCGCCTCGATCATGGGGGTGACGGACACGACCGGCGACATCGAGGTCGACCGGTACTACAGCGGCCGGAACACCTTCTGGGTCGAGCCCACGACCGGCTCGCCGGTGAGGCAGGAGCAGGAGCGCCACGAGGTCCTCACCACCCAGGACGGCGCCCACACCATCACCGCCTTCGACGCGACGGCGAGGATGACCCCCAAGACGGTCGACGCCCTGGTGAGCAAGGCCCTGGACGGCAAGAGCCAGATCACCCTGCTGAAGGTCACCATCCCGCTGGTCCTGCTGATCGTGGGCGTCGTCATGCTGGTCGCCGGGATCCTCATGGTCATCGCCGGCCGCAGGCGGCGGGAACCGACCTGGTGAACGAGGAGACGGCCGTCGCGCGGCCGCCGGCGGACCCGCCCGCCTCCTCGAGGTTCTCGCCCGTGGCGCTGCTGCGGGCCTGCCGGCCCCGCCAGTGGCTGAAGAACGCCCTCGTCTTCGCGGCCCCCGCGGCGGCGGGGGTGCTGACCACCCCCCGGGGCCTGCTGGGCACGGCGATCGCCTTCGGCGCGTTCTGCCTGGCCGCGAGCGGCGCCTACCTGCTCAACGACGCCGCCGACGTCGAGGCCGACCGCCGCCATCCGCGCAAGCGCCGCCGTCCGATCGCGGCGGGGCTGGTCACCGTACGGCTCGCGCGGATCGTCGGGGTCGTCCTGCTGCTGCTGGGCCCGGCGCTGGCCGCGCTGACCGGCGACTGGCGGCTGCCCGCCGTCGTCGCCGGATACCTGGCGCTGACCTTCGCCTACACCTTCTGGCTCAAGCACCAGGCCGTGGTGGACCTGGTCGCGGTCGCCGGCTGCCACGTGGTCCGCGCCCTCGCCGGAGCGGTCGCCGTGGACGTGCCGGTGACGAGCTGGTTCCTGGTGGTCGTCTCGCTCGGCTCGCTGCTGCTCGTGACGGGCAAACGCGAGGCCGAGCTGCGCGCCTCCGGCGACTCCGCCCGGCGGGCCCTGTCGGCCTACACACCCAGCTACCTCGCCGGGGTCCGGGCGATGTCCTCGGGCGCGATGATCGTGACCTACTGCCTGTGGGCGCTGAACGAGCGGCACCCCGGCCCCTTCCACGCGATCAGCATCGTGCCGTTCGTGCTCATCGTCCTGCGGCACAACCTGCTGGTGGACCGTGGGGTGGGCGAGGAGCCCGAGGAGCTCGTGCTGCGTGACCGGCCCCTGCTCCTCTTCACCGGACTGCTGCTCGTGCCTCTGCTCGTGGGAATCTACCTTTCATGACCTTTCTCACCGGCTGGGGCCGTACCGCGCCGACCCCGGCACGCCTGGCCCGCCCCCGCTCCGCCGAGGAGGTCGCCGAGCTGGTACGGCGGGCCCCCGGCCGCGGCGTCGCCGCCCGGGGGCTCGGCCGCTCCTACGGCGACGCCGCGCAGAACGCCGGGGGGCTGGTCTGCGACTGCACCGGGCTCGACACGTGGTCCATCGACGAGGACACGGGCCTGGTCACCGCGGGCGCGGGGGTGAGCCTGCACGACCTGATGACCGCGCTGGTGCCGCGGGGCTGGTTCGTGCCGGTCACCCCGGGGACCCGGCACGTGACCGTCGGCGGCGCGGTGGCGGCCGACGTGCACGGCAAGAACCACCACGTCGACTCCTCCTTCGGCGCCCACCTGCGCTCCCTCACCCTGGTCACCGCCTCGGGCGAGACCCGCACGGTCACCCCGGACGGAGACCGGGGCGACCGTGCGGCCGGCTCCGGTGGCGGCGGGGCGGTGCCGGACGGTGACCTGTTCTGGGCCACGGTCGGCGGGATGGGGCTCACCGGCGTGATCACCGAGGCGGTCTTCCGGTGCGTGCCGATCGAGACCTCCCGCGTCCGGGTGGACGTCGAGCGGACCCGCGACCTGGACCAGACGCTGGAGACGATGGCCGCCACCGACGACCGCTACCGCTACACGGTCGCCTGGATCGACCTGCTCGCCCGCGGCGGCCGGATGGGCCGCAGCGTCCTCACCCGGGGCGACCACGCGTCCCGCGACGAGCTGCCGCGCGGCGCCGACCCGCTGGCGTTCGGCCCCGGCCCGGTGCTCAAGGCCCCGCCCTGGGCGCCCAACGGCCTGCTGAACCCGCTGACCGTGCGGGCGTTCAACGAGGCGTGGTACGCGAAGTCGCGCCCGGCGACCGGCCTCATCCAGGGCATCGCGCCCTTCTTCCACCCCCTCGACGGGGTGGACGGCTGGAACCGGGTCTACGGCTCGCGCGGGTTCGTGCAGTACCAGTTCGCGGTGCCGTTCGGGCAGGAGGCGACGCTGCGGCGGATCGTCGCCCGGCTGTCCGCCGAGGGCGTGGTGTCCTTCCTGACCGTGCTCAAGCGGTTCGGGCCGGGCACGCCGGGGATGCTGTCGTTCCCGGTCCCCGGCTGGACGCTCGCCCTGGACATCCCGGCGGGGCGGCGGGGCCTGGCCCGGTTGCTGCGCGGGTTCGACGACCAGGTGGCCGAGGCGGGCGGCCGGATCTACCTCGCCAAGGACTCCCGGGCGTCGGCCGCGACGGTGGCGGCGATGTACCCGCGGCTGGGAGAGTGGCGCGGGGTCCGCGAAGAGGTGGACCCGGACGGGGTGTTCCGCTCCGACCTGGCCCGCAGACTGCTGCTGTGAGGGCCGGCGCCGTACGGGCGGCCGGTCGTCCGGGGCCGGTGGGCCCGGGTCCCGAGAGAAGGAGGCTCATTCCGTGAGGAACGCGCTGGGGTCGGTGGACACCGTGCTGCTGCTCGGCGGGCGCAGCGAGATCGGGCTGGCGATCGTCGAGCGGCTGGTCCGCGACGGCGCCCGCCGGGTCGTGCTCGCCGCCCGCGGCATCGCCGGGGGGACGCCCCCCGTCATCGGCGACGCCGAGGTGCACCTGGTCGACTTCGACGCCGCCCGCCCGGAGACGCACGGCGAGGTGATCGAGACGGCCGCGAAGCTGGTCGGCGACCTCGACGTGGTGATCCCCGCCTTCGGCGTCCTGGGCAGCCAGGCGGTCTACGACGCCGACCCGGTGGCCGCCGCCGGGGCGGTCGCGGTCAACTACGGCGGGCACGTCTCGGCCGGGCTGTCCGCCGCCCGGCGGCTACGCGAGCAGGGGCACGGCACGCTGGTCGTCCTGTCCTCGGTGGCTGGGGTGCGGGTACGGCGGGCCAACTTCGTGTACGGCTCGGCCAAGGCGGGCCTGGACGGCTTCGCGCAGGGCCTGGGCGACGCCCTGCACGGCTCCGGGGCCCGGGTGATGGTGGTCCGGCCCGGGTTCGTCGTCGGCCGGATGACCGAGGGCATGTCCCCGGCGCCGATGTCGTCCACCCCGGGCGAGGTGGCCGACGCTGTGGTCGCGGGCCTGCGCTCGGGGGCCGAGACGGTGTGGGTCCCCGGGCGGCTGCGGTGGGTGTTCGCGGTGATGCGCGTGCTGCCGCGCGCGATCTGGCGCAGAATGCCACGCTGAAACCTGTTCCCTTCTCATCTCCTGTTCCCGCTGCGGAGGGAATTACGTAGCTAGAACACGTTGCAGTCATTCGGGGCCGGTCGTACCGTGGGCGCATGCGGACACGCGTCACGGACATGCTCGGCATCGAATTCCCGATCTTCGCGTTCAGCCACTGCAGGGACGTCGTCGCCGCGGTCAGCCGCGCCGGCGGGATGGGCGTGCTCGGCGCCCTCTACTTCACCCCGGAGGAGCTGGAGGTCGAGCTCGCCTGGATCGACGAGCACGCCGGCGGCCGGCCGTACGGGGTCGACGTCGTCATGCCGGCCTCCTACGAGGGCGCCGGCCTCGACGTCGACTCGCCCGAGGACCTGGTGGCGCGGCTGCAGGGGATGATCCCCGAGGGGCACCGCCGCTTCGTCGACGGCCTGCTCGCCGCGCACGGCGTGGCCGAACTGCCCGACTCCGAGGCGGGCGCGGGGAAGGTCCTGCTCGGCTGGACCGACGCCACCGCCCGGCCGCAGGTCGAGGTGGCGCTGCGGCACCCGATCGCCCTGCTGGCCAACGCCCTCGGGCCGCCGCCCGCCGACGTCGTCGAGGCGGCGCACGCGCGGGGGGTGCGGGTGGCGGCGCTGGCCTCCACGCCCCGGCACGCGGTCAAGCAGGTCGAGGTGGGCGTGGACATCGTCGTCGCCCAGGGCACCGAGGCGGGCGGGCACACCGGCGACATCTCCACCATGGTGCTGATACCGCAGGTCGTGG
Source organism: Streptosporangium sp. NPDC004379 (assembly GCF_042873875.1). NCBI lineage: Bacteria > Bacillati > Actinomycetota > Actinomycetes > Streptosporangiales > Streptosporangiaceae > Streptosporangium > Streptosporangium sp. NPDC004379. The sequence continues at coordinate 500,870 of NZ_JBIAMC010000003.1, forward strand.
ACGCCGTGGACGTGCCCGTACTGGCCGCCGGGGGCATCGGGAACGGCCGGCAGATGGCGGCAGGCATGGCGCTCGGAGCCGAGGGGGTGTGGACCGGCTCCGTCTGGCTGGCCGTGGAGGAGGCCGACACCCCCGAGCCGGCCCGGCGGCGCATCCTCGCGGCCACCTCCCGCGACACCGTCCGCTCGCGCTCGTGGACGGGCAAGCCCGCGCGCCTGCTGCGCAACGAGTGGACCGAGGCGTGGGAGGCCGAGGGCTCGCCCGGCACGCTGCCGATGCCGCTGCAGTTCATGCTGGTCTCCGACGCCCTGCGCAGGATCGGCCGGTCCGACGCCGCGGAACTGGCGACCTTCCCCGCGGGACAGATCATCGGGGCGATGAACCAGGTGCGGTCCGCCAAGGAGGTGGTCTTCACGATGGTCGAGGAGTACATCGAGGCCGTCGAGCGCCTGGGCCGCCTGTCGGGCGACGGGTAGGGGACCCGCCCGCCGTCAGGTGAAGCGGCGGTAGGTGACGGCCCTCGATCCCGCCACGTCGGCCACCCTGGCCTCCTGGACCACCGTCCCGGTGTGCGGGGCGTGGATCATCTTGCCGTCGCCGATGTAGATGCCGCAGTGCGTGGCGGGGTTGCCGAAGGTGATCACGTCCCCGGGCTGGAGCGGGAGCGTGGCCGGTTTCCCGCTCACCCGGTAGCCCTCGGCCGTGGTGTCGCCGATCTTGATCCCGGCCTGGTTCAGGCAGTAGTACACGAGCCCGGAGCAGTCGAAGGCGCGGGGGCCGTTGGCGCCCCAGACGTACGGCTTGCCGAGGTGGGTCCGTACGGCGGACACGATGTCGGCCCCGGTCCCCGAACCCGTCACGTACGGCAGGGCGTCCGCGGTGGCGACGCCGCCTCCGCCGCCCCCGCCGCCGCCGGGTGACCAGGGCGCGCCGCCGGGCGGGGCGCCGGTCGCCGAGGCGAGCGAGGTGGTGCGGACGGGGGTGCGGTCCGCCGGTATCCACCCGTCGACGCTGCCGTCCTTGGGCGCGAACTCCTGCCCCGCCGGGGCCGCGATCTTGCCGAACGTCGAGGAGAGGTCGCGGAGGTACCCGTCTATCTTGCCCTTGGCGGTGGAGAGCGCGGTCTCGGCCGTGGTCACGTGTCCCTCGGCGCTGGTGACGGACCGGCCGACCGCCGTGCTGATCTGCTCCTTGGTGGCGCGCGGGTTGCCGCGGTGCCAGTCGAGGAGGGCGGAGCAGACCTCGTCGATCTTGCTCTTGGCCGTGTGCACGGCGTCGGCGGCGTCGTCGAGGGCGTTGGCGCAGTCGCGGAGCGTGTCGCGCAGCTCGTTGCCCGCCTCGGGATAGGCCCGCATGTACCGCACGAACGCGTCGGCCGAGTCGCCGTGCCAGGCTCCGTACACCTTCCGGCGGATCGCCCCGTCCAGGTCGTCGAACGGCTCGGCGCTCTTGGTGGCGGCGTCCCGCCAGCGTTTCGCGATCGCGCGGATCTCCCCGGGGTTCCCGTCCGCCTTGGCCGCCAGCGCGACCAGCCGCTCCCCGCCCAGGCTTCGCACGGCTCCCATGTCGGTCATACCGCGCGTGTGCCCTTCCCGTGGCCCGGCTCGGTCTTCCGGATGTTCCGCTCGACGTTGTCCAGGGCCCGCTCCACGTCGTCGAGGCGGTTCTTCCCGGCGCGGACGTCGGCGTCCACGTGCTTCTCCACCCGGCCCGCCGTGGCGGCCAGCTCCGCGCCGCCCTTCAGCGTGCCGAAGAGGGAGGCGCCCACCTCGGCGGGGAAGCCCTCGCGGGCGTCCGTCAGCTCGCGTCCCCGCCGGTGTGCCAGCCGGCCGAGTTCGAGGAGTGCCTGGCGGCTCCACTCGATGTCCGTCGCCACGATCGGGTCCTTTCGCCGCCGCCCCGGAACCGGCCGCTCGTGGGGGGTCGGCCGGCTGCTCGTGCGAAATCACCTGCCAAAGCTACCGAAAAGGATCATATAAGAAACGGCTCAAATTTCCGGGTTTTTCGGGCATGGGATCAGCCGGCGAGTTCGCGGACGCCCTTCACCAGCCGGTCCACGTCGGACTCGTCGGTGTACGGCGCGATCCCCGCCCGGACCGCGCCCGCGTCGCCGAGTCCCAGCCTCCGCGAGCACTCCAGCGCGTAGAAGCTGCTGGCAGGCGCGTTGACCCCGCGCTCGGCCAGCAGCCGGTAGGCGTCGGCCGGGGTGACGCCGCCCGGGGAGAACAGCGTCGTCGGGGTGCGCCTGCGTCCCGCCGCGCCGTACAGGGTGACGCCCGGGATGCCGGTCAGACCCGCGTCGAGCCGGTCGAGCATGGCCCGCTCGTGCTCCTCCAGCGCGCCCATCGAGGCGGCCAGCCGCTCGCGCCGGCTCCCGCTCCCCGGAACCAGGCCCGCGAGGAAGTCGACCGCCGCCGTCGTGCCGGCGAGCAGTTCGTAGGGCAGCGTGCCCACCTCGAACCGCTCGGGTACGGCGTCGGACGAGGGCAGCAGCTTGTCGGGGTGCACGGTCTCCAGCAGCGCGGGATCGGCGGCGAGCACCCCCAGGTGCGGTCCTAGGAACTTGTACGGCGAGCAGGCGTAGAAGTCGGCGCCGAGCGCCCCCATGTCGACCAGGGCGTGCGGGGTCAGGTGCACGCCGTCGACGTAGAGCAGCGCCCCGGCCGCGTGCACCGCCTCCGCGATCGCCGGGACGTCCGGCCGGGTGCCCAGCAGGTTGGATGCGGCGGTGACGGCGACCAGCCGGGTGCGCCCGGTGAGCAGGCCCGTGACGGCCCCGACGGGCAGCTCGCCGGTGGCCGGGTCGAAGTCGGCGCGGCGCACCGTGGCCCCGCGCGCCTCGGCCGCCTGCACCCACGGCCGGATGTTCGCGTCGTGGTCCAGCGTGGTGACCACGACCTCGTCGCCCGGACCCCACTCCTTGGCCAGCGCGCGGGCCATGTCGTAGGTCAGCTGCGTCATGCTGCGCCCGAACACGATGCCCGCCGGGTCGGCCGCGAGCAGGTCGGCCATGGCCTGCCGCGCCCCGGTCACGATCCCGTCGGCGCGGCGTTCGGCGGCGGTCATGACGCCCCGGTTGGACACCGCCGCGCGCAGCGTGCCCGCCACGGCGTCCGCGACCACGTCGGGGACCTGTGAGCCGCCGGGGCCGTCGAAGTGCGCGGCCCCCTCCTCCAGCGCCGGAAAGTGCGCCCGCACAGTCGCCACGTCGTACGTCATGAAGCCTCCTGAAGACGAATGTCCCTGGTTCAGCTCCCCGATTATCAGCATTTCTCCCCCGAAGGGCTCAATCGTCTGATCCCAAGAACGATCCGGAGGATCATCGTCCGGGGATGTGCGCGAGGCCGGTCGCCGGAAAGCCGTGCCGTCCACCATGAAGAGACCTTCCGATTGCTACTTCAAGTAGTAAACTGGATGGATGAAAGGGTCTGAACAACGGTTCGCCCCCGGGGACGGCCCGGCGGCCAAGGTCAGTGTCTCCCTGCGTGCCGGCAACATTCGAGCCGTCAGGGAACGTGTCGGAGCACGAGGGTTCTCGGCCTATGTGGACGCCGCAGTCGAGCGGCAGATCGAGCGGGATCTTCTGGAGGAGGCGCTCCAGGAGAACGAGACGGTTTCCGGGCCGATCCCGCAGGCGCTGCGCGACGAGGCCGCCGAGCTGTTCCGCGAGGTGAAGTCCGCGCCCGAGCTTCAGGAAGAGGGCGGATGGCGCGCGCACGAAGCAGGCTGAGCGCCGGCACCGTCGTCCTCGACTGCGAGGGGCTCGTCAGGTGGTGCGCCGCCGACCCGAAAGTGACCGCGATCGTGCGTGAGGCCCAGGACAACGACTTCCGAGTCGTGGTCAGCGCTATGACCCCGATCGAGGCTCAGGACGTCCGCGTGAAAGGCGGCCGCCTCCGGTGGCACCTGTCCCGGTTGAAGGTCGAGCCGGTCACCGAGGAGATTTGTTCGCGGGCGATCGGCCTCCTTCGCGATGCCCGCCTGCACGGTCACAAGTACGCCATCGACGCAGTGGTGGCCGCGACGGCGTTGGAAGCCGTCAGACCGGTGATCGTCCTCACCTCCGACGAGGACGACATGTACAAGCTCTGCGGCAAGACCGTCAGGGTCGTCGGCGTCTGAGGTCTACCGGCGCCCCGGCGGAGGGCGAGCCGGGGTGCCGGCGATGCTCATCTGCCGTGGTAGACCGCGGGGCGCTTCTCGCGGAAGGCGCGGGCGCCCTCCTTGGCGTCCTCGGAGCCGATCACCGGCCAGCCGATGGCGTCGGCGACCGCCAGCGCCTCGGCCTCGGGCATGCCCAGGGTCTCGCGGTGGGTGCGCAGGATGGCCTGTACGGCCAGCGGCCCGCACTCGGCGACCCGGCCGGCGAGCTCCAGGGCCTCCTCCAGCGCCTTGCCGTCCGGGACGACCCGGTTGACCAGCCCCATCTCCAGGGCCTCCCGCGCCGTGACGGACCGGCCGGTCAGCAGCAGGTCCATGGCGAAGGCGTAGGGGATCTGCCGCGGCAGCCGTACGGCGGAGCCCCCCATCGGGAACAGCGCGCGGCGGGCCTCGAACAGGCCGAGGACGGCGGACTCGGCGGCCACCCGCAGGTCGGTGCCGACGAGCAGCTCGGTGCCGCCGGCCACGGCGTACCCCTCGACCGCGCAGACGACCGGCTTCGACGGCAGGGCGCCGGGGTCGCGCAGCAGGCCCTTCCAGTGGACGTCGGGGATCTTCGCGGCCCGCTCCCGCACCCGGGGGTCCTCCGAGGGGGCGCCCATGGCCTTGAGGTCGGCGCCCGCGCAGAACGTCCCGCCCGCGCCGGTCAGCACGGCGACGCGGACGTCCGGCTCGGCCGAGACGTAGGCCCAGGCGTCGGCCATGCCGACCAGCATGTCCGTCGACAGGGCGTTGCGGGCCTCCGGCCGGTCCATGGTCACCACGACGACGTGGCCGTCGCGCTCGACCCGGCAGTGCGGCGTGCTGATCGGCAGGAGTTCCACGGGGCCTCCGGTCTACTGTCAAGCGCTTGCTCGGTCAGGTCGGGCGGGTTACCCTGCCCATGCTTGTGAGAACAGATTCTCGTTCCATCTTCCCCGTATCACCAGAGGTTTCATCAATAACGAGAACGTGATTCACTTTGGCGGTCGGGCCCTTTCGCATTGTCGGGAAGGATCTGTGATGGGCACGCTCGGCTTCTGGAGACTGGCGCAGGCCGATCCCGACTGGATCGCGGCCGTGGACCCCGACGGCACCCCGCACCGCGCCGGCGACCTGCTCGCCCGCGCCGACCGCCTCGTGCACGCGCTGCGGGACCTGGGGATGAAGACCGGGGACGGACTGTGCGGCCTGGCGCCCAACGGCGCGGACGGGCTCGTGCTCTACCTCGCGGCGCTGCAGGCCGGGTGGTATTACACGCCGGTCAACTGGCACCTCACCGGCCCGGAGATCGGCCACATCGTCGCCGACAGCGAGGCCCGCGCGTTCTTCGTCCACGAGCGCTTCGCCGCCGAGGGCACGCGCGGGGCGGCCGCGTCGGGGATCGACCCGTCCCGGGTCTTCGCCCTGGGGGACGTGCCGGGCGCGCGCCCGGTCGCCGAACTGGTCGCCGGGCATCCCGCCACCACCCCGGCCGCCCGTACGGCGGGCGCCACCATGCACTACACCTCCGGCACCACCGGCCGGCCCAAGGGCGTCCGCCGGCCGCTGAGCGGCCTGGACCCCGACGACGGGGCCGAGCTGATGACGTTCCTGCTCGCGATGTTCGGCATGACCCCGGGCGGCGGGAACGTCCACCTGGTCACCTCGCCGGGCTACCACACCGCGGTCACCCAGTTCGGCGGCTCCGCCCTGCACATGGGTCACACGCTCGTCTTCATGGACCGCTGGGACGCCGAGGAGATGCTCCGGCTCTGCGAGCGGCACCGGGTGACCAGCTCGCACATGGTCCCCACCCACTTCAAGCGCCTGCTCTCGCTGCCCGAGGAGGTCAGGGGCGCCTACGACCTGTCGTCGCTGCGGTGGATGATCCACGCCGCCGCGCCCTGCCCGGTACCGGTCAAGCGGGCGATGCTCGACTGGTGGGGCGACTGCGTCTACGAGTACTACGCGGCCACCGAGGGCGGCGGCACGATCGCGACCCCCGAGGACTGGAAGAAGCACCCCGGCACCGTCGGGCGGCCCTGGCCGATCAGCGAGCTGCTCGTCGTGGACGACGACCTGCGGCCCGTCCCGCCCGGCACTCCCGGCACGGTCTACATGAAGATGGCCGGCGCGGACTTCGAGTACAAGGGCGACCGGGCCAAGACCGACGCCGGCCGCCTCGACGGCTTCTTCACCGTCGGCGACATCGGCTACCTCGACGGGGACGGCTTCCTGTTCCTCTGCGACCGGAAGGCGGACCTGATCATCTCCGGTGGGGCCAACATCTACCCGGCCGAGATCGAGAACGAGCTGATGGTCCACCCCAAGGTCGCCGACGTGGCCGTGTTCGGCGTCCCGGACGAGGAGTGGGGCGAGCAGATCAAGGCCGTGGTCGAGCCCGCACCCGGCGTCGAGCCCTCACCCGAGCTGGCAGCCGAGCTCGTCGAGTCGCTCCGGGGCCGGTTGTCCACCATGAAGTGGCCGAAGTCGGTGGACTTCATCGCGGAGATGCCGCGCGAGCCCAACGGCAAGCTCCTCAAACGCAGGCTGCGGGACCCGTACTGGGAGGGGCGCGACCGTGCCATCTGAACGACCCGGCCGCGCCGCGTGGACACGGCCACGGACCACCGCATGGTCCTGGACCGCCGTCCGGCCCTGGACCGCCGTCCGGCCCCGGAACGGGAGGCGCCGATGATCCCGCGGACGCGGCACGTGCTGGAGTTCCCCGGCGGTTACACCCGGACGACCGGGCCGGTGATCGGCCGGTTCCTCACCGAGCTGCGCGACCGCCGCCTCGTCGGCGTCCGCACCGCGACGGGCCGGACGCTGGTGCCGCCGCTGGAGTACGACCCGGACACCGGGGACGCCGTCACCGACGAGTTCGTCGAGGTCGGTCCGGCCGGGACGGTCGGGAGCTGGTCGTGGGCGGGCTCCCCGCGCGCCGGCCACCCCCTGGACCGGCCGTTCGCCTGGGCCCTGATCCGCCTGGACGGCGCCGACACCTCCCTGCTGCACGCGGTGGACGCGGGCGACGTCCGGGCCATGCGTCCCGGCCTGCGGGTCCGGCCCCGCTGGCGGGCCGAGCGCACCGGCCACGTCACCGACATCGAGTGCTTCGTCCCGGAGGTCACCGCGATGACCGCTCCGGTGCGGGTGGAGTACAGCGTCACGCCGGGGCTGGCGCTCGCCCGCTTCCTGGAGGGCATCGCCCGGGGCGTCTTCCTCGGCAGCCGCTGCGACTCCTGCGGCAAGGTGTACGTGCCCTACCGGCTGTCCTGCCCCGAGTGCGGCGTCGCCGTCACCGAGGAGGTCGTGCTGCCCGGCACCGGGACGGTCACCACCTTCGCGATCAACAACCTCCCGGACCCGCGCGCCCCCGAGGTGCCGTTCGTGTCGGCCTACGTCCGGCTCGACGGCGCCGACGTCCCCATGATCGTCCTGATCGGCGGGGTCCCGGCCCACGAGGTGCGGGAGGGCATGCGGGTGCGGGCGGTGTGGGTCCCCGAGGCCGAACGCGGGCCGTCCATGGACAGCGTGCGGTGGTTCGCCCCCACCGGCGAGCCGGACGAGGAGACGTGATGCGCGAGGACCACACGGGGCGCGGCGCGGGACCCGCGGCGGGCGGCGCCGTACGGGAGGGGGTGTGATGCGCGAGGTCGCGGTGGTGGCGTTCGCGCAGACCCGGCACAGCGCCGTCGACGAGGGCCGCAGCGAGCCGGAGATGATCCTCGGCCCGCTGGAGGAGGTCCGCCGGGCGACGGGGCTGCGCCGGTTCGGCTTCACCTGCTCGGGCTCGTGCGACTACCTGGCGGGCGCGCCGTTCTCCTTCGTCTCCGCGCTGGACGCGCTCGGCGCCTGGCCGCCGATCTCCGAGAGCCACGTGGAGATGGACGCCGCCTGGGCGCTGTACGAGGCGTGGGCCAGGCTGCAGCACGGCGACGTCGACTCCGCCCTCGTCTACGGCTTCGGCAAGTCGTCCCAGGGCGACCTGCGGGAGATCATGACGCTCCAGCTCGACCCCTACTACCTGGCTCCGCTCGGCCTCGACCAGGTGTCCCTCGCCGCGCTCCAGGCGTCGGCCGTGTCCGCCGATCGCGCCGAACTGGACGAGATCGTACGGCGCAGCCGCGCCGCCGGGCGGGCCAACCCCTGCGCCCTCGACCTGCCCGACCCCGAGGGGGAGGAGTTCGAGGTCGCGCCGCTGAGGCCGTACGACATCGCCCCGATCACCGACGGCGCCGCCGCGGTGGTGCTGGCCGCCGGCGACCTGGCCCGGGAGCTGTGTGAGCGGCCCGCGTGGATAAAGGGCGTCGCCCACCGCATAGAGCCGCACTACCCGGGCATGAGAGATCTCGCCCGGTCGGCCTCCGCCGCCGATGCCGCGCGAGCGGCGGGGGCCGGCGAGGGTCATCCCGACGTGGCCGAACTGCACGCCCAGTTCAGCCACGAGGAGATCGTGCTGCGCCGGGCGCTGGACATCCCCGACGCCACGGACGTCAACCCCAGCGGCGGGCCGCTGGCCGCCAACCCCGTCATGGCCACCGGCCTCATCCGGATCGGCGAGGCCGCCCGTCACGTCATGGAGGGAAGGGCCGGCCGCGCCGTCGCGCACGCCGCCGGCGGCCCCTGCCTCCAGCACAACCTCGTCGCCGTGCTGGAGGGCTGAAGATGAACCGTTGCGCGGTGATCGGGGTCGGCCAGACGCGGTACACGACGCGGCGGCGCGACGTCTCCCTCGCCGGACTCGTCCGCGAGGCGGCGTTGCGCGCCCTGGAGGACGCCGGGCTGACCTGGAAGGACATCGACGCCGTCGTCATCGGCAAGGCGCCCGACCTGTTCGAGGGCGTGATGATGCCGGAGGCGTACCTCGCCGACGCGCTCGGCGCGGCGGGCAAGCCGATGATGCGGGTGCACACCGCCGGCTCGGTCGGCGGGTCCACCGCGCTGGCCGGGACCTCGCTCATCCAGGGCGGCGTGCACGGCCGGGTGCTCACGGTGGCGTTCGAGAAGCAGTCGGAGTCCAACGCGACCTGGGCGCTGTCCACGCACCTGCCGTTCAGCGCCTCGCTGGTGGTCGGCGCGGGAGGCTACTTCGCGCCGCACATCCGCGAGTACATCCGCCGCTCCGGCGCGCCGGAGCACATCGGCACGCTGGTGGCGGTCAAGGACCGGCGCAACGCGCTGCGCAACCCCTACGCCCACCTGCGCATCCCCGGCATCGACCGGGCCATGGTCGAGGCGACGCCGATGCTGTGGGAGCCGATCCGCTACCTGGAGACCTGCCCGTCCTCCGACGGCGCGTGCGCGATGGTGCTGGCCGCCGAGGACCGGCTCACCGGCTCCGTCCCCGCCTGGGTCCTGGGCGCGGCCATGCGGTCCGAGCCGATCTTCCGGGCGGGCCGCGACACCGTGAACCCCCGGGGCGGCCGGGACTGCGCCGCCGACGTGTACCGGCAGGCGGGGGTCACCGACCCGCGCCGGGAGATCGACGTGGCCGAGGTGTACGTGCCCTTCTCCTGGTACGAGCCGATGTGGCTGGAGAACCTCGGGTTCGCCCCCGAAGGGGAGGGATGGAAGCTCACCGAGTCCGGCGCCACCGCCCTGGACGGCGACATCCCGTGGAACGCCTCCGGCGGGGTGCTGTCGAGCAACCCCATCGGCGCGTCCGGGATGATCCGGTTCGCCGAGGCGGCGCTCCAGGTCAGGGGAATGGCGGGTGAGCACCAGGTGGACGGCGTCCGACGGGCCCTCGGGCACGCCTACGGGGGAGGCGCCCAGTTCTTCGCGATGTGGATGGTCGGCAGCGACAGACCCTGACCCCTCCGGGAGGGCCGAATGGAGTTCAACCACGCGGATCTGTTCGAGGGCCTCGCGGACGCGGTCGGGGACCGGGTCGCCGTCGTCTGCGGTGACGACCGGATGACCTACGCCGGGCTGGACGCCGAGGCCAACCGGCTGGCCCACCACCTCCTCGCCGTGGGCGTGCGGGCCGGGGAGCACGTCGGCATCCAGCTCCGCAACGGCGTCGAGTACGTCGTGGGCCTGCTGGCCGCTCTGAAGATCCGGGCCGTGCCGGTCAACGTCAACCACCGCTACGTCGAGGAGGAGCTGCTGCACCTCTACCGCGACTCCGACATCGTGGCCCTGCTGTTCGACGCGGAGTTCGACGGGCGGGTGTCGGCCGTGGCGCCGCGGGCCGAACGGCTCGGTCACCTGATCGTGGCGGGCGGCCCCTCCTCGCTCGGGACGGCGGTGCCGTACGAGGCGGCGCTGGCCGGGCAGCCGGCCACGCGCGGCTTCCCGGAGCGATCGGGCGACGACGTCTACATCATCTACACCGGCGGAACCACCGGCATGCCCAAGGGCGTGATGTGGCGGTGCGAGGACCTGTTCTTCGCCTTCGGCGGCGGCAACCCGTACGGCGAGCCGCGCGCCACGCCGCGCGAGGTCGTCGAGGCGGCCGTGGCGGGCCGGCCGTTCAGCATGATGGCGGCGGCCCCGCTGATGCACGGCGCGGCCCAGATGGCCACCTTCATCACCTGGTGGCTGGGCGGCACCATGGTCTACGTCCGCCGGTTCGACCCGGCCGAGGTGCTGCGGGCCATCGAGCGGGAGCGCGTCGTGTCGATCAACATCACCGGCGACGCGATGGCCCGCCCGCTGGCCGAGGAGATCGCCCGGGGCGGCCACGACCTGTCGTCGCTGTTCGTGGTCAGCTCCACCGGCGCCATCCTGAGCGGAGCCGTCCGCGATCGGCTGGCCGAGCTGCTGCCGGACCGGATGATCATGGACGGCTTCGGCTCCAGCGAGTCCGGCTACACCGCCTCCGCCGTCCCGGGCTCCTCACCGGAGTCGGGGCAGCGGTTCCGCGTCAACGACGGCTCCGGCCTGGCCGTGCTCGACGAGAACCTGGAGCCGGTCGAGCCCGGGTCCGGAAAGCTCGGCACGGTCGCCAAGAGCGGCCGGATCGCGTTCGGCTACTACCGCGACGAGGACAAGACGCGCCGCACCTTCGTCACCGATCGGGCGGGCACCCGCTGGCTGCTCACCGGCGACATCGCCGCCGTCGAGGAGGACGGCACCCTGACGATCTTCGGCCGGGGGTCGGCCTGCATCAACACCGGCGGTGAGAAGGTCTTCCCCGAGGAGGTCGAGGCGGTCCTCAAGGGCCACCCCGCGGTCTTCGACGCGGTGGTCGCCGGGGTCCCCGACGAGCGGTGGGGCGAGCGGGTCGCCGCCGTGGTCGAGCCCCGGCCGGGCGTCGCCCCCTCGGCCGAGGAGTTGACCGCGCACTGCCGTACCCGGCTGTCCGGCTACAAGGTGCCGCGCGTCTTCGCCTTCGTCGAGAAGATGGTCCGCTCCCCGGCGGGCAAGGCCGACTACCGCTGGGCCCGGGAGACCGCCCTGTCCGCCACGTCACCATGAGCCCGCTCGGGGGCGCCGGTGTCTGGACCCGCGAGGGGCACCGGTGTCTGGACTGAGGAGCGCAGCCGCGGAGCGGCGGAGTGACGAGGGAAGACACCGGGTAAGAGCCCCCGAGCTGCGACGCGCAGCGTCGCAATGAGCACAGTAAAATATTACCCCCTGTTGCGGAAAGCGCTTACCGTAAGAGAGTGGTTCTCGTGTGCCTCCATGGGGGCGCTTCACGGTGATGAAAGGTTGCTCCGCGTTGATCCACTCATATGACCCCCGGACCGGCGAGTCCTTCGGTGACCCCTTCCCCCTCACCTCCGACGAGGAGGTGGACGCCGCCGTCCGCGCCGCGCACGCCGCCGCACCCGCCTGGCGGGCCGCCGACAGGGCCGTCGTGCTCGAAGCGGTCGCCGACGCGCTGGAGGCGAACATCGAGGAGCTGTGGCGGGCCGCCGACGCCGAGACCGCCCTCGGCGAGGTACGGTTGCGCGGCGAGGTCGGCCGGGCCGCCGGGCAGTTCCGGCTCTTCGCCCGGGTCCTGCGCGACGGCGCCCACGTCGAGGCGGTGATCGACCACGCCAAGGCGGAGCCGCCCACCCCCGACCTGCGCCGCATGAACCACCCGCTGCCCGGCGTGGCCGGCGTGTTCGCGGCGAGCAACTTCCCCTTCGCGTTCTCGGTCGCCGGCGGCGACACCGCCTCGGCACTGGCCGCCGGCTGCCCGGTGGTGGTCAAGGCGCACGACGGGCACCCCCGCACCTCCGAGCTGTCCCACCGGATCATCCAGGGCGCCCTGCCCGACCCCGCGCTCCTCGGCCTCGTCCGGGGGCTGGACGCCGGCAAGGCCCTGGCGCGGCACCCCGAGGTGGCGGCGGTCGGCTTCACCGGGTCGATCCCCGGCGGCAAGGCCATCCAGGCGCTCATCGACGAGCGGCCCGATCCGATCCCGTTCTACGGCGAGCTGGGCAGCGTCAACCCGGTGGTCGTCCTGCCCTCCGCCCTGTCCCAGGACCACGGCAAGGGCCTGGCGGCGGGGTTCGCCGCCTCGCTCACCCTGGGCGTCGGCCAGTTCTGCACCAATCCGGGCCTGGTGTTCGTGCCCGACGACGCCGAGCTGCTGAAGTCCGTCGCCGAGGCGGTCGCCGCCACCGCGGGCGGACCGATGCTGACCGAGCGGATGCGGGGCGGGTTCCTGCACGGGCTGGAGCGGCTGGGCGCGCTCACCCCCCTCGCCGAGGGACGGCCCGGCGAGGGCGCGTTCGCGGTGACGCCGCAGGTGTTCACCGTCGATCTGGCGGCGTTCGCCGAGGCCCTGCCCGGCATCGCCGAGGAGTGCTTCGGCCCCGCTGCGATCGTGGTCACCTACGCCGACCCCGCCGAGCTGCCCGCCGTACTGGAGCGGCTGGACGGGGCGCTCACCGCCACCGTCCACGGAAGCGACCCCGGAGAGGCCCGCGAGGTCGCCGAGGTGCTCCTCGGGAAGGCCGGGAGGCTGATCTGGAACGGCTGGCCCACCGGGGTCGCGGTGAGCTGGGCGATGCACCACGGCGGCCCCTGGCCCTCCAGCACCGCCCCCGCCCACACCTCGGTCGGCGCCGCCGCGATCCGCCGCTGGCTGACGCCCGTCTCCTACCAGGACTGGCCCGCCGAGCTGCTCCCGCCGGAGCTGCGCGACGACAACCCCCTCGGCGTCCCGCGCCGGGTCGACGGGGTCCTGCGGACCGGAGGGTGACGCGAGGCCGGGGGACGGCCGGCGGCACCGGGCACTCAAGGAAGACCGGGCACTCAAGGAAGACCGGGCACTCAAGGAAGACCGGGCACTCAAGGAAGACCGGACGCTAAAGGAAAACCGGCGCCTCCGCGTCTAGGCGGCATGAGCGAGGCGCGGAATGTGACGGCGGACGACTTCGCCGAGTGGTACGCCGAGGCGTTCGTGGAGATCCGGCGAGCGGTGACGCTCGCCGTGGGCGACGCCGACCTCGGCGAGGAGGCCACGGCCGAGGCGTTCGCCAGGGCACTGGTGCACTGGCCGAAGGTCCGGCGGGCGGACTCCCGGCGCGCCTGGGTGTACCGGGTCGCGCTGAACGAGGCCCGGTCGAGGTTCCGGCGGCTGCGCCTGGAACGCCGGTACCTGCAACGCCGCCGGGCGGAGGGGGAGCTTCATCACCCTCCGCCCGAGGAACCGGACACCGCGCTGTGGCGGGCGGTGTCCGGCCTTCCGCCCCGGACCAGGACCGCGGTCGTGCTGCGGTACGTCGCGGACCTGAGCGTGGCGGAGGTGGCCGAGGCGATGGGGGTGGCGACCGGTTCGGTCTCGGCGACCCTGCACCATGCCCGCAGACGCCTCGCTCAGGTGCTGTCCGAGGAGCCGAAGGGGGCAGAGCGATGACGTCGATCGACGAGGACGAGCTGCGGAGGCTGGGGGACCATCTGCCGGCGGGGCCGGCCCGCCCGCTGGCGGAGATCGAGGACCGCGCCCGCACGCTGCGCCGCCGGCGGCGCAGCGCACACGTCGCGGTCGCGGTGGCGGGGACCGTGGCCGGAGCGGTGGTGCTGGCGCTCTCCGGGGTCGTCGTCCCGGGGCAGCCCTGGGAGCGGCCGGCGGGAACCACCGCCTGGGACGTGTTCGCCCCGCCCCCCGCCCAGGCGGGAGGACTGGAATGCGTCGACTCGCTCACCGACCCGGGCGCACTGCCGCCCGAGGGGCGCTATCTGCCGGCGCGTTCGCTGCCGGCGCCCCCACTGACCGGTTTCGCGGCCGCCGTGGCGCCGTGCGGTCCGGACGACCTCCCCGCCGAGGGCACCCGTCCCTCGGCCGTGGCCGAACAGACCGGTTCCGGCGGTCCGGACGCGACACCGGTGATCACCCTGTGGGGGCCGGGAGCGGGCCCGCTGGAGGTCGACGACCCGGACCGGCTCACCGATGTGACGGTGCGCGGTGTCGGCGGGCGGTTGGCCCGCCCCGCGGACGAGGCGGCGCGGACCGCCGGGGCGCTGGTGGTGGCCTGGCGGGAGCACGGACTGTGGTGGAGTGCCCGGTCCCGGGGGCTTCCGGCGGACAAGGTGCTCGCCGCGCTCGACGGGCTCGTCCTGGAGGGCGGTACGGTGACCCGCTGGCCGTTGCCGGAGGGCTTCACGGTCACCGTGGACTCCGCGGGGCACGCGCCGAGACCCCGATGGCGGATGAGTGCCGCCTACGGGACATTCGAGCAGGACGGCGGCTTCTCCCTGACCGTCGAGGACCGCGGCCGCAACCCCCTCGCCCACGAGGGCGCCGAGAGGGTGACGATCGCGGCGAAGGACCCCTCGGTACGCGGCACCGGCTACCTGGCGCGTGAGGGCGCGGAGGAGATCCGCCTGATCTGGATGGCGAAGGACGGCCGCCGGTTCTCCCTGGGGGGCCGTCTCAGCCGGGACGAGGCGCTGCGCGTCGCGGCCGGTCTGGAGCGGGTCGGCGCCGATGACCCCAGGATCGCCGGCAAGGTCGCCACGCCGAGGTCGTGAGGCGGTGCTCCGGGCCGTAATTGACGCAACCATTCGGTTGCCATATGGTTATGGCAACCGAATGGTTGCTATTTGGAGGTGCCCCGTGGGGTTTCCTGATCGGATCGAACGCACCGTGCGCGTGAACCGGCCGGTGGAGCGGGTGTGGGACGCCGTCACCACGGCCGAGGGACTCGGCGCCTGGTTCGGCGACAGCGCCGAGATCGACCTGAGCGTCGGCGGCACCGCGAAACTGACCTGGAAGAGCGGCGACGCGGCGGAGCTGCGCATCGAGCGGATCGAGCCGCGGACGGTCTTCGGGTACACGTGGCACATCCACGGCCTGCCCGATCACGACCCGCGCCGTACCTACGTCGAGTTCACCCTCACGCCGGACGGCGACGGCACCGTCGTCACCGTCGTCGAGACCGGATTCGCCCAGCTCGAACCGGCCGAGCACCGCGGAGCGTTCGACGGCAACACCCAGGGCTGGGCACACGAACTCGACGAGCTGGCCGCCTATCTCCATGTCTGACCAGGCGTCGGAAGCCGTCGCGGAGGCCGTCTTCGCGGCACTGGCCGACCCGAACCGGCGCGCCATCCTCGCCGCGCTCGCCGAGGGGGGACCGGCCACCGCGACGGACCTGGCCGCCAGGCTGCCGATCACCAGGCAGGGGATCGCCAAGCACCTCGCGGTGCTCGCCGAGGCGGGCCTCGTGGCGGCCGAGCCCGGCGAAAGACGCAGGATCCGCTACCGCCTGCGGGCGGAGCCGATGCGGGTCGCGCAGCGGTTCCTCGCCGCCCTGGCCCGCGACTGGGACGGACATCTCGCGGCACTGCGCTCACACCTGGAGTGATGTGCTCACATCTGGAGTGATGTCAGGACATCGCTCCCTCATGCCCGTGGTGACGCCGGGAGCACGGCGCCACCCGCGAAAGGAAGGAAACACGACCATGAGTGATTCGGGTCACACCATAACGTTCCTGGTGGACCAGACCCCCGAGGAGGTCTTCGCCGCCGTCACCGACGTCCGCGAGTGGTGGTCGCAGGACATCGAAGGGCCCACCGACGAGCTCGACGGCGAGTTCACCTACCGTTCCGGAGAGAACCACCGCTGCACGATGCGGATCGTGGAGCTCGTGCCCGGGGAGAAGGTCGTCTGGCTGTGCCTGGACAACCACTTCGGCTTCACCCGGGACAAGACCGAGTGGATCGGCACGAAGATCATCTTTGAGATCTCCGAGGAGGACGGCGGGACGCGGCTCCGCTTCACACACCAGGGGCTGGTCCCCGACTACGAATGCTTCGACGTCTGCACGACGGCCTGGGACGGTTACGTCGCCGGCAGCCTGAGGAGCCTGATCACCACCGGCCGGGGTGATCGTGACAACGCCGTCCGGAACGCGAAGGCGCTGGCGCGACTCGGCTGAAGGCGGCCGTGCGACGGCGGTCCGGTTCGCGAGATCCGGTTCACGAGGATCGCTGCGCGAGGATCGGTTCATGAAGGCCGGTTCGTGAAGGCCGGTTCACGCGCCGGAGCCCCGGCCCGCCGTACGCGGACCGGGGCCCCGGCTCCTTGAGAGGGTCAGCGCACGCGGCCCGCGCCCGCGTGCTGCGACACCGACAGCCGGACCGACTCCGCCGGGTCGATCCCGGTGTGCAGGACCGGGGTCCAGCCCGCGTCGGAGCCGAGGTCGGGGTCGTGCCCGGCGTTGTAGACCGCGACGAGGTCGATCGGGGAGACCCTGCCGCCCACCCGCAGCACGTTGCCGCGGGCGGTGAGGGAGGTGCCGCCCCAGTCGTGGAGCAGCGACGCCGGGTCCACCGCGCGGCCGAGCCGGAAGAAGTTGTTCTCCGCGAAGATCTGCGACCCCACGCCCACGCCCAGCGCGTACTCGAAGCCCGAGTCGCCCGGCACCTCGTAGTAGTTGTTGTAGACGTGCACCTGGCCGAAGCGGACCCGGGGCAGTCGCTGGAGCGTGTTCCTGAAGTGGTTGTGGTGGACGGTGACCTTGAGCTTGCCCGAGTCGGTGGCCGGGTTGTTGGTCGAGCCGATCAGCATCGTCTTGTCGTGGTCGGTGAACCGGTTCCACGACGCCGTCACGTAGTTGGAGCCCGAGGTGATGTCGAGCTGCCCGTCGTGGACCTGGTAGGGCCGCCCGAAGTACAGCGGCTGGCCGGAGTCGGGGTTGTCGCCGTCGCTGAAGGTGTTGTGGTCCGCCCACACGTGCGTGGAGCCGGTCACCGAGATGTTGTCGTAGAGGGAGTTCCAGTTGCCCTCGTCGCCGTCGGTGGGGTCCCACTGCGGGAAGCAGTCGGCGGTGTCCTCGAAGGTGATGTTGCGGATGATGACGTTGTCGGCCTTGTCGACGTGCAGGTTGACGCCGCGGATGACGGCGTTCCCGCCCAGGCCGACGATGGTGGTGCCGGAGGGGACCTTGAGCTTGATGTCCGCGGTCTGCCGGGCCGCGGAGGCGGCGCGCGCGTCCTCCTGCGGTCCGGACGGCTCGGTGTCCCGGCCCCACACCGCGGGGTCGTAGGCCGCGAGGTAGGCCTCCAGGGAGTAGCCGCCGGTCACGTAGTCGGCGCAGGTCTTGTCCGGTGCGATGGTCCCCGAGACATAGATGATCCTCGGCCCCGGCGAGGCGAGCGCGGCGGCCAGCTCGGCGCGGGTGGTGACCGTACGGACGTTCGCGGCGGGCGCGGCGGCGCCGCCGGTGGTGCCCGTCCCCTCGGAGGCCCAGCCGTCGCCTCTGGGAAGGGTCTGCCGGCCCAGGTCGGCGCCGTGACCGTGACCGGACGAGGCGGCCGGGGCGGCGGGGCCGGGGGCCGCCGCCAGCGCGGGCGGGGCGGCCAGGGCCGCCAGGGACAACAGGGCAGCGAGGGTGACTGTCCGTTTCATGAAATTCCTCCGCAGATCAGGTCAGGTGAGGGGAGGGGGAGGCGCCGGTCGCGGGACCGGCGCCGGGGTGGGGCTGTGCTCATTGCGACGCTGCGCGTCGCGGCTCGGGAGCTTAAGCCCGGTGTCTTGTAGTGCTCATGGCGACGCTGCGCGTCGCGGCTCGGGGGCTCAAGCCCGGTGTCTTGTAGTGCTCATGGCGACGCTGCGCGTCGCGGCTCGGGGGCTCAAGCCCGGTGTCTTCCCTCGTCACTCCGCCGCTCCGCGGCTGCGCTCCTCAGTCCAGACACCGGCGCCCCCGAGCGGGTCCGGACACCGGTGCCCCCGAGCGGGTCCGGGCACCGGCGCCCCCTCGCTCAGCCGCCGTTGCGCTGCTTGTAGGAGGCCTGGGCCTCGGTCAGCTTGGCCGCGAGGGTGTCCAGGAACTGCTTGGCGGTCTGGCTGCCCTGCAGGACCTTCTGGAACTCCGGCTCCGCGTCGGTCTTGGTGATCGCGTTGAACTCGGGCAGGTAGTACGGCATCTGCACGACCTTGGTGGCCGGGTCGTTGAGCACCTTGACCGCCGTGGAGACGTGCTGCAGATCCTTGATCCACGGCTCGTCGTTGACCTCGGTGTTGGCCGGCAGCACGCCGGTCTTCTCGGCCCAGTAGCTGTTCATCGCCTTGGAGGCGGCGAACTCGGCGAACCTGTAGGCGGCGTCCTTGTTCTTGCCGCTCGCGAACAGGCCGATCCCGGCGACCGGGTTGGACAGGACCGTCTGGACGCCGCCGTCGGACTTCGGCACCGGCATGGCCGCCACCTTGTCCTTGCCGAACGCCTTGACGTGGTCGTTGTACGACCCGAGGTTGTGCTGCATCATCGCGACGGTGCCGCCGTCGAACTGGGCGACCATCTTCACGTAGTCGTTGTTGATGTCGGCCTGCGGGGTGACCTTGTCGTACATGCCGACCAGCTTCTCCAGGGCGGCCACGTTCCTCGGGTCGTTGACCGTCGCCTTGCCGGAGGCGTCGAAGATCTCGGTGATGCCCGACTGGCCGTAGACGACCTCGACCATCTGCGCGATCGAGCCCGCGCCGCCGCGGATGGTGAAGCCGTAGCGGTTCTTGGACTTGTCGGTCAGCTTCTGGGCGGCGGTGAAGAACTCGTCCCAGGACTTGGGCTCCTCCAGCCCGGCCTCCTTGAACCAGTCGGTCCGGTACCAGAAGACGCCCATGTTGGTGGACATCGGCATCATGTAGGTCTTGGCGTCGGGCACGGTCGCCTTGACGGTGTTCACCACCTGCTCGTTCAGCTTGCCGTTCAGCGCCCCGCCGGAGATCCGGGTGTCCAGCGGGTCGAGCGCCTTCTGCGCCACGAGGCTGGCCAGCATCGCGGTGGAGACGCCGCCGACGTCGGGCAGGCCGCCGCCGGCGATGGCGGTGTCGTACTTCTGCTGGACCTGCGCGATCGGGATGCCGACGTACTTCACCTTGATCTTCGGGTTCGCCTTCTGGAACTCGTCGATGATGTGCTGCCACACCGGCGTCCGGGCGGGGCCGCCGTTGTCGTCCCAGAAGGTGATCGTGGTGGTGCCGTCGGAGGACGCGGCGTCGTCCGAACCGCACGCGGCCAGACCGGAACCGAGCATGAGCGCGGTGGCGAGGACCGCCAGCCGCTTCGAGCGTGCAGTCATTGCTCCCTGCCTTTCAGTGTCTGTCCCCCGACATCGCTGTGACGTTGACGCCCCCGGAGGGCCGGCGGCGTGAGATCTTCCCTGTCGATCCGGCGGGCCGGGCACGGCCCGCCGGAGGTGCGTCCGGGACCCGCCCGCGCGGGTCCCTCCCGGCGTCCGCGGGCCCGGAGGCCGGGCCCGCGGTGGCCGGAGATCATGTCGTGGCCTCGCCGGCCAGCGCCGCGGCGGCGGCGCGGTCCAGCCGCCCGTCCGCGACGACGGTGACGACCCTGCGGGCCAGGGCGTCCTCGACGACCAGCGGCCTCTCCCAGGCGAGCGCGGGGCCCACCCCCGGATACTCCTCGGTACGGACGAACCAGGGGTCCGACCGCTGGGCGAAGACCAGGGTCCAGCCGGGGGAGGCCAGGGCGAGCCAGGGGGCGGTGGAGCCGTGCACCCGGTCCTCGCCCTCGGCGTCCTCGGTGAAGACCTCCCGGTCGGCGGTCTCACCCGGCGCCCGCCAGAAGAAGCCGCCGTAGCCGGCCCCGGTCCTGCCCTTGGTGGCCGAGCTGCGGACCTCGAGCGACGCGCCGGTGAGGTTCGTCAGCGTGAAGGAGAAGTCGAGCGCCCAGCAGCCGTCGAGCTCCACCGCCCGGACCTCGCGCTCCTCCAGGGCGATCTCCGTCCCGTCGGGCCCGCGCCAGGACAGCGTCTCGGTGAAGCCGGCCGGGTCGCGCCGGAGGAAGGCCAGGTGGCGCTGGGAGCCGTGGTCGCCGAGCCAGGCGGGCCCGTGGTCGCGGACGTAGGTGCGTCCGCCCCAGAAGTTGGCGCCGCCCAGGTCGGACACGGCGACGCTCACCCCCAGGTGGTGCACGTGGTCGGCGGGGGCGAACTCGGTGACGACGGTCCCGCCCAGCGTCCGCACGGGGTGCAGGTAGGGGCGGGGCGACGACGTCCCGGGCAGCCGGGGCCGGATCACGTACTCGGCCACCCGCACCCCGCCGACGTCGAGGCCCACGGCGGAACCGGCCGGGCCGGCCGGGCCGGCCGGGCCGGGCGGGCCGGTGGCCGCGCCGGAGACGGACGCGGAGGCGGAGGCGGAGGCGGACGCGGCCTCGGCGGGTGCGACCGCGGCGGGCGGTACGGGTGCCGACACCGGCACGGACGCGGAGGCGGTCGCGGGGGCGGCGTCCGGGGCCCACGGCACGTCCAGCTCCGAGTACAGCGCCAGGCGCTCCGCGCTCGCCGCCGTGACCTCGGCGATCCCGGGCAGCACGCGCTGCTCCGCGCCGACCTCCTGGAAGGCGTCGGGGATCACCCGGGGTTCGGGTGCCAGCCGTACGGCCTCCAGGACCCGCATGAACCCGGCGGTCCGCTCCAGCGGGACCAGCAGGTCCGCCTCGCCGCGGATGTGCGCGACCAGGTTCTCCAGCAGGTCGGTCCGGGGGTGCGTCGCCGACGCGCCACCGAACTCGACGCGGTCCTCGGTGTAGGTGAGCCGGATCCGCCCGGTCTCGCCGTGCACGACCAGGTACGGCTCGTGCCGCCGGTCGGCGCACAGCGACACGGCCACCGTGACCGTCGTCCCGTCGTCCATCCGCAGCCGCGCGGACGAGGTGTCGTCCGCCTCGATCGCGTTGGCGCGGTAGAGCTCCACCTCGACCGACTCGACCTCCGCGCCGGAGACGGCGATCGCGGTGGCCACGGCGTGCGCCAGCGGGTTGGTGAGGACGCCGTCCACCACGTCGACGCCGTCGGCCCGACGCCTCCCGGCCCACGGCACCCGCGAGTAGTAGGAGTAGGGGCGCGCCCAGGCGCCCGCCGCGCCGATCCCGGTGACCCGGCCGACCGCCCCGTCGCGGACCAGCTTCCGCACCGCCGGGACCGCCTCGGAACCGAGGCTCTGGAAACCCACCTGGCAGGCCAGCCCGGTCTCCCGTACGGCGGCGGCGATCCGCTCGTAGCCTTCGTAGGTGGAGGCGGGCGGCTTCTCCAGCAGCAGGTGCGCCCCGGCGCGCAGCGCCCGGACCGCGAGGTCGGCGTGGGTGTGGATCGGCGTGCACAGGATCGCCGCCTCGGCGCCGGTCCGCCCGATCAGCTCCTCCAGGTCGCCGGAGAACGCGACCCCCTCGGGCAGCCCTTCGACGGGCCGCACGTCGCACACCCCGGCCAGCTCGACCGTCCCGGCGGCGGACAGACGCCGCAGGTTCTCCAGGTGCCACCAGCCGTGTCCGTGGGCGCCGGCCAGCACGACCCTGACGGGTTCCGTCACTGCGCCCTCCAGTTCAGTCCCAGGCCGCGATGGTCCCCGGCGCGCAGCTCGCCCGCCTTCACCGAGACCGGGTACGGCTCGTCGATCAGGCCGAGCGCGGCGAAGGAGGCGTCCTCGACCTCCTCGGCCATGCACGGCAGCGGCAGCGCCAGGGCGAGCTGGCCGGAGATCTCCGGCAGCAGGTGCGGATAGACCGGCACGCCGAACGCCCTGGCCAGCTCGGCGATCCGCAACAGCGGGGTGATCCCGCCGACCCGGACCACGTTCGGCTGGACGATGTCGCAGGCCCCGGCGGCGAGCAGGTCCCGGAAGTCGTGGATGGAGTAGGCGCTCTCGCCGACGGCGATCGGCACGTCCACGCACGAGCGCAGCCGGGCCTGGCCGGTCACGTCGTCGGCGGGCAGCGGCTCCTCCACCCAGTGCAGGTCGTACTCCGACAGCGCCGCGATGGCCCGCCGCGCCCTCGGCAGGTCCCAGCGCTGGTTGGCGTCGACCATGAGGAGCGTGTCCGGGCCGATCACCTCGCGCACCGCCGCGACCCGCGCCACGTCCTCCCGCAGAGCGTCACGGCCCACCTTGACCTTGACCGCCGGGTAGCCGGCCGCGCGCCACCGCTCCGCCTGCGCGACGAGTTCCTCCAGCGGGTAGTGCAGGTTGACGCCGCTGCCGTACACCGGGACGCTGTCGCGCCGCCGGCCGAGCGTCCCGACCAGCCCGCCGTCCCCGCAGCGCAGGTCCCACAGCGCCAGGTCCACCCCGGCCAGCGCGATCGTGGTCAGGCCGCCGCCGCCGGCCTCCCGCAGGTGCCGCCACAGCCGGTCCCACACGACCTCCGGGTGCGGCTCGCACCCGATGACGGCCTCGCGGATCTCGTGGTCCAGCAGCGCCCGTACGGCGTGCGCCCCGATCTGCGGCGTCCAGGAGAAGCCCCGCCCGGTACGGCCGTCCGACAGGGTCAGCTCCACGACGATGACGTGGTTGGCGGGCACGCCGGCGCCCCACGG
Source organism: Streptosporangium sp. NPDC004379 (assembly GCF_042873875.1). NCBI lineage: Bacteria > Bacillati > Actinomycetota > Actinomycetes > Streptosporangiales > Streptosporangiaceae > Streptosporangium > Streptosporangium sp. NPDC004379. Next base: position 523,719 of record NZ_JBIAMC010000003.1, read on the forward strand.
GCGGGACAGGGCCACGGTCCGCAGCGTCGTGGACAGGCCGGTGACCACCGGACGCCCGCCGTCCGCCCGGGTCCCGCCGGCCGGGACGCCGGCTCCGGCCCCGTCGCCGGGCCGCGTTCGGGAACCGTCCGATCGGTCCGGCGGCGTCCCGGAGCCGGACGGCGCGCCGCCGGTCATCGTCCCTCCACCAGGGCGAGCCCGGTCGTGATCAGCTTGACGAGCTCCTCCATGTGCTCGGCGGACGGCTCGACCAGCGGCGGCCGGACCGGGCCGGCGTCCAGCCCCCGGTACTGCACCCCGGCCTTGACCAGCGACACCGCGTACCCGGGGACCTTGCCGCGCAGCCGCACCAGCGGCGCGTAGAACTCCCTGATCAGCCGCTCGTCGCCGTTGAGGTAGGCGGTGGCGATCTCCGGGGCGAAGCAGAACACCGCGCTGGAGTACAGGTCCACGCCGATGCCCCGGTAGGCGGGCATGGTCAGCTCGGCCGTGGGCAGCCCGTTGAAGAACAGGAAGTCCGGCCGTTCCTCCCGCACCGCCAGTACCGTGCGCTGCATGAGGTCGATGTCGCCGACGCCGTCCTTGATGCCGGCGACGCCTGGGATCCGGGACAGCTCCACGGCCTGCTCGGGGGTCAGCACCACCGAGCCGCGCTGGTAGATGATCACGGGCAGCACCTCGGCGACCGCCGACACGTAGGCCGCGTAACCCTCGCGGGGGCCGTTCGTCAGGTAGGGCGGCATGAGCAGCAGCCCGTCCGCGCCGGCCTCCCGGGCCGCCCGAGCCTGGGCGAGCGCGGCGCCGATCGGGCCGCCCGCCCCGGCCAGCACCGGCACCCGGCCGCCGACGGTCTCGGTGGCGACCCGCACCGCGCGGGCGTGCTCGGCCTCCGACAGGGCGGAGAACTCGCCGGTCCCGCAGGCCACGAAGACCCCGCCCGGCGAGTGCGCGAGACCGCGCCGCAGGTGCTCGGCCAGCACGTCCTCGGCCAGGGAGCCGTCCGGTCCGAACGGCGTGACGGGGAAGAACAGCACTCCGCTGAGGTTCATCAGGACTCTCCGATCTCTGTGCGCCAGCTGCGCTTGGCCTGCCAGCCGAGAAGTCGTCCGGCCTTGGCGGAGGAGAACGCGGGGGAGGAGCCGGTCAGACCGGCCGCGAACTCCGCCGTGGCGGGGTTGAGCAGGGGCAGTAGCTCCGCCAGGGGTTCACGGGCCAGCGCGTCGGCCGCGCTCGCGAAGAACACCTCGCCCGACGGCAGCTCCGGAAGCCGGTCCAGCAGGGTCAGCACCAGGTCCGAGGCGTCGCGGGCGTCGATGTAGTTGAACAGCGACGTCCCGGCCAGCTCCGGCCGGTCCAGCCGTTCGGCGATCGTGTGCCCGGACTGGGTGGGCGCGCCCGCCCACTCCTCGGGGGCGACGACGAAGCAGGGCCGCACGGCCGCGAACCTCGCGGGCGACCGGCGGGCGAAGGAGGCCGTCACCTGCTCGGCGACCAGCTTCGACAGGCTGTAGGCGTTGCCCGGGGCGACCGGGTGGTCCTCGTCGATCGGCAGGTAGGACGGTTTCCAGCCCGGCGTGCCGTATCCGATGACCGTGGGGCTGCTGGCGACCACGACCCGCTCGACGCCGACGCCGCAGGCCGCCTCGCACACGTTGAACGCGAGCTGGGTGTTGACCCGGAAGGTGAAGGCGTCGGTCCGGCTGAACGGGGTGGCGATCGCGGCGAGGTGGACCACGGCGTCCGGGCGGAAGCGCGTCATCACCTCGAACGTCTCGCCGAGGTCGGTCAGGTCGGCCGGGAGCGTCTCGGCGGCGCCGGCGGGGGTGCCGGGCGCGGTGTCCACGCCGATCACCTCGTGACCCGCCTCGGCGAGCGCGGTGACCACGCTGCGGCCGAACCGGCCGGCGCTTCCGGTGACGAGAGTGCGGACCACAGGACTCATCCCTTCACCGCGCCGGCGGACATGCCCTGCACGAGATAGCGCTGGATGACGGCGAAGACCAGGACGACGGGCACGGCGGCGACGACGCCGCCCGCGGCCAGCGCGCCGAAGTCGACGCTGAACTCGCCCAGCGAGTAGGCGAGGCCGACCGGCACCGTGAACTTCTCCTGCTCGCTGACGAACATCAGCGCGAACAGGAAGTTGTTCCAGCTGTGGATGAAGGCGAAGGAGCCGACCGCCACCAGCGCCGGGCGCAGCAGCGGCAGCACGACGGCGAAGAAGGCGCGCAGCCGTCCGCAGCCGTCCACCCACGCGGCCTGCTCCAGCTCGATCGGCACGTTCCGGATGAAGCCGCTGATCAGGATGAGCGAGAGCGGGAGCTGGAAGACGGTCTCGGCGATCACCAGGCTCCACAGCGAGTTGACCAGGCCGAGGGTCCTGAAGATCTCGAACAGCGGGATCAGCATCATCGCGCCGGGGATGAACTGCGTGCAGAGCATCCCGAGCATGAACGCCTTCTTGCCGCGGAAGTCGTACCGGGCCAGGGCGTAGCCGCCGGCCAGCGCGATCACCGTGGTCATGATCAGCGAGGCGACGCCGACCATCAGGCTGTTCTTGAAGAAGACCGCGAACCCGAGCTCGTTCCAGACGGTCTCGAAGTTGTCGAAGGTGACCGGCCAGGGCAGCAGCGAGGTCGATCCCCTGGGCCGTACGGCGAAGACCAGCATCCAGTAGAAGGGGACCAGCGTGAACAGGAGGTAGAGCCCGAGCGGGACCCAGATCTGCCAGCGGCTGACCCGCATCCTCTCCCGGCTCTTCGTGCCCCGGGGCGCCGTCGTCGGGCCGGGGAGACGTGGCCGTGCGGCCGTCTGGACGGTCATGACTTGGCTCCGAACTTGCTCAGTCGCAGGTAGGCGATCGAGAAGAAGGTCAGGATGAGGAACGCGGCGGTGGTCAGCGCCGAGCCGTACCCGAAGTCGTGGGACTGCGCGGCCTTGCTCGCCACGTACAGCGGCAGCGTGGTCGTCGCGTGCGCCGGGCCGCCGCCGGTCAGCGTGTACAGCAGGTCGACGTTGTTGAACTCCCACACGCAGCGCAGCAGCGTGGACAGGACGATCGCGTCCTTGAGGTGCGGCAGCGTGACGTTCAGGAACCGCTGGCGGCGGGTGGCGCCGTCCACCGACGCCGCCTCGTACAGCTCCCTGGGGATGCTCTGCAGGTCGGCGAGGAGCAGGATCGCGAAGAACGGCACCCCGCGCCACAGCTCGGCCAGGACCGCCGCCCAGAACACGGTGCCGGGCTGGGCCAGCGGGGCGGCGCCGTACTCGATGAGACCCAGGTCGGCGAGGTAGCGGGACACACCGGTCGTGGGGTTGTAGAGCAGCACCCAGATCCCGGTGGTCAGCACCCCGGACACGGCCCAGGGGGAGAACACCAGGGCCCGTGACAGTCCCCGGCCGACGAAGGTCTCGTTCACGATCAGCGCCAGGAAGAGGCCGAAGACCAGCTGCAGTCCCACCTCGACGGCGACCCACCGGACGCTGAAGCCGAGGCTCTGCCAGAACAGCGGGTCCTCGAACAGCAGCCGGCGGAAGTTGTCCAGGCCGGCGAAGCCGTTGTCCCAGGGTTTGGTGACGTTGTAGTTCTGCAGGCTGTAGTAGATGACGCTGGCCATCGGGTAGACCAGGAACCCGAGCATCGCGATCACCGCGGGGGCGATCAGCAGGTAGGGGGTTCGCGCGGCGCCGCGCGACCGGCGCATCCGATGGTTCGCCGTGGAGGCCGTGGAGATTGCCATGACCGGCGACTCCTTCGTGTTCGACGGGGGGATTCGGCGTCGCGAGCTGCAACCGGTTGCATGAAACATGGCGGACATCTGTTCGCAACGTCAAGGGCTCAATTTGGTAAACCCGGGCTCACCAGCGAGTTTTCCCGTATTTTCCGAAGCGGGTTCGGTGCAACCGTTGCCATGGTGTTCCGGGGAGCTCGATCCCGTGCCGTTGACAGCGCTGCAACCGTTTGCACTAATGTGCACGAGAGCGCGACAGGGCGCGACGAAGGAGCACAGTGGCAGCGACGATCAGGGATGTGGCGCGGGCATCGGGAGTCCATGTCTCGACGGTCTCCCGCACCTTCTCGGCACCCCACCTGGTCAACACCGAGACGCGCAACCGGGTGCTCGCCGTCGCCGAGGACCTCGGCTACCGGCCCAACCGGGCCGCCCGCGCCCTCACCACGGGCCGCACCCACAACATCGGCCTGATCGTGGCCGACATCTCCAACCCGTTCTTCCCCCCGCTGATCAAGGCCGCCCAGGCACACGCCAGGGCCCGCGACTACCATGTGTTCGTCGCCGACACCGACGAGGACCCGCAGGTCGAGGAGGAACTGATCCAGACCCTCACCAAGCAGGTGGACGGGGTGCTGCTGTGCAGCCCCCGGCTGTCCAACCGGGTCATCGAGCGTCTGCACGCCGACGTGCCGTTCGTCGTGGTGAACCGGCGGATCAAGGGGATGCCGACCATACTGATGGACGTCGCCCAGGGCGCCCGGCTCGCGATCGAGCACCTGACCGGGCTGGGGCACCGCAGGCTGGCCCTGGCCGCCGGGCCGAGCGGCTCGTGGACCAGCGGGCAGATGCGCGAGGCCGCCTCCGCCGCGGCCGCCGCCTCCGGCGCCGAACTGGTGATCCTCGGCCCGAACGCGCCCACCGAGCAGGGCGGCCTCGCCGTCGCCGCCGAGGTGGTCGCCTCCGGCGCGACCGGCGTGCTCGCCTACAACGACCTGGTCGCCATCGGGCTCATCGAGGGCCTGTACGAGCGGGGCGTGCGGGTCCCGGACGACGTCAGCGTGGTCGGCGTCGACGACACCGTCTCCGGACGGCTGAACCGGCCGAAGCTGACCACCGTCGCCATGCCGACGTCCGCCGCCGGGCGGATGGCGGTCGACCTGCTGCTGCAGTCCGTCGGCGACGGCAGGACTTCCACCCTGACCACCCTGGAGACCCGCCTGGTCGTCCGGGAATCCACAGGAGAGGCGCGATCGTGAACGGCGAGGCCACACGGAACGGGGACACCGCGGCGACCGGGGACGAGGCCGGGTCGCGCCGGCCGTTCGGGACCACACCCGACGGCGAGGAGGTCTGGCGGCACACGCTGGAGAACGGCCGGATGCGCGCGTCGGTGCTCACCTACGGCGCGGTCCTCCAGTCGCTGGAGGTCTCCGGGGTCGACGTCGTGCTCGGCTGCGACACCCTGGACGACTACCTGACGCGCAGCCGCTACTTCGGCGCCGTCGTCGGCCGGTACGGCAACCGCATCGCGGGCGGACGGTTCACCCTCGACGGCGTCACCCACCGGCTGCCGGTCAACAACGGCCCCAACAGCCTGCACGGCGGGCCCGGCGGTTTCTCCCAGCGGGTGTGGCGGGCGACCGAGGTCTCCCCGGAGGCGGTGACGCTCGCCTACGTCAGCCCCGACGGCGAGGAGGGCTACCCGGGCACGCTGACCGTCTCGGTCACCTACACGCTGACCGGGGACGCGATCCGGCTCGACTACCGCGCGACGACCGACGCGCCGACCGTGCTGAACCTGACCAACCACTCCTACTTCAACCTCGCCGGCGGCGGCGACGTGCTGGACCACGTGGTCCGCATCGACGCCGCCCGCTACCTGCCGGTCGACGACACGCAGATCCCGACCGGCGAGCTCGCCCCGGTGGCCGGCACGCCGTTCGACCTCACCGCACCGCGCAGGATCGGGGACCGCATCGACGACCCGGCGCTGGGCGGCGGCTACGACCACTGCTACGTCCTGGACGGCGGCATCGAGGTCACCGACCCGGCGAGCGGCCTGACCATGGAGGTCACCACCACCGAGCCCGGCGTGCAGTTCTACACCGGCAACCTCCTCGACGGCGTCTCCACGGCGTACGGCAGGCACGCCGGGCTCTGCCTGGAGACCCAGCACTTCCCCGACTCGCCGAACCAGGAGCACTTCCCCTCGACGGTGCTGCGGCCCGGCGAGGAGTTCGCCTCCACCACCGTCTACCGCTTCCGCTGACCGGCCCTACCGGCGCGCCGGCCCCGCATGGCGCGCCGGTCCGGGACGTCACGGCCGACCGGGGCGGTACGGCGGGGCCGGACGGGCGGCCCGGGGTATGAATCCCGGCGGGAACGCGGTCCGCGGGGGCTCCGCGGGCCGCTCGTCTTTCTCGGGGGGCCTGCCATGACCGTCTACACTCTGTCGATCATCGAGGGGGAGGCCGGCCGGGACGCGGTCGGCACCGAGCTCTTCTCGCCCGGCTGCCCGATCCACTTCAGCCGGCTCGACCCCTACACGCTGACGTGGCTGTCGGAGAACGGGTACGAGGAGCCGGGCCGGCACGTCCTCGTCACCCCGGCGGGCCGGGAGCCCGGCGCGCTCAACGTCGTCGCCTCCCGCGAGGTGGACCTCTGACCCCGGCCGGCGCCGGCCCGGCCGGTACACGGGTGGCGCGGGCCCGGCCGTACGTGAGGCGGCGCGGGCCGGTGGCGCCGTCAGGCGCGTGGCCCCGTAGGCCGGTGGCGCCGTCAGACGTGGGCTCGTAGGCCGGTGGCGCTGTCAGGCGTGGGCTCGTGGCGCCGTCAGGCGTGGGCCTGGCCGGTGAGCGCGGCGGTGGCCCCGAGGCCCAGGTAGATCACGCCGCTGCCGGTGTCCAGCCGGCGGCGGGCGCGGGCCGAGCGGCGCAGGCGGCCCGCCATGGCCGAGGCCAGCAGGGCGTAGGCGCCGTCGCTGATGACGCCGAGGACAATCCAGATCACGCCCAGCAGCATGACCTGCGGGGCGATCGCTCCCCGCGACGGGTCGGTGAACTGCGGCAGGAACGCCAGGAAGAAGATGGCGGTCTTCGGGTTGAGCACGTTGACCACGAAGCCCTCCCAGAACAGCCGGGAGCGGGAGGCGATCGGCGGCGCGGCCGCGTCGAGGTCGCCGGAACGGGTCATCAGCTTGCGCACCCCCAGCCACACCAGGTAGGCCGCGCCGAGATACTTGACCACCGCGAACGCGGTCGCCGAGGCGGCGAGCAGGGCGCTGATCCCCAGCGCCGCGGCGGCCACGTGCACCACCGATCCCAGGTGGACGCCGAGCATCGACACCAGCCCCGCGCTCCGGCCCTGGGCGACGCTGCGGGTCACGATGTAGAAGACCGCGGGGCCCGGCACGAGCAGCAGGGCGAGCGTCGCGGCGGTGAAGAGGGCGAGTGTCGTCAGATCCGGCATGTCCGTATCGTAGGGCGGCCGGCCTCGCCGTCGCCGCCGGTTTTTCCGCGCCTTCTCCGTGCTTTCTCCGCACCGGAGAGGCACCCTCGCTGCCGGGAGCCGGGAGCCGGGAGCCGGGAGCCGGGAGCCGGGAGCCGGGAGCCGGGAGCCGGGAGCCGGGAGCCGGGAGCCGGGTGTCCGGACGGTGACGCGCGTGATCATGGGTGCGGCCAACGACTTGCTACATTGCTTCCGTGGACACCCCCGAGGGAACGCCGCCGCGGCGGCTGCGCGCACTGCCGAGCAGGCTGACCAACCAGGCGGCACTGGCCGCCAACCGGATCGTGGACCAGGCGCTCGCCCAGGCCGGCCTTCGGCGCTACCACTACTCCCTGCTCGCCGCGCTGGAGGAGTACGGCCCCGCCAGCCAGGCGGCCCTCGGCCGCCGCATCGGCATCGACCGCAGCGACATGGTGGCGACCGTCAACGACCTCGCCGAGCGGCGGCTCCTGGAGCGCGCACCGGACCCGGAAGATCGCCGGCGCAACGTCGTCACCATCACCGCGGCGGGCCGGAGGCAGCTCACCCACCTGGACCGGCTGCTCGCCGCCGCCCAGGACGAGTTCCTCGCGCCGCTGCCCGCGGACGACCGGCGGAACCTGGTCGACCTGCTCACCCGCCTCGCCGACCATCACGGCGGCAGGCGCGGCTGAAGGCCCGGGAACGCGTCAGACCGATGCGGTGAGCGTCTCCAGCAGCGCGGCGGTGGCCGGGGGGAGGAGCGGCTCGCCGTACGTGGCGGCGTAGACGTGACGGATCGAGCCGGGCAGCTCGGTCACCTCGACGGCGGGGTGGCGGTGCGCCCGCAGGGCGAGGCCGGGCAGCACCGTCACCCCCATCCCGGCGACGACCAGCGCCTGGACGGCCACGATGTCGTCGGTGGTGAAGGCGATCTCCGGCTCGAAGCCCGCCCGGCCGCACAGGTCCACCAGATGGACGCGGCAGCGCTCGCAGCCGCCGATCCACCGGTCGCCGCGGTGCGCGGCCAGACCGCCGGCGGTCAGGTCACCGGTGGCCGGATCACCGGCGGTCAGGCCATCGGCGGGCGGGGGAACGCCCATCCCGGACGGGGCCTCGGAGGCGGCCGGGGCGACCAGGTAGCTGGGATCGTCCAGCAGGTGCAGCAGCCGGACGCCGTCCTCCTCGGGGGCGGTGTCGTAGCGGAAGACCACCGCCGCGTCCACGTGGCCCTCGCGCAGCATGCGCAGCGCCTCCGGCGGCTCGGTCTCGGTGAGGCGCAGCTCCAGGCCGGGGTGCCGCCGGGCCAGCAGGGAGACGGCCTCGGGCACGAACGTGCTGAGCGCCGAGGGGAAGGCCGCCAGCCTGACCCGGCCCGCCCGCAGTCCCACGTGCGCCGACAGTTCGGCGGCCGCCGAGTCGACGCGGCCGGCGATCTCGGCGGCCCGCTCGGCCAGCAGCCGGCCGGCCTCGGTGAGCCGGATGCCCCGGCCGACCCGCTGGACGAGTTTGGCGCCCGTCTCCGCCTCCAGCCGGGCCAGGTGGTGGCTGACCGAGGGCTGGGAGTAGTGCAGCTCACGCGCGGCGGCGGTGACCGAGCCGTGCCTGGCCACCGCGGCGAGCACGCGGAGCCGTACGAGATCCAGCATGTATCAACGATATCTATGAATCAGCGGGAAACATGGCATTGGACGTATGTGTTCCCGTCGCGCAGGCTGGAGGCATGGAGACCACACTCATCACCCGGCCCGGCCTCGCGGAACTCGTCGAGGGGACCCGTGAGCTGGTCACGAAGGCCATGAGCCCGCGCGAGACGGCGTTCGCCGTCGCGGACCTGCTCCGCGGACGGCTGCCGGCGCCCGGGATCCTCACCGAGGAGGAGCGGGTCGGAGACCCGGACCGCTACGTCACCCACGTCCTGCACACCGAGGCGGACTTCTCGGTCGCCGCCGTCGTCTGGCGGCCCGGTCAGGAGACCGTGATCCACGACCACGTCGCCTGGTGCGTGTTCGGCGTGCTGCAGGGCGTGGAGTACGAGACGCTCTACCGCCTCGACGGCGACCACCTCACCGAGATCGGCCGTACGGCGAACCGGACCGGCGAGGTCAGCGGCTTCGCGCCGCCCGGCGACATCCACCGGGTCCGCAACATCGGGGACGGCACCGCCGTCTCGCTCCACATCTACGGCGCCGATCTCAGTGGCACCCCGAGCAGCGTCCGCCGCGTCTACGACCTGCCGATCCGCTGACCCCGCCGCCCCCGCCCGCACGGCACCGCGTCGGCCGCGGCCCGGACCGGACGGGCCCGTCAGGAACGCACGGCCGTACGGCGCGGGTCAGGGGGTGGGGCCGGGGCGGTCGTCCTGGGCGGGCTTCCGTTCCAGGGCCAGGCTCTCCTTGATGGCCTCCAGCCGGGCCGCGCCCTCCACGTCGATGGCGGCGCGCTCGACCTCGATCATCCTGGCCTCGACGGAGTTCGACGTCAGCTCGGCCTCGCCGAGCGCGCGGGCGTAGCGCTTCTCGATCTTGTCGCGGACCTGGTCCATGGTGGGGGTCTCCCCGGCCGGGGCGAGGCCGGACAGGTCTCCCATGGCCTTGTTGAGCTGCTCCTGCATCGCGGCCTGGTCGAGCTGCGACAGCAGGCGCATCCGCTCGGCGATCTTCTTCTGCAGGGCCATGGCGTTGGTCTCGACCGCCGCCCGCGCCTGGGCCGAGGACTGCGCGGCGCGCTCGTGCATGAGCCGGGCGTCCTGCAGGGCGGTCTCCGCCGCGACCAGCCGGGAGGCGAAGGCACGGGCGGAGTCCTCGTAGGAGAGGGCCTTGCGCTCGTCTCCCGCGGCCCTGGCCTGCTCGGCCAGCAGCACCGCCTGCCGGGCGTTGGCCTGGAGCTTCTCGGCCTCCTCCAGCGAGCGCGTGAGCTTCAGCTGAAGCTCATGCTCGTTGCCGATGACCGCCGCGGCCTGCTGGGAGAGCCGCTGGTGCTGCTCCTTGGCCTCCTGGATGGCCTGCTCGATCTGGATCCGCGGATCGGCCAGCTCGTCCAGCCTGCCGGAGAGGGCGAAGACCAGGTAGCGCCACGCCCGGCGGACGACCTTGAACATTGGGGCTCCTCTTGTCGATCCTCATCGGTCCGGCGCGTCGTGGGGGTCCAGCGCGTCACGGGTGATCCGCTCGGTCTCGTGCAGGCCCTGCCGGACCCCTTCGAGGCTGTCGGCCAGCTCGTCGAGGACCCGGGCCGGCTCCAGGGCGCCCGCCGTCGTCATCGCCGACAGCTCCACCACGCGGGCGACGAGACCCTCGATGCCGATGGCGCTCGACTCCATCCGGGCGAGCACCTGGTCCCTGGTCTCGGTGAGCCGGGCGATCACGTCCTGCTGGGCGGCCAGCGAGGTGAGGGCGCGGCCGATGTCGTCGATCACGCCCTTCTTCGCCGTTCTCAGCTCCCGGGTCAGGCGCTCGTGCTCGCGGGAGAGCTGGGCGGGGTCGAAGCGCCCGAGCGCCGTGCCGGTACGGGACGCCTGCTCGGCCAGACGCTCCAGGGTGGCCAGGGCGTCGTCGATCTGGGGCCGCATCAGCGCGATCCGCCCGGCGAGGGGGCCGTCTTCCAGCGAGGCGCTCAGCTCGCCGAAGTCGCGGGCCGCCGCGGCGGCCCGATCCAGCCAGTAGGCCTCCCGGCTGCCCGCGGCGACGACCCGCGCCGCCGGACGCGCGTCGCCCCCCTGGGCGACGGTGACGCCCGCCTTCACCAGCCAGACGGTGACGCCGACGAAGACGGCGCCGGCCGGGTGCACGCTGACGGCCCAGGCGGCTCCGCCGGCGGTCGCGCCGAGCAGCAGCCCCCAGGGATCACGGAGTTCCTCACCGATACGGGACATCAGAAGTTGGATATCACCGCGGTGAACACCTGGTCGATACCCCCGGGTTCACGGGAATCGTAGGCGGCCGCGTCGGTCGCCTCGGAGATCCGCCGGAGCACGCTCAGGTCGGCGTCCTGGCCGTAGGCGATCGTGAACATCCGTACGGACTCCCCGCCGGGCTCGGCGCGCAGGTCGGGCAGCAGGTTCTCCAGGGAGGGGCTGTTGGTGTCCTCGTTCTTGCCGTCGGTCAGGAAGACCACCGCGTTGATCGCACCGTCCTCGTGCCGGCCGAGCACGTGCCGGTATGCGGCGAGAACGGTGTCGTAGAGGCCGGTCCCGCCGTCGGGCGTCAGGCCGTCGATCCTGGCCCGCAGGTCCTTGATCCGGCCCGCGCCCGTGGTGCCCATCGGGACCAGCTGCAGGTAGTCCTTGGGGCCGTCCCGCTGGGTGGAGAACATCCACAGGCCCACCGTGTCCTGCGGGCCGAACTGCGACAGCGCGTTGGAGGCCGCCTGCTTGGCCAGGTCCAGCTTGCTCTTCCCGGTGCCCGGCACGGAGGCCCCCATCGAACCCGAGACGTCCATCACCAGGAGCACGTTCGCGGGCTTGCGCAGGTCCGCCCAGCCGGCGAGCACCTTGTCCAGCACGTTCGGGGCGGGCGGGTCGAGCGTCTTCCTCGGCTCGGACGGCAGCAGCCCGTTCGCCTCGGTGATCAGCTTTCCGGCCTTCCCGTCGTGGGACCGGAAGGCGAACTCGGCGAAGCGGTCCTGCTGCTTCGCCGCTCGCAGGTAGGCCAGGAAGTCGGCCGCGACCGCGCGCCTGGCGTCGTCCACCCACGGCGCGGTCAGCACGGCGTAGGGGTTGTCGGAGTAGAGGGTGCCCTCCTTGGGGTAGATCGCGACGAGCGGCACCCGGGGCTTGGCGTGTTTCCCCAGCGTCGCGGGGTCGCCGGTCGGGTTGCCCTGGTTGTAGTCCCAGACCGACTTCTCCTCCACGGCCACCGCGGAGATGTAGCCGAGCCCCGCCCCCGCGTCGTCGGCCCGCTGCAGGTTCGACAGGAACGTCAGCGTGGTGTCGCCGTAGTGGACGATCGAGCGCTCCACCCCCCGGACGAAGTCCCGGGTCTTCGCGTCGGCGACGTTCTTCTCCGTCAGGTCGCCGGACAGGCCGGTGGCGGCGAAGTAGGCGCCGATGGTGGCGTTCAGGCCGCTGGTGGAGAAGTTGGGGTTGGTCTTGCCGAGGCGGAAGGCCCCCCACTCCGGGTGGCCGTGGCCGGCCCAGGAGCCGGTGGACAGGTCGAGCAGGTCGGACCAGCCGAGCTTCCTGCCCGGCCAGCCCAGCGCCTCGGCCATCGGCTTGGGCATCGCGACGACCAGCGGCGTCTTGATGACCGACGGGTTCTCCGCGGCGACCAGCGAGCCGGTGTCGGCCGCCGCCGCGCGCTGCTGCAGCAGGGTGATCCAGCCGCTGCTCGCCGGGGACCAGACATCGGGACGGGGGCCGTCGGCGCGCTCGTCCCAGCCGCGGGCCAGGGCCAGCATCGCGCCGCCACTGGCCACGTTCCGGACGACCACCTCGGCGCAGCGCCCGCCGACCTCCCGGCCGCTGTAGCGGTCCGCCATCTCCCGCAGCAGCCCGGCCTTCTCCGGCGACGCGGCCACGGTCAGCGTGGTCTTCTCACCGTCGCACCGCCCGGCGCCGCGCCCGGAGTCACCGGCCGCGCGGTCCGGCCCCCTGTTCTCGACGTACAACCGCAGGCCGACGATCATCGCTCCGGCGAGGATGACCGCGATGACGAACGGGGCGAAGTTCCTGCGGCGTCGCGGCGGCTGCTGGTACAACCCTGCCTCCCGGGGGGTGTCGGTATATGTCCGACGAATGAGCCCCCGCCGAAGTTCGCCTCCGTGGCGATCGGTGCCCGGAGGACTCAGCGGGGCCCGGCGAGCGATCGCAGGGACACGGCCATGATAAGGGCGGTCAGCCCGCCGCAGATCATCACGGTGGAGATCGGGAAGGCGTCGACGAGACGGCCGCCGAGGAACGCGCCGAGGGCGAAGGTCGCCTGGAACGAGGAGGTGAAGACGACCATGGCGGCCTCGGGCGCGTGCGGGGCGGCGCCGGCGAACGGCGCCTGCGAGCAGACGGGCACGCCGCCGTAGGCCAGGCCCCAGAGCACCAGTGCCACCGTGGCGCCGGCGGCCGTGGTGCCCACCCAGGGCAGCAGCAGGGTGACGGCCGCGATCAGGAAGCCGCAGGCCGCGAAGGCGCCTCGGGGGTGCGTGGTGACGGCCCTGCCCGCCAGGAAGTTGCCGGCGATCCCGGCCACGCCGTACGCCAGCAGGACGGCGCTGACGGCCGCGGGACGCAGACCGGTGACGTCCTGGAGGAAGGGCGTGACGTAGGTGTAGGTGCCGAAGTGGGCCAGGACGACGAGGAAGGTGGCCAGCAGGGCGGCGGCGGCGCCCCGGGTGCGCAGCAGGCCGATCAGGACACGGAGGCCGGTGGCCCGGTCGCCGGGCAGCGGCGGCAGCAGCGCCAGCAGGGCGGCCAGGACGAGGACGGCCAGCGCGGCCAGGGCGAGGAACGAGACCCGCCAGCCGGCGAGCTGGCCGAGGAGGGTTCCGGCCGGCACGCCGAGCACGGAGCCCAGCGGCACGGCGGAGAAGATCACGGCGGTGGCGGTGCCGACGGACGGCGGCGCCACCAGGCGACCGGCCAGCCCCGCCCCGATCGACCAGAAACCGCCGATGGTGAGGCCGACGAGCACCCTGGAGACCAGCATGACCCAGTAGGAGGCGGCCCCGGCCGCCAGGACGTCGGCGACGGCGAGCACCGCCATGAGGACGCACAGCATGACGCGGCGGTCCAGACGGGCGGTGGTCAGCGTGACGACGGGCGCGGCGACCGCGGCGACGACACCGGGCAGCGTCATGGTGAGCCCCGTGATGCCGTCGGAGACGCCGAAGTCGGCGCCGATGTCGGGCAGCAGGCCGATGGGCAGGATCTCGCTGGTGACGATGGCGAAGATCCCCAGTGTGAGCGAGATGATCGCGAGCCAGTCGATGAGGGCCGGGCGGGGCCGGGTGAGCGTGGTCGTCGGCATGGTTCCCGTCCAGGCGAGGGCGTGCGGACTGCGGGCATCCAGCCAAGCAGCGACGAGGCGGTGAGCACCGGCAGGTTTCGGACCACACCATCGCCGGGGAGGGCGTGGGCGGGTTCCGGACCGCGTCGTCTCTGGACCACGGCGTCGCCCGGGAGGGCGTAGACGGGTTCCGGACCGCGTCGTCCTGAGGACCGCACCGTCGCCGGGGCGGGCGCCGGGTACCGGCGCCCGCTCAGAAGTTGGAGATCACGCTGGTGAAGACCTGGTCGATGGTGTCGGGCCGGGAGGAGTCGTAGGCGGCGCCGTCGGTGGCCTCGGCGATCCGCCGCAGCACGTCCTGGTCCGCGCCCTCGCCGTAGCCGATGGTGAACAGGCGCACCTCCGGGTTGAGCCGCGTGAGCAGGTGGTTCAGGTCACTGCCGCCGTTCTTCTCGTTCTTGCCGTCGGTGAGGAAGACCACCGCGTTGATCGCCTCCTCGTCCCTGGCGCGGCGCATCCGGTCGACGGCCGCGAGGACGGTGTCGTAGAGGCCGGTTCCGCCCTGGGCGGTCAGCTCGCCGATCCGGTCGCGCAGCGCGGAGCCGGTCTTCGACACCGGTTCGACGCCGACCAGCTCCCGGTAGTCGCGGCCGCCGTCCTGCCCGGTGGAGAAGGCCCACAGCCCGACGCGGTCGTCCCCGCGGAACTGCGGCAGCGCGCCGGCCACCGCCTTCTTGGCCAGCTCCAGGCGGCTCTGCCCGGTGCCGGTGGCCTCCTCCTCCATCGAACCGGACCTGTCCACCACGATCAGCACGTTGGCCCGCTTGCGCAGCTCCGACCAGCTCCGCAGGACCTTGTCCATGACGGACGGGGTGGGCGGGCTGAGCGCGGTGATCTTCGCGTCGGGGACGACGCCGTTCTCCCGGGTGGCCCGGGGCCCCGGCCTGCCGTCGAAGCCGCGGTAGCCGTACTCGGTGAACTTCGCCTGCACCGGCGCGCTGTGCAGGTAGGCCAGGAAGTCGTCGGCGACCGCCTTCTTCGCCGGGTCCATCCAGGTCAGCGGCACGTAGGGGTGGTCGGAGTAGAGCGTGCCCTCCTTGGGGTTCACGGCCACCAGCGGGGTGCGCGGCGGGGCGTGCCGGCCCAGCGTGGCCGGGTTGCCCGACGGGTTGCCCCGGTTGTAGTCGGTGACCGAGTTCTCCTCGATGGTGATCGCGGAGATGTAGGACATCGCCTCGCCGCGGTCGTCGGCGCGGAGCAGGTTGCCGAGGAAGGTCATGGAGATGTCGCCGTAGTGGACGATCGACTGCTCGACGCCCTTGACGAAGGCGCGGGTCTTCGCGTCGGCGACGTCCGCGGCGGTCAGGTCGGACGTCGTGCCGGTGGCGGCGAAGTAGGCGCCGATGGTGGCGTTGAGACCGCTGCTGGAGTAGTTCGGGTTGGTCTTGCCGAGCTTGAACCGGCCCCACTCCGGGTGCCCGTACTTCGCCCAGCCCCGCGGGTCACCGGCCAGAGCGGCCAGGTCCGACCAGCCGACGGCCTTGCCCGGCCAGCCCAGTGCCTCGGCCATCGGCCTGGGCATCGCGAAGACCAGCGGGGCGGTCACGATCGGGACGGGTTTCGCGTCGGCGACCGGAACGGTGCCGTCGGAGCCTCCGGCCTGCTGGCGCAGCAGCGTCACCCACGCCGAGGCGGCGGGCGACCACACGTCGGGCCGCGGGCCGTCGGTGTCCTTCCAGCCCCGGGCGAGCGCCCGCATCGCGGTGCCGGAGTTGGCCTCGTCGACCACCACCTCGGCGCACCGGCCGGCGACGGCCCGGCCGTTGTACGCCTTGGCGGCCTCGCGCAGCAGCCAGATCTTGTCCTGGGAGGACGCCAGGCGGATCCGCGTCGCCTCGCCCCGGCAGGCGCTCGGCTCGGCGACGCCCGATTCCCGGCCGGTGTACCAGCGCAGTCCGGCGATCAGCCCGACGGCGAGCACCACGGCCAGGAGGTAGGGCAGGATCCTCCGGCGGGGACGTGCGGGGGTGTAGGCCACGGGGTGATCGTAGGAAGGCCGGTCCGCCGGGACAAGGGAAACGCCGGGGGACGCCGTCTCCCCTGGTTATTCCGAATTTTCGGGCATTCCGGAACCTGCTTTCCGGCCTTCCGATTCTCCCGGCTCCTCTTGATCGCCCCCGGCCTCTCCGCCTCCCGGCCTCTCCGCCTCCCGGCCTCTCCGCTCCGAATCCGGGCCGCTCCCGGCCTCCCTGCTCCCCGGCTTTCCCGCTCTCCGGCTTCCCGCTCCGAATCCGGGCCACTCCCGGCTCCGGAACCGGGCCGCTTCCGGCTCGGGCCGGGACCGGCCTCCCGGCTCCGGAACCGGGCCACTCCCGGCCCGAGCCGGTGCGGGGCCGGTCAGCCGGTGACCCTCCGGTGCAGCAGGTCGGCGAGCGTGGCGTGCAGCTCCTCCAATGGGCGGTCCGGGTGCAGCGCCCGGCGCTCGATGGACACGGTCACCACCATGCCGAACACGGCGGTCGCCGCGGTCTCGACGTCCAGGCCCTCCCGGACCAGGCCCTCGGCCACCGCCCGGCGCAGCACGTCGGCGTAGACGCCCAGCACCTGGTCGCGCAGCCTGGCCACCGCGTCCTGCCAGGCGGTGCGCCACATCTCGGCGAGCAGCACCCGGGCGAACGCGCCGTACTCCTCGAAGAACCGGAGCTGCGCCATGACCACCGCGTCCAGGGCCTCCAGTGCCGTGGCGCCAGCCGGCACGGCGTCACCCGGTGCGGCGGGGCCCGGCCCGCCCGGTGCGGCTCCGCCCGGTCCGCCCGCAGAGGCCGCAGAGGCCGCCGAAGTCACCGAGGCCGCCGGGGCGGGCGAGGCCGCTTCGGCCAGCGCGCCGGCCAGGCGCTCGATGCCGTGGTCGAGCATCGCCGCGAACAGCGCCTCCTTGCTGCCGAAGTTGTAGAACACGGTGCCCTTGGCCACCCCGGCGCGCTCGGCGATCGCCTCCACCGTGGCGGCGGTGTAGCCCTGCTCGGCGATCACCTCCACGGCCGCGGTGAACAGCTTCAGCCGGGTCTCGGCCCGCCGCCCTCCCGTCTTCGCCGCTGTCTTCGACGAGGCCGCGCCGGCGGTCACAGCGCCAGCTCCGGGTGGAGGCGGCGCAGCGACCAGGTGCGGCCCTTGTTCACCGCGCGGACCGTCAGCGCGAGGCCCACCGCGACGGTCAGGCCCAGAACTCCGCAGGCCTGCCAGACCACGGTGAGGTCGCCGCCGCTGATCAGCCGGCGCAGCGCGCTGACCACCCAGCTCATCGGCAGCCACGGCGAGATCGTCTGGAAGAAGCCCGGCGAGGTCTCGATCGGGTACGTGCCGGCCGAGGAGGTGAGCTGCAGCATCAGCAGGGCCAGCACCACGACCCGGCCCGGCGGGCCGAGCAGCGCGTTGACCGCCTGCACGACCGCGAGGAACGCCGCCGCGGTGAGCAGCAGGATCCCGGCCACCCCGGCCCAGTGGGCGGCCTCCATGCCGAGCCCGAAGCGCAGCACCGCCAGCAGCACGCCCACCTGGGCCGCGCCCAGCACCAGGCCCGGCAGCCAGCCGCCCACCGCGATCCGCCACGCGGTGGCCGTGCCGGCGAGGAGACGGGGGTTGAGCGGCCGCAGCACCATGTAGCTGACCATAGCGCCCACCCACAGGGCGAGCGGGACGAAGAACGGCGCGAAGCCGGTGCCGTAGTTGGGAACCTCGTTGAGGACCTGCTTGGCCACTCTGACCGGCTCGCTCATCATGTCGCTGCGGTCGGCGCGCTCGCCCTTGCCGTAGTCGGGGATCTCCCCGGCCCCGTCGCCGAGCTTGTCGCTCAGCTCCGCGGAGCCGTCGGTGAGCTTGCCGAGGCCGGTGCTGAGCTCCCCCGCGCCCCGGTGCAGGCGGCCGACGCCGCTGTCGACCCGGGCCGCGCCGTCGCTCAGCTTGACGATGCCGCCGTTGAGCCGGGCCAGTCCGCCGGACAGCTGTCCGGCGCCGTCACCGAGCTTCGCCAGCCCGGCGGTGAGCTTGCCGTTCGCCGCCGACGCGTCGCCGAGCCCTTGGGACACCTTGGCCGAGCCGTCCGCCAGCTTGCCCAGCCCCGCGTCCAGCTCGTTGATCTTGTCCCTGATCTGGCCGAGCCGTTCACCGGCGGTCGGGGCGAGCTTCGCCGTACGGTCCGCGATCTCGGAGATCCGCTGGGCGCTCTGCCGCAGCCGGGCCACGGCGTTTCCGGCGTCACCGCCGCCCGCGCCGTCCAGGCCGCTCGCGACCTCCTGGGTGGACTGGGTGAGCCGGTCGGCGACGGCCCGCAGCCGCGGGTCGGCGTCGGGGTCGTCGTCCAGCAGGTTCCGCAGTTCCTGCGCCTGCCGACCGGCCTGGTCCGCGTTCTGCCTGACCGCGCCGGGCAGCGCCCCCGCGCCGTCGGCGACGTCGTCCGCGCCGCGTCGCACGGCCTCGGCGAGCGCCGCGAGACGCGTGCCGTTCTCCTCCAGAGCCGGGATGACCTCATCGGCCACGGCGTTGAGCTTCGTCACCTGTCCGTGGACCTGCCCGTAGACCTTGGCGTTGCCCTTCGCGACCTGCTCGGCGCCGCTCGTGAGCTTGGTCAGCCCCGCACCCAGCTTGCGTGAGCCGCTCTCCGCCTCGCCCAGACCTCCGGCCAGTCTGTCCGCGCCGGCCGCCAGCTTCCCGGTCGCGGTGTCGGCGCTGCCCAGGCCCACGGCGAGCTGGTGGGCGCCGTTCCGGGCCTGGCCGAGGCCGTCGTTCAGGGAGGACGCGCCCTCGCCGGCCTTCGCCGCGCCGTCGTGGAGCTCGTCCGCGCCGTTCGCGGCCTTGGCGGTGGCGTCGTGCAGCTCCCCGAAGGAGACGAAGACGTCGTCCCAGTAGTCCTTGAGCGCGGTGCGGCCCGCCGCCTCCCTGACCTCGGCGAACACCGCGTCGGAGATGGTGCCCATGATGTAGCTGCGGCCGGTGTCCACCCGCACGCCCAGCTCGGCGGGGGTGGGTGTGCCGTCCTTCTCGGACGGCGAGGCGAGATGGGCGCTGAAGTCGGCGGGGATGGTCAGCGACAGGTAGAAGCTCCCGTCGTTGACGCCGTCGGCGGCCTCGCGGGCGTCGACCCGGTGCCAGTCGAAGACCTTCCGGTCGCGCAGCTCGTCGGCCAGGTCGCGGCCCGCGTCGATCGTCCTGCCGCCGGCTTCGGCGGGCCGGTCCTCCATGACGAGGGCGACCGGGATGTTCTCCAGGTGGCCCTGCGGGTCCCAGAACGACCACAGGTACAGCCCCGCGTACAGCAGCGGCAGCATCACCACGCCGGCCAGCGCCGAGCGGGTCAGCCGTGAGCGGGTGAACCGCCGCAGCTCCAGCCGTCCCGGTCCCAGCGCCCTCATCGGTTCTCTCCTTCGTGTTCCTCGCGTGCCGCGTGTCCGTCGTCCTCGCCGCCCCCGCCCGGTACGGCTCCCGCTCCGCGCCCGTCCGGCGCCTTCCCGTCCGGCGTCCCCCCGTCCGGCGTCCCCCCGTCCGGCGCGTCCCGGCGCGGCGCGGTCCGAGCCCGGCCGGCGGGCGGCTCCGGCGGTGACTGCCCGGCGAAGGGGACGACCGCGCCCGCCGTACCCGCCTCGGCTTCCGGGGCTTTCGGGGCCTCCGGGGCCGCGGCTCCGGAGGGCAGGCGCACCGACGGCACCGGGGCGTCCTCGACGCAGGAGGCGACGACGGTCAGCCCCAGGGCGGCCAGGTCCGACAGCGTCCCCCAGATCGCCTCCCTCCGGTCCGCGGTGACGCCGACGTCGATGTCGTCGGCGACCAGCAGCCCCGGTTCGTCGAGCAGCGCGAGGGCGACGCCCAGGCGGATCCGCTGCTCCCGCCCCAGGTCGCGGACCAGGGTCCGGTCATCGGGCGGAAGGTCCAGGCCGGCCAGCTCCAGGGCACGCGCGGCGCGCGCCTCCTGCCGGCCGCGCCGGAGGAGACCGGGGGACCGCTCGTGCAGGTGCTCGGCGACCGACAGCGCCTTCTCCAGGTCGTTCACCCCGTCCACCAGGCCGAGCGCGGCGATCCGCCGGATCGTCTTCGGCGTGGTGTGCCCGGCGACCGAGAGCGTGCCCTCGGTGGGCCTCATCCGCCCGGCCAGGGTGAGGAGCAGGCTCGTCCGCCCGGTGCCGGCCTGGCCTGTGACCGCCGTGACGCCGCCCGGCTCGGCGTGGAGGGTGACGCCGCGGTAGGCCCAGCCGTGGTCGCCTCTCAGCGACAGACCCGTCGCGCGCACCTCGGCTCCTCGGAACACCACGCACCCTCCGTTCTTTAAACTGACCAGTCAGTATAAAAAATATCACGTGAAAAGAGCCCTGCCCGAGGGCGGGCAGGGCTCTCGGCGGCCGGCCCTCCGCGGACCGGCCTTCGGCGGACCGGCTTCGGGTCTCCGGCCTCCGGCGGGCCCGTTCCGGTCTCCGGTCCTCCGGTCCCCGGCCTTCCGGCCTCCCCACCGGAAGGCCGGGGGCCGGAAGGGGCCGGGTGGCGGGCCTCAGGCCGTCGCGGCGCCGTACCGCTGCAGGAAGAGCGCCTCGGCCAGGATGTTGCGGCGGAGCTCGCCGAGGTCCACGCGCTCGTTGGGCGCGTGGATCGAGGCGTCGTCGTCCTCGGCGCCGAACAGCAGGATCGACGCGGCCGGGAACTGCCTGGCCAGTGTGGAGACCAGCGGGATCGAGCCGCCCGTGCCGACGTCGCGCGGCGGGCGGCCGTAGGCGCGCTCCATCGCCTCGTTCAGCGCGGTGCGGGCCGTGCCGCCGGAGTCGGCGAGGAATCCGGAGCCGGCGACGTAGTCGCTGAAGCTCACCTTGACGCCCCAGGGGGCGACCTGGTTGAGGAAGTCGACCACGGACTCGACGGCCGTCCTCGGGTCGGCGGCAGGGGGGACCCGTACGGTCACCCGGGCGCGCGCGACCGGCTGGACCGCGTTGATGGCCCCGGCGACGGTCGGCACGTCGAGGCCGGTGACCGTGATGGCGTAGGAGGCCCACAGCCGGTCGGCCAGCGAGCCCGAGCCGACCAGTGAGACGCCGTCGAGCACGCCCGCGCCCTTGCGGAAGTCCTCCTCCGAGGGGCCATCCCCCAGGAAGACGCCGTGCGGCAGGCCGGGGACGCGGACGTCGCCGTTGTCGTCGTGCAGCGAGGCCAGCATGCGGAGCAGCGCGGCGAGGGCGTCCGGGGCGGCGCCGCCGAACGTGCCGCTGTGCAGCGCCTCCTCCAGGGTGCGCACCTCGACGGTGAAGGCGCCCATCCCGCGCAGGGAGGTCGTCACCGCCGGGTCGTCGACGTGCGGGTTGCCGGTGTCGGCCACCACGATCGCGTCGGCGCGGAGCAGCTCGGGGTTGCGCTCGACGAACGCCTCCAGGCGCTCCCCGGCGTACTCCTCCTGGCCCTCGATGATGACCTTGACGCCCACCGGGAAGCGGCCCTGGAAGACGCGGAGGGCGGCCACGTGGGAGATGACGCCCGACTTGTCGTCGGCGGCGCCGCGGCCGTGGAGGGCGCCGTCGATCTCCGTCGGCTCGAAGGCCGGGGTGCGCCACAGCACCGGGTCCCCGGCGGGCTGGACGTCGTAGTGGGCGTAGAGCAGGACGGTCGGCGCGCCGGGAGGCGCCGGGGCCTCGGCGTAGACGGCGGGGAAGCTGCCGTCCACCGGGATCTGGCGGACGTGCGGCAGCCCCGCGCTGCGCAGCAGCTCCTCGGTGGCGGCGGCGGCCGCGTGCACCGGCTCCTCCGGGTGGCCGGGGAAGGCCACCGAGGGGATGGCGACGAGCCGCTTGAGGTCTTCGACCGCCTGAGGCATGCCGGCGGCGACGGCGCCCTCGATCTCGTCAGGAGTCACGAACTTTACCCCGCATCTCGATATCTGATCGTTTCCGTTGTGGAGCGGCCGGTGAGGTGGGCCGCTCCAACGTCCGATTCCAGCACATCCCACTTCCGACCTGCGGCCCGAGGGGCGTGCGCTGCCCGTTCCGCCCCGATATGAGTGCGCGGATTTCGTTGCCGTAGCGTACCGCAGCCACGGATTTCGACGCTGTTTCACATCGAAGCCACGTTTTCACTTGTCAATGTCCGTATTTTCCGGGCACACTGGTTGGCAGCCCAGCTCAGCGAGGGAAGATGGCAATGACGCACCCCGAAAACACCGACGTGGCCTCGATCATGCGGGCCGCCCAGGACAACCTCTGGATGCACTTCACCCGGCACGGCGCCTACCAGGACTCCGAAGTGCCGATGATCGTCCGTGGTGAGGGCTCGTACATCTACGACGTCCACGGCAAGCGCTACCTCGACGGGCTCGCCGGGCTGTTCGTCGTCCAGGCCGGCCACGGCCGCAGCGAGCTGGCCGAGGCCGCCGCCAAGCAGGCCCAGGAGCTGGCGTTCTTCCCCCTGTGGTCCTACGCCCACCCCAAGGCCGCCGAGCTCGCCCAGCGCCTGGCCGAGCAGGCCCCCGGCGACCTCAACCGGGTCTTCTTCACCACCGGCGGCGGCGAGGCCGTCGAGACCGCCTGGAAGCTCGCCAAGCAGTACTTCAAGCTCACCGGCCGCCCCCTCAAGCACAAGGTCATCAGCCGCCAGATCGCCTACCACGGTACCCCGCAGGGCGCCCTGTCGATCACCGGCATCCCGGCCTTCAAGCAGATGTTCGAGCCGCTCGTCCCCGGCTCGGTGCGGGTGCCGAACACCAACCACTACCGCGCCGACGAGATCACCGGCGTGCCCGGCATGACCCCCGAGCAGTACGGCTACTGGGCCGCCGAGCGCGTGGCCCGCGCCATCGAGATGGAGGGCCCCGACACCGTGGCCGCCGTCTTCGTCGAACCGGTGCAGAACGCCGGCGGCTGCTTCCCGCCGCCCCCCGGATACTTCAAGCGCCTGCGCGAGATCTGCGACGAGTACGACGTCCTGCTGGTCTCCGACGAGGTCATCTGCGCCTTCGGCCGCCTCGGCACCATGTTCGGCGGGCAGAAGTTCGACTACGTCCCCGACATCATCACCTGCGCCAAGGGCATGACCAGCGGTTACTCCCCGATCGGCGCCATGATCGCCTCCGAGCGGCTGTTCGAGCCGTTCAAGGGCGGCACCGAGATGTTCGCCCACGGCTACACCTTCGGCGGACACCCCGTCTCCTCCGCCGTCGCCCTGGCCAACCTCGACCTGTTCGAGCGCGAGGACCTCCTGGGCCACGTCACCCGCAACGAGCCGGTCTTCCGCGCCACCCTGGAGCGCCTGCTCGACCTGCCCATCGTCGGAGACGTCCGCGGCTCCGGATACTTCTGGGGCATCGAGCTCGTCAAGGACAGGACCACCAAGCAGACCTTCGACGCCGACGAGTCCGAGCGCCTGCTCCGCGGTTTCCTGTCCAAGGCCCTGTTCGACGCCGGGCTGTACTGCCGCGCCGACGACCGCGGCGACCCGGTCATCCAGCTCGCCCCGCCGCTCATCTGCGGTCCCAAGGAGTTCGACGAGATCGAGTCGATTCTGCGCTCCGTGCTGACGGAGGCGTGGAGCCTGCTCTAGCCGTACGGCGCCGCGCCGCGCGCCGCGCGTCCCCGTACCGGTGCGCGGCGCTACCCTGCCCCTTCACCCCCCGCTTCTCCGGCGTCCCGTCGGCACCGAAAGGAACCGCGATGAAGATCGGCGTGCCCGCCGAGGTCAAGAACCACGAATACCGCGTCGCCGCCACCCCGGCGGGCGTGCACGAACTCGTCCGCCACGGCCACGAGGTGTACGTCCAGCGCGACGCCGGCCTCGGCTCGCACCTGCCCGACGAGGACTACCTCTTCGCCGGCGCCAAGATCCTCGACACCGCCGACGAGGTCTGGGCCGAGGCCGAGATGATCCTCAAGGTCAAGGAGCCGATCTCGGAGGAGTACCACCGCATGCGCGAGGGTCAGGTGCTCTTCACCTACCTGCACCTCGCCGCCGGCCGCGAGTGCGCCGACGCCCTGCTGGAGCGGAAGGTCACCGGCATCGCGTACGAGACCGTGCAGGTCGGCGACACCCTGCCGCTGCTCGCCCCGATGTCGGAGGTCGCCGGCCGCCTCGCCCCGCAGGTGGGCGCCTACAACCTCATGCGCTTCAACGGCGGCCGCGGCATCCTGCCCGGCGGCGTGCCCGGCGTGGCCCCGGCGAAGGTCGTCGTCATCGGCGGCGGCGTCTCCGGACTCAACGCGGCGCAGATCGCGGTCGGCATGGGCGCGGACGTCACGGTCCTCGACCTCAACATCGACCGCCTGCGCCACATCGACGCCGTCTACCAGGGCCGCCTGAAGACCCTCGTCTCGAACTCCTACGCCATCGAGCGGGAGGTCCTCGCGGCCGACCTGGTCATCGGCGCGGTGCTGATCCCCGGCGCCAAGGCCCCCACCCTCGTCTCCAACGACCTGGTCTCCCGGATGAAGCCGGGCTCCGTGCTCGTCGACATCGCCATCGACCAGGGCGGCTGCTTCGAGGACTCCCGGCCGACCACGCACGCCGAGCCGACCTACAAGGTGCACGACTCGGTCTTCTACTGCGTGGCCAACATGCCGGGCTCGGTGGCCAACACCTCCACCTACGCGCTGACCAACGCAACCCTGCCGTACGCGGTCAAGCTGGCCGGCCTGGGCTGGAAGTCGGCCCTGCAGCAGGACCCCGCCCTCGCCCCGGGCCTCAACACCCACGACGGACGGCTCACCAACGACCAGGTGGCACTCGCCCTCGACCTGCCGTACACGCCGGTCTCCGAGGTCCTCGCCGCCTGACCCGACCCCGTACGGCCCGCTTCCCGCGCTCCTGCCGCGCGGGGCGGGCCGTACGGCTGTGCGCGGCCGGGCCGTGCGAGGCGGGACCCGTACGGCCTGTGCGAGGCGGGCCCGGTACGGCCTGTGCGGGACCGGCCGTGCGGGGCGGCGTCAGAGCGGCCAGGACGAGCGCAGGTCGCGGGCGACCGCCAGGACCCGCTCGACCTCGGAGGGGGTCGGCCACGGGGCGCCGCCCGGGCGCAGCAGCGTGTCCCGCACCGAGGCCAGGTGCGCGAGCGCGTCCCGCGGGAGGTCGCTCCGCCCGGCCAGCCACGCCAGCGCGCCGGCGCGGTCGCGCGGCGGCCGGGTCACCAGATCCCAGGTGCCCAGGATCTCGGTCAGGTCCGCCACCTTCAGCGGGGTGCCGCCCTGCCGCGCCACGGCGGCGGCCGTCAGCTCGGCGCGGGCCACCAGCTCCGGCGAGGCCGAACGGTCCCAGAACGGCGGGAGCACGACCGCCGGCCGCCGCTGCCCCGCCTCCACGGTCGGCGAGGCCAGCTCGGCGGCGGCCCCGCGGTGCCCGGCCCGCGCCGCCTCCCGGAACCAGCGCCGCCCGCCCCGCACGTCGCCGCGTTCGGCGATCAGCAGCAGGCCGAAGGTGAAGGCCGCCTCCGGGTCGCCCCCGGCCGCGGCCCGGCCCAGCCAGTGGCCGGCCGTCCGCGGATCGCCCAGCTCCACGCACACGAACCCCGCCATCCGCTGGTCGTCGATCCGCCCGGCGCGGGCGGCCCGCTCGAACCAGGCGCGGGCGGTGCGCAGGTCACCGCGGGACAGCGCGATCCCACCGAGCTGGGACGCGGCGCCGGGATGCTCGCTCTTGGCCGCGAGCCGGTAGAACGCCTCGGCCCCCTCGGGGTCGCGGTCGGCCCGCAGGAACAGCCCCAGGTGGTAGGCGGCGTCGGCGTGGCCGCCCCGGGCCGCCAGCTCCCACCAGCGCAGCGTCTCGTCGTCCTCGCCGCGGGTGTAGGCGATGAACCCCAGGTCGTGGGCCGAGGCCAGGTCGCCCGCCACCGCCGCCCTGCGATGCCACTCCCCGGCGGCCCTCGTCTCACCGGCGTCCTCGCAGATCAGCGCCAGCCGCCGCGCCGCCGCCCGGCATCCGCCCCGCGCCGCCGCCTCGAACCAGCGCCGCGCGCCGGGCACGTCGCCGCGCTGCTCCAGCAGGAGCCTCGCCAGACCGGCCGCCGCCTCGGCGTCACCGGCGTCCGCCGCCAGCTCGTACCACCGCACGGCGTCGTCGGAACCGCCGTGCGTCTCGTGCCACAGGCCCAGGTTGTAGGCGCTGTCCATGTTTCCCCCGGCGGCGGCCCGCTCCCACCAGCGGCGGGCCGCCGCCCGGTCGCCGCGCCGGGCGAAGTGCCGGCCCAGCAGGTGCGCGGCCCGCGTGTCGCCGCCGTACGCGGCCGACAGCAGCTCCGCCTCCTCGTCCGGGCCGAGACCCGGGTCGGGATCCGGCCCGATGTGCGGATCGAGACCCGGCCCGGGAGCCGGGCCGGGGCCCGGATCGGGGCCGGAGCCGTGGCGGCCGCCACGGGGAGGCGGCACCGCCGTACTCCGGGGGGTCGCCCGGGTCGAAACCGTCTCCGGACCATCGGGCCACCACCCCATGTCACCCTCCTCGTCAGGACATCCGACAGATTGCCACGTGACCGGGCGAGCACGGAGTGTAATTGAAATTTTTCCCGGACGGGCCGAAAAATGACCGCCTTTCGCAGGGGCGGCCGTTACGCCGCCGCGCCGGTGCGCGCCGTACCCGTCAGTCGTTCCGGTGACGGGCGGGGAACGGGATCGACACGGAGCGTGACCGGCGACGTGCCGTACCGGGCAGGGGGCGGGACGCGGTCTCGGGGGTCGGCCTCAGGTCGGCGGACCTCCGATGCGTTGTCATGACGACCACCATGATTCCCCTTAGTGTCCTTGTGAACACGATGAGTATTCCAGGCGCCGCCTCGCGGGGCGGAGGGTTCGCAAAGGGAGGGTCAGGTCCAGCCGGGGCGGACCAGGCCGGTCTCGTAGGCGATGACGACGAGCTGGGCGCGGTCGCGGGCGTGCAGTTTGACCATGGCCCGGCTGACGTGGGTCTTGGCCGTGGCGGGGCTCATGAACAGCTTGGCGGCGATCTCGTCGTTGGTCATGCCGGTGCCGACGAGGCCGAGCACCTCGCGCTCACGGTCGGTGAGCAGGGCGAGCTCGCGGGCCGGGTGGGGCTGCTTGGCGCGGCTGGCGTACTCGGCGATCAGGCGGCGGGTCACGCCGGGGGAGAGCAGCGCGTCCCCGGCGGCCACGACGCGGACCGCCTGGATCAGCTCGTCCGGTTCGGTGTCCTTGACCAGGAAGCCGCTGGCGCCGCCCCGCAGGGCCTCGAAGACGTACTCGTCCAGCTCGAAGGTCGTCAGGATGATGATCTTCGGGCCGGGGGGCATCCGGCGGGTGGCGGTCAGGCCGTCCATGCCCGGCATGCGGATGTCCATCAGCACCACGTCGGGCCCGTGCTCGGCGGCCAGCCTCAGGGCCTGCTCCCCGTCGGCGGCCTCGGCCACCACGGTCATCCCGGGCTGGGCGTCGAGCAGGGCGCGGAACCCGGCCCGGACCAGCGCCTGGTCGTCGGCGATGACGATCTTTATCATGCGGTCTCCTGGGATCATGGGGCCTCTCCGGCGGATCGCGCGCCTTCCCCGGGAGGCCGTGGACCGTCCTGTCCCGCGCCGTCCCGCGGTGCCTGCCGCGAGCCCTCTTCGGGGGGCCGTGCGTCCTCTTCGGGCGAGCGTGCGCTCCCCTCGGGGATCGGCAGCCGCGCCTCGACGCGGAAGCCCCGCCCGTACGGCTCGGCGGTCAGCGTGCCGCCGAGGGCCGCGGCCCGCTCCCGCATGCCGGGGATGCCGTTGCCGCCGCCCAGGCCGCTGCCCGGCCCGCCCGCGGGGGCGTCTCCGCCGGTGTCGGTCACCCGCACCACCAGCTCGCGCGGGCCGTACTCCAGCCGGACGGCGACGGAGGCGCCGGGGGCGTGCCGGGTGACGTTGGTGAGGGCCTCCTGGACGATGCGGTAGCCGGCCCGGTCGACGCCCGGCGGCAGGGTCCTGACGGCGCCGGTGACCTCGGTGGCGACCGGCAGCCCGCTGCGCCCGGCCAGCTCCTCCAGCCGGTCCAGCCCGGCGGTGGGGGAGCGGGGGGCGCCGTCGCGCAGCACGCCGAGGACCGAGCGCATCTCGGTCAGCACGTCCTTGGAGGCGTGCTTGATCGTGGTGAGCGCGGTGCGGGCCTGCTCGGGGTGGTCGTCGATGAGGTGCAGCGCGGTGGACGCCTGCACGTGGATGAGGGAGATGTTGTGCGCGAGGACGTCGTGCAGCTCCTGGGCCATGGTCAGCCGCTCCTCGCTGGCCTGCCGCCGGGCCTCCTCCCGCGCCACCCGCCGCTGCTCGGTGAGCCGTTCGCGGCGGGCGCGGACGAACTCGCCCGTCGCGAGGACCGTTCCCATGGCGGCGGCGATGGCCAGGATGTGCCACAGCCCGGGGCTGGGGACCGGGGCCAGCCAGGTGGTGTAGACGACGAAGAACACGTAGGTCACGGCCGAGGAGATCCAGGCGGCGCGCCGGTGGCCCAGGGTGACGGCGGTGTACAGGGCGATGGCCGGGCTGAAGAAGATGGGCCCGTAGGCGTGGCCGCGGAGGATGAAGACCCAGGTGGCGGCGATGTTGACGGCCAGGGTGAGGGCCGGGTGGCGGCGCCGTACGGCCAGGGCCAGCGGCCCGGCGACCAGCAGCGCGTTGCCGAGGAGGTCGACAGGGAGGCGGTCGGGCTGGTTCCACTGCGCGCCCTGGGTCGTCACGACCTGCACGGCCGCCACGAGCAGGGGGAGCAGCGGGTCTATCCATCGGGTTCCGGCGCGCACGCCCGAACTTTACGCCCGCCCACCGCCCGGTTCGTCCCCCCGGCGCGGCAGGGCCGGCTACGCCGTCCGCGGTAGCCGGAGGCCGGTCGGCGGCGGTTTCCGGGAAGCCGCCGGTGGTTTCCGGGAAGCCCGCGGCGGTCCGGGGGCCGTCGGTGGTTTTCCGAGGCCGCCGGTGGTTTCCGCGAAGCCGGTCGTCGGCGGACGGGGAACTGACGAAGGCCGCCTGGATTCGACCGGCGGCGGACGGGAATTCGACCAAGGTCATGCGAAGGGCTGACAGAACGAGCGAACCGCGAAAGGCTGGGGCGAGCTGACTGTGGGAGGCCAAAGGTCAACGACCCCCTCCTGAAGGAGGGGGCTTGAGGTGCAGTGATGCGCTTTGAAGCCCCGCGTTGACCAGCACGAGTCGATCATCTGAAGGAGGTGCATTCGATTGACTACGTTTCACGTGGGTGAGCAGACCCACCGGCAGGTGCTTCCTCAGCCTGCCGCTCTGGAATCCGTGAGAGCGGACAACCCCGAGGGTGGGGACGAAACGGCTTGCGGACTCCCGGCCTCGCCGGGCGCCGGCGTGGAACATGGGCGAGGGGAGATCGAAGCGGACGGCACCGGTCTGTTTCGGCGTCACCCCGAGGGCGCTTCGGCGCCTGAGGGAGCGAACCGTGAGGTTCACCCGGCCGTGTTCGTCCTCGACGCCCACGGCCACCCGCTCGACCCGTGCCACCCCGCCCGCGCTCGTCGCCTACTGGCGTCCGGGCGGGCGGTGATGGTGCGCCACACCCCGTTCGTCATCCGGTTGCGTGACCGCGTGGCCGCCGATTCCACCGTCCAGGGCGTCGCGGTCGGCATCGACCCCGGCTCCAAGCACACCGGCATCGCCGTGTTCACTGACCGCGACGGAAGTCGAACTGGGAGATATGCGATCCAGCTCGACCACCGAGGCGGGCAGATCCGCGACAAGCTCAGTGCGCGGGCCGCACTGCGCCGGGGTCGCCGGTCGCGCAACCTGCGCTACCGCGCACCCCGATTCAACAATCGCACCAAACCCAAGGGGTGGCTCGCGCCGTCCCTGAAGCACCGCGTGGACACCACCATGTCCTGGGTGGCGCGGCTGAGGCGCTGGGCACCCGTCCGTACCGTCCATGTGGAACGGGTCTGCTTCGACACCCACGCCATGTCGGCCGGGAGGCCGCTCGAAGGGGCGCGATACCAGCGGGGCACTCTGGTCGGGTGCGAGGTCCGCGAGTACCTGCTGGCCAAGTGGGGCCGGGTGTGCGCCTACTGCGGCACGCAGGACGTGCCCTTGAACATCGACCACATCCACCCGCGTTCTCGTGGCGGCTCCGACCGGATCAGCAACCTCACCGTGGCGTGCGTCCCGTGCAACCAGGCCAAGAGCGCCACTCCGATCGAAGGATTCCTTCGGGGCAAGCCCACACTCCTGGCGAAGGTCCTCAAGCTGGCGAAGGCGCCGTTGCGTGACGCCGCCGCCGTCAACGCCACCCGGCGGGCGCTGGAGGCGACCGGTCTGCCGGTCGCGTCGGCCTCGGGCGGGCGCACCAAGTGGAACCGCTTTCGGACCGGCGCGCCGAAGCCGCACACCCTGGACGCCGTGCACATCGGCCACCTGGAGACCGTGACCGGCCGGCCGTCGACGACCTTGGTGGCCAAGGCGACCGGGCGCGGCACCTACGCCCGTACCCGCGCCGACCGCCACGGCTTTCCGAGACTGCGGCTACCTCGTACCAAAACCGTTCGGGGCTTCCGGACCGGGGACCCGGTCCGGGCAAACGTCCCGACAGGCGAGAAGGCCGGAGTGCACACCGGCCGGGTCGCGGTCCGTTCCACCGGCAGTTTCAACATCACCACCCGGCACGGCACCGTGCAGGGCATCGGCCACCGCCATATGCGCGTACTCCAACGCGCGGACGGTTACGGCTACACGACCCAACCAGAAGCGCGGTACCGTACCGCGTTTCCTCCCCCACCTGAAGGCGGGGGTTTCCACGCTGGAGGAATTCGATGATCGATCGCCGTCTCGCCCTGCCTCTGGCGGTGGTCCTGGCCGGAGGATCCGTACTCTTCACCCAGCCCGCACTCGCCGCACCGGCGGGTCGCCCGATGTCACCCGGACACCCGATGTCCCCCGGCCATCCGGCGGCGTCCGGCCACGGGGTGGAGAAGAAAGCCGTCGCCGAGGGATACGGCGGAGCGGTCGCGACCGTCGACCTGGACGCCAGCCGGGCCGCGCTGGGCGTGTTGCGCCGCGGGGGCAACGCCGTGGACGCGGCGGTCGCGGCCGCCGCCACGCTGGGGGTGACCGAACCGTTCTCGGCGGGTCTGGCCGGGGGCGGGTTCATCGTCTACTACGACGCCCGGCGCGGAAAGGTCCACACGATCGACGGCCGGGAGACGGCGCCGAAGGCGATGACCGCCTCCTCCCTGGAGGGCATCCCGTTCGACGACGCCGTCACCAGCGGGCTGTCGGCCGGGGTGCCGGGCAGCGTGGCGCAGTGGGAGCTGGCCCTGCGCCGCTTCGGCACCATCTCGCTGAGGCAGGCGCTCCAGCCCGCGGCCGAGGTCGCCTCCCGGGGCTTCACCGTCGACCAGACCTTCCACGACCAGGTGGCCGCCAACGCCGCCCGCTTCGCGGACTTCACCTCCACCGCCCGGCTGTACCTCCCGGGCGGCGCGCCGCCGCGGGTCGGCTCCACCTTCCGCAACCCCGAGCTGGCCGCCACCTACCGCACCCTCGGCCGGGAGGGCGGCGACTGGCTGTACCGCGGGCGGCTCGGCGCGGAGATCGTGGCCACGGTGAAGAAGCCCCCCGTCACCCCCGGATCCACCCGGAACGTACGGCCCGGCCTGATGGAGACGTCCGACCTCGCGGCCTACCGGGCGCTCGAACGGCCGCCCACGAAGGTCTCCTACCGGGGCATGGACGTGTACGGCATGGCGCCGCCGTCCTCGGGCGGCTCGACGGTGGGCGAGGCGCTCAACATCCTGGAGGCCCTGCCGGACGTGGGCCTGCACGAGTATCTGGAGGCGTCCCGGCTCGCCTTCGCCGACCGCAACAAGTACGTCGGCGACGTCCCTGGCGTGCCGCTGGAGCAGCTGCTGTCGGACGGCTTCGCCAAGGAGCGCGCCTGCCTGATCGGCGACCGTGCGATGCCCCACCCCGCCCCCGCGGGCAGCCCCGACGGCTCCTACGAGCCGTGCGCCCCCGCCGCCCCGGCCGGTGAGACGGCCGAGGAGGCCCCACAGGGGCCGGAGACGACCCACATGGTCATCACCGACAGGTGGGGCGGCGTGGTCGCCTACAACATCACCATCGAGTCCACCGGGGGCAACGGCATCGTCGTCCCGGGCCGGGGCTTCCTGCTCAACAACGAGCTGACCGACTTCACCTTCGGCCCCGCGCCCGGCGACCCCAACCTCCCCGGGCCCGGCAAGCGCCCGCGCTCGTCGATGGCGCCGACCATCGTCCTGAAGGACGGCAGGCCGCTGCTCGCCGTGGGCTCACCGGGCGGCGCGACGATCATCACCACCGTCCTGCAGATCCTCGTCAACCGCTGGGAACTCGGCATGACGATGCCCGAGGCGCTGGCCGCGCCGCGCGCCAGCCAGCGCAACACCGCCCAGACCCAGGCCGAGCCCGCGTTCATCGAGCGCTACGGCGCCGAGCTGACGGCCAAGGGGCACGCCTTCGCGCCGACCCCCGAGATCGGCGCGGCCACGGCCGTGGAGTTCCTGCCCGGCGGCAGGCTCCAGGCGGTCGCCGAACCCGTACGGCGGGGCGGCGGCAGCGCCCTGGTGCTGAGCGAACGCCGCTAGGGGCCACCGGCGCCCCGGCACGCGGGGCGTCCGGGTCCTGTCTCGTGTGTCCCGTGGGTTCCGACGGGACACACGGGACGGGAGCGGCTCCGCGTGGCGGGGACGCTCCGGCCGTCGATGGGGGACGCGGTCGTCCATGCACAGGCAAAAGCGCCGGGGGAACCCCACCGGCGCTGCTTCGTCCGCGTGCCTCGTCCGAGTCGCGGGCCGCGGGCCCGCGATCAGGGCGTCTCAGATCATCAGGTACGCGACCACGGCGATGACGGCCAGCACCACGACCGCTATCGCGATCGGCACGACCGGCGACTTCTTCTGAGGGGCCGCCTCCGGCTCCGCCCCCTGGGCGAACGCGCGGAACTGCTGGGTGCTGCCGGCCGGGTCAATCTGCGGATCAGACATGGGACGACTTTAGCGATATAGCGGGTTCTTCCACCACCACTCATGCCATTTTCGCGAAGAGCCCGGCCGCTCTCCCCGCACTCCCTCCCTGCTGGAGACGGGACCGCCGATCCGGGCGGATAGCGTGGTGTCATGCTCCGCATCCTGTTCTCGCCCCGCGCGCTGGTGCTCCACCTGCTCGCGGTCGGGGCCCTCGTCGTGTGCGCGCTGCTCGGCCGATGGCAGCTCGGCGTCTTCGAGGACTCGGGGAAGCCCCGCGCGGCGCGCGACCCAGCCCCGGTGGCCGTGCAGACCCTCGCCAAGCAGGGAAGCCACCTGACGAGCGACGCGGTCAGCCGCCGGGTGACGGCGCAGGGAACGTTCGAGCGGTCCAGGCAGCTCCTGGTGGCCGAACGCGACGGCGGCCTGTGGCTGCTCGTCCCGCTCGATCTCGGGGACGGCACCGCGATCCCCGTCGTACGCGGATGGGTGCCCCGGGCCGACGACCCGGCCGTCGCCGCGGTGCCGGAGGGGACGGTGACCGTGACCGGGCGGTTGCAGCCCTCGGAACCGACCGACAGCGTGCCGCGCAGGGCGCGGGCGCTTCCGGCGGGGCAGGTGCTGACCGTTTCGTCGCCAGAGCTGATCAACCTGTGGCCGGGCGCCGGGCTGCGCGACGGGTTCGTGTCCGCCGAGACCCAGTCGCCCGCCCCGGCGGTCGCGGTCAAGCCGGTGAGCGTGCCCCCGCCGACCGAGCCCGGCGGGCTCACCTGGCGCAACCTCGCCTACGCCGCCCAGTGGTGGATCTTCGGGCTGTTCGCCGTCTTCATGTGGTGGCATTTCCTGCGCGACATGGTCCGCGGCCGTTCCGGCGGCCGGGACTCCGGCGCCGAACCGGCCGCCGCCTGATCCGCATATCGTTGCAGTGCCGACAACTCACAGACCGAGGTAGATGACCGTGGAATCCGCCCTCAAGCCCTTTCGTGTCCTGGCCTACATCGTCGGGACCATGCTGCTCGTCCTGTGCACGTGCATCGTGCTGCGGTACGGGTTCGACATCGAGGGGCCGTCGAAGGTCGTCTCGCCGATCCACGGCTTCCTCTACATGCTCTACCTCGTCGCCACGATGAACCTCGGGATGAAGGCCCGCTGGTCGTGGCCGTACGTCCTGGGCGTGATGCTCGCGGGCACGGTCCCGTTCCTGTCGTTCGTGTTCGAGCGGCGGGTCACCCACCGCGTGGAGGCCGAACTCGCCGCCGCGGCCCCCACGGCCGCCTGAGCCTTCGGCGCGGGCGCTCCACGGCGTCCGGGCCGGGGCGTGCGCCGTACGGAAGCGCGCAGGCCCGCGCCCCCGGCGGGGGCGCGGGCCTGCGGGTCGTCGTCTTCGGCGGTCTCAGGTCTTCCCGGGGGCTCGGCGGTCCGGAGGCGTCAGCGGCCGATGCCGCGCCTGCGGGCGCGCTTGAGCCGCGCGCGCTGGGACGGGTCGAGCATGAGGTAACCGACCACCGGGGCGGCGATGACGCCCAGGACGATCAACCAGGTGACGATGCTCGGCAGGGGCAGGATCAGGGCGAGCACGATCACCGCGGCGGCCCCGACGGCGTACTTCTGGACGGGCGACATCCTCAACATCCTCCGAACGCGGAGCCGGCGCCCCGCCTTTAGTTCATTCTGCGTCGCCCGTCCAACGAGCGGGCCCGTCCCCCGGGTTCCGGCGAGATATATCTCGTGCGCCCGTGATCGCCGCGCCGTACCGCCCCGGAGTCTCCGCCGATCCCGAACCCCGCCGGCCCGGTCTCCGCGACCGGCCTCCCGCCGGCCCGGTCTTCGCGACGCGGATCCCCGGGTACGGCTCAGCTCGCCCGGGACAGGGCCGAGAGAACCCACCGGGTCGCCCGCATCGCTCCCGAGCGGGTGTGGTCGCCGGGGTCCTCGCCGCCTCCGCCGCGCTGGTACTGGACCGCGACCACGAGGTTGGCCGCGCGAAGGACCACGCCGCTGTTGTAGGTGATCTCGTTGGTGGTGGCGAAGGTGTACGCCTCCGCCGCGATGCCGGGTTGCGCCGTGACGGGCCTGGCCGTCCGCAGCGGGGAGCCCGCCGGGGTCCTGTCCTTCTTCGCCTCGGCGGCCATGAAGCGCGCGTAGCCCGCGTGGGCCTTCTCGCCCGTCGGGTAGCGCAGGACCTCGACGGCGAGCCTGTACTGGAGGTTCCGTGGCAGCTCGCGGTCCTCGGTGCCCCAGCCGCATCCGGTCTTCCCGTCGGGCTGCGGCTCGGCGGCCAGCGACAGCTCGGCCGCCTGCTCCGCGGAGATCAGCGAGCAGGGGTCGGGGGCGGCGGCGAAGGAGGCGGGCAGCGTGACCGGCGGTGGGGCGGCGGGGCCGGCGGGGCGGGGCCAGAGCCAGAACGCGGCGCCGGCCAGGAGCGCGGCGGCCGCCACCGCCGCCGTGACGAGGTGCCTGCGCCGGGACGAGGGAGGGGCGGGGGCGACCCGCTCCAGGGTGAGGCGGACCGAGGTGGCATCGGGGCGGTGCGCCGGGTCGGCCGCCAGCAGCCCCTCCACCAGCGGCGCGAGCGGGCCGGACGTCACCGTCCCGGTGGTGGGGTCGGGGTCGGCCAGGGGCATGCCGTTCACCACCGGAGGGAGGGATCCCGTGGCCGGAGCCCGGCCCTCCAGGGCGGTGAACAGGGTGGCGCCCAGGTCCCGCAGGTCGTCGGCGGGCGCGGGACCGGCGACGCCGGTCAGCACGACCCGGCCGTCCGCGCCGAGCAGCACGGTGTCGGGGGTGGCGGCGAGACGGACGCCCCGGCCGTGGGCGGCGGTCAGCGCGTCCAGCACCCGCAGGCCCACCTCGGCCGCCCGCTCGGGGGCGAGCGGCCCCTCGGCGCGCACGGTCTGCAGCAGCGAACGGCCGTCGACCGACTCCAGCACCAGCCACACCCGGTCCGGGGCGGAGATCACGTCGTGCAGGGCGACGACGCCGGGGTGGCGCAGGCCGGCGGCGGCCCGTACCTGGCCGAGGAGCCGGTCCCGGTGCGGGCCCGGCGGCGGGAGCCGTACCTCCGAGACGGTGACGTCGCGGTGGAGCACCTCGTCGCGGGCGCGCCAGGCGGTCCCGGTGCGGTCGCGGCGCTCCAGCAGACGGTAGCGTCCGGCCAGCAGGTTGCTGGGCGCGCTCACGCCACCCGCTCCGATCGCGCCCGGTTCCCGCCGGTCCCGGACACCCCGGCGCGGCGGCCCGCCGTACGGCCCGGCCGGCGCGCGGGCCGCGTGCGGCGTGGTCCCTCCGGGGCGCGGGTCTGCTCAGTCACGGCTGTTCAGCTCCTCGGCGATCTGACGCGCGGCGGTGAGCGCGTTCCCGCGCAGCGCGGCGCCGGCCTGTTTGCCCTTCCGCGACACGTTCACCTCGACCAGCACGTTGCTGACCCGGAAGTGGACCTCGGAGTAGACGCGATCGCCGCTGGTCAGGTCGAAGGCGAACGCCTCCGCGCCGATCCGGCCCGCGTCGCGCAGCGGGCCGACCTCGCCGAAGAGGCCCGTACCGGCGTCGGCGGCGGTCCTGGTGCGGTCGGCGGCGAAGAACGCCTTCGCCGTCTCCGGCGCAGTCTTCCCCGGCACGGACGCGTAGTGGGTGACGGTGACGCGGATCTGCGGGGTGCCCGATCCGCTGTCCCAGGAGCACGAGGGGCCGTGGCCGCTCATGGCGTCCAACGGGGACGGCTTACCGGTCGGGCCCACCGCCCGGACCTGCCGGGCGGTCAGCAGGGAGCAGGGGTCGGGGGCGGCGGTGAACCGTCCGGCGCGCGGGTCGGGCCCGGCGGGGACGGGCTTCGCGGAGCCGTCCGAGGAGGTCAGCACCACCGTCCCGGCCACGACGGCGGCCACCGCGGCCAGCCCCGCCCCCACGAGGAGGCCGGTGCGGCCCCGCTTCGCCGTACCCGCCGGCGCGGTCTGGTCCTCGGGGAGGAGCGGTCCGGCGGGCAGTCCCCGGGCCACCCGTTGCAGGGCCTCGCGCAGGACGGCCTCCCCGGGCCGCCGCCGGGGGTCCTTGTCCAGTACGGCGAGCAGCACAGGCGTCAGCTCGCCCGCACGCGCGGGGACCGGGGTCTCCTCGGTGAGGACCGCGCCGAGGGTGGCGGCGGAGGCCCCCCGGTGGAACGGCCCGCGCCCCTCGACGGCGGTGTAGAGGGTCGCGCCCAGCGACCACAGGTCGGCCGCGGGGCCGTCGCCGGTGCCTCGCAGCCGTTCCGGGGCGATGTACCCGGGGGAGCCGACCAGCGCGTCGGGGGAGGTGAGCTGGACGTCGCCCTCCAGCGTGGCGATGCCGAAGTCGGTGAGCAGCACCCCGCCGTCGTCGGCCAGCATGATGTTGGCCGGCTTCACGTCGCGGTGCATGATGCCCCGGCTGTGCGCGAGGGCCAGCCCGTCCAGCACGGCCGCCCCGATGGCCGCGGCCCGCCGCGGGTCGATCGGCCCGGAGGAGCGGATCACCTGCTGCAGGGAGCGGCCCCGGACGAGGTCCATCACGATCCACGGCCGGCCGTCCTGGGAGATGACGTCGTGCACGGTCACGATGGACGGGTGACCCAGCCGGGCGGCGGCCCTGGCCTCGCGCAGGGTGCGCTCGCGCATCTCGGCGCGCTGCGCCTCCGGCAGGCCGGGGCCGAGCTTGACCTCCTTGATCGCCACCTCGCGGTGCAGCATCTCGTCCCGGGCGCGCCAGACCACGCCCATCCCGCCCGCGCCGAGCCGGTCGATCGCCCGGTATCGGCCCGCGAGGACGGGAAGGGCCGGGTCAGCCATTGGCCTTGAGGGACTCGACGATCCAGCGGGCGGCCTTCTGCGCCCCCGCCGCGAGCCTGCCCTCGGCGTCCTTGTCGACGCCGCCCTGCTCGTACTCGACCTCCCCGATCAGGTTGCTGACCCGGAAGACCACGCTCACCTTGTACGACCCCCCGTACAGATTGATCTTGCTGTACTTGCCGGTGGTGAACGCCTCCTCGCCGATGCCCTTCAGGTCGCCCGGCGGGGCGGGCTTCGGGGTGGCGAACTGGGCGTCGGTGACGAAGTCCTTCTTCTTGCCCGCGATGTACTCCTTCGCCCGCTGGATGCCGGAGTCGCTCTGCTTCATGGCCACCAGCCGCACGTGCAGGTCGTACTTCTGCGTGCTCGGCTTGCGCCAGTCCTGCTGGTTGAGCCAGTCGCAGACGCCGGGTTCGACCTCCGAGCTGCGGAAGCCCGGCACCAGCTCCCCGGCCTGCTTCTCGTCGAGCATGCTGCAGGTGCGGGGCGCGGCGGCGAACCGGCCCCCGGGTCCGGCGGAGGCGGACGCGACCGGCTCGGCCGCAGTGGGGTCGCCGGGCGCCGAGGCGAGCAGGTAGCCGATGACGGCCGCCATGCCGACGACCAGGGCGCCGGTCAGCGCCACGATCGGCATGGGAACCAGCAACCCGGATCTGCCCCGGGCGTGCTCGGTCGGGCCGGTCGGGCCCTCCTGGCGCCGGGAGCGGGAGGCGGAGCCTGAGCCGGGCGCCGCCTCGTGCGGGGCGGGCGCGCCGGGACCGGCCTGGAGTGAGGACGCCGCCGGTCCCGGACCGACGACGACGGCCGGGCGCGGCGCGGTCGCCTCGGGGTTGGCCGCGGGGTCGTCGTCCGGCGGCCCCGGGTCCGGGGCGGCGTGCCCCGGACCCGGGACCATGTGACCCGAGCCCGGGACCGCGTGACCCGGGCCCGCGTGCTCCCGGTCCGGCGTCGTCGTCCCGGAGCCCGCGGGAAGCGCGAGCGGCGGGCCCGCCGGGGACGTCCGGGCGTCCCGCCGCGCCGTACCGGGGGGCGTCGGGGGAGCCTGGTCCGGGGCGGGAGGCTGGAACGGCACCGCCGGAGCCGTGCCGGTCAGGGAGATCTCCAGCAGGACGTTGCGCAGCGTCCCCGGGTCGGGCCGCCGGCCGGGGTCCCCGGACAGCAGGTGGGTCAGGATCGGCCCGAGCGGGCCGGCGTTGTCCAGCGACCCGCCGGGGGCCGGCGGACGGCCCTCGACGGCGGTGTAGACGGTCGCGCCGAGCGACCACAGGTCGGCGGCCGGGCCCGTCACCCCCTCGGGGGCGGTGAAGGTCGGCGACCGGAAGGTCGGCCCGAGGAGCGTGACCCGGTCGTTCGGGCCGAGCAGCACCGATCCCGGCCGCACGTCGCCGTGGAGCGTCCCCCGGGCGTGCATGGCGACGATCTGGTCCAGTACGGCCAGGCCGACCGCCGCGGCCTGGCGCGGCGCCATCGGCCCGCCCCGCCCGACCGCGTGCTCCAGTGAGATCTGCTCGCCCGGGGACTGCTCCAGCACGGCGGGCAGCGCCGCCCCGGCGGGCTCCGTCTCGGGGGTGGCGTGCCTGCGGCCGCGCCTGCCCTGGGGCCGGGTGACGTCTGGGTCGTTCATCCGTTCGCCTTCTGCTTGTTCAGCGCGTTCGCGATCCAGGTGGCGGCGGTGTGGGCGCCGGCCTGGATCGCCGGGGCGTCCTTGCTGCCGTCCACCACCGTGTAACCGACGTCCAGCACCAGGTTGTCGACGCGGAAGACCACGTGGCTCTGCTCCAGGCGGCCGGTCTTCCGGTTCTCGTAGTAGTCGTAGCCGAACGCCTCCTCCCCGACCGGCTTCACCGGCAGCGCGCCGGTGGTGCGGGTGGATCGGCCGGCGGCCTTGATCTCCGACCAGCTCCAGAGGATCGAACCGGTCGGCACGGTGCCGTTGCGCTGGTTCACCAGTATCTCGTGGGCCCGCCGGGGGCTCTTGCCCCACGGCTTGTCCATCCCGTCGCTGAGGGGATCGATCCGCAGGCCGGCTCCGGGGACCGCCCACGCGCAGCCGCCGGTGTTGAGCGGCTCTCCCTTGGCGTCCGACCCCTTGGCGTCCGACCCCTTGGCGTCCGACGCCGGCAGGAGTTTCCTGACGTCGGCCGCGGTGACCAGCTTGCACATGTCCACGGGTACGGCGAAGGCGCCCGGCTTCTCGCTCAGCCGGGCCGGTTTCGCCGGGGCGGCTGAGGCGCCGGTGACGTGGACCACGCCCATGGTCGCCCCGATGACCGCCGCGACCGCCGCGATCTCGGCGGACGCCCACAGCGCGACGCGGGGGCCGGGACGGTCCGCCCGGCGCGCGGCGGGGACGGAGGACGGCGCGGGTCCCGCTCCCCTTCCGTGCCGTGGACCGGCCTCCCGTTCCGGAGCCGGGAAGGGGGCGGGGAACGGCGTGGAGGGCGCGGAGGGCACGGCGGCCGGGCGGCCCGCGGCGAGCTCGCGCAGGGCCTGGACGACCTCCTCGAAGAGCGGCCGGTCCTCGGGCAGGGAGGCGAGCATGCCGAGCAGCAGCGGGCCCAGGGCGCCGGCCCGCTCCGGCGGCCGGGGAGGCTCGGTCAGTACCCGGCTGATCGCCGAGACGGGGGTGTCCGCCGGGTGCGGCGGAACGCCCTCGACGGCGAAGTAGAGCGTGGCGCCCAGGGACCACAGGTCCGAGGCGGGCCCGCCCCGCTCGCCGCGCAGCCGTTCGGGGGCGATGTAGTTGGGCGAGCCGACCAGCCGGCCGGTCTGCGCCGCGGTGGCCTCGTCCTCGACGACGGCGATGCCGAAGTCGGTCAGCACGGCCCGGCCGGTCCTGGTGAGGAAGACGTTGCCGGGCTTGACGTCCCGGTGGACCACCCCGGCGGCGTGCGCGGCGACCAGCGCGCCGGCGACGCTCACGCCGATCCGGGCGGCCTGGCGCACCGGCAGCGGCCGGCCGTCGCGGACCGTCTGCTCCAGCGACGCGCCGGACAGCAGTTCCATGACGAGCCACGGCCGGTCCTGCTCGACGATCACGTCGTGGACGGTGACGATGGACGGATGCTTGATCCGGGCCGCCAGGTTGGCCTCGCGCAGCGCCGCGTCGCACAGCTCCTGCCGCCGGGCGGGGTCGAGGTCGGGCGGCAGCCGTACCTCCTTGACGGCCACGTCACGGCCGAGCAGCTCGTCGGCGGCAAGCCAGACGGTGCCCATCCCGCCCTCGGCGAGCGGGTTGAGCAGCCGGTAGCGGTCCGCTAACAGTCGAGTGTCGATCCCGTTCACCCCGTTCACTGTCCCATCGAGCACAGAAACATAGCCACTTAGCGCGATATGGACCAATGAACCAGCACCTTTCGCATCACCGAAATACCGGTGAACGGAACGGGCGGCCGGAGGTCCCGGT
Source organism: Streptosporangium sp. NPDC004379 (assembly GCF_042873875.1). Lineage (NCBI taxonomy): Bacteria > Bacillati > Actinomycetota > Actinomycetes > Streptosporangiales > Streptosporangiaceae > Streptosporangium > Streptosporangium sp. NPDC004379. The sequence goes on from NZ_JBIAMC010000003.1 coordinate 564,991, forward strand.
CGTCGATCTCGGCGGGTCATCGGGGCCGGCGGAGCGGATGACCCGGCCTTCCGGCCGCCGACGGCGACGAAACGGCCGTCCGCTCACCGGCCGCGACCGGGCGGCCTCCGCCCGCCGGCCGGATAACCGGTTGAGGGCCCGGCGACCCTCCCGCTACTCTTGCGGCCTCACCGGCCGAGGTCCGGCCGGTGACGTGAGACAGGACAGGAGGTGAGGAGTGATGTCCGCCATCGTCACGCGCTCCCGCCTCGGGCTACAGAACGCCTGAGACCCGGGGAAGCGCACCGCTTTTTCGGAGAAAACGTGTCTGACCTGACCTTCCGTCCGCTCACCGCGGACGACCTCCACCTCTTCCACGCCTACGGCCCGCCGCCCGCCTCCGGTGTCGGCGCCCGCCACGCCCCCTTCGAGGAGCTGGGCTACGGCCGGCCCGACTGGCTCTGGGTCGCGCTGCGCGGCGACCAGGTGGTGGCCCGCGCCGCCTTCTGGGGCCCGCCCGGCGCCGGGCACCCGTTCAGCCTCGACTGGTTCGACCCCGGTACCGGCCCCGACCGCGTCGAGACGGGCGCGGCCCTGCTGCGCGCCGCCTACGCCGCGCTCGTCACGCCGGACTACTCCTCGCCCGCCGGGGACCGCCCCGACTTCCACCTGTTCCTGCCCGCCGACTGGAACGACCGCCCCGACGCCGTGGCCGACGTCGCCGACCGGGTCGAGGCGGCCGAACGGGCCGGGCTGCGTCACTCCGTGGAGCGGCTCAACCTGCGCTGGATCCCCGAGTACGGCCTGCCGCCCCGCTCCACCCGGCTCACCTTCACCCCGGCCGACGACGACGAGGCCGTCATCGACATCCTGACCAAGATCGCCGAGGGCAGCCTCGACGCCTGGGACCGCAGCCGTCTCGCCGAACACGGGCCGAGGAGGACCGCGGAGGACACCCTGAAGGACATCGCGGACTTCCCCGGCGGCCGGCACCGCTGGCGGCTGGCGCACGACGCCGCGGGCGACGTGGTGGGCATCACGATGCCCACCCGCAACGCCACCACCGCCACGATCGGCTACATCGGCGTGGACCCCGCGTACCGGGGCCGCCGTTACATCGACGACCTGGTCGCCGAGACGCTGCACATCTTCACCGCCGAGGGCGAGCCCCAGGTCAGGGACAGCACCGACGTGGGCAACGCACCCATGGCGGCGTCGTTCGCCCGGATCGGCTACCAGGTCGTCGGCCGCCGGCTGATCATGATCTGACCGCCGGCCCCTCCCGCCGCGGGAGGCGCCGGGAGGCGGCGGGCCGGAGGACACCGCGCCCCGGCCCGCCGCACCCGCGCCTTCCCGGCGCGGGTGCGCGAAACATTCACAATTATCCGCCGATCGTCTGCACCGCCCCGGTCTACGCTCCGGCGTATGGCGACACCTCAGCAACGACGCGTCCTCCTGGTGGAGGACGACGAGACGATCGCGCGAGCCGTACGGCACCGGCTGGCCGCCGAGGGCTTCGACGTGGCGGCCGTCGGGGACGGTGAGGCGGCGCTGGCGGCGTACGCGAGGTCGCGGCCCGACGTGGTGGTGCTCGACCGGCTGCTGCCCGGTCTCGACGGGCTGGAGGTGTGCCGGCGGATGCAGGCCGCCCGGCCGGTGCCCGTGCTCATGCTCACCGCGCTCGCCGAGGAGACGGACCTGCTCGTGGGGCTCGGCGTCGGGGCCGACGACTACATGACCAAGCCGTTCAGCATGCGCGAGCTGGTCGCCCGGGTGCACGCGCTGCTGCGGCGGGTGGAGCGGGCCTCCCAGCTCGCCGGGCCGGACACGGTGATCCGGCTCGGCGACGTCGAGATCGACGTCGCCGAGCGGCGCGTCTACACCCGGGGCGCCGAGGTGCAGCTCACCCGGACCGAGTTCGACCTGCTGTGCCGCATGGCGGACCGGCCCGGCCAGGTGTTCGAGCGGGAACGGCTGCTCGCCGACATCTGGGGCTTCTCCGAGGCCGCCGCCACCCGCACGGTCGACAGCCACGTGCGGGCGCTGCGCCGCAAGCTGGGACCCGGCGTCGTGCGGACCGTCCACGGCGTCGGCTACGCCCTCGTCCGCCCGTGACCGCGGACGTCCCCGCCCGGCGACCGGCCCGCCACCCGGTCCCCCCGCGCGCTTCCCCTCTCCTCTCCCTCCTCCCCTCCGACCTTCCCTCCGACGACGGGACGTGCTCCGCTTGAGGCCCCTCGACTTCCTGGGACGGATCAAGGTCAAGCTCGGGCTGGTGATCCTGCTGGCCGTGGTGGTGGCGTTCGTCGTCAACGAGGTCGGCATCAACTCCGGCTACTCGCGCGACGTCCGCGTCGCGGTGGCCGCCGTGCTCGCCCTGGTCATCATGCAGCTCCTCGCCCGGGGGATGACCAAGCCGCTGCGCGAGATGGCCGCCGCCGCGCAGACCATCGCCAAGGGACGGTACGGCCTGCGCGTCACCGCGACCTCCCGCGACGAGGTCGGCGAGCTGGCCCGCGCGTTCAACGCCATGGCGGCCGACCTGGCCGAGGTGGACCGCCAGCGGCGCGCGCTGGTGGCGGACGTCAGCCACGAGCTCCGCACGCCGATCACCGCGCTGCGGGCCGTGCTGGAGAACGTCGTGGACGGCGTCTCCGCGCCCGACCAGGCGACGCTGGAGACGGCGCTGGCCCAGACCGAGCGGCTCGGCCGGCTGGTCACCCAGCTGCTGGACCTGTCCCGGCTGGAGTCGGGGGCCCGGCTGATCGAGCTGGAGAACGTCGGGCTGCGGCCCCTGTGCGAGCAGGCGCTGCGCGAGGCCGTGCTGGCCAGGGACGGGGTCGCCGCGCGCTGCGAGGTGCCCGAGGGGCTGGGCGTGCGCGCCGATCCCGACCTGCTGGCCCAGGTGCTGGCCAACCTGCTGGACAACGCCGTACGGCACAGCCCCGACGGCGGCGCCGTGGTGCTGGCGGCGGCCCCGGAGGGCGGCGGGGTGCGGCTACGCGTCACCGACGAGGGGCCCGGCATCCCGGAGGCGGAGCGGGCCCGGGTCTTCGAGCGGTTCTCCCGCCTGGACGCCGGCCGCGCGGCGGACGACGGCGGCGCCGGGCTGGGGCTGGCCATCACCAAGGAGATCGTCGAACTGCACGGCGGATCCATCCGGGTGGAGGACGGTCCGGGCTGCCGCGTCGCGGTCGACCTGCCGGGGCGCACCGCCGGGGACGCCGCCCCGCCCGCGATGCCGCCCGTCCCGGTCCGGCCACCGCCCGTCCCGGTCCGGCCACCGCCCGTCCCGGCTCCGTCCGAACCGGCTATCCCGGGGCCGTCCCGGTGGGAGGCTCCGGCCCCGTCCGCGTGCGAGCGGCGGATGACGTCCACCGTTCCGGTCCGGCCGTCCGGTGCGCCCGCCCCGCCGGTCCCTGGAAGGGCGGTGGAGCCCTCCCCGGCACCGCCCGGGACCACCGCGGAGTACGTGGTGCCGCCCGTGCTGCCCCGGCCCGAGCTGCCGCCCACTCCTCGGTGGGCGCTCCCGGCGTGCGCCGCCGTCGGGCTCCTCGCCGCCGTCGCGCTTCCGGGCAGTGCGATGAGCCTGGGGTTCGTCCTGGTCGCCGCGGCCATGGGGGCGGCGGCGCTGCCCGCCGTACGGCGCCGCGTCACCCCCTGGCCGGCGGTGCTCGGCCTGATCGCCTACGGGCTGGTCGCGGTGGCGGCGTTCCGGGACGCCGACTGGCTCGCCGGGCCGCTCCTGCCGGCCGGGTTCCTGCTGGCCGCGCTCGCCCTGTCGGGGGCCGGGCGCGGCTGGGCGGGCGTGCTGCGGGGCGGGGCGTCGGTGGTGCTGGGCCTGCTGCCGGTGCCGTGGTTCCTGGCCGCGCCGTTGCGGCCGGGCAGGGGACTGCCGCTGCGGCGGCGGGTCGTGCCGGTGCTCGCCGGGGTCGCGCTGAGCGCCGTGCTGGTGGCGGTGTTCGGGGCGCTGTTCGCCTCGGCCGACGCGGTCTTCGCCGAGGCCGTCGCCCGGGTCTTCAGCGTCCGGGACCTGCTGGGCGCGGGGGCGCTGCCGCTGCGGATCCTGCTGTTCGGCGTCTTCGCGGCGGTGACCGCCTCCGCCGTGCTGGTCGGCCTGCGGCCGGTGGCGGAGCCGGAGGGCCCGGCCACGCGCCTTTCGGTGAGCCGGGGGGTGTGGGTGCTGCCGCTCGTCGCGCTCGACCTGCTGTTCGGCGTGTTCGTGGCGATGCAGCTCACGGTCCTGTTCGGTTCGTCCAGGTGGCTGGTGTCGGCGACCGGCCTGACCTACGCCCAGTACGCCCGTTCGGGGTTCTTCCAGCTCGCCGCGGTCAGCGTGTTCGTGCTGGCGATCGTGGCGGTCGCCTCGGGCGCGATCAGGCTGCGGGGCGGGGAGCGGTGGCTGATGGCCGGGCTGCTCGGCCCGCTCTGCGCGCTGACCATGGTCGTCCTGGTCTCGGCCCTGCACCGGCTGGACCTCTACGTCGGCGCCTACGGCTTCACCCGGCTGCGGGCCTCGGTGGAGGCGGCGATCTGGTGGCTGGGCGCCGTCTTCGCGCTGGTGCTCGTGGCCGGCGCCGTACGGCTCGTCCGGCGCCGCGCCGTCCGGTGGCTGCCCAGGACCCTGGTCGCGATGACCGGGGCGGCGCTGCTGGCCTTCGCCGTGTGGAACCCGGACCTGCGGGTCGCCGAGACCCAGATCGCCGTCCGGGGCCCGGACCGGATCGACCACCGCTACCTGGGCGGCCTGGGGGCGGAGGCCGTACCCGCGCTGGACCGGCTGCCCGAGCCGGTCCGCAGCTGCGTGTTGCGGAACGTGACCGAACGCAACGACCTGGCCGCGCCGGACCCGTGGAACGGCTGGAACCTCGCCAGGGAGCGGGCCAGGGAGGTGCTGGCCCGCCACCCGGTCAGGGCGTCCAGCGATTGCCGGACACGGTGATCATCGCCTGGAGGGTCACGCTGGCGGAGAAGTAGTCCCGGCGGCCGAAGGCGGCGGAGGCCATCTCGTCCCACAGGGCGTCCAGCCACGCCTGGCCGCCGGGGTCGGCCATCGCCGCCACCGCGAACGGGGCGGAGAAGGCGGCCTCGGCGTCCTCGGAGAGGCGGCGGCCGGCGAGGGTGTAGCCGGCGGCGATCCGGCCGGGGTCCCCGCCGGTCTCCTTCCTGATCCAGGCGCTCATCCGGCGGACCGCGGCGAGCGACCGGGCGTCCCCGGAGGCCACCGCGTCGTCGCCGATCCGCCACGGGGTACGGCAGGCGTTCCACCAGTACGCGCCGTCGTGCGGGTCCTCCAGGACCTCCCGGGGCGCGGGCTTCGGATCGGTGCGGGTGCCGACCACGAAGTCGGCCAGCAGCCCGGTGCCCGGGGCGTACCGCGTCTGCTGGGCGGCGATCAGATCCTGGTGGGCGGCGATCACCTCGTCCCAGGACGGGTCGCCGGTGGCGCGGCGGAAGGCCCGGAAGTGACCGATCATCCAGTCGGAGGACCGGCTGACCCAGTAGTACTCGTCGCCCCGGTCGGTCCAGTCGCCCAGCTTGGTCAGCCGGGTGACCGGGTTGATCTCGCCCTTCCTGATCGCGCGGATCCGGTCGAGCGCCAGCCCGCGGTAGTCGAACGCGCCCGAGCTTCCCCACTGCCGGTCGGCCAGGAGCAGGCCGTAGGCGACGTCGAGGTCGCCGTCGGTGGCGGAGTCGCCGCCGTTCACGCTCCTGCACGAGGCGTCCTGCTCGGCCGCGAGCAGGCCGGGGGTGATCGACGAGGGGTGGGCCAGCACGTACCGGAGGAGCCCGTCGAAGATCTTCTTCGCGTCCGGGTCCGCCCCGGCCATGGTCGCGGTGACGACCATGCCGTAACCCTGTGCCTCGGCCACGTATGGGTGGTCGGCGTCGGGGGAGAGGACCTGGTACCGGCCGTTGCCGCAACCGCGCCGGACGAAGGCGGCCTTCCATCGCCGGTAGTGCTCGACGACCTTCGCGTCGAGGGCGGCCTGTTCGCCGCTCGGGCGCAGCGTCCCGGCGGCGTAGCGGCCCGCGTGGCCGCCGAACGGCACGCGGGGCGCGTCCGGGGCCGCCGGGGCGGGCGTGCCGGTGGGACTCCCGGGAGCACCATCGGTCCCGGGGGCGCCGGTGGGGCTCCCGGTCCCGGATCCACGGGTGGCCCCGCCGGTGCCGCTCGCCGCGGGGGTCCTGGCGGCGGCGGAGCCGGCCGCACCCCCGTCCGCGGCGCAGGCGGCCACCGCGAGCGCCGCCGCGGCCAGCGCAGCCGTCACCGCCGGGACGGCGGCCGGGAGACCGCGGGGACGACGGAGGAGCTGCCTCATGCGCACGGGACGACGGCCTTCCTGCGGGGAGATGCCTGACCCGTTGAAGGATGCCACCGCCCTCGGCCCGGGGCGGCACCGGCCCACCGGGGAGCATCGGGGAGGGGGCGGCCCGGGGGTCTCACGCGGCCGGGGAGCGCGCCGGGGGCCGGTCCGGGGTCTCGCGTGGACGGGGGTGCGCCGGGGGCCGGTCCGGGGGTCCCTCGTGGCCCCGGGGGCTCCTCTTTCCGCGAGGCGCCGCGGAGAGGAAAGTGCGCCGGGGTACGGCGGAGTGGTTCAATCCCGGTGTGATCTTCGATGTGCTGGTCCGTGGCGGCCGGGTGCTGGACGGCACGGGAGCCCCCGCGTTCCCGGCTGACGTCGGCGTCGTCGGCGACGAGATCGTCGCGGTGGGGAGACTGTCCGAGGCCGGAGCCGAGGCCGGCACGGTCGTCGACGCCTCCGGGCGGCACGTCATGCCCGGCCTGATCGACTGCCACGTCCACGGTGACGCCCTGGCCGGTGATCCGGCGGTGCAGCTCGCCGCGCTCCGCCAGGGCGTGACCACGTTCGTCCTCGGTCAGGACGGCCTGTCCTTCGCCCCGGCCACGACCCCCGGGACCCTCGACTACGTCACCCGCTACTTCGCGGCCGTCAACGGCGCGCACCCCTGGGCCGACGGGCCGCTGAGCGTCCGCGAGCTGCTGGACGGCCACGACGGGACGACCGCGCTCAACACCGCCTACCTGCTGCCGCACGGCACGATCCGCTACGACGTGATGGGCCCCGCCGAACGGGCCGCCACCCGCGAGGAGCTGGCCGCGATGCTCACCCGGGTCGAACGCGGCCTGGAGGAGGGCGCGGCGGGCCTGTCCACCGGGCTGGAGTACGCCCCCGGCCGCTACGCCGACGCCGCCGAGATCGCCGCGCTGTGCGCGCCGCTGGGCGGCCTGCCGTACGTCACCCACATGCGCGCGTACGGCGAGCGGGCCCCGATCGGCATGGCCGAGGTGACCGCCATCGCCCGCGCGTCCGGCGCCTCCGTCCACGTTTCGCACTACCACGGCCCGGCGTCCGTCCTGCTGCCGCGCCTCGACGCGGCCCTCGCCGAGGGGCTGGACGTCACCTTCGACAGCTACCCCTACCTGCGCGGCAGCACGATCCTGGCGATGGTCGCGCTGCCCGCGCGGATCCCGGCCGCCGACACCGGGCGGGCACTGGAGATCCTCGCGTCCGGGCCCATCGAGTGGGACGACTCCATCTGGCCGAGGATCACCCTGTCCCACGTGCCCGGGGACGAGTGGGCCGAGGGGATGACGATCCCGGAGGCCGCCGCCGAGGCCGGGACCGATCCGGGGGAGTTCTGCCGCCGGATCCTCCTCGGCACCCGGCTGGAAGCCGGCTGCGTGACGGCCCGCCCGGACGAGGGCCCCGAGGGGGAGGAGTCGGTCCGCGCGATCCTGCGCCACCCGGCCCACACGGGCGGCTCCGACGGCATCTACGTCGGCGGGCACCCCCATCCCCGGGGGTACGGGGCGTTCGCCCGCATGCTCGGCCGTCACGTCCGCGAGACCGGCGACTGGAGCCTGGAGGCGGCCGCCGTCCACCTGTCCTCCCACCCGGCCCGCCGCTTCGGCCTGCCCCGCCGGGGCCTGGTCCGTCCCGGGCAGATCGCCGACCTCGCCGTCGTGGACGCCGCCGCCGTCCGCGACCTGGCCACCTACGGGTCCCCCCGCGTCCCGGCCGCCGGGGTGGACGACGTCCTCGTCTCCGGCGTGCCGGTCCTGGCCGCGGGACGGCTCACCGGCGCCACCCCCGGACGGGCGCTGCGACCCTGACGGGTCCGGTCCCGTTTCCCCGGTGATCGTGAAGGGTCCGGTCCCGTTTCCCGGTGGCTCTGACGGGTTCGGCCCGTTTCCCCTGTGAGCCGTGGGCCGCGAGGATAGGGTCGGCGGGCAGACCGAAGGGAGCGGTGCGATGACGGCGACGGTGAAGGGGATCGTGGACCCCGAGAAGGCGGTGGGGTCCTCGCTGTTCGGCGGGGCCTTCAGTTTCCCTGTCATGGTGGCGCGCCGCTCCGCGCTGGAGCACAACATCGCCACGCTCGCGGACTTCGCCGGGCGGCACGGCATGCTGCTCGCCCCGCACGCCAAGACGACCATGTCCCCCGAGCTGGTCCGCGCCCAGCTGGACGCGGGCGCGTGGGGGATGACGGCCGCCACCCCGAGCCAGGTCCTCATCCTGCGCGAGTTCGGGGTCTCCCGGATCGTCCTGGCCAACCAGTTCTTCGACCCCGCCGGGCTCGACGCGGTCGCCGCGTGGCTGGAGGAGGACCCGGCGGCCGAGTTCCTGTGCTTCGTGGACTCGGTGGCGGGGGTGGAGACGCTGTCGGCGCACGCGGGCGCCAGGCCGTTCCGGGTGCTGGCCGAGCTGGGCGTCGCGGGCGCGCGGTGCGGCAGCCGCACGCTCGGCGAGCTGCTGGAGGTCGCCGGGGCGGCGCAGGCGGCCGAGGGCGTGGAGCTCGCCGGCGTCGCCGGGTACGAAGGGGTGCTCGGCACGGCCGAAGAGGTGCGGGCCTACCTGGGCCGGATGCTGGAGGCGCTGGAACACCTGCGGGTGCGCGACCCGATCCTGTCGGTCGGCGGCAGCCAGTGGTTCGACGTGGTCGGCAGGGAGCTCGCCACCTGCCAGGCCAGGATCGTGCTGCGCAGCGGCGCCTACGTCACCCACGACGACGGCCACTACCGCGAGCGCACGCCGTACAACCGCATCGAGGGCGAGCTGCGGGCGGCGCTGGAGGTCTGGGCGCACGTGCTGAGCGTCCCCGAGCCGGGGACGGCCGTCGTCGGGCTCGGCAAGCGCGACGCCCCCTTCGACGAGGGGTTCCCGGTGCCGCGCGGCGTCCTGGACGGCTCGGAGGTCATCAGGATGCACGACCAGCACGCGGTCGTACGGCTCGCGCCCGGATCGCGGGCCACGCCGGGCGAGCTGGTGCCGTTCGGCATCTCCCATCCGTGCACCGCCTTCGACAAGTGGCGGGTCATCCCGGTGGTGGACGACGACTACCGAGTCGTCGATCTCGTCACGACCTTCTTCTGAGTTCCGTATATTTCCCTCTGTTTCACTTGCTCCCGTTCGTCCGTGACCCGCCGAGCCGGCGGTCACGGACACACGACCCGATCGGAGGCGCGGCGGTGCGCCGCGCCTCCTCCCGGCCCCCGAGGGCCGGGTTCCACGCTGGAGGTAGTCAATGAGCGTCAAGCAGGAGCTGCGCACCGCCGAGGGTGCGGCGCCGGTCGGGGCGTACTCCCAGGGCCTCGTCGTCGGGGACTTCGTCTACACCTCCGGCATGGGACCGCTGCACCCCGAGACCGGCGAGGTCGTCGGGACCGACGTGGCCGAGCAGACCCACCAGGTCATGCGCAACCTCGGCGCGATCCTGGCCGCCCACGGACTGGGCTTCGACGACGTGGTGAAGGCGACCGTCCACCTTGAGCACCTCAAGCGTGACTTCGCCGCCTACAACGAGGTCTACAAGTCCTACTTCACCCGGCCCTACCCGGTCCGCACCACCGTCGGGTCCGACCTGATGGACATCCTCGTCGAGATCGACTTCATCGCCTACAAGGGACGTTAGAGTCTGACCGGCTTCGACTCCGACTCCGGAACCGGGTGAAGGGCGGCGGTTTGGACAGCTCGCTACACGTCCACGTCGAGGACGTGCGCGGGGAGGGCCGCGCGGCGGTCCTCGACCGGATCGCCGGGTACGGCGTCGCGGGCGTGACCGTGGCGGTGGCCGGTGAGCGGTCCCGCGACATCACGCCCCACGGTCCGGCCCGGGTGACGCTGCGCGCGGACGGGGTCCACTTCACGCCGCCCGCCGACCTGTTCGACGGGCTGCGACTGGCCCCGCCCGTCCAGGCCGGGGCCGCCGGGGGGCCGCTGGCCGCCCTGCGCGCGGACACCGCCCGGCGCGGCCTGAGGCTGCACGGCTGGGCGGTCTTCCTGCGCAACGCCACGCTGGGCCTGGCCGCCCCCGACGTGACCGTGCGGAGCTGCTTCGGCGACCGGGGCGCGCCCGCCGACCTGTGCCCCTCCCACCCGGACGTCCGCTCCTACGCGGTGGCGCTGGGCCGGGCGGTGGCCAGGCAGGGGGTGGACAGCGTGGTCGCCGAGGCGCTGCACTTCGGCGCCTTCGGCGGTCCCTGCGGCTTCGGCGGCGCGGGCCGCGGGCACGGCCCCGGGCGCGGCCACGTCCCCATGGGCCCGATGGACGCGTTCCTGTTCGGCCTGTGCTTCTGCGACTTCTGCATGCGGCGCGCGACCGACCTGGGCGTCAACGCCGAGGCGGCGCGCGAGGAGTGCGCGCGGATCGTGGGCGGCGTGCTCGGCGGAGACCCTCCGGCGCAGGGCGAGGTGACCCGGGCGGCGCTGACCGCCTACGCGGGCCCCGAGGCCGTCGCCTATGCCAGGGCCCGCTCGGAGGCGGTGACCTCGCTGGTCTCGGAGGTCTCCGCCGCCGTCGCCGGGGAGGGCTCCCGGCTCGTCTTCCTCGACGGGACCGGCGCGGTGAAGGGACACGAGGATGGCCTGCCCTCCCCGGGACTGGCCGCGCACGACGCCTGGCAGCTCGGCGTGGACCTGGTGGCGCTGGGCGACCTGGTGCCCTCGCTCGGCGCGTTCGGCTACGCCCGCGACGCCGTACGGGTGGCCGACGACGTGGGCGCCTACCGCCGCTCGGCGGGCGAGGAGCGGGAGCTGCGGGTCGTGCTGCGGCCCGGCCCGCCCGACACCGACTCGGCCGACCGGCTCGCCGCCAAGGTCCGCGCGGCCCGCGCGGCCGGGGCGGACGCGGTCGACTTCCACGCCTACGGGCTGGTGCCGTACCCGATCCTGGAGCGCGTCACGGCCGCGCTCACGGGCTGACCGCGCCGCCCGGCCCGCCCGGAGTGATCCGCTTTGGAGCGGCTCTCACCCGGTGCTTCTCACTCGGGGGCGGCTCTCACTCCGGAGCGTGGGCCATTCCGTCGAGGACCGTGGACACCGCCCTCGCGGCGAAGCCGTCGTCCAGGGGCAGGCCGCGGAAGGCCACGCGCAGCCATACCGCGCCGCCGAGCAGGTCCATGATCATCAGCGGGTCGGCCGAGGCCGGCAGCTCGCCGCGCCGCCGCGCTCGTTCGAAGATCTCCGCCTCCCCGGAGAGCCGCTCGGCGAAGAAGCGCCGGGCCGCGGCGGCCATCTCGGGATGGCGTACGGCGGCGCCGAGCGCGGCCAGCGCCACGTCCGCCGACGGTGAGCGGGTGAGCAGCCCGGCGATGCCGGTGACCAGCGCCTCCAGGTCCTTCCTGAGGCTGCCGGTGTCGGGTTGCTCCACCGTCAGCAGGTCGGCCTCCACCAGTGCGGCGGCCAGCAGCGCCGCCTTCGACGGCCACCAGCGGTAGATCGTGGTCTTGTTGACCCCCGACCGCTCCGCCACCCCTTCGACGGTCAGCCCGTCGTAGCCCTTCTCGGCCAGCAGGTCCAGCGTGGCCCGGAAGATCTGCTGTTCTTTGCGCGGTGCCATCCCCGCTCCCTGCCCTTCGCTCTGCCCTCTGCGCTCTGCGCGGTCCTGTCCGGGTTCGCCGTCCGGTGCCGTCTGGTTTCCGGCTACGGCCGGCTTCCTCTGGCCTTGTGTGGTCCTTCCGGTCCTGGGTGGCTCCGGTCCGTCCTGGGTGGTCCCTGTGCTTCCGCGGTTCCTGTGCTTCCGCGGTCCCGCGCGGATGCCCGGCGGGCCGTACCCGACTATAACCACGCAACGGTGCGTTGTGTTTTAATGGCGGCATGTCGAAATGCAACGCACCGTTGCGTTGTGTTCTGCTCGATCGTCTTCGAAGCGCGGAGGTCAGTGATGCTGCCGATCGTCCTCGTCCACGGAATCCGGGTCAGCGCGACCATGTGGGATCCGGTGGCCGCCCGCATCCGCGGCCCGGTGGCCGCGCCCGACCTGCCCGGACACGGTTCGCGCCGGGGAGAGCCGTTCACGATCGAGGGAGCCGCGTCGGCGGTGGCCGACGCGATCGACGCGCTCGGCGGCCGGGCGTTCGTGGCCGGGCTCTCCCTGGGCGGCTACGTCGGCATCGCCACCGCGGGCCTCTTCCCCGGACGGGTGGCGGGGCTGGCAGCCCTCGGATGCACCGCGAACAGCCGATGGGCGGCCGTCCCCTACCGGTTCGCCGCCTCCCTGGCCGCGCGGAACCCGGCGCGCGCCGACCGGGTCGGCGCCCTCCTCCTCCGCGGCCTCCTGCCCGGCCCCGCCGGTGCGGCGATGGTCGCCGGGGGACTGTCGTGCGAGGCGCTGCCGCAGGTCGTCGAGGCCGTCACCGGACACGACCACCTCGCGGCGCTGGCCGCCTATCCGGGCCGGGTGTGGCTGGTCAACGGCGCCCGCGACCCGATGCGGGCGAACGAGCGCGACTTCCTGCGCGCCTGCCGGAACGGGCGGCTGATCCTGCTGCCCCGCAGAGGGCACCTGGGAGTGCTGACGGCTCCGGGGCCGCTGGCCCGCCTGATGGAGGATCTGCGCGACCTGTCCGGCGACCGTCGGGACGGGGGCCGTCGGGACAGGGATCGGTGGGAGAGGGATCGGCGGGACGATGACCGGCGGGACGGCGGCCGGGCTGTCGGCGGGCCGTGACATACTCGCCGTCGTGGGCTGGCAAAAGGCGCTCAACGCGCTTATCGGGCGATCGGCGGAGCTCGCCCGTCTGACCGCCGTCCTCGACTCCGCCGCCGCGGGGCTCGCGGGAGTGGCCCTCGTGGGCGGCGACGCCGGGATCGGCAAGACCCGGCTGGTCACCGAGCTGGCCGAACGGGCCGAGGCGGCCGGCTTCGCCGTACTGGTCGGGCAGTGCGCCGAACTGGGCGACGCGTTGCCGTACCTCCCGCTGGCCGACGCCCTGCGCGGCGCGCCCGCGGAGCTGCGCGCCGAGATCGAGGCCCGTCCGGTGCTCGGCAGGCTGCTGCCCGGCGGCGCCGACCTCGACGCCGGGACCGACTCGGCCCTCACCCAGCAGCGGCTCTTCGGCTCGATGCTGGGCTTCCTGGCGGCGAGGCCCGTGCTGCTGATCCTGGAGGACCTGCACTGGGCCGACCGGTCCACCCGCGACCTGCTCGTCTTCCTCAGCCGGATGCTGCAGACCGAGCGCGTCTGCCTGGTCGGCACCTACCGCACCGACGACCTGCGCCGCCGCCATCCGCTGCGCCGCGTCCTCGCCGAGCTCAAACGCCTCCCCACGGTGACCGCCGTCGAGCTGAACCCGCTCGGTCCCGACGAGATGGCCGGCCACCTCTCCGGGTTCGGCGGGACGGACCCACGGGTGATCAGAGAGATCGTCGACCGGGCCGAAGGCAACCCGTTCTACGCCGAGGAGCTCCTGGAGGCGGCGACCGACGGCTGCTCGATGAGTGACGGCCTGGCCGACCTGCTGCTCTCCCGGATCGAACCGCTCTCCGACGCCGCACAGCGGGTGTTGCGGGGCGCCGCCGTCGCCGGACGGCGCGTCGACCACGCCCTGCTCCAGGAGGCGTCCGGCCTGGACGACCTCACCTTCGAGGACGCCATGCGGGAGATCATCTCCCAGGGGCTGCTCCGCCCCGACGGAGGGTACGGCTACGCCTTCCGTCACGCCCTGCTCCAGGAGGCCGTCTACACCGACCTGCTGCCCGGCGAGCGGACCCGGATGCACTCGGAGTTCGCCCGGCTGCTCACCGCCCGCGAGGGCGCCGCGGCCGAGCTGGCCTACCACTACCTCGCCGGTCATGACCTCGCCGAGGCGCTGTCGGCCTCCGTCGAGGCGGGCCGGCGGGCCGAGCGCCTCGGCGCGCCCGCCGAGGCCCACCGCCACTTCGAGCAGGCGCTCGGGCTCTGGGACCGCGTCCCCGACGCCGAGATCCGCGCCGGAACCGACCGCGTACGGCTCGCCATGCGCACCGCCGTCGCCGCGGCCGGCACGGGCGACAACCACCGGGCCATCGCCCAGTTGCGGGAGCTGCCCCCGACGGCCGAGACCCACGAGCGCCTCGCCTACTACCTCTACGACTCCGACGACGTGCCGGCGGCCGTCGCCGCCGCCGAGGAGGCCGTCGCGGCGGCCGACCCGGACACGGCGGTACTGGCGCGGGCGCTGGCGACCCTCGCCCGCACCCTCATCCCCACCGACCGCCGCGGGGAGATCCGGCCGCTCGCCGAACGCGCCCTGGAGATCGCGCGGGCCACCGGGGCGTGCGACGCGGAGAAGAGCGCGATGGTCACGCTCGCCTCCTGCGCCGAGTACGACGGCGACCCCGGCCGGGCCGGGGAGTTGTTCGGCGCCGCCGCAGCCCAGGCGTCCGGCGACCTGGCCGTCGACCTGCGGGCGATCTTCCAGCACGCCAGGGTCGAGTTCGAGCACGGCTCGATGGCCGAGGCCGCCGTGATCGCCGAGCGCGGCATCCGGCTGGCCGAGGACAGCGGTCTGTCCTGGAGCACCTTCGGCACCGACCTGCGGTTCCTCCAGTTGCTGATCCACTACACGGCGGGGGACTGGGTCCGGGCCCGCAGGGAGGGTGCGGGCTTCGGTGTGCGCGTCGGTACGGGCCACGAGGCGGTCCTGTCGTCCTTCGCGCTGTTCGTCGAGGTCGCCATGGGGCTGCCCGAGGTGGACGAGCGGCTGACCTGGGTGCGTCCCTTCTGGTCCGACTCCCTGGTCGCCTACATGTCGCGGGCGCTGGCCGCCGAGCACGCCCTGTGGAACGGCGACCCCGGACTCGCCCTGGAGCACGTGACCGCCGTCCTCGACGCCCTCGGCCCGGACGACATGGGCAACATCCGCATCGGAGCGGTCGGGCTGTGGGCGCTGGCCGAGCTGGGCCGTTCCGACGGCGCCGACGAACTGCTGGCCCTCGCCCGCAAGCCGGTCCGTCCCGGGACGGGAGCCGAGGGGCACGCCTGGCTGGCGAGGGCCGAGGCCGAGTGGCACCGCGCGCACGGCCGCGCCGACGTCGGGGCCTGGCGGGCCGCGGTCGAGGCGTTCGACTACGGGTTCGTCTACGAGACCGCGCGCTCGCGCTGGCGGCTGGCCGAGGCGCTGCTCGTCTCGGGAGACCACGCCGCGGCCCTTGAGGAATGGCGGACGGCCGTCCGGACCGCCGCGTCGCTCGGCGCCCGGCCGCTGGGCGACGCCCTGGCCGACCTGGGCCGCCGGGCGCGGTTCCCCTCGGCCGAGTCCGGGGCGCTGTCCGGGACCGCTTCCGGGGGCGGGCTCGAGGACGCTTCCGGTGGTCTCTACGGGGGTGCGGCGGGGTCCGGGGCAGGGGCCACCGTGGAGCGGGAGACACGGGAGGGCGCGCGGGGACGGGCGTCCGCCGGGCCGCGTCCGGGCGCGCTCACCGGGCGGGAGCGGGAGGTGCTCTCGCTGGTGGCCGAGGGCCTGGCCAACCGGGAGATCGGCGAGCGGCTGTTCATCGCGCAGAAGACGGTGAGCGTGCACGTCTCCAACATCCTGGGCAAGCTCGGAGTCTCCTCCCGCACCCAGGCCGCCGCCGTGGCCCGCAGGGAGGGCCTGCTGTAAGGACCTTCGGCTTCGGCGGGTGCCGGGAGGCTTTCCGGGGTTCCGGAAGTCTTCCCGAGCCGGGGCGGCGGGTCTTCGAACCGGTCGCACGGCTCCGCCGCCCGGATGGAAGCCGGGCGGCGGGCCGGTCGGCCGGGGCGGCGGAGAACCGGTCCGGAGGTCAGCGGCTCCGGGTGGAGACGGCCAGCTCGCGGACGACCTGGATCAGCTCGGCCGGGTCGAACGGCTTGGTGAGGTAGGCGTCGACCCCGATGCCGAACCCGCGCCGCCTGTCGTCCTCCTGCGCCCGTGCGGTGATCAGAACGACCTTGATGTGGCTCGTCCCCTCGTTCCTCCGCAGCTTCGTGGCGGTCATCCAGCCGTCGAGCCGCGGCATCATGACGTCCAGCGTGATCACATCCGGCATCACGTCCCGCACCTTGTCCAGGCAGTCCTGCCCGTCGAAGGCGGTCTCCACCTGGAACCCCTCAAGGGTCAGGTTGACCGCGATGAGCTGCCGGATGACCTCGTCGTCATCCACCACCAGTACCTTGCCCAGAACCTCGCCCACGGCCGTGAGGCTAACCCGTGGGAGTGGGGCCACGCGCGGTTTTCGCCGGACG
This sequence comes from Streptosporangium sp. NPDC004379, assembly GCF_042873875.1. Taxonomy (NCBI): domain Bacteria; kingdom Bacillati; phylum Actinomycetota; class Actinomycetes; order Streptosporangiales; family Streptosporangiaceae; genus Streptosporangium; species Streptosporangium sp. NPDC004379. Next base: position 581,461 of record NZ_JBIAMC010000003.1, read on the forward strand.
CGTATCCGCCGCGTCCCGGAAAAGCCGTGGAGGACGCCGCGTTATCCACAGAATCCCGTTCGGCTCCTTGGCGATCACGTGTTCCGGCCGACCCTGGACCCCGGTCATCCGCCGAACCCGGGAGGACACATGATCACCGCATTCCTCACCACCGCCGCTCTCGCGGCTGCTCTCGCGGGAGCGCCGCAGGCGTCCCCGGCCCGTCGCTGCCCCGACGCCGTACGGCTCCTGTCGGGTATCCGCTCCCTCCTCGGAGCCGGGATGCCGGACGGCATCCGGAGATGGGTCGAGAGCGAGGTGCGGGACGCTCTTGCCTCCGCCTGCGAGGCCCGCCGGGAGTTCCCTGCTCCCGCGCCGCCATGGGCACCGCCCCCGGCCCCCGCTCCCGCGCCGCCATGGACACCGTCCGTGACCCCTGCCCCCATGTCGCCGTGGACGCCGTCTCCGGCACCCACTCCACCCCCGTCGTGGGTGCCGCCCTCGACCCGGGATGAGACCGGGATCGGAAGCCCTCCCGCCGATCAGCCGGCCGCCGGCCGGCCTTCCACTGGTCGGTCCTCCGCCGGCCGGCCTTCGGCTGGTCGGTCTCCTGCCGGGCGGCCGGCGGCCAGGGCGGGGAAACCCGGCGCTTCACCCATCCCCTCTCCCTCTTCGAGGTCGCGCCGGGCCTCGCCCGGCCTGACGGCCGTGGCCGCCGCCCTCCGCCATGTCGGCAGGCCGTACGTCTGGGGAGGCGGGTCCGGGGCGGGCCCGACGGGCGGCGGCTTCGACTGCTCGGGGCTCGCCCTGCACGCGTGGTCCAGGGCGGGTGTCACCCTCACCCACTACACCGGCAGCCAGTTCAGGCAGGGCCGCCGGGTGCCGCTCTCCCGGCTCCGCGCCGGAGACCTGGTCTTCTTCGGCGGCGGCGCGGGAGACCCCACCCACGTGGGTGTCTACGTCAAGAACGGCGTCATGGTCCACGCCCCCAAGACCGGTGACGTCGTCAAGCTGACGAACTTCACCGCCTCCCCCTACTACCGCGCCCGCTACCGCGGAGCCGTCCGCCCGGGTCCCCGGTGAGCCTGCCGCCCGGCCCCCGGTGACCGTTCGCCTTCCGTGATCTCCCCTCTGCGCTTCGAGTGTCAGTCCACCTCCAGAACCTGGTAATCTTTCACTCGCTGGCCCCCTTAGCTCAGGGGATAGAGCACCGGCCTCCGGAGCCGGGTGCGCAGGTTCGAATCCTGCAGGGGGCACCAGTGATCCACCAGGGGAAACCCGGCTACGACCCGCGGAAACGCGGGTCGTTTTGCTTTTTCTGACGGGTACGGGCTCGCCCGTCCAGTACGGATTCCGCGACCCGGAATCCGGCATCGGCCCGCCGGGCCCCGGAGTCGGGGCCCGGCGGGCCGGGGACGAGCGGTCAGGCGAGAGACGTCAGGCGAAGGACCAGGTGAAGATGTGCATCTGGCCCTCGCCCACCGGTGAGAAGCTCAGGGACTTGAGCGTCTTCCCCGGGGTCAGAGCGATGGGCTGGGAGGCGTACACATTGGCGCTGATGGGCTGGAGCAGCCAGGATCCCCAGAACTGCCGGTAGGGGGCGGTGGCCACGATCTCGTTGCCGTACTGGGGGGTGTCGTTGCCGAAGTCCAGGATCCAGTCGCTGAAGCCCAGCCGGGCCGTGCTCGTGGTCCCGTCGGTGTAGGTGAGCGTCACGGTGGTCTGGGGGTTGCCCTGGGTGCCGGCGCCGAGGAAGGAGAGCCTGCTCGCGCCGGCCGGGGCGGCCACGTCGAGGGGGGTGGAGCCGACGCGGATGTTGTCCCAGTCGCCCTTCTTGGTGTCGGGCCAGGTGAAGCGGAAGTCCTTCCAGGTCACCGGCTCGCCGGGGCGCAGGCCCGCATCGGCCAGCGCCTGGGCGGAGTAGCTGAAGCCGGGGCCGTCGAGGTTGGACTCGCCGGGCGAGGTGACGTCACCGATGCCGGCGTTGTTGCGGTGCCACTCGGGGGTGCCGCGGGCGGCGACGTTGAGCCGGACGCCGGCGGTCGTGTCGCCCACCGTGATCGGCACGGTGCGGAAGCCGGGCGCGGTGTCCTTCTGCACCGAGATCGTGAGCTTCACCTGCGCCTTCCCCGACGCCGTCACGGACAGCGTGCCGCCGGACGGCGTCACCGTGACGCCCGCGGGGGGCTGGGCCCGCCAGGTGAGGGTCGCCGCCCGGCTCAGGGAGCGGACGACCAGGTCCGTCTCGAAGGCGCCGCCCGGCTCCACCGGGCCGCTGCCGCGGGTCAGGCCCGCCAGGTACGGCTTCGAGCCCTGGTCGAAGGAGGGCGGGACGTCACGCGGGTCGCTCCCGAACCCCCGGTTCGGGGTGGAGCCGAGCGTGAAGTCCAGTTGCCCGCCGGCCGTGGCGAACGACTCCGGCAGCCACGCCCGGCTCGTCGCCGCGCCGTTGACCTTCAGCCCGCGGATGTACGGGGAGGCGGCGCCGGGCGCGTTGATCACGATGTCGCCCGCGGGTCGGTCGATCACCACGCGGTCGAACAGTGGCGTGCTGACCAGCAGTTCGGCGCGGCCGGGGATGGCGGGGTACAGGCCGATCGCCGACCAGACGTACCAGGCGCCCATGGTGCCCAGGTCGTCGTTGCCGACCAGTCCGTCGGGCCCGGGGCCGAACAGCTCCTTCTGCACGCGGCGTACCAGTTCCTGCGTCTTGTACGCCTGCCCGGTCCACGCGTACAGCCACGGCGCGGGCATCGCGGGCTCGTTGCCCATGTAGGCGTAGGGCCGCGCCGGGCCGGCGTTGAGCTCGGTGAAGTACTCGTCCAGGCGGGCGGCGGCCTTGTCGCGTCCGCCCATCGCCGTGAACAGCCCCTGCACGTTCTGCGGCACGAGCCACTGGTACTGGGCGCCGTTGCCCTCCATGTAGACGTCGGGGTCGCCCGGGTCGAACGGCGACTTGAACGAGCCCTCGCCCATGCGGGGCTGGATCCAGTCGTTGCCGGCGTTGAAGAGGTTCTGCCACGCCTGCGCCCGCCCCATGAACTCGGCGGTCGTGGTCCGGTCGCCGAGGCGGGCGGCGAGCTGGGCGATGCCGAAGTCGGCTATGCCGTACTCGAGGGTGGAGGAGGGGTCGTTCGGGACGTAGCCCTGCTTCATGAAGGCGGCGTTGCCGGGGCGTTCGTCGTAGCCGAGCTGCGGGTGGCCGATGTCCATGGGGCCGACCCGGCGTGCGGCCTCCGCCATGGCCCGGAGTGCGGCGGTGTACTCGAAGTCGCGGGCGCCGAAGGCGTACACGGTGGACAGGATCACGTGGAACGGGTCGCCGACCATGACGCCGGTGACGGCGGTCTGGTGGGACCAGCGGTCCCAGACGTTGCCGAGGGACTGGGCGTTGGCGTACATGGACTGGGCGATGTCGGAGGCCGCGTCGGGCGCGAGGAGTGCCAGGAGCTGCACCTCGCTGCGGTAGATGTCCCAGCCGGAGAAGGTCGCGTACTGGTGGTGGCCGGGACGGACCGTGCGGGTCTTGCCGTCCGGGCCGGTGTAGGAGCCGTCCACGTCGTCGAAGACGTACGGCTGGAGGAGGGTGTGGTAGAGGTTGCTGTAGAACGTCCGGCGCTGGTCCTTGGTGCCGCCGCCGACGGCCACCTTGCGCAGGCGGTCGTTCCAGACGGCGCCGGCCGCCTGCTTCACCTGGTCGAGGCCCTTGCCGCCGATCTCCGCCGCCAGGTTCCGCTTGGCGCCGTCGATGCTGACGTACGACAGGCCGACCCGCATCTGGACCGGCTGGGACGGGTCGAACTGCAGGTAGGCTCCCGACCCGGGCCCGTTCACCGTGACGTCGCCCGGCTCCACCAGGTCGCCCCTGACCTTGGCCTTGCCTGCGTTGGCCACCGTGGCCGCGCCGGGGCGGACCTCGTCGTCCTTCCAGGTGCCGTGGCCGGTGACCGGGCGGTCGAACTCGGCGTGGAAGTACACCTTGTAGCGCATCGGCGGGCCGCAGAAGCCGCCAGTCTGGACCCACCCCTCGACCGTGTTCCCGCTGATCCTGGTCTCGCCGTCGTCCACGCCGTTGACCGAGCCGCTGGTGTTCAGCAGGATCGTCCCGGGCTTGCCCTGCGGGAACGCGAAGCGGGCCACGCCGGCCCGCGCGGACACCGAGATCTCCGTCTTGATCCCGGTGTCCAGGACGCTGCTGTAGAAGCCGGGGGAGGCCGTCTCGTTCTCGTGTTTGAAGGTCTGGACGTAGTCCTCGCCGTGGGTGGCGGGGGAGCGGCCGACCGGCCCGGAGAAGGGCAGCACCGGGAAGTCCTGAGCGCCCGTGCAGCCCGGCCCCGAGATGTGCGTCATCGAGAATCCGCGTAGCCGGTCGTCCTCCCACCGGTAGCCGCCGCCCGCGTTGGCCACCGTGTCGGGGCTCCACTGCAGCATGCCGAACGGCAGCACGGCGCCGGGGAACGTCATGCCCCCGCCTCCGCCGTGGCCGAAGTCGGCCGCCGCCTCCTTGGTTCCGTGGAAGACGTTGACCAGGGAGGCGGGGTCGCGTTCGAGCGCCGTGTCCGTGGCGGTCACGGCCGGGCCGGGTGATATCAGGGTGGTCGCGACGAGGGCGGCGACCACGGGTAGGGACCATTGAGACAAGGCAGTCCTCCAGGGATGAGACCGCTATCACCGCACCTCGGGCCGCCGGTCGGGGTCAACGGGCAGAAGCGGCGGTCACAACCTGCCGTCCGGGGTAGGGGTGGACGGGCACGGGAACCGGTTGCCACATTCGCAGGTACCTGCGTGTCGAGCCGGTGTGAGGAAAGCAGCGATGACTGTCGTGCCCGCGGTTCCCGTCGAAAGCGCCGAAAGCGTCGAAATTCCAGCAGAGCCCGCCGCCGATCCCCGTGATCCCCGTGATCCCACGGTCAGGCTCGACCTGCTCCTCGATCCGGACTCGGCCGTGCCGCTCGGCGGCGCGGACGGGAGCGGCGTGACGGCCGTACACGGGCTGGTCGGCGGGGCTCCCGTCGTCGCCTACTGCACCGACGCCCGCGTGATGGGCGGTGCGCTGGGCGCGGCCGGGGCCATGCGCGTCGTGGCGGCCATCGAGGCCGCCGTACGCCGGGGCTGCCCGGTGATCGGCCTGTGGCACTCCGGAGGCGCCCGGCTGGCCGACGGCGTGGAGTCCATGGACGGTGTGGGCCGCATGTTCGCCGCGATGACCCGGGCCTCGGGCGTGGTGCCGCAGATCTCGGTCATCCTCGGACCCGCGGCGGGCGCGGCGGCGTACGGGCCCGCGCTCACCGACCTGGTCGTCATGGCGCCCGCCGGCCGGGTCTTCGTGACCGGCCCCGAGATCGTCCGCAGCGTCACCGGCGAGGTCATCGACATGGAGGGGCTCGGCGGTCCCGGCGCGCACGCCCGCAGGTCCGGTGTGACCCACGTGGTGGCCGCCGACGAGCGGGACGCGATCCGCCGCGCCCGCCTCCTGACCGGCTTCTTCACCTGCCGGGGGGCGTTCGACCTGGCCGCGCTGCGTGAACCCCATGAGACCCGCGAGCCCCGTGACCTGCGTGCGCTGCTGCCCGAGTCACCGCGCCGCGCCTACGACGTGCGCCCGCTGGTGCGCGGCCTGCTGGACGCCGACGGCGGCTTCGAGGAGCTGCAGCCCCGGTGGGCGGCCAACATCCTGGTCGGTCTCGGCCGGCTCGGCGGCCGGCCGGTCGGCGTGCTGGCCAACAACCCCCGCCACAAGGGCGGCTGCCTCGACGCGCTGTCGGCGGAGAAGGCCGCCAGGTTCGTCCGCATGTGCGATGCCCACGGGGTGCCGCTCGTCGTGCTGGTGGACGTGCCCGGCTACCTGCCGGGCGTCGGCCAGGAGTGGGACGGGGTGGTACGCCGCGGCGCCAAGCTGCTGCACGCCTTCGCCGAGTCCGTCGTGCCGCGGGTCACGCTGATCACCCGGAAGGCGTACGGCGGGGCGTACATCGCGATGAACTCCCGCTCGCTCGGCGCGACCACCACGTTCGCCTGGCCCGGCGCCGAGGTCGCGGTCATGGGCGCGGAGTCGGCCGTCGGAGTGCTGCACCGCAAGGCCCTCGCGGCCGTCCCCGAGGAGGAGCGCGAGGGGCTGCGCGCCCGGCTGGCCGAGGAGCACCGCCGGGTCGCGGGCGGCGTGGAGCGGGCCGTGGCCATCGGCGTCGTGGACGAAGTGATCGCTCCCGAGACCACCCGCCTGCGGATCGCCGAGGCCCTCGCCCGTGCCCCGCACACCCGTGGCCACCACTCCAACATCCCCTTGTGAGGAAACAGGAGGCACATCATGTCCCAGTTCACAGCCGTACTGGTGGGCGGGCCCGCCCACCTGCCCGCCGAGCGGCGGATCCAGAGCGTGGGCTCCCCGGACGAGACGCTCAAGCTCCCCCACGGCGCGGGGTACGAGCACTTCCGTCACCGTGGCGAGTCCACCGAGATCGGCGGTGAACCGGCCCTGGTCTTCGCCTGGGTCATGCGCACGGCCGTCGCGGAGTGACTCACAGGCGCTCACCGACCAGCCGGGCCGGCAGATCGGCGCGGCGGGACACGCTGAGCTTGCGGTAGACCCGTGTCAGGTGCTGTTCCACGGTGCTGACCGTGATGTGCAATTTGGCAGAGATATCCCGGTTCGAGTAGCCGTCGGCGGCCAGCGCGGCCACCCGCCGCTCCGCGTCGCTGAGGATCGGCTGCACACCCGGCGCCTCGCCGTCGTGGTCGCCCGGGGACAGCGCCTGACTCAACCCGTCCGCGTGACACTCCTGTGCCAGCGCCTTCGCCCGCCGCGCCAGCATCCCGCCGCGCCGGTACTCGCCGCTGGCGTGGTACGCCTCCACGAGGTCGAACAGGGCTCTGGCCAGCTCGTACCTGTCGCCGCCCGCCTGGAGCAGGTCGGCTGAGCGGCGCAGCAGGTTCACCCGGTGCCTGGCCTCCCCGGTGGCGGCCAGCACCCGCATCGCCATCCCGTGCACCCGCTTGGAGCGTCCGTGGCAGCGGTGCAGTTCCTCCTCGGCCAGGCGCCTCGCCTCGTCGAGGTCTCCGAGGCGGACCAGGCACTCGGCCGCGTCCACCCGCCAGGGGAGGAACTCCGGGCCGTCCAGACCCCACCGGGCCGTCAGCTCACCGCACAGCCGCAGGTCCCTCAGCGCCTGCTCGGCCTGCCCCGCCATGAGCGTGAAGCGGGCCTTGCCGTACAGGTAGAGCAGGCCGAAGCGGGTCTCCAGCATGGCCTCCGGCACGGGCTGGGTGGCGTGCGGCAGGCACGCGTCGTGGCGGGACATCGCCGCGCCGGCCCACAGCAGCGTGCCCAACGGGGCGCCGACGGCCACGCCCCAGCTGGCCGGAGGGATGATCTCCAGGGCGCGGCGGGCGTCGTGCGCGGCCGCGGCCAGGTCGCCGCGGCGCAGCCCGATCTCGGCGCGGATGGCCGACAGCCGGGCCTGCCTGCTGGGCGCCCGGCGGCGTACGGCCTCGTCGATGAAGGCGTCGCACCACGGCGCGGCCCGGTCGGCGCGTCCCACGTACGTGAGGGTCAGCAGCGCGCTCTCGACCGTGTCCATGGACATCTCGTCCAGCTGCGAGCCGCCCAGGACGCGTTCGGCGGTCGCCGCGGTCCCCGTGTTCGGGCCCTCCCTCAGGGCCTTCACCAGCATGTTCGCCGACTCGATGCGGCGGGACGCGGTGAGCGAGTGCGCGGCGCAGGCGTTCTCGCGGGCGTTCGGCTCGGGCAGGTGGGACAGGAACGACGGGGAGGCGCCGCGGAACCAGGCGCGGGCGACGGTCAGCTCCGTCATGCCCTCCCGGTCCAGCTCGTCCAGGTCCCCGAGGTGGTCCAGGACGTCCTTGGCGTCGGCCACGTGGCCGTGCCACAGCAGCGCCTTGGCGAGCACCACGGCGTCGCCGCCGCCCAGATGGCCCTTGTGCAGGGCCTCGGTCAGCTCGGCCAGCTGCCCGGCCGGGGTGCTGGGGTTGATGCGCCACTTGGCGCGCACGAGCTTGGTGGCGATCCTGGCGCGCCACCGTTCGTCGGCACAGCCCTGCCAGGCCAGTTTCAGGTACTCGATGGCCGGTTCCACGCGGCCGTCGCGCAGCGCGTGACCCGCGGCCTCCTCCAGCACCGACACGTTCCACGGCTCGCCGGCGTGACCGGCCAGCAGCAGGTGGCCGGCCACCACCGCCACCGCCGCGCCGTCGTGGTAGGTCAGCTCGGCGGCGCGGCGGTGCAGGCCGGCGCGGTCGGCGGAGTCGATCGCGGCCAGCACCGCCGACCGGGCGGCGTCGTGCCGGAAACCGCTCTCGGCCAGCAGCCCGGCCCGGGTCAGCGTCCGGACCGCCTGGGCGGTGTCGGCCTCGCTCTCGCCCAGCAGGCGGGCGGCCGGACCGGGCTCGCCCAGGACGGCCAGCGCGCGGGCCACCCGCAGCAGGTCCGGATCGGCGCCGTGCAGGCAGGTCAGCACGGCCTCGCCGTACCGCTCGTCGGGGGCGCCCGTCTCCCGGAAGTCATCGGCGAGCGCGTCCACCAGGAGACGGTTGCCGCCGCTCAGCTCGTGGCAGCGCGCCGCGTGGAGGTCGGCCGTCTCCCGGCCCGCCCGCTCGGCCACCCGTTCGGCCACCTCCCCCGGCGACAGATGGGCGAGCGTGACCTGGCGGCAGTGGGGCAGGCGCAGCAGGTCGGCGTGGAGCGGGAACGGCCGGCGCGAGTCCCGGCCGGCGCCGCCGAAGACCAGCATGACCTTGGCGTACTTCACCCGGCGGGCCAGGTAGGACAGGCAGAGCTGGGAGCCGCGGTCGGCGTGGTGGGCGTCGTCCACCACGATCAGCAGCGGGCAGCGCTCCGACAGCTCCAGCAGGACCGTGCAGAGCGCGTCCACGATCTGCACGTCCATGTGGCCGAGGGTCTCGCCCGTGAGCTGGGCGCGGGCGCCCTCCTGCAGGAGGCTCAGCGTGGTCGCGCGGTGCTCCTCCGGCATCGGCGTGTTGTGCACGAGCTGCGACAGCACGCCGAGGGGCAGGTCCCGTTCCGTCCGCGAGCCGGTCGCGGTGAGCGGGAGGGCGCCGTGGTCGAACGCGTGCTCGGTGAGGCCGTCCAGCAACCGGCTCTTGCCGGTGGCGATCGGGCCCGTGACCATCGCGATGCGGCCCTGCCCCGACACCGCCTCGTTCAGAAGGTCCCGCAGGAGGGCCATCCCCTGTACCTGGTCGTGCTCGGCCATGAAGGCCCTCCTTGACGGTGGTGCTGGTATGGCGGGGTGCGGCGGGTCGTGCGCCGACGGGGTGCGCGGGCCGGGCCGGCGGACGCGTCCGGGGCGGGGCGGTCTCCTCCTCGCGCCGGTGACCGCCGGCCGGGCGTGCGCCCGTCAGCCCGCGGTGGCGAGGGGACGGGGGAGGGGGCGGCGGGACGGCTCGGGGCACTCCACCGGACGGTCCCGCAGCGCCGCGCGGACGGCCGAGAAGGCGGAGGCGGCCACGTCGGCGTGCATGCCCGCGCCCCAGGACGTGCCCCCGTCCACCGCGCACTCCGCGTAGATCACGACCTCGCCGGGGGAGCGGCCGCCGGGCGGCCTCCCCGGGTGCGCGTCGTGCAGCGGCGGCTCGGTGGTGTGGACCGCGAGGACCCGGATCCCCCAGGGGGCGAGCACCGAGGCCAGGTCCTCGGCGGCGGCCGCGCCCGGCCCGGCCGGCACCGCGCCCCCGTCGATGTGGAGCGTGACCTCGACCGGCTCCCGGCTCAGCGGCAGCGGGCGGAAGGGGTCGCCGTGGTAGAGGTGCGCCTCGCGGAACAGCGCGCCGATGCGCTCCGGCGACAGCTCGCCGCCGCCGGCGTCGGCCTGCGCCTGCACGCGGACGGCCAGGTCCGCCTGGAGGCCGCGCGGCAGGTTGAGCCCGTGCCAGGCGCTCATCACGTACGCCACGCCGCCCTTGCCGGACTGGCTGTTGACCCGGACCACCGCCTCGTAGGTGCGGCCCACGTCCCTGGGGTCGACCGGCAGGTACGGCATCTCCCACGGCAGCTCGTCCACCGGCGTCCCGGTCGCGGCGGAGCGCCGTTCGCGCTCGTCGAAGCCCTTCTTGATGGCGTCCTGATGGGAACCGGAGAACGCCGTGTAGACCAGGTCGCCGCCGTAGGGGTGGCGCGGGTGGACCGGGAGCTGGTTGCACAGCTCGACGGTGCGGCGCACGGCGTTGATGTCGGAGAAGTCGATGCCCGGGTCGACGCCCTGGACGTACATGTTCATGCCCAGGGTCACCAGGCAGACGTTGCCCGCGCGCTCGCCGTTGCCGAACAGGCAGCCCTCGATCCGCTCGGCCCCCGCGAGCAGCGCCAGCTCGGCGGAGGCCACGCCGGTGCCGCGGTCGTTGTGCGGGTGGATCGACAGGCAGACGTGCGCGCGGCGGGACAGGTTGCGGTCGAGCCACTCGATCTGGTCGGCGAAGACGTTCGGCAGCGAGCGCTCGACGGTCGTGGGGAAGTTCAGGATGATGCCGCGGCCCGCCTCCGGTTGCCAGACGTCCATGACGGCCTCGCAGACCTCCAGCGAGAAGTCGAGCTCGGTCTCGTTGAACAGCTCGGGGGAGTACTGGTAGCCGAGGTCGCAGTCGCCGAGGACGCGTTCGGCGTGGTCCATCATGACCTGCGTGGCGCGCACGGCCAGGTCGCGGCAGTCGTCCCGGCCGATGCCGAAGACCAGCCGGCGGAACAGCGGGGACGTGGCGTTGTAGATGTGGACCAGCGCGCGCGGGGCGCCCCTGAGCGCGTCGACGGTGTCCCTGATCAGCTCCTCGCGGGCCTGCGTCAGCACGGTGATGCGGACGTCGTCGGGGATGCGGTCCTCCTCGATGAGCAGGCGCAGGAAGTCGCGGTCGTCCTGGCTGGCGACGGGGAAGCCGACCTCGATCTCCTTGTATCCCATGCGCACGAGCAGCTCGAACATCACCAGCTTGCGCTCGGGGGACATCGGGCGGGCCAGCGACTGGTTGCCGTCGCGCAGGTCGGTGGACAGCCAGCGGGGGGCCTCATGGATGCGCCTGCCGGGCCATGTGCGGTCCGTCAGGTCGATGGGCCGGAATTCTCGGTAGCGTTCGGCACCCAGCATCCTCGGATTTCCTTTCCCTGGATCGGATGAGTCGCGGCGGTCCGCGGGGTTACCGTTGTCGCGGCGTTCTTCGCGAGCGCGGCGCACGGGGGGAGAAACGGAACGCTCGCCTCTCCTCCGCGAATCCGCTCCGGTCCTGTGGGGATCTTGACTGGGTGTGCCGAAGTTATAGGGGGTCGCGGACCGCGACAAGGCAGGGGGTCAGGAGTTCGTCCCCGGTGTCGGGAGGAGCACTCCAGGGGTATCGAAAGGCGCATCCCCCCTGCTGCTTTCGGGTCACGCCACTTATCGCGACCCTGACGGCGGTCAACACTCCAGTCATGGCGGCTATCGATCTCACGCTCCGGACCGTTCCGGCTCTTCCCCGCACCTTCGCCCGCACCCTCGCCCTCTGCCTCGCCGAAGCCCGCCCGCTCGTCCTGGCGGTCTCGCTCCTGCGCTTCCTGTCCGGCGTCGCCCTGGCCGTGCCGGTGGCCGCGGCGCCCGATCCGCTGACGGTCCTGAGGGGGGCGGCCGCCTGGGTGCTGTCCGTTTTCGCCGTCTACCTGTTCAACGGCGTCACCGACGTCACCGAGGACCGGATCAACGGCTCCGGCAGGCCGATCGCCCGCGGCGCCCTGGACCGGCGGGCCGCCGCCGCCGTCGGCGCCGTGGGCGCAGGCCTGGCGATGTCGGCCACCGTGGGGCTTCCGGCGTCGATGGCCTGGATCGTCGGGGGCAACCTGGTGCTGGGCTACCTCTACTCGGGGCCGCCGCTGCGGCTCAAGGGCAGCGCGGCCGGGACGGTGGCCGTGCTGTGCCTGTCAGGGCTGCTGTCGTACCTGGGCGGGTTCGTCGTGGCGACGGCCGGCGGTACGGGCGTCCCGGTGCCTCCTGACCTGAAGGTCTTCGCCGTGGCGGCGATCGGGTGGATGGTGCTGGTCGGCGTGCCGGCGAAGGATCTCTCCGACATCGAGGGCGACGCCGCCGCCGGACGGCGCACGTTCGGCGTGCTCGTCGGGGAGCGCGGGGCGCGGCTGGCGATGACGGCGGCCTCGATGACCCTGTGCGCCGCGCTCGGCGCGGCCGTCTGGCGGCTCGGGCTGCCTCTGCTGGGCGTCCTGGCGGCCATGGCCGCGGGGAGCGCCGGCGTCGTCGCCGCGGCCCGTCGGCGGCGGGCGGAGAGGGGACGCAGATCGCTGCGCCGGCCGTACGGCGTGTTTATGGGAACGCAATATGCCGTTCATCTGGCCGCTGTTGTGTGTGCCATATGAATGCATCTTTGAATGGCGTGTGAAGGACCGGCGGGCGGCCCCGGTCGCGGTCGTCACCGTGACGGTCCCGAACCGCCTTGCGGCGCCGTCGCCCCGGCGGGCCCGGCGTGCCGCGCCGGAAGGCGGGTGGACGGCCGCGCCGTCCCGGACCGTCTCCTCCGGCGGGTGGCACGGGGGTGCGGGAGGCCCGGCCTCACGGGATCGGCTGCGCGTCACGGACGCGCCGCCGACGGCCGCTCCGGCGCGGTGAGCGGTGGAAGACGGGATTCCTCCTGGTCATCTGACCCATATGAACGGAAATGTTGCCTTATTGTCGGAGGCAAGGGATAGTTGGGGAGCGCTCCATCGTTAGTCCCGCAGCGGAGGGGGGATATTGGCGGTGCACGGGCAGTCGGACGATCCGGCGAAATTAGTTGAAGCGTGTCGCAATGAAATAGTCGCCGAGTTCGAGTCGGCCCTGCAGGCCGCCGGGAGCATGGTCTTCACGGATGCGCGAGCCCGTGACCAGGCCCTCTCGACCGCCCGATACGTCCTGGACGACGTGGTGGCCACGCTACGCGCCGGTAAGGTGCAGATAAGCGAACTGTACAAATTCCACGCCTGGGAAGTCGGAAACGCGAGGGCGGTCGCCGGCGTTCATCCGAAAGCCTCGCTTGAGGCGGGCTCACTTTTTTTCCGCGTGGCGTTACGCCATCTGGTCAGGGGAATCGCCGCGGAGACGGACTACGGCACGACCGCGGAGCTGGTCACGCTGGCGGTCGCCGGCCTGGAGGAGAGCCTGTCCCGGCGGGTGCGCGAGTCCGCCGACAGCTACCACGGCTTCCTGCTCGACCTGGTGCGCGAGGCGCAGGAGGAGGAGCGCCGCCGTATCGCCCGTGAGCTGCACGACCGCATCGGCCACGGCCTCAGCGTCGCCCACCAGCAACTGGCGTTGTCGGAGGCGTACCGCGCGTCCGACGCGGCCCGCGCCTCCGCCAAGACCGGCATGGTGCAGCAGGCCATCCAGGAGACCATGGAGAACCTGCGGCAGCTCACCTCCGAGCTGCACCCGCAGACGCCGGTCAAGAGCCTGGAGAAGTCGCTGATCGGCTTCCTGGAGGAGATGGAGGACGACGAGGTCTCCGTCGTCCTCGACGTCAGCGGCGACGAGTCGTGGGCCGATCCGCGGGTGCGCGACGAGGCGTTCCTCATCGTGCGCGAGGCCGTGCGCAACGCCCTCACCCACGGGAACCCGCCCATGGTCCTGGTGCGCGTGAACATCGCCCCCCACGAACTGTCGGCATCGGTGCTGGACAACGGCCGCGGCTTCGATCCGGGAGCCGAACGCGGCCACGGGGTCGGCATGGCGTCCATGCGTGAGCGCGCCGAGCTGCTCGACGGCCGGGTCGTCGTCACCAGCGAGGCGGGGCAGGGCTGCCTCGTCGAGCTGTTCATCCCGTTGAAGAGAAGATCCCGTGATCGCAGAGACGCCTAGCGACGCCATCTCCGTGGTGCTGGTCGACGACCACGCGCTGTTCCGCGAGGGGCTGCGCGAGATCCTCGAGTGCGACGGCGGCATCCGCATCGTCGGCGAGGCCGGCGACTCCGAGACGGCCGTGGCCGTGGTCGCGAGGACCCACCCCGACGTGGTGCTGCTCGACGTCGAGATCCCCGGTGACGAGGTCACCGAGACGGTCGCCAACATCAGGAGGCTGTCGCCCGACACCCGGATCATCATCCTCAGCATGTACGACGGCTCGCAGCTCCTCATCCGGCTGCTGTCCGCGGGCATCCGCGGCTACCTGCTCAAGAGCGTGCACCGGCACGAGCTGATCGCGGCGGTGCACAGCGTGCACGAGGACGCCTCCAGGGTCGTGCTGGCCGTCTCGCGTCACAGTCTGGCCAGGGTGGAGTCGCCGAGCGCCGGGACGCTGTCGCAGAAGGAGCTGGAGGTGCTGCAGCTGGCGGCGCAGGCGCTGAGCAACGTGCAGATCGCGCGGCGGCTCGGGCTGGCCGAGGCCACCGTGAAGCGGCACCTGCGCAACATCTTCGTCAAGCTCAACGCGGTCTCGCGGATCGACGCGGTGAACAAGGCCCTGGCCATGTCCCTGATCTCGCCCCCGCCCAGGAGCGAGGTGGACTGATCCCGGCCGGAGACCGCTCACAACGGCGGTGACTCCGGCGGGACGCAGTGGACGACGGGGAACAGGTCGTCCAGCCTGGCGAGGGTCTCGGGAGGCAGCTCGACCGAGGCGGCGGCCAGGTTCATCTCCAGGTGCACCGGGTCGCGGGTGCTCGGCACGGGGATGACGTGCTCGCCCCGCGAGAACAGCCAGCTCAGCGCGACCCGTCCGGCCCCCAGGTCGAGCTGGGCCGCCGCCGACTCGAGCTCCTGGAGCCGGGAGCAGCTGCTGTGGCGGTGGTCGGGGTGGAAGCGGGGGTCGGCATGCCGCCAGTCGTCCGGCTCGAACCTGGCCTGCGGCCGGACCCGGCCGGTGAGGAAGCCGCGGCCGAGCGGCCGGGCGGCGATCACGGCGATGCCCAGCTCGCGGGCGGCGGCCAGCAGCCCGGGGGAGGGAGGCGGCCCCCACAGGGAGTACTCGACGCCGACCGCGCTGACCGGATGGACGGCGTGCGCGCGGCGCACCTGCTCGGTCGTGCCGCCGGACAGCCCCAAACGACGGATCTTGCCCGCGCGCACCAGCTCGGCCAGCCCCGCCACGCTCTCCTCCAGGGGTACCCGGGTGTCCCGGCAGTGGAGATGGAACAGGTCGACGCAATCGGTGCGCAGGCGCCTGAGCGAGGCGTGCAGGGAACGCTCCAGCTCGCGCGGACGGCCGTCGAACACGACCGGGCCGCCGGGCCCGGCCACGCGAGCCCCGCCGCGGGTGCACACCGTCACCTCGCCGGACCGTCCGGCGAGCACCCGCCCGATCAGGCTCTCCACCTGCCCGTCCGCGTAGAAGTCCGCCGTGTCGAGCAGCGTCACCCCGGCGTCGAGCGCCCTGCGCACCAGCCGCTCGGCATCGTGGGGCTCGACCGGCCCGTACGCGCCGCTCAGGGCGAGTGTGCCGAGCCCGACGGCGGAGACGACCGGGCCCGCAGGACCCAACCTGGTGTGACGCACGAAATCCCCTTCGCGGAACGGAAATTCTTCTCGACAGGGTAAGTCAAGAGTGGAAACTTTGTTTGTCGACCGGCGTGACTTTAAGCCGGTGCGCAGATGCAACAATGACACATTAGGGGGCGGAAGGCATGCGGGAGGGCAGGTCGAGGGGTGGGCGGGTGCGCCGGACCCCTAGTCGAACCCCTGTTTTCCGGGCCGTCCCCACTGATACTCCGCGCAGCCCTTTTCGGGAAATGCCGTGCCTGGTTACTGTGCGACGGAGGGCGGACGAGAGGAGGCGCGGGGTGATCGAGGAGATTCTTCCCGACACTGTCGTGTCCTTCCATGCCTTCACCGACCCGCCCGGCGTCGTGCTCTTCCCCGAAGAGGCCGATCTGGTCCGGAACGCCGTGGAGAAACGGCGCAGGGAGTTCACCACCGCCCGCCACTGCGTGCACCGCGCCATGGAACTCCTGGGCGTGCCCCCCGTCCCCGTGCTGTCCGGCGCCTACGGCGAGCCCGTCTGGCCCCCCGGCGTGGTCGGCAGCATCACCCACTGCGCCGGCTACCGCGCCGCCGCGGTCGGCGCGGCGCCCGCCGCCATCGGCATCGACGCCGAGCCCGACGGGCCGCTGCCGCCCGGGGTGCTGGAGGCCGTCTCGCTTCCCCAGGAGCGCCGGATGCTGCGCCGGCTGGCCGCCGACCATCCGGGCCCGAGCTGGGACCGCATCCTGTTCAGCGCCAAGGAGTCGGTCTACAAGGCGTGGTATCCGCTGGCCTGGCGCTGGCTGGACTTCCAGGACGCGGTGATCGTCCTGGATCCGCTGCGGGGCACGTTCGAGGCCCGGCTGCTGGTGGCCGGACTGCGCTGGCAGGGGAGACCGCTGAGCGGGTTCGCGGGGCGCTGGACGTCCGGCAACGGGCTGGTGCTCACGGCGGTCGTCATGACCGCCGCCCGGGCCGGGGGATCCGCGGAAGGCGCGGCGGCATGACCGGGCCCTGGGCCCGCGCGGCACGGGCCTGACATGGAGTACCGCGAGCTGGCCGTGACGGGCGCGTACGCGTTCGTCCCCGAGGTTCTCCCCGACGCCCGGGGCGGCTCCGTCTCCCCGTACCGGGAGAGCGTGTTCACCGCGGCGGTGGGGCGGCCGTTCCCCGTGGCGGAGATCGGCAGGAGCGTGTCCCGGCGCGGCGTGGTCCGCGGCGTGCACTACACGCTGACGCCGCCCGGCACCGCCAGGTACGTCCACTGCGCCGCGGGACGGGCCCTGGACGTCGCCGTGGACCTGCGGGCGGGCTCGCCCACGTTCGGGCGGTGGGAGGCGGTCGAGCTGAGCGGCGACGGCGGGGAGGCGGTCTACCTGCCGCCCGGGGTCGGGCACGCGTTCACCGCGCTGGAGGACGGCACGGTGATGTGCCACCTCCTGTCGAGGGAGCACCGCGGGGAGCACGAGCTCACGCTGTCGTACTTCGACCACGAACTGGGGCTGCCCCTGCCGGTCGAGTCCCCGCTGGTGTCGGACCGCGACCGGCGGGCGCCCACCCTGGCCGAGGCGGCGGCCCGCGGCCTGCTGCCCCGCTACTGAGCCGGCGGCACGCGGCCTCCGCGGCCTCCGCGGCCTCCATGGCGTTCACGGCGCCTGCGGGTCCGGTCGCGTATCCGGAAAGGACGGTCCCGGCCACGAGCTGGAACGGCCGCGTACTCGGAAAGGACGATCCCGGCCACGAGCGGGAACGGCCATGGGTGAAACGCGGCCTTCCCCGGCGTGAAGCCCCTAGGGGAGACGGCGCGCTTGAGGGGACGGATAGGGGATGACGCCTGATATCCGCCCTCCCTACCGTGGGCGGTGGGTGACAGTGCTTATGAACCGAAAGACTTTGATATGACGGGGCATTGTCTTTTCATCTTGCATTCCGACCGCGGTGATGTGATTCCCGTTCCGGCCGTGGTCGCCGAATCGACGCGACGGGCGGTGTGATGGAGATCTCCGCTTTCGAGTTCCGCGTGCTCGGCCCGGTCAAGGTGGTCAGGGACGGCGTCGAGCTGTTCATGAACGCCAGCCGGGAGCAGGTCATCCTGGCCTGCCTGCTGCTCAACGCCAACCGGGTGATGAGCGTGGAACGGCTGATCGAGGCCGTGTGGGCCGGGTCCGCGCCGCCGAGCGCGTGGCGGCAGGTGGCCATCTGCGTGTCGCGGCTGCGCCGTACGCTGGGGGCCGGGGTCATCAAGACCTCCAGCCCCGGCTACCTGCTGCGGGCCGAGCCCGACAGCATCGACTGGCTGAGGTTCACCTCCATGGTCGACAGGTCGCGCGCACTGGTCAGTCTGGGCTCGGCCGAGGAGGCCGTCCTGCTGCTGCGGGAGGCGCTGGCGCTGTGGCGGGGCAGGCCGTTCGGGGACATCCGGGGGCTTCGGTACGACGTGGCGTGGATGGAGGAGTCGCGGCTGGAGGCGCTGGAGACCCGCCTGGAGCTGGAGATCGAGCTGGGACGCCACCACCAGGTGATCCCCGAGCTCGTGGCGCTGGTGGCCGAGTCGCCGTTCCGCGAGCGGGTGCGGGCACAGCTCATGCTGGCCCAGTACCGCGCGGGACGGCGGGCCGAGGCGCTGCGCACGTACCAGGAGACGCGCCGCTACCTGCTGGAGCAGATCGGTCTCGAACCGGGGCCGGTGCTGCGGCGGCTGCACGAGCAGATCCTCAGGGACGAGTCCGCGCTGATGCGGCCCCGTGCCCGCGCCGTCCCCCCGCCCGTCGCGACGATGCCTCCCTGCCAGCTGCCGCCGCAGGTCCTGCCGTTCGTGGGGCGGGAGAAGGAACTGGCCGCGCTGGACGCCTCCCTGCTCGGGGACGCCGCGCCGGCCACCGTGGTCATCAGCGGCCGCGGCGACGTGGGGAAGACCACGCTGGCGGTGCGCTGGGCCCACGCCCGGCTGGACGCCTTCCCCGACGGGCAGCTCTACGCCGACCTGGCCGGCGCCGGCCCGGACGCCGTGCTCGACCGGTTCCTGCGCGCGCTGGGCGTTCCCGCCCAGGACCTCCCCTGCGACCCCGACGAGAAGCTCGCGCTCTACCGGAGCTTCACGGCCCGGCGGAGGGTGCTGGTGGTGCTGGACAACGCCCGTGACAGCGACCAGGTGCTCGCCCTGCTGCCGGGCGGCGCGCACTGCCGCGTGCTCGTCACCGCCGGGGACCCCCTGGACGACCTGGTGGCCCGGCAGGGCGCGCACCGCGTGTTCCTGCGGCCGCTGCCCGAGGACGCGGCGCGGGAGCTCGTCGGCCTGCTGGCCGGGCCCACGTCCGCGCAGGAGGTGCGCGAGCTCGTGGCCACCTCCCGCGGGAACCCCCTCTCGCTGCGGCTGGCGGTCGCCCGCCTCCGCTCACGTGACGTGACCCCGGCTCAGGAGGGCCGGGTGGGGAGGGCGGGACAGCCCGCCGCGTGACCTCCCCGGCGGCACCCTGCCCCGGCTCCGCCCTCCCTGGCGTGTCCTCTCTCGGTTCCGCCCTCCCCCTGGGTGATGCCCCCTCCCTCGGTGACGCGTTCCCCCGGCGGCGCCTTCCCTCAGCGATGCCCTCCCTCGGTGACGCCTTCCCTCAGCGGTGCCTTCCCTCAGCGGTGCCTTCCCTCAGCGGCGCCTCGCGAGGACGGTGGCGAGGGCCGTCCCCAGGGCGCCGGGGGAGGGGTCGTCGTCGCGGACGCGCCAGGCCACGTGGCCGTCGGGGCGGACGAGGACCGCGCCGCGCGGGCCGAGCCCGTACTCCTTCGCCCAGGTGGGAGAGGTGAGGGCGGCGGCCCCGCCCGTCTCGGCGATCTCCACCGCCCGCACCGGGAGGCCGGGCGACGGCCCCCGCACCGGGAGACCTCCCGACGCCCCCCGCGCCGGGAGGCCGGCCGACGCCCGGAGCCAGCCGCTGCCCGCCGGCGTCAGCAGGGTGAAGCGCGGGCCGAGGAGGTCGAGCGTGGAGATCCGGCCGTCCTCGCCGGTCAGCCACACGTGCGGGGCGCGGTGGCCGGGGCGGGCCGTGGGGACGTAGTCGCGGTAGGGGTCCTCCACCGCGGGGGGCGGCGTGCCGTCGGGGACGACGGCGGACGAGTCGTAGTGGTGGCCCAGGACCAGGCCCTCCGAGCTGCGCCGGTCCGCCTGCCGCCGGAGGGCCTCGTCCATGGGCAGCAGGCCCCCCATCATCTGCCGGGTGATCAGGGCGTTGGTCAGGCTCTCGTCCACCGTGCGGGCGGCGATCGGGCGGCGTTCGGCCTCGTACGTGTCCAGCAGCCCCTCGCCCGCCTCCCCGCGCAGGACGGCGGCCAGCTTCCAGACCAGGTTGTGCGCGTCCTGGATGCCGCAGTTCATGCCGAAACCGCCCTGCGGGGTCGCGACGTGGGCGGCGTCGCCGGCCAGGAAGACCGGGCCCGCGCGGAAGGCGGTGGCGACGCGTGCCTGCTGCAGCCACGGCATGACGCCCAGGAGCGTGACCGGCAGATCGGGCACCCCCACGGCGGCCCGTACGGCGCGCAGGCACACCTCCTCGGTGAAGTCCTCGGGGCTGCCGCCCCTCTCCGGGTCGTACCCCGTCTGCACCATCCAGCGCAGCCCGTGGTCCACGGCCTCCACGGCGCACGGCGGGTCGGTCAGGAAGGACAGCGCGGCCCGGCGGTCGGCGGGCAGGAAGCCCAGGTCGGCCTCGAACATGATGCTGATCATGTGGCCCAGCGGAGGCGGTCCCTCGGTGGCGATGCCCAGCGACTCGCGGATCCCGCTGCGGCTGCCGTCCGCGGCCACCAGGTAGCGGCACCGCACCAGCGTGGGCTCGGGGCCCTCGACCAGCGCCTCCACGCCGGAGTCCGTCACGGTCATGCGGGTCATGGCGGCGCCGAAGCGCACCTCGGCCGGCGTCGCCGACGAAACCGACGACGCCGGCGCCCTGGCCAGCCGGCGCAGGACGACCTCCAGCACGTCCTGCGCGCACAGGTAGGTGTAGGTGGGGCTCTGCGGGGTGTCGCGCTCCAGCTCGGCCGCGGCGCGGACGAAGTCGCCGGCCGCCAGCGAGCTGCCCACGCCCACCGCGAGGTACTCCTCGCGCGGCATCCCCACGCTCTCCACCTCGTCCTGGATCCCCCACGCGCGGAAGAGTTCCATGGTCCTGGTGGTGATGAGCCGCGCCTTCGGGAAAACCGACGTTCCGGAGTGGCGTTCCACCAGCAGGGTCGATATTCCGTGGCGGGACAGCTCAATGGCGGCGCAGAGTCCCACCGGTCCGCCGCCGACCACCAGGACTTCGATGTCGAGCTCTTTCATGCCGCCCAGCGTTATGCAGCGGAATTGCCGGGTCAATGCGGAGATAATCGCATGATACAGACGTGATACACCTGCTCAGTAGTTTCATTCACGGAAGATCCAGATAAGTCGATCCGGTGATTGCCGAATTCCTGGAGACCGTGATGCTGTTTGCGCAGGGAGCCGTGGCGCTGGTGACCGGCGGGTCGCGTGGAATCGGCCGGGCCGTCGCGCTCGACCTGGCCCGTGAGGGCGCCACGGTCATCGTCAACTACGCCCGCTCCGAGAGTGATGCCAAGGACGTCGTCGCGCGGATCGAGGACGAGGGCGGCCGCGCGACGGCGGTCCAGGCCGACGTCACGGACGAGGAGGCCGTACGGGCCATGTTCCGTGGTGTGCGGGCCGACCACGGGCGCCTGGACGTGCTGGTGACCAGCGCCGGCATCACCTCCGACCGCTACCTGGTGGCGATGGGGCTGGAGCAGTTCCGCGCGCCGATCGAGACCAACCTCATCGGCACGTTCCTGAGCTGCAGGGAGGCGCTGCGGCTGATGCAGCACCAGCGCAGCGGCTCCATCGTGACGCTGTCGTCCTCCAGCGGGCTCGACGGGGGCTTCCCCGGCCAGACCAACTACGTGGCCTCCAAGGGCGCGATCGTCGCGTTCACCCACGCGCTGTCGAACGAGGCCGCCCCCCACGGGGTGCGGGCCAACGTCGTGTGCCCCGGATTCGTGGCCACAGACATGACGCGCAAGGTCCCCGCGGACCTCAAGAAGCAGTACGAGTCCCGTATCCGCCTGGGCCGCATGGGCCGTCCCGAGGAGATCGCGTCCATCGTGAGCTTCCTGGCCTCGGCCAAGGCGTCGTACATGTCCGGATCCGTGGTGGTCGCGCATGGCGGCGGCCTCGGCTGAGCGAGACAAGGAAGGCCTCCATGACCATCGACGAACTGCGCGCCAGGGCCGCGGAACGGCAGCAGACGTGCTCCCAGATCAAGAAGATGATCGTCTCCCGGCTCGACCTGGAGATCGACCCTGACTGGATCACCGACGACCAGCCGCTGTTCGGCCGCGGGCTCGAACTGGACAGCCTCGACGTGCTCGAACTGTACGTGGCCATCGAGGCCGAGTTCGGCGTGGCGCTCTATGACAGCGATATGGCGGGGTTCGGTTCGGTGTCGCGGCTGGCCGAAGAGGTCAACCCGGCTCTGCGGGCGGTCTCCGCATGACGACCGCGGAGACGGCTCCGGTCACGGAACTCCCGGCTGTGGAGCTTCCGGCCGCGGAGCTCCCGGCTGCGGAGCCGGGCAGGGCGCCCGCCGTCGTCCGGCTCTCCCACGACCAGGTGCGGCAGCTGCTGCCCCACCGGTGGCCGATGCTGCTGCTGGACCGGGTCGGCTCCGTGGTGCCCGGGGTCAAGGGCACGGCCACCAAGAACGTGGCGGGGACCGAGCTGTGGTTCCAGGGGCACTTCCCGAACGAGGCGGTGCTTCCCGGCGTCGTGATCGTCGAGGCCATGGCCCAGCTCAGCGGGGTGGTCTTCGCCCTGGCGGGGGCCAGCGAGATCAGCTACCTGGCCGGGGTCAGGTCGATGCGGTTCCGCCGCCCGATCGTCCCCGGAGACCAGGTCGTCCTGACCGCCGAACGGACCGCGGGCACCGGCGGGTTCGCCGAGTTCCGCGTGTCGGCGCGGGTGGACGGCCAGGTCGCCGCCGAAGGAAACCTCACGATCGCCGATCCGGCGTCGCAACGTACCGCGCGAAAGGTGTGATCATGGCAAGCGTCCTCGCGACCGAGCATCCGGAGGACACCGCGTACGGCGAGGTGGGTGATGCCACCGTGCCGCTGCGTTTCTCGTCACTCGCGGAGGAGTACCGGGTGCTCAGAGACCGTGCCGTGGTCCTGGACCTCGGAGGGCACGGCCTCATCGAGATCACCGGATCCGGCGGTGTGGACTTCGCGCAGCGCGTGCTGGCCCGCGACGTGGAGTACCTCACCTCCGATCGCTGCATGATGAGCCTCGTCCTGGACGAGGCCGGGCAGGTCGTGGACCAGGTCCTCGCCTTCGGGCGGGAGGACGGGATGCTGCTGGAGAGCTCCTGCGGCGCCGGCGGCCGTCTTCTCGCACACCTGCTGGCCCGGGTGGAGGAGGACGACGACGTCCGGATCACCGACCGCTCCGGGGACCTGACCGTCATCGGACTGGAGGGTCCGTACGCGTGGGGCGTGGTCGGGCGGCTGATCGACGCCGAGCTGGCGTCGCTGCCGTTCGAGTCGGTGGTGGACACCGCCTGGGACGACGTGGAGATCGTCTTCGCCCGTACCGGCCTCACCGGCGAGTACGGCTACCAGATGATCGTCCCCATCGAGTCCGCCACCGCCCTGTGGCGCAGGTCGCTGGAGCACGCGCAGGCGGCGGGGCTGGAGGCGCTGGAGCTCGCGATGCTGGAGGTGCGCCAGCCCGTGCCCCGCCACGAGGTCACCCCCGGCGCGTCCGTCATCGAGATCGGCGCCAACTGGCTCGTGGACATCACCAAGGACGGCTTCGTCGGCAAGGACGCGGTGGTCGAGGCGTTCGAGGCCGGCGGCGGGCGGCGCACGGTCGGCTTCACCGGCTGCTCCGGCGTCCCCACCCCGGGCACCCGCGTGCAGGCCGGCGGCGAGGACATCGGCGAGGTCGTGTACGCCGTGCACAGCGTCGGCCTCGACGCCACCCTCGGCCTGGCCCGCGTGTCGGAGGACCTCGCCGCGGCGGGCCTGGAGCTCAGCGTCGGCGGGCTGCCCGTGACCACGCTGACCAGTCCCTACATCGTGCCCAAGAGCTGGAGCATTCCGATCATCTGACCGGCCGGTGCCGAGTTCCGGTGCCGAGTTAAGGAGGGCAAGCATGGCGCTGCGGCCCGTCGTGGTCACCGGCCTGGGCATCATCTGCGCGGCCGGTCGCGACCCCGCCGAGTTCTGGCGGCGGCTCACCGCCGGCCAGGGTGGCCTCACCCCCATCGAGGACGAGGCGTTCGCCGTCTTCACGGCCCGGTACGCGGGCCAGGTGCCGGACGCGTGGATCGACGAACGGCTTCCGGACGACGACCGCGACGACGACCGCACCGCCAGGCTCGCGCTCGTCGCCGCCCGTCAGGCGCTCGGACAGGCCGGCCTCGCCGGCCCGCCGGGGACGGGAACGGCCGGCCGGCCCGCGGCCGGCCGGTTCGGGATCATCCTCGGGAAGTGCCAGGCGACGCCCGACGCGGCGGGACGCTACCAGCCCATGCACCGCACGGGCGACGTGGTGGCCGACCGGCTGGGGCTGCTCGGCCCGCGCGTCCTGGTCTCCACCGCCTGCGCGGCCGGAGGCAACGCGGTCGGCCTGGCCAGGGACAAGATCCTCACCGGCGAGGCGGACGCCGTGCTGGCCGGCGGCGTCGACCCGCTGTTGTTCGGCACGTACGCGGGCTTCGCGGGACTGCAGGCGCTGAGCACCGGCCCCTGCCGTCCGTACAGCAGCTCCGACGGTCTCAACCTGGGCGAGGGCGCGGCGTTCCTGCTGCTGGAACCGCTGGACCTGGCGCTGGCCAGGGGCGCGACCCCGCTGGCCGAGGTGGCCGGGTACGGCCTGTCCGCCGACGCCTACCACGCCACCGCCCCCGACCCCACCGGCCGCGGCGGGGCCAGCGCGGTGCGGCGGGCCCTGGCCGACGCCGGCCTCACCCCCGCCGACGTCCACTACGTCAGCGGCCACGGCACCGGCACCCCCGCCAACGACGCCATGGAGGCCAAGGTCATGCGCCTGGTCTTCGGCGAACGCGCCGGGCAGGTGCCCACCAGCAGCATCAAGTCGTTCGTCGGCCACACACTGGGCGCGGCCGGCGCGGTGGAGGCGGTGGCCGGGGTGCTGGCGCTCCAGCACGGCGCCGCCCCGCCCACGATCGGCTTCGAGGACGAACCGGCCGCGAGCGACCTGGACTTCGTGCCCAACACGGCGCGGCCGATGACGATCGACACGGTCGTCTCCAACAACTACGCCTTCGGCGGCAACAACGTCTCCCTCGTGCTGACGCGGCCCCGTGACCCGCGCCCGTACGACGCGCTGCCGCGCCGTACCGCCGTGATCACCGGTCTCGGGCCGGTGACCGGGGCCGGCGCCGGGATCGCCGAGGTCGCCGAGGCGGTCGCCGCCGGGCGTCAGGAGCCCGGAAGGCCGCCGTCGCTGGACGGGCGCACGTACGCGCCGCGCTCGCTGTGGCGGCACATGAACCACCTGTCGCGCATGGCCATCGCCGCCTCCCGCCTGGCCTGGGAGGACGCCGGGCTGAAACTGCCCAGGAAGGCGCTGGACGACGTGGGCCTGGTGTTCGCCACCGCCGCCGGGTCGGCGGAGAGCACCGGCGGATTCGACGAGAGCATCGCGCTCAACCCGAACAAGCCGGCCGTGCTGAGCTTCTCCAACGTCGTGCTGAACGCCACGGGAGGCGCGGTCTGCCAGACGCTCGGGCTGCGCGGGCCGACCACCACGATCTGCAACGGCGGCGCGTCGGCCTCGATCGCCCTGGACTGCGCGCTGGAGATGATCCGGGCGGGCAAGGCCGAGGTGGTCCTGATCGTCGCCGCCGACGAGACGACCGCGTCCGCGCCGCCGGAGGATCCGCCGGTCCCGTACGGCGAGGGCTCGCCCGCGCCCGTGCCGGGGTCGGCGGCCGTGGCCTTCGTCGTCGAGTCTGCCGAGCACTGCGCGGGCCGCGGCGGCCGGGCGTACGCGACGGTGACCGCCACCGCCCACACCCCCGACACCGGCACCGGCACCGAGGCGGTCCTCCGGGCCCTGACGGCGCTCGGCACGCCGGAGTCGCCTGCGGGGGAGGGACCGGCGGAGCTGGTGATCGGCGCCGGGGCCGGGGCGCCCGAGGACGGCGCGGAGGCCGGCGCCGTGCTCGCCCGCCTGCCGGGCGCGCTGCTGACCGCCTCGGCCGGGCTGACCGGAGACTGCCAGGCGGCCACCGGCGCCATGAACATCGTCCTGGCCGCCCTGGCCCTGCGCGACCAGGTCGCCCCCGCGCTGACCGGGCTCACCGCGCCCCGCGCCGGTGACCTCGTCTCGTACGTGACCAAGCCGGACCTCCCCGGCCCCGTGCGCCGCGCGGTGGCGCTCACCGCGGCCCCCGGCTCGGTGCGCGGCGCGACACTGCTGGAGGCCCTGTGAGCGCGCCCCCCTTCGACGTGGCCGAGACCGACCGGCTGCTGACCACCACCCGGTCCGTGCGCCGCCGCCTCGACCTGGAGCGGCCCGTCCCCCGCGAGGTCGTCGAGGAGTGCCTGGAGGTCGCCGTCCAGGCGCCCACCGCCAACAACCACCAGAACTGGCGGTGGCTGGTCGTCACCGAGTCCGCGGTCAAGGCGCGGCTGGCCGAGATGATCCGCTCGTCGTGGCAGTTCCACCTCAACGACATCTGGGTCAGGGCCGGGCGCCGCCGCAACGACCGGCAGGCCCGCCGCAACCACGACTCCGCCCAGGCGCTCACCGAGACGATCGCCCGGGTCCCCGCGCTGGTCATCCCGTGCGTGCTGGGCCGCCCGCCGGACGTCGCGGCCATCAACGCCGCCTGGCGCGAACGCATGGCGGACAAGGTCTCCGAGGACCCCGGCCACGAGGTCCAGCACGGCGAGACCCGGGCCAGCATCTTCTACGGCTCGATCTTCCCGGCCGTCTGGTCCTTCCAGCTCGCCCTGCGCAGCCGGGGCCTCGGCAGCACCATCACCTGCCTGCACGTCCCCCACGAACGCGCCGTGGGACGACTGCTCGGCATCCCCTCCGGGGTCACGCAGGTGTGCATGATCCCGGTCGCCTACACGGTCGGCACCGACTTCCGGCCCGCCGACCGCCACAGCGCCAAGGAGCGCACCTACTGGGAGAGGTGGGGGACGTGACCCGACGACCCGAGGACCCCGACGTCGTGATCGTCGGCGGCGGCATCTCCGGCGCGTCGGCGGCCTGCAGGCTGGCCGCCGGCGGACAGTCGGTGGTGCTGCTGGAGAAGCAGGACGCCTACCACGACCTCGTACGCGGCGAGTGGCTGGCGCCGTGGGGGATCAGGGAGGCCCAGCGGCTGGGCGTGTACGACTGCTTCTCCGCCGGCGGCGGCTGGGAGATCCGCGAGTGGATGACCTGGGACGAGGCCGTCACCGAGGACGAGGTCGAGGCCGTGGACATGACCCGGTTCATCCCGGGCATCGGCGGGCCGCTGTCCTTCCCCCACCACAGCGTCTGCGAGCTCATGGCCGAGCAGGCCGTGTCCTCCGGAGCGCGCCTGGTCATGGACGCCTCCAGGATCGGCGTCACCGCCGGGCCGCGGCCGGTGGTGACGTACCGGACGCCCGAGGGCGACCACGAGCTGCGGCCCCGCATGGTGCTCGGCGCGACGGGGCGCGGCAACACCGTCGGCCGCCAGGTCGGCGCCACCATGCGCAACTCCATGCACCACTGGGGCGGCGGCATGATGGTCGAGGGCCTGGACTCCTGGCCGGCGGACGTGCAGGCCATGGGCACCGAGGGCGACGTGATGTTCATGGTCTTCCCCCAGGGGTACGGCCGCGCCCGCCTCTACCTGAACTTCCCCGTCGCCAACAAGCACCGCTACCGGGGACCGGGCGGCGTGGAGCGGTTCCTGGCCGCGTTCGAGCTCGACTGCCTGCCCGACCGGGGCAAGGCGGTCACCGAGGCGGTGCCGGCCGGGCCGCTGTCGGTGTGGCCGTCGGTGTCCAGCTTCCCCGAGAGGTCGCCCGTGTTCGAGGGCGTGATCCTGATCGGCGACGAGGCGGGCAACGCCGACACCGTGCTCGGCACCGGCCTGTCCTGCGCGATGCGCGACTCCCGCACGGTCTGCGACATCCTGCTGGCCTCCGGCGACTGGTCGCCCGAGGCGTTCGCCCCGTACGTGGAGGAGCGGAACCTCCGCCTGGAGCGGCTCCACTTCGGAGCCTCCATCATCAGCAGGCTGCACGTCGAGTTCGGGCCGGAGGCCGTCGAGCGGCGGCGGCGGGTGCGCAGGCTCATGGCGAAGAACTTCGCCGCGCAGGTGACCGGGCTGCTCAACATGGTCGCCCCGGAGGACGTACCGGAGTTCGGCTTCAGCGAGTTCTTCGCTGAACGGCTGTTCAGGGAGACGGCATGACGGAGAAGAAGTTCGTCCGCGTCAACGACGTGGACCTGGCCTACGTGGACGAGGGCGAGGGTGACGCCGTCATCCTGCTGCACGGCTTCCCCGACTCCTCCTACCTGTGGCGGCACCAGATCCCCGCCCTGGTCGAGGGCGGCTTCCGGGTCATCGCGCCCGACCTGCGCGGCTTCGGCGACTCCGGCAAGCCGCAGGAGGTCGAGGCGTACGGCATGCAGACCATCGTCAACGACGTCGTGGCCCTCACCATGAAACTCGGCGTCAAGCGGCCCCACCTGGTGGGCCACGACTGGGGCGCGGCCATCGCCTGGATGTACGCCTTCCTCATGCCCCGCCGCGTCGACCACCTGGCGGTGCTCTCGGTCGGGCACCCCGGCGTCTTCGCCACCCCGTCGCTGGAGCAGCGCGCGGCCTCCTGGTACATGCTCTTCTACCAGTTCCCCGGCGTGAGCGAGGAACTGCTGCGGCGCAACGGGTGGCGGCTGTTCAAGGAGATCATGGGCCGGGACGGCGACTACGACCGCTACCTGCGCGACCTGGCCAGGCCCGGCGCGCTGACCGCGGGGCTCAACTGGTACCGCGCCAACCGCTCGCCGGCCGCCGAGCTGCGTCCGGCCCGCCCCTTCCCGCCCGTGCTCGCGCCGACGCTCGGCGTCTGGGGCGCCGGGGACAAGGCGCTGCTGGAGGAGGGCATGTCCGCCTCCGGCAAGTTCGTCAAGGGCCCCTGGCGGTACGAGCGCGTCGAGGACGCCGGCCACTGGCTGCCCCTCGACGCCCCCGACGAGGTCAGCAAGCTGCTGCTCGGCTTCCTCGGCACGGAACAACCCGCGCACGAGGAACGGCGTCCGCGCCGTCGCCTCTAGCCGCCCCGGAAAGGTGTGCATCGCATGCTCGGCTATCTCTTCCCCGGCCAGGGGACCGTCCGCGTCGGGATGGGTGCGTGGCTGCGCCGCCGTCCCGCCGCCCGGGAGCGGCTGGACCGGTTCGACGCGCTGCTGACGCGGCCGATCTCCCCGCTGTGCGCCCGCGGGCCCGAGGAGCGGCTGGTCGCCACCGAACACGCCCAGGTGGCGGTGACGGCCTGCAACCTGGCCGCGCTGGCCGTCCTCACGGAGGAGGGGTACGAGCCCGCCGTCGTGGCCGGGCACAGCGTGGGCGAGCTGAGCGCCCTGCACGCGGCCGGGGTGCTGACCTTCGACGACACGGTGCGGCTGGTCGCGATCCGCGCGCGGCTCATGGCCGGCGTCGGGCGGATCGGCGGCATGCGGGCCGTGATGGGACTTCCCGTCGAGGAGGTGGAGGACCTGGCCGCGTCCGCGTCCGAGCCGGGGGAGCCGGTCGTGGTGGGGCTGGAGAACGCGCCCGGGCACGTGGTGGTCTCGGGGACGCCGCCCGCGCTCGACCGGCTGGCCGCGCTCGCCGTCACCGCCACCAAGATCGTGACCCTGCGGGTGGGGAACGCCTTCCACTCGCCGCTGATGGCGGAGGCCGTGCCGGAGTGGGCCGAGGCCGTACGGAGGGCGCCGATGCGTGAGCCGCGCGTCCCCGTCGTGCCGAACGTCACCGGCGAGCCGGCCACCGACCTCGGGACGCTGCGGGAGGCCCTGATCGAACAGCTCACCGGCCGTGTCCTGTGGACGCGTACGGTCGCCGCGGTCGAGGCCGTCGCACCCGGCGTGGAGGTGGGCGACAGCAAGGTGCTCGCCGGCCTGTCCCGGCGCGCGGGGGCCCGGTGCCTGAGCATGGCCGACCCGGCCACCCTCCGCCGCCTCGCCAAGACGGTGGCGGCGTGAACGGGCGGAGCGGCGGCGTGACGCCGAACCGCTGGGGGAGCGCCGTGGTCGGGTACGAGGGGTTCACGCGGCCTCACGAACTGGTCGGCGCGATGCCCCTGGAGGAGGTCTTCACGCCCGCCGAACGGGTCAGGTCCGCCGACGGGCGCACCCTCCAGCACTGGGCGGGACGGCTCGCGGCCAAGCACGCGGTGCTGCGCCTGCTCGGCATGCGGCCCACGGCCGAGCGCCTGGGCCAGGTGGAGGTGCTGCCCGTGCCCACCCCGGCCTGCCGCGGCGACGCCGCCTGCCGCGACATGCATCCCCCGTCCGTCCGCCTCACCGGCCGGCTGGCCGGGCTCGACGGTCCCGGCGCCCGCATCCGGGTCTCCCTCAGCCACACCTCGCGCCGCGCCCTCGCCGTCGCCCTCCGCGCCCCCCGCCTCCCCGAGGACGAGGAGGACCGGTGACGGACGCCAGGAAGACCGCGGAGGAGCACCTGCGGGCGTGGTGCGACGGCGACCCCGAGGCCGTCGCCGCCGCGGTCGCCTCCTACGCCGACCCCGACTCCGGCGGGACGCTGGCCGGCCCGGCGCTGGCCGCGCACGCCGCCGCCGTGCTGGCGCGCTTCCGCAACCTCCGCTTCGAGACCGGGCGGGTGGCCGGGGACGCCGACGCGGCCGTCGTCTCCTGGACGCTCACGGCCGACCACCGCGACGCCTACCTCGGCATCCCCGCCACGGGCGGCGCCGTCACCGTCACCGGCACCGACCTGGTGACCGTCGGCGCGGACGGCGCGCACGTGCGGCGCGACTTCGACCGGCTGGCGCTGGCCACGGGGCTCGGCTACGGCGCGCGGTTCGTGCCCGAGTCCGACGGGACGCGCGAGTTCGGCGTGAGCACCCGCGCCGCCACCGGCCGCACCGAACGCCCCGGCGCGCTCGTCCTCACCTGGCTTGAGGTACGCGACGACGCCGAGGCGGCCGACGTGGACCTGCTCAGCGTGGAGATCGTCAAGTCCCTGCGCGCGGCCCGCGGCTTCCTCGGCGTGACCACGTTCGACATCGGCGACCGCAAGTACACGCTGAGCGCCTTCGACCGGCCCGAGTCCGTGCGCGCCGTCCACGCCCGGCCCCACCAGCGCGCCGTGCGCCGCTTCTTCAAGAGCGGCCTGTGCACCCGCGTCCACACCAGCGTGTGGCGGCCGATCCACGCCCGCGACTACGCCCGCTGCCCCGGCTGCGCGGCGGTCGTCGTGGCCGGCGCGGACGCGGCCTGCCCGTGCGGCTGGACCCCCGGCGACGCACCGACCCTGTGAGACCCGCCGAGCGATCGGAGACCCCGATGTTGGAATTCACCGCCGAGCACCGGCCCGGTGACCGCCGGCCGGCCGTGGTGTTCATGTCCGCGCTGTTCGCCGGCGGCTGGATCTGGGACCACCCCTTCCGGCGGCTGTCCGAGGACGGGTGGCCGGTGCTGCGCACGAACGAGGCCATCTGCGCCCTCGACCGCCAGGTGGCCGGGTCGATCGAACGGCTCGGCGACGCGCTGCTGCGGGCCTGCGACGACGCGGGCGTCGAGGACGCCGTGGTGTGCGCCAACTCGCTCGGCGGGCTGGTGGCCATCGACCTGGCGGGACGCCGACCCGACCGGGTGCGGGGGATCGTCGTGAGCGGCGCCCCCGGCCTCACCCCCGACCCCGACGTGGGACTGAGCTTCGACCGGCGCGCCAGCGTGCGGCCCTTCGGGGACGACTTCGGCGAGCGCATGGTGGCCGCCCTCTTCCACAGTGGGCGCAGCCACTTCGCCCCCGAGCGCATGGCCGAGGCGGGCGCCCTGCTGGAGCGGCCGGAGGCCATGGTGAGCATGGCCCGCAGCCTCAAGGCCACCCGCCGGTACCAGGTGAGGCCCGCGCTGGATCGCGTCCGCTGCCCCTCCCTGTACGTCTGGGGCCGCCACGACCGCATGACCCCCGTCGCCCCCTGGCTGGACGTGCTGGCCGGCCGCCCGGACGCGGAGGTCCTGGTCGTCGAGGACAGCGGTCACATCCCCATGGTCGAGTGCGCCGAGGGATACACCGCGGCCCTGGAACGCTTCGTCACCCGCCGCGCCGGAGCCCTCACATGACCCCCCGGACCCTCCCGGTCGCCGGCGGGGACGCGCTCGCCGTCTTCCTCTCCCCGCCCGCCGTCGCGCCGCCCGCTCCCCGGTCACGTGCCGCCCGCCCGCCCGCGGGCCGGCCGGACGCGCCCGCCCTGCTGATGGGGGTGGACATCGTGGAGTGCGACCGGCTGGCACGGGCGATGGCGCGCGGCGGCGAGGTGTTCGCCCGGCACGTCAGCACGCCGGACGAGCTGACGCTGGGGCCGGGGGTGGCGGCGTTCTCCGTCAAGGAGAGCCTGATCAAGGCGGTCGGCGTCCGCCCGGCCGGATTCAGCTGGCACGACTTCGAGGCGCTGCCCGATCGGCCGCCCGCCTGGGCCGCGGCCCTCCTGGACGAGGCGGCGGCGGAACTGGCCGACGCCACGGGGGTGTCCCTGACCGGTGGCGCCGCCTACGCCGTGCGCGGCGCCAGCGCCAGGGCCGCCGCCGTCCGCCTCGGGCCCGGCGTGCCCGTGGGAGCCGCCCGGTGGGGGGAGAGCCAGGGGTTGTTCGCGGCGCTGGCGGTCGTCTACGCCCGGACCGTCCACACCCAGGAGGAAGGGATGCCGTCATGAGGAGAACCGTCCAGCCGGGAGAGCCGATCCAGCGGGCGCTGGACGAGGCCGGTCCCGGCGCGCACGTCACCCTGGCGGAGGGCGTCTTCGCCGGGAGCGTCTGGATCCGGCACCCCGGCGTGACCCTCACCGGGGCGGGCGCGGGCCGGACGATCCTGGAGCCCGGCGAGGTCACGCCGTCCGGGGCGCCGCCCCTGCACGACGCCGCCGGGGACGTGGTCAACGGCGTCACCGTGTACGGCGAGAACCTCTCGAACGTGCGGATCGAGGGGCTGACGGTGCGCGGCTTCTCCGGCGCGGGGGTCTACGCGCACTCCGTCGCCGGCGTCACGGTGCGTCGCGTCGAGGTCGTGGACAACGACGTCTGGGGTGTCTACCTGCGGGAGTCCACCGGCTGCCGGATCATGGACTGCCGGGCCCGCGGCAGCCGGTACGGCGGTGCCGCCCTCAGCTTCTGCCCCCTGTCCGACCACCTGGTGGCCGGCAACGAGTCCTGCGCCAACGCCTTCGGCGTCTTCGTCGACAACTCCTCCGGCGTCAGGGTGCTGCGCAACGCCTGCCACGGCAACGCGGTCGGCGTGCTCCTGCTCAACCAGGTCTACGAGGGCGAGCCGCCGGGCGGCGTCACCGACTGCCTGGTGGCGGGCAACGACCTGTACGGCAACGACCTGGCCTCCGGTGCCGGGCCGGACGGCCTGGGCGCGGCGGGCCCGCCGATGTCCGGCGTCGGCCTCGCGCTGATCGGCACGAGCCGGGTCAGCGTCGTGGACAACCACATCCACGACAACCACCCGGGCGGCGAGTCTGTCATGGGCGCGGCCTTCGTCATGGGCTCGTCCAAGGACTGGGGCGGTGACGACACCCTGGACACCCACGTGCTGTGGAACCGCGTGCACGGCAACACCCCGCTGGACTACCAGCTCGGCGTGGACCCGGACCGCCAGGTGTCCGCCGCCAACACCGCCGACAAGGGCGACCCGGCCGACGCGCGGGGCTGGGCGATA
This sequence comes from Streptosporangium sp. NPDC004379, assembly GCF_042873875.1. NCBI lineage: Bacteria > Bacillati > Actinomycetota > Actinomycetes > Streptosporangiales > Streptosporangiaceae > Streptosporangium > Streptosporangium sp. NPDC004379. Next base: position 614,822 of record NZ_JBIAMC010000003.1, read on the forward strand.
TGACCGGGCCCACGCCGGCGACCGCGCCCACGCCGTCCACCCTGGCCACGCCGCCCGCGCTGTCCTGCCACGGCCTGGGCAAACGCTACGGCGACGTCCACGCCGTCCGGGACGTCGGCTTCGACATCGCGCCCGGCGAGGCGTACGGGCTGCTCGGCCCCAACGGCGCGGGCAAGACCACCACGATCTCCATGCTCGTCGGCCTGCTCCGTCCCGACACCGGTCACGTGCGCGTACGCGGCGTGGACCTGGCCGACGACCCCATGCGCGCCAAGGCCGGGATCGGGTACGTCCCGCAGGAGATCGCCCTCTACCCGGAGCTGACCGGCCGCGAGAACCTGCGCTTCTTCGGCCGGCTGTTCGGCCTGCCCCGCCGCGAGCTGGCCGGGCGCATCGACGAGGTGCTCGACCTGGTGGGGCTGACGGGCCGCGCCGACAGCAGGCTCAAGACGTACTCGGGGGGCATGAAGCGGCGCATCAACATCGGGGCCGCGCTGCTGCACCGGCCCGAGGTGCTGATCCTGGACGAGCCCACCGTGGGCGTGGACCCGCAGAGCCGCAAGGCGATCCTGGACGGCGTCGAACGCCTGGTCGGCGAGGGCATGTCGCTGCTGTACACCTCCCACTACATGGAGGAGGTCGAGCGGGTCTGCGACCGGGTGGCGATCATCGACCACGGCCGGATCATCGCCGAGGGCACCCGGCGCGAACTGATCGCACTGGTCGGCGGCGCCGACAAGGTGGAGTTGTCGCTGGAGGGTGACATGGAGACGGCACTGGCCAAGCTGCGCGCGGTCGAGGGCGTGATCGAGGCGGCCATGACCGGCGACACGTCGATCCGGCTGCTCGCCGAGGACGGGCGGCACCTGCTCCCCGCGCTCATCACCGCCGTGGACGGCTGCTCCACCGTGACGGCCGCCCAGGTCATCGAGCCCGACCTGGAGGCCACGTTCCTGCACCTGACCGGCTCCACCCTGCGGGACTGACCATGTGGAGAGCATTCGCCGCGGTGAGCGCGCTGGAGTTCCGGACCCGGCTGCGCGACGGCACCGCCCTGGTGATCGCGCTGATCGTCCCGGTCACGCTGGCCACGCTGTTCAGCGTGGTCCTCGGCGGGGACGACCCGCCGCTGCGGGCCACGGTCGGGTTCGTGGACCTGGACCGCGGCGAGTTCCCCGCCGGTGTGCGCCGCGAGGTGATGGCCTCGGAGGAGCTGAAGGGCGTCATGACGCTGCGCGACCTGCCCGGCCGGGAGGAGGCGGACCGCGCCCTGGACGCCGAGGAGATCGGCGCGGCGATCGTCTTCCCCGCCGGTTTCAGCCGCAGCGTGGGGGAGGGGAACGGCGGCGACGTGGCCGTCCTGACCTCGCCGAAGTCCCCTCTGGCCGGGGTGGTGGCGCGGGCGGTCGTGGACCGCATCTCCGCGCTGGTGGACGCCAGGACCCTGGCGGTGCGCGCCGTGCTGAAGGCCGGGGTGCCCGGCGACGAGGTCAAGGAGCTGGTGGAGCGCAACGGGGCGGCGGGACCGTCGCCGGCGCTGGAGGACGACCCGATGTCCGGCGGCAAGGTCGACCTGTCGGTCCACTACGGCTCCGGCATGGCGGCGCTGTTCGCGTTCTTCGTGGTCGGGGCGTCCTTCCGTGGCCTGCTGACCGAACGAAAGCTCGGCACGCTCGACCGCATGCGCGCCGGGCCGCTGGCCGCGTGGGTGCCGTTCGCGGGCAAGGCCGCGGTGGGGTTCGCGCTGGCGCTGGTCAGCGTGTGCGTCACCTGGGCGGCCTCCGTGCTGGTGTCCGGCGCGACCTGGGGGGACCCGCTCGCCGTGTTCACGGTGCTGCTGGCGCACGTGCTGGCCGCCGCGGCGATCACGATGCTGGTGGCCTCCCGGGCGAAGACCGACGCCCAGGCGGACGGCGTGATCATGGTGGTGTCGTTCGTCATGGCCTTCCTCGGCGGCAGCCTCGTGCCGATGTACAGCCTGCCCGGAGTGCTCCAGGCCGCCGCCCTGCTCACCCCCAACGGCTGGACCTCCACGGCGCTGACCGAACTGGCCGGCTCCGGAGCGGGCCCGGCCGCCGTCGCCGGGCCCGTCGCCGTGCTGTGCGCGATCACACTGGTCGCCGGGGGCCTGGCCGTACTCGGGATGAAGAAGGGAACGCTGCTGTGAGCCCACGCCCCGTCCTGGCCCTGGTGGCCGCCAACCTGCGACGGCACACCCGCGACCGGGTGGGGCTGTTCTTCATGGTGATCATGCCGTTCGTGTCCATCGCGTTCGTCGGCATGGCCATCGGCAACGGCACGGGACGCCTGCCCGTCGGCGTGGTCGCGCACGGCTCCGACCCCGTCACCGCCGCCCTCCTGGCCGAGCTGGACCGCCGCCCCGACCTGGAGGTCACCCGCGTGGAGTCGGCCGCGGACCTGCGCTCCGGCGTGCGGTCCGGCGCGCTGGCCGCCGGCCTGGTCGTCCCGGACGACCCCGCCCGGCTCCGGCTCGTCGTCACCGAGGTCAACGGCAGCGGCATGGCCGCCCGCAGCGCCATCGACGTGGCCGTGGGCCGGGTGGCCGCCGTGGAGGAGGCCACCCGGGCCGCCGTCACCGCGGGCGCCACGCCGGCCCAGGCCGCCGCGTACGTCCGGCAGGCCCAGGCGGAGTCCGGCCGCGTGGCCGTCACCGGCGGGTCCGCGGGCGCCGCCGACCCGCGCGGTTTCGCCTACACCGCCCCGGCCAACCTGCTGCTGTTCACCTTCATCAACTCCATGGCCGTGGCCGCAGCCCTGGTCGAGAGCCGCCGGCTCGGCATGCTCCAGCGGGCGCTCACGGCTCCCGTCCGGCGGGCGTCGGTGCTGCTCGGGGAGGCGCTGAGCCGGTTCCTCGTGGCGCTCGCCCAGGCCGTGCTGGTCGTCGTGGTGAGCGCGCTGGCGTTCGGCGTGACGTGGGGCGACCCGCTCGGCGTGGCGGCGGTCGTGGTGGTGTTCTCGCTGGTCGCGACCGGCGCCGCCCTCCTGGTCGGCACCCTGCTGAACGCGCCCGACCAGGCCCCCGCCGTCGGCCCGCCGCTCGGCGTGGTGCTGGGCATGCTCGGCGGCTGCCTGTGGCCGCGCGAGTCGTCCGGCGAAGTGATCAACACCATCGGACACCTGTTCCCGCACGCCTGGGGCATGGACGCGCTGCTCACGCTCGCCCAGCCGGGCAAGGGCCTCACGGCGGTGCTGCCCCAGCTCGCCGTACTGGCCGGGATGGCCGCCCTGCTGCTGGGCGCCGCCCTGGCCCTGTTCCGCCGCCGAGCGCTGTCCGCCGCCTGAGGAGGAAAGATCATGACGTTGATGTCGTTCACCCGGGACCACGTGATGGACGTGTACCGCTACGCCGAGAGCAAGGGCGCGATCGAGGCCATCGAGGTGGCGGCGGCCGACCTCGGCATCGGCGTGGGGGAGATGCGGGAGGCGGTGCGCCATCTGACGGACAGCCACCTGCTGCGGCCGGACGACGGCGCCGGCGCCGTCGAGCGGTACGCCCCGGTCGACCCGGAGCTGGCCGCGGCGTCGCTGGTGTCCACCGTGGAGCGCGAGATCTACCGGCGGCGGGAGCTGCTCGACCAGATCAAGGAACGGGTCGGCCTGGTGGAGCAGTCGCCGGGCGCGTCCCAGGGCACCGTGGACTACCTGGCGGGGACCATGGAGGTGCGCGGCTTCCTCAAGACGGCCGGCGACGCCTGCCGCGACGAGGTCCTGGTGCTCCAGGGAGGCGGCGTGGTCGAGGACATGGCGGAGACCTACCTCGGCCTGGTGACCAGGGGGGTGACCGTCCGCATCATCTGCCAGCACCGCAACCGGGCCGACGTCGGCACCAGGATGCGGATGAAGCGGCTCACCGACGCGGGCGCCTCCGTCTACACCGTCAGCCACGTGCCGCGGTCGGCCATCGTCTTCGACCGCTCGCTGGTCGTGCTGTTCGGCGCGGACGACGCCGAGGCCAGCATCGCCCGCGTGCACAACCAGGGCGTCATCCAGTTCTTCCTCGACCTGTTCAACCACCTGTGGGAGATGGCCACGCCGCTGGAGGGCATCGACTTCGGCTACTCGGGCGTGGCCGACGACCTCCAGCAGTCGATCGCCGCCCTGATGGCCAAGGGCTACACCGACGAGGTGGTGGCCAGGAAGCTCGGCATGTCGGTGCGGAGCTGCCGCCGGCACATCGCCACCATGATGCGCGATCTCGACGCCACCAGCCGTTTCCAGGCCGGAGTGCAGGCCGCCAGGAAGTACCTCACAGCGGGGTGACCTCCTCGACTCCGGCGGGCTCACCTCCGACCGGGGTGAAACCGGCCGGCGTGAGAGCGGCGGGCTCGGAACCGACCGGCCTGAGACCGGCGGGCTCGGAACCGACCGGCCTGAGACCGGCGGGCTCGGAACCGACCGGCCTGAGACCGGCGGGCTCGGAACCGGCCGGGGTCACCCTGTCCAGGGCCACGCCGGCCAGCGCGCGGGCCCGCTCCACGACGGTCTCGACGCCGAGTGTCAGATCCTCGAACGACATGCGCGGGTCCAGGCACAGCCGGACCGAGCTGTTGGCGTCCTCGGGGGAGAGGCCGATGGCGGTCAGGACGTACGAGGGCTCCTGGGAGCCGGAGTTGCACGCCGAGCCGGTGGACAGCGCCACCGACCGCAGGCTGGAGACGAGGCTCTCACCGCGCACGCCGGGCAGCACCACGTTCAGCACGTGCGGCACGCTCACGTCCGGGTCGCCGTTGACGCGCAGCCCGGGGAACCCGGCCGTCAGCACGTCCAGGGCGACGGCGCGGAGTTCGAGTACCCGCCGCCACTCGGCGTCCCAGCGCCCGGCGGCCAGTTCGCACGCCTTGCCGAGGCCGACGACCAGGTGGGTGGGGACGGTGCCGCTGCGGAGCGCGTGCTGGCCGCCGCCGTACATGATCGGGCGCAGCCGGTGGCGGATCTCCGGCCGCACGTACAGCGCGCCGACGCCCTTGGGACCGTGGATCTTGTGGGCGGACAGGGACAGGGTGTCCGGCTCCGTGTCGCGCACGTCGATGGGGATGCGGCCGGCCGCCTGCGCGCCGTCCACGTGCAGCAGCGCGCCCGCCTCGTGGCAGAGCGCGGCCATGGCCCGCACCGGCTGCACGGCTCCGATCTCGCTGTTGACCCAGGCGGCCGTGGCCACCCGGGTGTTCAGATCGAGCAGCCCGGCCAGGTGCCCGAGGTCGACCTGGCCGCTCGGGCGCACCCGCATGGTCCTGGTCCCGACGCCGCGGGCGGCCAGCGCCTGGCCGACGGCCAGCGACGACTTGTGGTCGGTGGGGCAGAACACGCCGTTGACCGGGGCGGTGTCACCGTGGGCGAACACGCCGAGCAGGGCGATGTTGTTGCTCTCGGTCGCGCCCGAGGTGAACACGATCTCGCCGGGGCCGGCGCCGATCAGCCGGGCCACCGACTCGGCCGCGGCGTCCACCGCGCGCCGTGCCCGCTTGCCCATGGCGTGCGGCGACGAGGGGTTGCCGTACTCCTCGCGCAGGTACGGCATCATGGCCTCCAGCACCTCGTCGTCGACGCGGGTGGTGGCGCAGCCGTCCAGGTATATGGGCTTCATCGGGGATCACCGCCGGAACGTGCTGACGGTGACGAGCTTGTCGTAGATCTCGTCCTCGGACATCTCGCCGCTGCCGCCGGGATCGGCCACGACCACCCGCATGCCGGGCAGGTCGTACAGGCCGAGCGCGATGTCGACGCCGGTCTCCACCGGCCGCAGGCACTCGCCGGGCGCGAAGATCAGCAGGTTGCGGTGGCCGGCCCTGTACACCTCCGAGACCATCTCGGTGATCTCGCCCGCGCAGCCGGTGACGCCGCAGCTGATCAGGGTGCGGTAGTTGCCGTCGGCGTCCAGGAAGGCCACCTCGGTGTCGTTCCGGCCGGTGTCGAGGTAGCGCTTCTCCAGGCGCCCCGCCTTGACGAGGCGGTCGGCGGCCTTCTGGAAGCGGTACTTCAGCCAGGTCTCGGGGAAGGCCAGGGGGTGCTTGCGGCTGGGCAGCACGCTGTCCCCGTTCAGCCCGGCCTCCCGCAGCGTCTTCTCGTAAGAGGACGGCAGCGCGGACATGCCGGCGAAGAACTCCGCGCGAAGCTCGCCGGCCGGGCGGCCGCCGGCGGGCACGTACTGCCAGTCGTTGATGAGCAGCAGCAGCCGCACGTCGGCGCCCGCCGCGGCGTAGCTCCGGAGCAGCTCGGCCGACATCCGCCACGTGTAACCGGGGAAGATGCCGACGCGGCCGGCGACGCGGCGGCGCATGGTCTCGTCGTGCTGCTCCTCGATGACGCCGGGCGTCAGCCGGCCCGTCTCCGGGTCCTCGAAGAGCATGAAGTGACCACCCATGATGACCAGGTCGCCGAGGTCGGCGGCGGGCAGCTCGCGGTCGATGGTCTCGCGTAACTCCTGCTCCGAGGCGACCAGGCGGCGGCTTCTGACCACCTGTTGTCCGTTGAGGGTCTGGGACATGACGTTCACTCCCTGTGACTGGGAATAGGGGTGGTGGAGTTCTGCGGGACGGGGGTCAGGCGGGCGGCCAGCGCGCCCAGCGGTGTGGGACCGGCGAGCTGCTGGAGGGTGAGTCCCCGCCAGCCGCGGCCGCTCAGCTCCGCCAGTACCCGCGGGATGCGCAGAGCCCGGCCTCCGGCCAGCGTGTAGCTGTCGGACGGGTCGACGCCGGCGAGTCCGTGCGCGTCCCGCACGGCCGCCAGCAACGCCTGCACGGCCTCGTCGGCGGGTGCAGAGGGCGGCGTGGTGGGCATGGCGGACGCGGTGGCCGTCTCCGGGGCGAAGGGCACCAGGGATGCCAGTTCGGTGAGCCGCAGGTCGTCGCCGGCCGCCAGCACCAGGCGCTCCATGCCGCGCAGGAACCACTCGACGGCGCCGGCGTCCATGACCGACGACATGGCGTGCAGGGAGAGCGAGACCGCGTCGCGCCACTCGTCGATCCGCAGGTACGTGTCCAGCCCGCAGTATGCCCACGACTCCGGGACCGGGTTCCAGGTGAAGGCGGTGCGCCGCCCGCCGTACTCCTTGGTGCGCTGCTTGATGAAGTTGAGCTCGGAGCTCAGCAGCACCGGGCCGCCGCGCCGCGACCCCTCGCGCGAGACCATCTCGACGATCTCGTCGTAGGGGACGTAGGCGTGCTCGCGCGCCCGCGAGAAGCTCCCGGCCACGCGGCCGAGCAGCTCGCCGAAGGACGGGTCGCCCGCGCAGTCCACCCGGACGAGCGTCGGGGAGAACATGCAGGTCATCACGTCGGGGAAGGGATGCGTCTCGCGGTTGCTGACGAACGACAGGAACCCCGCCGAGTCGCCGCCGGTGTAGATCGCGGTCATCGCCGCGTACGCGGCGACGTGCACCAGCGACGGCCACACTCCGTGCCGTCCCGCGGCCGTCCGGGCGGCCCCCGGCAAGACGGGCGAGACCAGCGTCGCGTGCCGGGCCGGGGGGCCGTCGCGCTCCGCCCGCCGGCGGGCGAAGGGATCGAGGGGGAGGCGGGTCACCTCCTCCTGCCAGTGCGCCATCGCCCGCGCCGCCGTGATCGCCGCGTCCGCCGACGCCTCGTGGCGGGCCAGGTCGGCCGGCCGGTTCCGGACGGGGGACAGCGCGGCCGGGCGGCGCGCGGCCATCCCGGCGGCCTGCGTACGCAGTTCCCGCTTGATCTCCCCCAGTGTCCAGACGTCCACCGCCAGGTGGTTGAACACCAGCACGCACGCCTTCGGCGCGCCCCCGGTGGTGACCAGGCAGGCCCGGATCGGCCACTCCCCGGCCGGGTCGAACGGGCTGCGGGTCAGTTCCTCGACCGTCTCGACGGGTCCGGGGGTGCCGTCCCGCTCCGTGGTGACGACCCGGACAGGCAGCGGGCGCGGCGGATCCACGTGCTGCCCGGGCTCGGGGTCGAGCCGGTACGTCGTCCGCAGGATCTCGTGACGCCGGGTCAGATGGGTGAGGATGGCCTTCGCCTGGGCGACGGTGATCCCCGAGGGCACCTCGAAACGCAGCACCACGTGCGTTTCGTGCTGGTGCTCCGGAGGAAGCTGATGGACGCGCAGCCACATGTAGCGCTGCCCCCAGCACAGGCCTGCGGATTTCATGAGACGTTCACCTCGGCGGATTCCATGAAACCGGACATCTCGAGGATTGGGCTTCACCGCGTGTCCGGCAATGGTCACGCGATGACCGGTTCGGCGGCGGAGAACCTGTCAGCAGGGGTCGCTTGACCGGGGCCCCTGTTTTTCGGAAACCTCTTTTCAAGGGGATGATTCCGTGAGATGAGGACACCTCGCCATGCTGGAAATACCCGACAGCTTCAAGAGCCTTCTGAGAATCCATCTGCCGTACGCGGACGCGGAGCGGCTGACCCCGCAGGACCAGCTGGGCGCGCTCGGCCTCGACTCGATGGGCGTGGTGCGGCTTCTCGTGGACGTGGAGAACACCTACGGGGTGGAGCTGCCCGACGACCTGCTGAACGAGTCCACGTTCAGGACGGTCGGCTCCCTGTGGGGCACCCTGTCGTCGTGCCTGACGCCTCCGCCCCTCTGACGCCCCGCTCGCCGGCGCCGCCACCCCATCGGGCGGCGGCGCCCCGTACCGTGTCCGTCTCGGACCGCGTCCGCCTCAGACGGTGTTCAGGGCGGCGGCCGTGGCACGGCGGTCGACCTTGCCGTTGGCGTTCAGCGGCAGCTCGTCCAGGATCGTCACCGAGCGCGGCACCATGTAGCCGGGCAGCACCTGCGCCACCCCCCTGACCAGCGCCACGGGGTCCAGCCCCGTCCCCGTGCAGGCCGCCTCCAGGCCCAGCTCGCCGTCCCGTCCCCGCACCGCCAGCACGACCGCCTCCACCACGCCCGGCCGGTCCCGCAGCGCGGCCTCGACCTCGCCCGGCTCCACCCGGTGCCCGGAGATCTTGACCTGCTGGTCCAGCCGTCCCAGGTGAACCAGCGTGCCGTCGCACCAGGCCACCCGGTCACCGGTCCGGTACCACAGGTCCGGCGCGACGGTCCCGCCCGCCGTCGCCGCGTCGCGCGCCGCCACGCCGTCGAAGCGGGCGAACCGTCCCCGGTTCACACCGGGATCGGCGTACCCGGGGAAGCGCTGCACGCCGCGCAGCAGCAGCTCGCCCTCGGCGGCCGGCCGTCCCCCGCCGTCCACCACCAGGTACTCGACCCCCGGGTACGGCGTCCCGATCGGCACCGTCCCGTTGGAGGTCTCCGGCCAGCGCCCCGGGTCGGCCGGAAGGCGGTATTCGGTGCAGCTGATGGTCAGCTCCGTCGGACCGTACAGGTTCTCCAGGACGCTCCCCGGGGCGGCCGTCCGCCACGCCGCGGCCTGGGGCAGCGTCAGCGGCTCGCCGCAGAACAGGCTCCACCGCAACGACGGCATCGCGCCCGGCGTCAGCCGCCGCAGCCGCATGGCCAGCGACACCACCGACGGCACGCTGAACCAGTGCGTCAGCTCCTCGCGGGCCACGAAGGCGACGGGTTTGAGCAGGTCGTACGGTGCCGGCACGACCAGCGTCGCCCCGCTGCCCCAGGCGGCGAACATGTCGAACACCGACAGGTCGAACGTCAGGTCGAACGTCTGCGACAGCCGGCAGCCCGGACCCAGCTCGTAGCGAGGGACCACGTGCGACAGGTACGCGTCCACGCTGCGGTGGCGCAGCGGCACGCCCTTCGGCACACCCGTCGACCCCGACGTGAACAGCACGTACGCCAGGTCGTCCGGGCCGGCCGGAAAGGCGTCGGGCACGGCGCGCGGCGGGGCGTCCAGCCGGTCCAGGCTCACCGCCAGCGTGGCGGCGGGCAGCACGGGCGGCCGGAGGCCGGCGTCGGCGAGCACGAGGCCGGGCCCCGCGGCCGCCGTCACGGCGCGGTTGCGCGCGGCGGGCGCGGACGGGTTCAGCGGCACCGCGGTGGCGCCGAGCCGCTGGATCGCCAGGTAGCCGGCGTAGGCCAGGAGGCTGCGGGCCGCGTACAGGCCGACCCTGGCGGGCGGCTCGCCGCAGGCCGCGACGATCTCGGCGGCCAGCCGCCGGGACAGCGCCTCCAGCTCGGCGTAGGTGTGACGGCCGCCGCCCACCTCCAGCGCGACCCGCTCACCGTGGCGGGCGGCGGCGTCGGCGAACCACCGGTGAAGGGTGCGTTCCATGGCCTCTCCAGGACTCAGCGGGGCGGCTCTGGCGGCTCGGGCGGGAACAGCGACGGCGGCAGGTCGCCGCGTGCGCTCCACAGGTCCTTCAGCGCGCGCCCCGGATCGGTCGCCGCCAGCCGTACGCCGTCGGCGATCGTCCGCATGATGTCGGTCATCGCCCCGGCCGGCAGCACGTCGGGGTCGGCCAGCATCAGCACGCTGGTGCACCCGCCGCGCACCTCCACCCGCACCCGGAACGCCTGGCCGTACTGCTGGGCGAGCGGTGTCCAGGCCAGCGAGGCCGGGGTGGGGTCGTGGGGGTCGCTGGGGCGCCGGTCCACCTGGATGTAGTTGAACCAGGCGCGGAACAGGTGGTTGACCCAGCAGTCGTGCTCCGGCCGCTCGCCGTGCCCGGCCGCCGTCTCGGCGATCCTGTCGAAGTCGTAGGCGGAGTGCCGGTACGCCTTCGCGCTCGCCCAGTGGAGCCGCCTGACGTGCTCGGCGATCGTGGACCGCGGGTCCACGGCCGTGACGAACGGGATGAGCTGGTTCATCGTGCCCACGTTGTGCTGGTCCTCCGGTGCGAACCGGTTGGAGGACATCAGGCTCATCGTCACCCGGTCCACGTCCAGGTGGCGGGCCAGGCCCGCGGCCACGAACGCCATCACCACGGCCGGGGCGGTCACCCCGTGCCGCCTGCCGGCCTCCGCCGCCAGCCCGCCCAGGCCGCGTGACCGCAGCGTCAGCTCCAGCCGGTCGCGTTTCACCTTCGCGGGCAGCGTGGGCAGGACGTCCATCAGGCCGTCGTCGAGCACGCTCCGCCAGTAACGCTCGGAGCCCTCCTGCCGGGGCCGCCACGACTCCTCCCGTTGCCGCCGCGCCAGCTCGCGCGGCGGGGACCCCACCGGCGCGGTCGCCCGCGGGTCGGCCGTCAGCGCCCTGAACTGGTCCTGAAGGTGGTGGATCGACCACAGGTCCACGATCAGGTGGGAGAACGACAGGCACAGGTACATCGGCTCGCCCCGCGAGCCGACCAGCCGGCCGCGCCAGTTCAGCGCGTCGCTCATCGCGAACGGCACCGTCACCAGCTCGGCCTTCGTCCGCTCGTGCTCGGCGGGGTCGGTGACGATCCGGTCGATCCGCTCGATCGGAAGCTCGACGTCCTCGTGGACGTGCTGCACCGGCCGGCCGCCCCGATCCCGGTAGGTGGTGCGCAGCACCTCGTGCCGGTCCACCAGCCGCCGCAGCGCCTCGTCCACCCGCTCGCCGGAGAGCCCGCGCAGATCCCAGGTGGTCGGCAGGTTGGCCTCCGCCAGCCAGTCGTCCGGATACCGCTCTATTTCCCGCCAGCTGAAGAGCTGGCCGTTACTGAGAGGCGCCTCGACGGACATGTGATCTCCTCCGCAGCTTTCTCCGCCTGCCATTCTCCGCGGACGAGAACGATCGGGGTCAAGGGCGGAGCCGGTGGCCTCCGGTGGCCAGAAGCGGTGGCAACTACATGTCGGCGATCCGGGAGTGTGCCGGGACGGAACGCAACCTTAAAGTCGCAATGGATTAAGTCATGGCCGCGTTCCAGATCGGCTGTCGAGTAATTATTCGGAGCCGTTCCCAGGCAAGGCGTCGATACCTGACGCTCCCCGAGGCGTGAAGCTTGAGGTGGCGCATTGATGGCTGGTGAGTCGACACAGCGGGCCGAGAACGAGGGGCCGGTCGCCGTCGCCGTCGTCGGCATGGCGTGCAGGCTCCCGGGAGCCGCCGGTCCCGAGAGGTTCTGGCGGCTGCTGCGCGAGGGCGTGGACGCCGTCACCGAGGCGCCCGAGGGGCGGGCGGCGGAGGGGACCGCGTACCGGCGGGGCGGGTTCCTGGAGGACGTGTACGGGTTCGACCCCGGCTTCTTCGGCATCTCGCCCAACGAGGCGGCGGCGATGGACCCGCACCAGCGCCTGGTGCTCGAACTGGCCTGGGAGGCGCTGGAGAACGCCCGCGCCGTTCCGGCCTCGCTGCGCGGCAGCGCCACCGGGGTGTTCCTGGGCGCCATCTCCAACGACTGGGCGGCCCTGCAGGACCGGATCGGCGGCGCCGGCCGCCACGCCTACACCGGCGCCAACCGCGCCATGATCGCCAACCGGGTGTCGTACGTGCTCGGCCTGCGCGGCCCCTCCCTCACCCTCGACACCGGCCAGTCGTCGTCGCTGGTGGCCGTCTGGATGGCCGCCGAGAGCCTGCGCCGCGGCGAGAGCGACGTGGCGCTGGCCGGCGGCGCGAACCTGAACCTGCTGCCGGAGACCACCGACGCCATCGGCGCGTTCGGCGCGCTGTCGCCCGACGGCCGCTGCCACGTCTTCGACCACCGCGCCAACGGGTACGTGCGCGGCGAGGGCGGCGCGCTGGTCGTGCTCAAGCGCCTCCCCGACGCGCTCGCCGCCGGCGACACCGTGCACGCGGTGATCCTGGGCGGGGCGGTCAACAACGACGGCGGCGGCGAGGGCCTCACCGTGCCCAGCGGCCGCGCCCAGCGGGACGTCATCGCGCTGGCCTGCGACCGCGCCGGGGTACGGCCCGCCCAGGTCCGGTACGTGGAGCTCCACGGCACCGGCACCAAGGTCGGCGACCCCGTGGAGGCCGCGGCGCTCGGAGCCGCGTACGGGACCGCCCGGCCGGCCGGCGACCCTCTGCTCGTGGGCTCGGTCAAGACCAACATCGGTCACCTGGAGGGCGCGGCCGGCATCGCCGGGCTGCTCAAGGTCGTCCTGTCGCTCGGGAACGGCGAACTGCCCCCCAGCCTCAACTTCGAGTCCGCGCCCCCGGAGATCCCCCTGGGCGACCTGCGCCTCCACGTCGTCACCGAGACCCGGCCCCTGCCCGGTCCCGTGGTCGCCGCCGTCAGCTCCTTCGGGATGGGCGGCACCAACTGCCACCTGATCCTCGCCTCGCCTCCCGCGCGGGCCTCCGTCCCGGGTTCCGCTCCCTCCTCCGGTACGGAGGACGCCGGCGCGGAGGACGCGGGTACGGGGGACGCGGGTACGGAGGACGCGCCCTGGACGCTGTCGGCACGGTCGGAGGGAGCGCTGCGGGAGTGGGCCGCGCGCCTCACGACGCCGGCCGCGGATCCCGGCACCGGCCCGGCGGACGTGGCGCTGAGCCTCGCCCGGACCCGTACCTCCTTCGAACGCCGCGCCGTGGTCCTCGCCCCCGACCGCGGCACCCGCCTGTCCGCGCTCCGGGCCCTGGCCGCAGGGGAGCCGCACGACGCCCTCGTGACCGGCACGGAGACCGCCGGCGCGCGTGCCTTCGTCTTCCCCGGACAGGGCTCGCAGTGGCCCGCCATGGCGCGCGAGCTGATGACGGTCTCGCCCGTGTTCGCCGGACGGCTCGCCGAGTGCGCGGACGCGCTGGCCCCGTTCACCGGCCTCGACCTCCTGGACGTCCTCCGCGAGCGCCCCGGCGCGCCCGGCCTGGACCGGGTGGACGTGGTGCAGCCCGCGCTCTGGGCGGTCATGGTCGGCCTGGCCGAGGTGTGGAGGTCCCACGGCGTCGAGCCCGACGTGGTGATCGGCCACTCCCAGGGGGAGATCGCCGCCGCGGTCGTCGCCGGCGCGCTGACCCTGGACGACGCCGCCCGGGTCGTCGCGCTGCGCAGCCGGGCCATCGCGGGCATCGAGGGCTCCGGCGGCATGATGTCCGTCGCGGCCGGCCTCGACGCGGTGGAACGGGCGATCGCGGACCTGTCCGCGCCCGTCACCGTGGCCGCCGTCAACGGCCCGCGCTCGGTCGTCGTCTCCGGTCCCCGCGAGGCGCTGACCGCCCTCGCCGGCCGTCTCGCCGACGTCTCCACCAAGGTCATCCCGGTCACGTACGCGTCCCACTCCCCGGAGGTCGAGCGGGTACGGGAGGAGGTCCTGCGGGACCTCGCCCCCATCCGCCCGCGGAGCGGCGCCACCGTGTTCGTCTCCACGCTCACCGGCGAGCCGATGGACACCGCCGATCTGGACGCCGGCTACTGGTACCGCAGCCTGCGCAGCCCCGTCCGCTTCGCCGAGGCGGTGCGGACGGCGCTGGACGGGCGGGACCACACGTTGTTCGTCGAGTGCAGCCCGCACCCCGTGCTGGTGACCGCTGTGGAGGAGACCGCGGAGGCGGCGGGGCGGGACGCGGTCGCGGTCGGCACGCTGCGCCGCGGCGACGGCGGACGCGACCGCCTGCTGCGGTCGCTCGCGCAGGCGTACACGTGGGGCGCCCCCGTGGACTGGTCCGGACCGTGCGGTGAGGCCCGCCTCGTGGACCTGCCGTCCTACCCCTTCCAGCGCCGCCCCCGCACCTCCGCCCCCGCCCCCGCCGCGCGCCGCCCGGCGGCCCTGACCCCGTCCGCCGGGGAGGCCGTACCCGAGCAGGCCGGGCCCGTCCGCTCCAGGGGCGAGCTGCGCGACCTGGTGCTGTCCGCGACCGCGCGCCTGCTGGGCTACGCCGGCGCGTCCGACATGGAGCCCGGCCGTACGTTCAAGGACCTGGGGCTGGAGTCGGCGGCGGCCGTCGAGTTGCGCGACCGGCTGCGCGCCGCGACCGGGCTGCGGCTCCCGACCGGCCTCCTGTACGACCACCCGACGCCCGAGCGTCTCGCCGCGCACCTCCACGAACTGCTGACCGGCGGCGCGGCCGAGCCGACGGCCGAGATCCGCGGCGGCGGCGACGACCCGATCGCGGTGGTCGGCATGGGCTGCCGCTACCCCGGCGGGGTGGCCTCCCCCGAGGACCTGTGGCGGCTGGTCGCCGGCGGCGCCGACGCGATCGGCGAGTTCCCCCGGAACCGCGGCTGGGATCTCGACGCGTTGTCCGCCACCGGGCCGGACCGCTCGGGGACCAGCGACACCGGGCACGGCGGTTTCGTCTACGACGCCGACCTGTTCGACGCCGCGTTCTTCGGCATCAGTCCGCGCGAGGCCACGGCGATGGACCCGCAGCAGCGGCTGCTGCTGGAGATCTGCTGGGAGGCCGTGGAGGGGGCCGGGATCGACCCGGCCGGGTTGCGCGGCTCGCCCACCGGTGTGTTCGTCGGCGCCATGGCCCCCGACTACGGACCCCGGCTGCACCAGTCCACGGGCACCGCGGACGGCCACCTGCTCACCGGCACCGCGCTCAGCGTCGTGTCCGGTCGCGTCGCCTACACCCTGGGACTGCGGGGACCGGCCGTCACCACCGACACGGCCTGCTCGTCGTCGCTGGTCTCGATCGTGTTCGCCGTGCAGGCGCTGCGGCGCGGGGAGTGCTCGCTGGCGCTGGCCGGCGGCGTCACGGTGATGTCCAGCCCCGGCATGTTCGTCGAGTTCAGCAGGCAGGGCGGGCTGTCACCCGACGGCCGCTGCAAGTCGTTCTCCGCCACGGCGGACGGGACCGGCTGGGCCGAGGGCGCGGGCGTGGTGGTGCTCGAACGCCTCTCCGACGCCCGCCGCAACGGCCACCCCGTCCTCGCCGTGATCCGCGGCGGCGCCGTCAACCAGGACGGCGCCAGCAACGGCCTCACCGCCCCCAGCGGCCAGGCCCAGCAGGACGTCATCCGCCAGGCGCTCGCCGACGCCGGGCTCGGTGTCGGCGACGTCGACGCGGTGGAGGCCCACGGCACCGGAACCAGGCTGGGCGACCCGATCGAGGCAGAAGCCCTGCTGGCCACCTACGGAACCCGTCGTCCGGCCGGCCGTCCCGTGTGGCTCGGTTCGATCAAGTCGAACATCGGTCATACGCAGGCCGCCGCGGGGGTGGCGGGTGTGATCAAGGTGGTGGAGGCGTTGCGGCGGCGGGTGTTGCCGCCGACGTTGCATGTGACGGAGCCGACGCCGCATGTGGATTGGTCGGTGGGTGAGGTGCGGTTGCTGACGGGGTCGGTGGAGTTGGCGGGTGGGGGTGCGGTGCGTGCGGGGGTGTCGAGTTTCGGGATTTCCGGGACGAATGCGCATGTGATCGTGGAGGGTCCTCCGGCTGGGGAGCCGGTGTCGGCGGCGGTGTCTGTGCCGGTGAACGGCGGGCCTGTGTCGGCGTCTGTGCCTGTCTCTGCGGGCGGGCCGGTGTCCGCGTCGGAGTCTGTGCCTGCGGGTGGGCCGGCGCTGGTGGGCGGGTCGTTGGTGTCGGGGGACGGGTCGTTGGTGTGGGTGGTGTCGGCGAAGAGTGCGGGGGCGTTGCGGGCGCAGGCGGGGCG